>PLLA01000080.1 GCA_003140835.1 Candidatus Tumulicola scandinaviensis | reverse complement strand
CATCACCAAGACGCCGCCGGCATCGTTCCTGATCAAGCGCGCGCTCGGGATCGAGTCGGGTTCGAAAGAACCGAACCGCAACAAGGTCGGCAAGCTGACGCAAGCGCAAGTCCGCGAGATCGCCGAAGCGAAGAAGCCCGACCTCAACGCGAACGACGTCGATGCGGCGATGAAGATCATCGCCGGCACCGCGCGCTCGATGGGCGTGGAGGTGGAAGCGTAATGCCGCAACACCACGGAAAACGTTTCAAGAAACTAGCCGCGGAATACGATCGTAAGCAGCTCTTTACGCCGCCCGAAGCCGTCGTGCTCGTGAAGAAGAACGCAAATGCGAAGTTCGCGGAGACCGTCGAAGCGCACATCCGTCTCGGCGTCGATCCGAAAAAGAGCGATCAAAACGTGCGCGGCACCGTGCTGTTACCGCACGGAACCGGGCGCGTTGTGCGCGTGATCGCATTCGCTAAAGGCGACAACGCGAAGGCCGCGCAGGAAGCCGGAGCCGATCACGTCGGAGATCAAGATTTGATCGACCGCGTGAAGGCAGGCTTCACCGAATTCGACGTCGCGGTGGCGACGCCCGATATGATGGCGCAAGTCGGCAAAGAACTGGGCCGCATTCTCGCCCAGAAGATGCCCAATCCAAAGGCTGGAACGGTGACGCCGAACATCGGCGGCGCCATTCGCGACATCAAGGCCGGTAAGGTCGAGTTCCGCCTCGACAAGACGGGCATCATTCACACGATCGTTGGCAAAGCGAACTTCGACGAGCAGCATTTGATCGAGAACTTCGCCACGCTGCTCGACGCCATCGTGCGAGCCAAGCCGGCAGCGGCGAAGGGTACCTACATGCGCAGCGTAACGCTGACCAGCACGATGGGCCCGGGCGTCAAAGTCGACCCGAACCGGATTAAAGCGACGGCTTAAGCCTTCGCAAGCGTTCGCAGCGGGCTGATTCGGCCCGAGTGCAAATCGTAGACGCCGCCGACGATCAGGATCTTCTTTGCGTTGACGGCGTCGGCGAGGATGGTGGAACGTTCGGTCAACGCGGTAATGTTGTTGCGCACGTTCTGCGCGATGGCGTTATACAGCCAGTTACCCGGCTTCTTTTCGGTGGCCGTGGCGGCCGGCTCGATTTGACGCACCAGATTCATGATGTGTCCGGGTTGCGTAACGCCGTTGGCGACGTATTTAATGGTCGCATCCACGGCGCCGCACGAACTATGGCCGAGCACGACCACGAGCGGCGTGTTCAAAACTTTTACGCCGTATTCGATCGAACCGAGTCCCGAGTCGGTAACGATGTTTCCAGCAACGCGCACGACGAACAGCTGGCCGGGCTTTTGATCGAAGAGCGTTTCCAGCGGAACGCGGGAGTCCGAGCAGCCGAGGATGGTGGCAAACGGCGCCTGTCCGGCGGTGAGCTCTAGCCGCGTGGCGGTGAGCGACTCGCAGACAGCCTGACCCTTGAGGAACCGCTCGTTGCCTTCCTGGAGAAGCTGGATCGCCTTCTCGGGCGTTTCCGCGGCGGTTACCGGTCCGGGGGCCGCGACCGCCCGGCCCGCATTGGTACCGGCCATGGTTACTGCCGCCAGCCCAATGCCGGCGGCTCCCAAGAAACGGGAACGAACGATTTTACGCGGATCCTCCGACAATGCTCCATCCTCCGGCGGGTTAGTCTTGCGACGGCTGCGAACCTGTGGTACTCTACGTCAGGCTCCGAAGACCGTAGGCGGCCTGTTTTGGCCTTAATCGTCTCGACTCCTTATCGCCGAACGCGAGCTGGAAGCGCGACAACCTGCCGAGGACGCGATACGCGAATCTTTTCGACGTTTTACGCGCTCTCCGGACGGATGGAGCGCGGTTTCGTTTTCCGACTCGATAGAAACGCCAATAAAAGGGAACGTCCTATGCCAACGGCCCGAAAAGAAGCCGCGGTCAAAGAGCTGCGCGAGCAGCTGGCCGCCGCGCAGAACTTATTCTTGACGGATTATCAGGGGTTGACCGTCGAGGAAATTACCAGACTTCGCGGCGAGCTTCGCAAAGACGGCAGCACGTATTCCGTCGTAAAAAACACGCTCTTCCGCATCGCCGCCGGCGACACGGCTGCCCAGTTGGAAGAGTTCTTAGCCGGTCCGACCGGCATCGTCTTTGCCGGCGCGGATCCGGTGGCTCCGGCGAAAGCGCTCAAAGCGTTCAGTGACGCCACCAAGAAGCTGTCCATCAAGGCGGCCTTCCTCGACGGTAGCGTCGTCGGCGCGGCGCAAGTGAACGTACTCGCCAAACTCCCTCCCAAGATGGAACTCATCGCTCGGCTGGTCGGCTCGCTCGCCAGTCCCCTGCGCGGTCTCGTGACCGTGCTTTCCGGAAATCAGAGCGGCCTCGTCCGCGTGCTTACTGCTATCCGCGAGCAAAGAGAAGCCGCGGTACCCAACGCTTAAGGAGATCTACAGTATCATGGCACTTGCCGAACTCATCGATCAAATCGACAAACTCACCGTTCTCGAACTCGCGGATCTCGTGAAGCAACTCGAGGAAAAATACGGCGTCTCGGCTGCGGCTCCGGCTGCGATGATGGCGGCTCCGGCGGCGGCTGCCGCTCCGGCTGTCGAGCAAACCGAATTCGACGTCATTCTCGCCGAGGCCGGACCTGAGAAGATCAAAGTGATCAAGGCCGTTCGCGAGCTCACCAGTCTCGGGCTCACCGAAGCCAAGTCGTTCGTCGAAAGCGCCCCGAAGGCCGTGAAGGAAGGCATTACCAAAGACGAAGCCGAGGCGGTTAAGAAAAGGCTGGAAGAAGCCGGCGCGAAAGTCGAAATCAAGTAAGGATTCCGCGGGTTACTGGAAAAACGGGAGTGAGATTTCGCTCCCGTTTTTGCATCCAGCCTGGAGTTAAGTCATGCAATCCGGTTCGAACGTTCCGTGGTGGATGCAGCTTCTGCCACTGGCCGTGGTGGTGGTCGTGCTGGCGATTCGTTTCGTGCGGCCGCAGCGCATCAGCCTGACCCGAATGTGGATTCAGCCGCTAATTCTGGTCGCGCTGACGGGTTGGACGATCTACGCGACGGAGGCGCTCAATCCGGCGCCAGCTTGGGAAATTGCTGCGGCGCTGCTCGTCGGCGGCGTCGTGGGCATTCCGTTCGGAATTCTGCGCGGGATGCACACCGACGTTCGTCCAACCGAACGGCCCGGGGTGATGTACCTCGGGTCTTCGTGGGTGACCATCGTGATTTTCGTGGTCGCCTTCGGGCTGCGCTCGGTTGTCCGCTTGGCCATGCCGCACCGCGGCAGTCTTTCGACGGCGATCGGCGACGGGTTATTGGCCTTTGCGATCACGTTCGTCGTTGCCAGTTACATTGTCATCTTTCGAAAGTACGAACTGGAGGTAGCCGCCCAAACATGAGCCAGTGTAGAGTCCTCGTTCGGCCCGGCCAAACGATCCAGCCGCCGAAAGCGGCGACGACCAAGTTCGACTATCCAGCCACCAGCGTCGGCACGAGCGCGCAAGTGACCGTGTATTACGATCCGGCATTGGGAGCTGCGGGGCTTGCGATCGCGCAGCAACTGCTCGCGAAGGTTGCCAAGCCGTACGGCGATATGCAGACGCTTTTCGGCGTGAGCGGCGCGGCGACCGACGTTATCGTCGCACCGTTGAGTTCGGCGCACGACGGTTCGGGAGGCGCCTATCACTACGGCTGCGACTTTTCCACCGGCGGCGTCCTCTATTTGGATGCGTGTTTTGCTGCGTCAGTCGATCCGTTAAGCCTGCAAATCGCGCTCTACGTCGCGGAACTGAGCGAGTGCTTCATGGGCGCTCAAAACGCGGGATGGAACTGCGGCTATAGCAACGGCGAGGGTTTATCGCGCTTTTGCGCCGAGGCGGAAACCTCGTTGGCGACGCTGGAACAGTATGCGACCGGGCCGGCGTGGGCGCAAGCGGGGTATCCCGATTGGATCGGCAAGACGGAGCAGACCGATTCCGACGCGGCATCAACCGGCTGTGCGATCGTGTATCTGTACTGGCTGCGCAGCCTCGGACACGAAACCGCGCAAATCGTAAAGGCCGGCGGCGCGACGCTGAACGACAACTATAAAACGCTGACCGGCAAGACGACCGCCTATCAGGACTTGCGCACCGCACTCACCGGACTGAACGTCACCACCGACAATCCGTTCGGACCTTAGCGTTGTCATCCTGAGCGGAGCGCCAAGAGCGCCGGCGGATACCCTTGCGGCGGATAACCCTGTTGCGGTGGATAGCCTTGTTGCGGCGGATAGCCTTGTTGCGGTGGATAGCCCTGTTGCGGTGGATAGCCCTGTTGCGGTGGGTAGCCTTGTTGCGGTGGGTAGCCTTGTTGCGGTGACGGCGTCGCGAGCGGCGTGCCTTGCGACTCGTCCGCGTTGAAGCGGCCGAACGTTGCTGGATCGCTGTGAAAGAGATTTTCTAAATCGGAAACGCGGTGATCGTCGCGGGGGTGATCCGAAAGCATCTCGAGTGAGCCGTGCGCTTTGCCTTGGAAATGCTGGAAGAGCCAAACCAATCCGTACGGATTAAAGCCGGCTTGAGCACAGGTATAAGCGCCCGCACGATCGGCGTTCGACTCGACCGAGCGCGAAAACGTCATCGCTTGCGCTCCGGCGCCGAGACCCACGGCCATCTGCCCGAGCATGGTGCCACCCATCAGCATGCCCAGCACGCCGGCAGCGGTTTGAAGGCCCTGAGTCTTGTGCGCGTTGTTATACACGTCGTGGTGGATGTCGTGCGAGACCTCGTGACACAGCACGCCGGCCAGCTCGTCTTGGTTTTTGGCGAACGTCATCATGGCGGTCGTAACGTACACGTTCCCACCCGGAACCGCAAACGCGTTCGGGGAGGCCTCGTTGACTAAGATGAAATGAAACGGCGTGAAGTATTGTGGACCGGCCACGGCGGCAATGCGGGCTGCGATCGGCTCGAGCACGCTGTAGTAGGGTGACGACTGAACGATTTCGCCGCGCTGCGCCAACTGCATGAACTGTTGTTGGCCGATTTGCATCTCCCACTGATTTTGTTGCGGATCGGAGGCCACCGCTGCGCCGGAGCTCAACGCTACGAATGCCGCCATCGAAAGAACGGCAAAAAACCGCCGCGGTGAACTCGTCGTCATGCGCCTATTGTAAGCGAGCGGGCCGCCCAGCCGGCGACCCGAACGTCGCCGGCTGGCTAAAACTTGGTGAGAGAAGCGCGCTTGCGCGCTTAGGTTGCCTTGCGCTTATGGAGGACGACGCTATTCCCTTCGGTGTCCTGGATCATCGCCATAAAGCAGACGGGGCTTTCGTGTTCCATGATCACCGGAATGCCGCGCGCCTTCACCGCCGCAACCGCGGCGTCGAGATCGTCCACCGCGAACAGAACGCCGTTGCTGGGTTGAAACGGCATAACGTCGCCGCCGCCCCATAGGCCGAACGTCGTGCCGTCGGCGAATTCGTATTCGGCCCCGCGATTCTCGGGGTAGACCATCGTCGGCTCCAGCCCGAGCACGTCGCGGTAGAAGCCGATCGCGCGAGCCGCATCTTTGACCATGTAGCCGGTGAGGTCCATTCCGGTAACCTTGAATGACTGTTGCATGGCGTTCACCATTCACGCTCAATTCGAGCGCTCCTCGTTGGCCTGCGGAGCGCATGAATTGACGAACGGGCAACCGAAAGCGGTCGCCCCATGGGAGTCGCGCGAGCGCTCGTGTTGATTGCGGCGCTTGCCGGCTGCGCGCTCGGCGGAGCGCCCGGACGCGCACGCGCGCAAGGTGCCGAGGCGTCGCCGTCTCCGAACGCATCACCATCGCCGAGGGCAACGCCGTCCGATCCATGTGGCGGCCCGGGACGTCTGCTCGCAACCGCCAACCGTCCCACCATCGGGTACAGCACGTGCGCCGTCGCCGCACACACCGTCGTCTTCGAATTAGGCTATCAGAATCAAGTCAACGCAACGGCGTCGGCGGGATCGGTTCAAAGCCAAGTTCCGCAGAACTTCTTGCGCGTCGGCGTCGCCCCGCATTTTGAACTTGACGTTATCGGACCGAACTACGTCGCTACCCGGGTGTACGCGACCGCGATACCGGGCCGGACGAGCTACGGCGTGAACGATTCCGGGCTCGGGTTTAAGTTTCAGTTTCCGACGTACGGCCGTTTGTCGCTGGCAATCGACGGGCTCGACACGCCGCCGAACGGTTCGCCCTTCCTGACCGCCGGTAACGCGACGCTCACCGGGAATTTGGATGCCAGCTACTCGCTCAGCCCGGCGACCAGCATCGGCACGACGATCGCGGTCGCTTCTACCGGCGGATTCACTCCGGCCAATACGCACGCGCGATACGGCGTAACGACGCCGTCGTTCGTGCTCACCACGCAAATTCCGAACTTCTACCAGTTCTACGCCGAATACGTCTATGTATCGAAGATCGCGCCGAACCTCAACGGCCGCGCCTTCATCGACGCCGGCGTGCAGAAGCTTCTGGGAACGCGGACCGAGATCGACGTCGAGTACGGCCACTCGCTCATCGGCGATCCCGGTCTATCCTTTAGCTACGTCGGCGCGGGCCTCGTCATTCAGCTGCGCTAGACGCGGGGTCAGTGGATGAGAAAACCGACGAGCAACAGTGCGACGATGTTGAGCACTTTGATCATCGGATTGATTGCCGGACCGGCGGTGTCTTTGTAGGGATCGCCAACGGTGTCGCCGGTGACGGCCGCTTGGTGCGCGATCGAACCTTTGCCGCCATAGTTTCCATCTTCGATGTACTTCTTGGCGTTGTCCCACGCGCCGCCGCCGGTCGTCATTGAGATGGCGACGAATAATCCGGTGACGATCGAGCCGACGAGGATGCCGCCCATCATTTGCGCGCCCGTCGTGCCCCGGAGAATGTTGAAGTACGAGAGCAATACCACGACGACGGGCACGCCGACCGGAATGAGTGCCGGCAGGATCATTTCTTTGAGCGCGTGCTGCGTAACGATGTCGACGGTAGTGGCGTAGTTCGGCTTGGACGTGCCGGCCATGATTCCCGGATTCTCGCGGAACTGACGCCGAACTTCTTCGACCACGGCACCGCCCGCGCGCCCGACCGCCTGCATCGATAGCGAGGCGAACAGATACGGCAGCAGGCCACCGACGAAGAGACCGCACAGCACGTATGGATTGCCGATCGCGAACAGGTTCTTTACGCCGTCGACGCAAGCGCCGGTGGCGGCGCCCGGACATTGCTGTTGCGTCAGCTCTTGAAGAAATGCGGCGAACAGCACGACCGCTGCCAGCGCGGCCGAGCCGATGGCGTAGCCCTTGGTGACGGCCTTGGTCGTGTTGCCGACGGCATCGAGCGGGTCGGTGACGTTGCGCACGTCTTCGGGCATGTCCGCCATTTCGGCAATGCCGCCCGCGTTGTCGGTGATGGGACCGAACGCGTCGATGGCGACGACGATGCCGGCCAGCGACAGCATCGCCATGACCGCGATACCGACGCCGTACACGCCGGCAAAGCTGAAGCTCACTAAAATACCGATGACGATGACGATCGCCGGTCCTGCCGTCCCCTGCATGGAGACTGCCAAGCCGGCGATCATGTTGGTCGCGTGACCGGTAACCGAGGCAGCCGCGATTCGGCGCACCGGCGCAAATTGCGTGCCCGTATAGTATTCGGTGATGAGCGTGATGGCGGCCGTGATGACGACGCCGACGAGCGCGCAAATGAATATCGAGAGCGGCGAGATTCCGGTCGCATCGGCAAACGTTTGATTGGCGGCAAACCAGAACCCGATCAGCGCCAAAACGCTGGCGATGCCCATGCCGAGATAGAGCGCGCCCATGATGCGGCTCTTCTGAACGTTACCGAGGCCGACGAAGAGCGTGCCGATGATGGAGGCGACGATCGACAGGGCGCCCAGCACCAGCGGAAAGGTGGTCGCGCCGGGGACGCTGCCGCCGAAGATCAAGTTGCCGAGCAGCATGGCGGCGACCGTCGTAACGCAATACGTCTCGAAAAGGTCGGCGGCCATCCCCGCGCAGTCGCCGACGTTATCGCCGACGTTGTCCGCGATGACGGCCGGATTGCGGGGATCGTCCTCGGGAATGCCGGCTTCAACTTTCCCAACTAAGTCGGCGCCCACGTCGGCGGCCTTCGTGTAAATGCCGCCGCCAAGACGCGCGAACACCGAAATCAGCGAGCAACCGAAGGCGAGACCGACCATCGCCTTGAGCGACGTCGCGGCGTCGCCGCCGTTGACTTGCAATAAAATCCAGTAGTAACCCGAAACGGCCAGCAATCCCAAGCCGACGACCAGCATGCCGGTCACCGTGCCGCCGCGGAACGCAACGTTCAAGGCAGGCTTCAGGCCGCCGCGGGCGGCTTCGGCCGTTCGCACGTTGGCGCGCACCGAAACGATCATCCCGATGAATCCGGCAGCACCCGACAGGACCGCCCCGATCAAGAATCCGATGGCGGCTTCTCTGCCCAGCGTCGGCGCGAACAGAATCACGATCGCCAAAATGACGGCGACGATGCCGATGGTGAAGTATTGGCGCTGAAGAAAGGCCATCGCGCCTTCTTGGATGGCGGCGGCAATCTCTTTCATCCGGTCGTTGCCGGCGGGCTGCGCCAACACCCAGAAAGTCAGTGCGACTCCATAAACTACGGCGAGCGCGCCGCCGACTAAACCGGCCACAATCGCGGTCTGTGCGGTCATTCCAATCCTTATTCAGCAGGGTTACTAGCAAGGTGGCCCGCTAGCGGGCCGACCGATTTGCCTACTGCGGGCTTACGGCTGAGTCCTCCAATGAGCAAGCCGGGCCCGGGGGATTCCTGCGGCCGGGCCGTCAGGATTACGGACTGACGGTTGCGGCGATCGGGGCGGTGAACCCGCTGATGATTTTGATCGGCGAGCCGCCGCCGGGATATTTGTAAAAGCGAACGTTGCCGCTGATATAGTCGGGCGCGACCACTTGCGTCCCCTGGATCCAAAACTGGTCGACGTACTTCGAACCTTTGAGCGCGACGGTCGAGACCTTGGTGCCTTTGCCGGCGCTCATCTTGAACCGGTAGATCGCGCTTGCGGTAACGTCGCCGATCGCCAGATACGTTCCGTCCCATTGAACGCCGCCGGCGACGCCGATGGACTGATCGAGCGTAACCGATGCGATCTTGGTCGCGCCCTTCGGTAGTTCGCCGACGACGACCGCGTGCTTGGAGGTGAAACCATCGAAGAACAAATTGCCCGCGTTATCGTATCCGCAAAAGGACATGTGCGGAATGCTTGCATCGGTGAACGTTTTCGGTTTTCCGGCGGCGCGGGCGTAGATCGCGAGTCCGCCGGCGTTCTTCGTGCCCGTGTAGCTGGTGACGGCGAGATTACCGGTAACCGGGTCGACGGAGCAACCGAGAGGGTAGTAACCGGGATCGGTAATCGTGCGCGTCGGCTTGGTACCGCCGTGCGCGTACACGAGCACGTTCGACTTCGACGAGTTCGCGATGAAGACGTTGCCCGACTTGCTGACGCACTCGCCCGCCGGTTGAAACACCGCCAGCGTTCCCATGCTTTGTCCTTGCGGAAACGTAAACACGGCCACGTCTTTGCTCGGCTGGTCGGAGACGTAGAGTAACGACGTTGCGCCAGGCGCCAACGCGAACGGCATCGACGCGCTCGACTGCAGCGTCGTTGCGGGCGCGAGATTGGATCCGTGGTACCCGCTGCAGGCCGCTAACCAGGCGAGGGCCACCGGCAATACGAGCGTGCGGCGTACAAAAGTCGTGAACGTCATGGCGTTGCCTTTTTTCTCCACCCCGCGATGGCCTGTCTGCGCGCGGAAGCAATTCTCGCGCATCGCCGAGAAAACCATGTGATGGAAACGGTCGACTTGGTCGTCGTAGGGTGCGGGCCCGCCGGTGTGACGGCGGCGCGTGAAGCAGCCCGAGCGGGCTTGGAAACCGTCGTCCTCGAGAAGGATGCGGTGGTCGGCGCGAAGCGCGTCTGCGCCGCCGGATTGCGGCCGGGCTTTTGCGAGACGTTCGACGTGCCGCGTGCCATCGTCCACTGCGACACGCCGCGCATCGCGCTGTTCGACATCGAAGGCGTCGAACACGATTTTCTGTTCGGACCCGGACACACGAGCACGCGCGAAGAGCTCGACGGCACCATGGGCCGGCTGGCCGGCAAGGAAGGCGCGCAGATTCGAACGCAATCGTTGTTTCGCAGCGTGGAAAGCGAGCGCGGTGGAAGACGCGCGATCGTCGAGTACGCAGACTTAGCGGCCGGCGAACGGCGCCGGATCGCGGCACGCAACGTCTTTCTGGCGCCGGGGGCAACGGTCAACGTCGAGAACGTCCGGGCGCACGGAGGCGCAACTCCGAGCCGTTTTGCCTTCGCGCGGTGGCGCGACGGTCTGATCACGACGTTGCAGTACCGCGTCTATCTCGATGGGCGCGCGGCCGAGATCGCCTATCGCACGCTCGAACTGCATTACTATCTCACGCAGGGTGGCCGCCAAATCGTATCGTGGATGTTCCCGAAACGCGATCATCTCGCCATCGGCTTGGGCGTAGTGGGAAAAATTGCCGGAGCGAGCCTGCGAAGCGAACTCGACGCATTCACGCAACGCGTTTGCCGGCGGCTCTGTCCCGACGTCGGCATTCTTCAAATGAAGGAAGAAGGGCATCTGCTTTACGGCGGGGTTCCGCGGCCTGCTTTTGCCGACGGCAACGTGCTCTTGGGCGGCACCGCGGCCGGCCTGGTCGATGCGACCAACGGCGAGGGCATCTTCGAAGCCGCCATGAGCGGCCGTCTGGCCGCCGAGGCCGTCGCGGCCGAGCGAGAGCATCCGGTTCGAGCGGCCACCCGGTATGCGGGCGCGGTCGCCGGCCGGTTTGCGCGGCGGCTGGCGCATCGCGTGAAGCTCATGCGTTTTCTCGAACGCCGCCCGGCCCGCTTCACCCTGCTCTTTGAAGCCCTGGCCCGCAGTCCGCGCTTCGCCGACGTTTTGCAGAAAGAAGATCTAGAGCGAACGCTGGGCGATCGGCTCTACCTCTACGGCCAAGTCGCGCGATTTGCCGCCCGCGCCGCACTGGGATAGCGAACAGGAGTTCGATAATCGACCTGGAAGAGGTTCGCCCGTGAACTGGTTTGGGCGACTGCGTGCCTCGCTCGGAAAAGCCCGAGAAGCGTTTTCCGCCGTCCAGCGGCTCGGCCGCGCCGGTATCCCGCTGACCCCCGAGTTCTGGGACCAGCTCGAGGAAATCCTCATTCTGGCCGACTTCGGCGTCCCCACCACCCAGAAGATCGTCACCGGCTTGCAGACCGTGGCCAAACAGGAAGCCTGGAAAACCACCGATCGAGTGGTTGCGCGCTTTCGAAAAGACGTCGAACGCTTCCTGACGCTTCCGGACTCGCACCTTCGTCTCGATCGCCGGCCGGCCGTGATGCTGATCGTCGGCGTGAACGGGAGCGGCAAGACCACCACCATCGGAAAACTGGCAACGCGGTTGCGCGAACAGCGCAAGCGCGTGCTGCTCGTCGCCGGCGACACGTTCCGCGCAGCGGCCGCCGAACAGCTTGGGATTTGGGCCGCCCGCAGCGGCAGCGAACTGGTGCGCGGCGCCGAGGGAGCCGACCCGGCGTCGGTGGTCTTCGACGGAGTTCGGGCCGGCAAGGCGCGCGACGTCGACGTCATCCTCATCGACACCGCCGGACGGCTGCAAACCAAAACGAACCTAATGGAAGAATTGAAAAAGATCCGACGCATCGTCGAACGCGAGCTCGGCGAGCCGCCGGCCGAAACGCTGCTGGTCGTCGACGGCACGACCGGTCAGAACGCTATCTCGCAAGCCAAACTTTTCAACGCGACCGCCGAACTCACCGGGATCGTCGTCACCAAGCTCGACTCGACGGCTAAAGGCGGCGTGCTGGTGGCGATCGTCGACGAGTTGGAAGTCCCCGTCAAGTTCATCGGCCTCGGCGAAACGCCCGATGCCTTACGGCCGTTCGATGCCGGCGAGTTCATCGATGCGTTATTCGACGAAACGCCCGAGGCGGCGATGTCATGAACCGCGCGATTCATATTTCGTTAATGCCACCCAGTTGGCACCAGACGGTGAGAGCGTGATAGCCACAACGCACAATCACTCACGAGGAGAGAGGAAGAGCATGGCAGCACAAGACGAACGGCTACTCGCCCTGAACAACGCCTTGGCCCAGATCGAGCGGCAGTTCGGCAAAGGCTCGATTATGCGCATGGGCGATTTTCAGGAGCGCATGGCGTTCGAGGTCATTCCGACCGGATCCATCGCGCTCGACCTTGCGCTGGGAATCGGCGGTTTGCCGCGCGGGCGCATCGTCGAGATCTACGGGCCGGAGTCGAGCGGCAAGACGACGCTCGCGCTCCACGCCATCGCCGAAGCGCAGAAGATCGGCGGTACGGCGGCATTCGTCGACGTCGAGCACGCGCTCGACCCGAGTTACGCGGCGGCCCTCGGCGTCGATCTCGAGAATCTTTTGGTTTCGCAGCCCGACACCGGCGAACAGGCGCTTGAAATCGCCGAGATGCTGACGCGCAGCAACGCGGTCGACGTTATCGTCGTCGACTCGGTCGCTGCGCTCGTGACCAAAGCCGAGCTCGAAGGCGACATGGGCGACGCCCACGTCGGCCTGCAAGCCCGCCTCATGTCGCAGGCGCTGCGCAAGTTGACCGCCGCGATCTCGCGCAGCAAAGCCATCATGATCTTCATCAATCAGCTGCGCGAAAAGGTCGGCGTCATGTTCGGCAGCCCCGAAACGACCTCGGGCGGACGCGCGCTAAAATTTTACGCGTCGGTGCGTCTCGACGTGCGTAAACTCGAGACGATCAAAGTCGGGCAAGACGTGGTCGGCACGCGCACGCGCGTGAAGGTCGTAAAAAACAAAGTCGCGCCGCCTTTCCGCCAAGCCGAGTTCGATATCACCTACGGCCATGGCATCTCGAAGATGGGCTCGATTCTCGACGTCGCTCTGGAGCAAAACATCGTCGGGAAGAGCGGTTCGTGGTACACGTACGGCGATCAGCGCATCGGTCAAGGACGTGAAAATGCCAAAGCGTTCTTGGAAGAACATTCCGACATGGCCGGCGAGATCGAAAACAGAATTCGCGAAGCCCTCGGCAAGACGACGTCGAAAAATGGGGCCGTCGTCGTAGGAGCCGTAGCGCCCGGAGAGTAGCGTGAATGCGTACGCGTGTGCGCTTCGGATGTTGGCGCGGCAGCGCCTCACCGAAGCGCAACTGTGGCAACGCCTCGATCGCAAGGGCTATGACGACGCCGCTATTCGCGATGCGGTCGAGCGCTCGAAGCGCGATGGCTTCGTCGACGACCGTCTGTATGCAAAACTATACGTCGAGGGGAAACGCAAAGCCGTCGGCGACGCACGCCTCGTCGGTGAGTTGATTCGGCGAGGCATCGACCGCGACGCCGCCTTCGCAGTGGTTCGCGAGCTTGAATGCGGCGAACACGAACGCTGCATCGCCGCGTTCGAATCGGTGGCGTCAAAGGCGCCGTCTATCGAATACCCTTCGGTCGCGCGCCGGCTCGAGCGGCTCGGCTTTCCGGTCTCCACGATTTACCGGGTGCTGCGCGACCACGCTTGGCCCCTTTGCAGGCATTCGTATCGACTGAGTGGCGGCGGCGGCAGGTAGCCGCTCGGGACGCTCAGAGGCTCAAGCTAGCAGACTTCGAAAAAAGAGGCATGATTGCACGTTCGTACGCCGGTCTATTTCGTTGCGCCCTCGCCGCAGTATTCGCCGTCGCCGGCTGCAGCGCGCCTCCGCCGTCCAAGTGGACGGTCTGGTACATCCCCAACGAACCCAAAACGGGGGCCACGCTGTCGAAGCTGTGTCACACGTTCATCTTTGCCAGCGCCCCCGACCCAAAGAACTTTCGTGTGGCCGTCGTGCGGCGCGTTTCGAGCGGCCGGATGGGGCCAGACCAAGCCTACCTTCAGGCGGGCGACGCCTTCAGCGGTCCGCTCGCGTTAGGACCCGCCACCGTTCACGACGACAGTGCCGGATACGATCTCGACGTCGACGTCGTGTATACGGTCGATGCGTATGTCGCCGCCAAGGCGCGCGCCGACGCCGACTGCCCGCTGCCGGTCAAACACCTATTGATCGTCCGCCCCTCGCCGAAACCGTCGGTGCCGGCGCCTTCGCATACCTAACGGTCCGTCACGTTTGGGCATGTCGGGGGCACTCACGGCGGCATGCCCGTGCAAACCATCGTCGTTGCCGAAGACGACGCCGCAATCCGCGACCTTCTCACGCATCACTTGGAGCGCGAGGGGTTTGCGGTGGTGGGAGTAGCCGACGGCCAGACGGCGTTACGGCGGGCGCGAGGGGTCGCCGACCTCGTAGTCCTCGACGTTGGTTTGCCGGGCATCGACGGTTTCGACGTCGCTCGCACGTTGCGCCGCGAACGGCACGCAGTGCCGATCGTGATGGTCACCGCGCGCGCCGACGAAGTCGACCGAGTAGTCGGTTTCGAGTTGGGTGCGGACGACTACGTGTGCAAGCCGTTCTCGCCGCGGGAGCTGGTTGCACGCGTGAAAGGCATTCTGCGGCGCAGCGGGACTCCGGTCGCACGCGAGCGTCCGACGTTGACGTTTGGGCGGCTGGAAATCGACGAGCGCGCACGCGAGGCTCGGGTGGACGGCAACGACGTTCGCCTCAAACCGCGCGAGTTCGCGTTGCTGTTGGAGTTGGCCAGCAATCCGGGAGTCGCGCTTTCGCGCGAGCGCCTTCTGCAAAAAGTATGGGGATTCGATTTTAATGGCGACGAACGCACGGTCGACGTCCACGTTCATCGGTTGCGCTCGAAGATCGAAACGGGGTGGAAGCTGCCGCCGCTCGTGCGCACCGTGCACGGATTCGGTTACAAGTTTCAGCGTCCTTAAGAAGGAGCGATGCGGCGGTGCTCGCTTTCGATCGGTTCGCCGATGCGATCGGCGATCGTCTGGATCGCGGATGCACCATTCCGTTGTTGGTTTTGCGCGTCCCTGAGTTCGAGCAGGTTGCATGGCGCACCGGACGTCGCGACGCCCGCAATCTCGAACGGCGGACGGCCGCCGCGTTCGCCGCCACGGCGCGGCAGGTTTTGCGCCGCGACGACGTGCCGGCCCACGAAAGCGGCAGCGATCGGTTCGCGGTGGCGATGACGTCGCCGTCGCGCGACGGCCACGCTCCCGACTCGAAAGAAGTGCGCACGGCGTTGGATCGGATCGCCGGCTCGTTGGCCCGCTCGACCGGGCGGCGCATCGAAACGGGCTGGTGGACGGTGCAGCGTCGCGCCGAAGCCGACGCGCTGACCGTTACCTTCGACGCCGCCCTGCTACGAGGCGCCCGAGAACGGCGGCACGGCGAAATGCTGGCGACGGTCGGGCACGAGTTGCGAACTCCGCTGACGTCGATTCGCGGCTACATCGAGACGCTGCTCGACGGCGATCTCGACGGTTCGACGGCGCGGCGCTTTCTCGAAACGGCGCGCCGCGAAGCGCTGCGTTTGGGCCGGCTGGTCGACGGGATGCTGGAATTTTCGCTGCTCGATCTTTCAGCCCGGGGACGCAGCGCTCGCTGCGACGTTGCCGAACACGCGCTCGCCGCCGTCGATGCGGTGACGCCCCTTGCGCGCGCACGGCGAGTCTCGATTCGGTCGCGGCTTCCAGTGACGGCGCGGGCGCGGATCGATGGGGATGCGTGCATGCATGCGCTCGTCAACCTGATAGAAAACGGTGTGAAGTACGGCGGCCACGGCGGTGCCGTTGAAGTGTCATGTACGTGCGAAGAACGGGTCGTCGTGGTAACGGTCGACGACGACGGTCCCGGCATCGCACCGTCCGAGCGTGAAACGGTCTTCGAGCTCGGCATTCGCGGAAGTACCGCCAACCAGCCGGGCACCGGCATCGGTCTAGCGGTCGTCAAGGCCATCGCCGACGGTGCCGGCGGCGACGTTTGCGTCGTAGCGTCGCCGCTGGGAGGCGCGCGTTTCATCCTTCGCTTGCCGAGAGAATGATGGCGAGGACGCTCGCCGAAGGCTCTCGACGATGGTTCGGATAGAGGGCGGCACGTTTCGTATGGGATCCGATCGGTTCTATCCGGAGGAAGCGCCGGTCCGCGACGTCCACGTCGACGGTTTCTCGATCGACGCGCACACCGTTACGAACGAAGAGTTTTCGAAGTTCGTACGTAAGACCGGATACGTCACGATTGCCGAGCGCGCGCTCGATCCGGCCGATTTTCCCGGCGCCCCGCTCGAGAATCTCGTTCCCGGCGCGCTGGTTTTTCACATGACCGAAGGGCCGGTCGACTTGCGCGACTACTCGCGGTGGTGGTCGTGGGTGCCCGGCGCATCTTGGAAGCATCCGGAAGGCCCCGGCAGCTCGGTGAAATCGCGGCCCGACCACCCCGTGATTCACGTTGCGTTCGAGGACGCCGAAACCTACGCGCGATGGGCCGGCAAACGCCTCCCCACCGAAGCCGAGTGGGAATTCGCGGCCCGCGGCGGACTCGATGGCAAGGATTTCGTGTGGGGCGACGACGTGGAACCGGGCGGAACGCCGTTCGCGAATACCTGGCAAGGCGAGTTCCCGTGGCAGAACCTCTGCGCCGACGGTTTCGAACGCACCGCACCGGTCGGACGGTTTCCCGCCAACGGATACGGCCTTTACGACATGGCCGGCAACGTGTGGGAGTGGACGACCGACTGGTACGCCCACGAGCGTTCCGGCGTGCAATCACCCTGTTGCGCGGGCGCCGCGCGCGAACGCAGCTACGACCCATGTCAACCGGGAACCCGCATTCCGCGCAAGGTGCTCAAGGGCGGATCGTTCCTGTGTGCCCCCAGCTATTGCTTACGTTTTCGGCCGGCGGCCCGCTCGCCGCAGGCGATCGATACCGGCATGTCGCACGTCGGGTTTCGCTGCGTTCGCGACGACTAACGCCGCGAAACTAAAAGCTCGGGTCTTCGCTTTTCGGATAGGCCAGCCCGATGGCTTCCCCATACAATCGACGCTGGAGGACCCGTACCGTTCAATGAAGCACCGACTTTCGTTCTTACCCATTGCAATTTTTGCGTTCTTCGCGACGATGGCAGCGGCAAGTGCCCAAGTGGCGCCTGCGCCGGAAGCGACGCCGACACCGGCCACAGCAACGGTTATCGAGCATCCGACGCCCATGGACCGGGCGTACGACGGAAAGCTTCACGTCACGCTCGCGCCGTACGTGTGGCTTCCTACGCTGAAATCCAATCTGCAATTTTCGGTACCGACGCTCCCGCGCCGGCCGGGCGGCATTCTCCAAAGCAACGTCCAAGTCGGTCCAAGCGACTATGCGGCGAAGATCAACTCCGCATTGATGTTCTCATTCGACTCGCGTCTCGGAGAGGCGTCGGTTTTCGGCGACTATATCTACACCAATTTTTCCACCAATGCAAACGTGGTGTCGACCGTCCGCGGGCCGCTCGGTCACGTCTCCATCCCGGTATCGCTAGCAATAAACGCTCGCCTCGCCCAGTCGATCTGGGAACTTGCCGCAGGCTTCTCGATCGCGCACGGTCACGACGCCGATCTCAACGTCTTTGGCGGCTGGCGCCAGTTTCCACTGAGTCTGACGTTGTCGTACAACGCGGTCATCGGAAAGAAGGGGATCATCAACCCCATGGGGACCGTCGTGAACAAGCAGGTCGCCAACGACGTGATCTTCGGATTACGCGGTAAGGCGTTCTTGGGCGACGGCCACTGGTTCGTGCCGTACTACATCGACGCCGGAGCGGGCGCGATCAATCAGACGTGGCAAGCATACACCGGCGCCGGTTATACCTTCAATCACGGACAGACGTTCCTCTTGGCATACCGCAGCCTCAACTACTATGGATTTCCGGCCGGATCGCCCGTACAAAAGTTGACCCTGGGCGGGCCGCTCCTCGGGTATACGTTCCAGCTGTAAGGGCTCCGATCGGAAACGCTTACGGAGGCGCCGTCAGCCGGCGTACGCGCGATTTGTGACGGTGCACGGCCAGAAGCCACCCTCCGAGGGACAGCGCGAGAATAAGCACTTCCCACTCGACGTAACGAGGCGCGACCTGCCGCCGGCGTTGCACGTTCATCCGTTCCCATTGTGCAGTCGTGAATCCGGGAGGCTTGCTCGCGTCCATGGCCTGCCGGTATTCGTAGAGATCGAAAAGCGAGCACGCCACCGCGAAGACGACAATGATCCAGCCGATGACCTTGAGCTGAACGTACTCGTGCCGAAGCATCTCTTTGGCTTGCATGCGTCTCGACTTTTCGTGCGAGCGCCTCTTTGTCATCCTGAGCGGAGCGCCGGAATGGCGCCCAGATTGTGATGTGCCCCTGTTACTCGACGGCTCTCGTCGTCGAATCCGGTGCGGAGCCCGACTGCGGGAGACACCTGAACTAGGACGAGGGCTAGCGAGACGCAAAACGTGGTTCGCATGCAGGAAGAAGAAGCGTCGCGCCTGATCGCGCAACTCGAGCTTAAGCCCCATCCGGAGGGCGGGTTCTACGCCGAAACGTTTCGCAGCGCGATCGACGTCGGCGCGCCCGGCGCGGCGCGAGGCGCACTCACGTCGATCTACTACCTCTTGTCGGCCGCCGACTTTTCGGCATTCCACCGTTTGCGCTCGGACGAAATTTGGCACCACTACCGCGGTGCTCCGGTTGCCGTCGAGATGATCGACGCCGATGGATGGCGCCGGCAGGCCGTGCTCGGCGACGGCAACGCTTGGCAGGCCGCGATTCCGGCCGGCTCGTGGTTTGCCGCGCACGTTCTCGACGCCGGTGCGTGGGCACTGGTCGGTTGCGACGTCGCTCCCGGATTTACGTTCGACGAGTTCGAACTCGGCACGCACGCCCAACTGGCGGCCGCATTCCCGCAGCACGGCCCGCTGGTCGAGCGGTTCACGCGGGAGTAATATTGCTGCGGCGCGGCCTAGCCGGCGGTGGGCGCTTCGGCGGGTTGCGAATCGCTTCGCGGTGCGGCGGCATCGTCTAACGGACGAACGCTCGAACACCCGAAGACGTCCGCGTTAAGTGCGCCGCTTTCCGGCCGTGCCGCGGCGTCTAACGCCGGAAATAGCCTCACGAATGCGTATTTCATCGCCGCTCCTTACTGCTAGATTCCGTTAATAATGGGCGCGCTGCAGTCGTACTTGATGCACGGCAGACCAAAAATCGATTCGACGGTATGCAGCACGGCATAGTGGCTCCAACTATCGCAGACGAAAGGGGATCGCGAGTCAAGTATACCGGGCGACGTTTAAGTTGGCCTTAACCGCCCGCGTACGAACCGGTTCGCAGATCGTCGACGATCGTACTCGTACGCGTCCGCCAGCCGAGTTGCTCGCGAGCGCGGTTCGAGCTGATGCGCGAATCCAGAACGAGGGCGTCGGCGAATGCGCCCAGCGCCGCTCGAGCTTCTTCCAGTGGCCAGGCCTTCACGGCGCCGTGCTTCCCGGCTCCCTCACTCGCAGCCTCGGCCATCTCGCGAACCGTGAACGACGTGTCGTCGCCGGCATTGTAGATCGCTCCGGGATCCGCGCCGTCGATGGCCAAGGCAAAGAGCCGCGCCAAATCATCGCGATGAATCATCGCCCAGCGATTCGTACCGTCCCCCACGAAACGCACCGTTCCAGACTCGCGCGCAGACTGCACCCACATCGCGGGAATGCCTCCGCCGGCTCCATACACGTCGCCCGGCCGTATGACGAACGAGCGCACGCCACGCGCGACCCCGTCGAGCACGCTTCGCTCGAGCTGCGGACGATGCGCGACCAGCGGCGTCGGATCGAGCGGCGCGTCTTCGGCGGCGATGCGTTCGCCGGTGTTTCCGTAAATCCAGACGCCGCTGGTGTAGGCGAAAGGTTTGTTGCTGCCCGCAAGCGCGTCGACGAGCGCGCGTAGCGCGTTGCCTTCCACCTTTGCAGGATCGTCGCCGTAGTATTGCACGGCGTACACCACGCCGTCGGCATCGTGCGCCGCGGCCGCCAGCGATTCGGGCGCCGTCACGTCGCCGTTGACCGGTTCGACTCCGGCCTCGCGCAGCTTCCTCACCGTATCCTCGTGGCGTGCCGATCCCGTAACTTCATGACCGGCCTCCCGCAGAGTTCGCGCGACGGCTGCTCCGACGTAGCCGCTCGCGCCGATGACAAAAATTCGCATGATGGCGCACCTCCGTGCCAGAAAACCGTCGCTTCGGGCTCAGAGGTTTCACAGGATGGCGGTAAAACGCCGGGACGCCCTTCTGCGTCCTTCGGGGGCGGGCGCTTGGCGGACGGCGGGAAGGACGCCGGTCGTCGTCGTAGGTTATGGTCCGTGGCTACGTCACGGGGCCCTTTTGCACACGCTAGCGAAGCCGAGCTCGCACGCATCTTCGACTTCTATCGAGTACCTTGGCAATATGAGCCCCGTACATTTCCTATTTGCTGGAACGAGCAGGGGCAGCCAATCGAGTTCTTCACACCGGACTTTTACCTTCCGGAGTACGATCTTTACATTGAAGTCACCGTGGCAAAACCGATTCGAAACTCGCGAAAGAACCGGAAGTTGCGGTTGCTTCGCTCGAATCATCCGCACGTCAACGTCAAACTCTTTACGCGCCGCGACGTTGAGCGCGTTCTCGCCCGTTCCGGCAAAGCGGTGTCCGGGTGATCGGTGAGCCCCTGTTCGACGCGGACGCGATTACGGTTCGCGTCGCCGAGATGGGCGCCGATATTTCCCGCGATTACGCCGGCCACGTCCCACTC
This sequence comes from Candidatus Tumulicola scandinaviensis, assembly GCA_003140835.1. Taxonomy (GTDB): domain Bacteria; phylum Vulcanimicrobiota; class Vulcanimicrobiia; order Vulcanimicrobiales; family Vulcanimicrobiaceae; genus Tumulicola; species Tumulicola scandinaviensis. The sequence goes on along the minus strand of PLLA01000080.1, from coordinate 106,663 downwards.
CTCATCGCCGTCTCAAACGCGTCGGCGCCGTTCTTCGCCGATCTCTTGAAGGCGATTTCGATCCCGTGCGAAGCCGACGCCGTGTCGGTCAATCGCTACGGCGAGGGCGAAGGTATCGAGCTTGCCAAAGATGCGGCCATTCCGCTCGAAGGCCGCCACGTGATTCTCGTCGATACCATCGACACCGGCTTGACGCTGCAGTACGTTTTTAAGCGCGTCGTAGCTCGCGGACCGGCCTCGTTGTCGGTGTGCGCGCTCCTCGACCGGCCGCACCGCAGGATCGCCGACGTCGAAGTGCGGTATCGGGGATTCGAGGCCCCCGATATCTACGTGGTCGGCTACGGCCTCGATTACTTGGGACGCTATCGGGAGTTGCCGGCCCTCTACGCTCATGGAACGTGGCCGCATTGACGAACAAGAGCCTCACCGCGCTCGCGCTGCTCGTCGCCCTCGTGGTGGGCGCAGTTCCGGTTCCGGCACCGGCGCTGGAGCTGCATTCGATCGAACAAGCCGCCGCCGACTATCGCAACTCGAACGAACAGCTTCAGGAAATGTTCCGCGCCGCGCTGCTCGATACGAGCAAACTGGCGGAATACGCATCCGACGGAACGGCCTACGTAAAGACCGGCGACATTCCGGCGGAGTGGCTACGCGACGCCAGCGCTCAATCGCGCCCGTACCTGTTCTTTGCAAAGAACGACCCCGACGTGCGGCGGCTGCTTCAAGCGATCACCGCGCGAATGGCGAAGTACCTGCAAATCGATCCCTATGCGAACGCCTACACGCTGGATTACCGTGTGTGGGAGCAAAAGTTCGAGTTGGATTCGCTCGCCTATCCCACTGCACTTGCCTGGAGTTACTGGAAAACCACCGGCGACGCATCGATCTTCACGCCGGATTTTTCGAAGATGCTCGACGCGGTTCTGGCGACCATGCAACGCGAGCAAGACCATCCGCGCAACTCCAGCTACACGCATAAGGAACTGGCGAACGACGGCAAGGGACGTCCGGTCGGCTACACCGGTATGATTTGGACCGGTTTCCGTCCGTCCGACGACGCGTGCTACTACAATTTCCTGATTCCGTCGGAGATGTTCGCCGTCGTCGCCTTGGGCGACATGTCGGAAATCGAGCGCGACGTGTACCATAACGTCGTCAAGGCACGCGAGGCGAAGGCGTTGCGCGACGAAGTGCAGCGCGGCATCCAAACCTACGGACTCGTGCTGATGCCGAAATACGGGTACGTGTATGCTTACGAAGTCGACGGTCTCGGTAACGCGATATTGACCGACGACGCCAACATTCCGAGCCTGCTGTCGGCGCCCTACATCGGATACACCGGCACCAACGATCGCTACTACGACAACACCCGCCGCTTCTTGCTCTCGCAGGACAATCCGTCGTTTTACCAGGGACACCGGGCGCGCGGCATCGGCAGCTATCACACGCCCGACCATTGGGTCTGGCCGCTGGCGCTGATCGTCCAAGGCATGACCGCGACGAGCAATACCGAGAAGCAGGACGTGCTCAACCAGCTGCTGGCCAGCGATCCGGGCGATCACCTTTTGCACGAGTCGTTCAATCCCGACGATCCGCGACAGTTCACGCGTCAAGATTTCGGCTGGCCCAACGCGCTGTTCTCCGAGTTCGTGATGACCCAGTTCCAAGGCATCAGCGCGATTCCGATGGGCGACACCGGCGACTTGGAGTTCCGCTCTGAATAGTTCCGCTTCAAAGGCCGACGTCGTCGTCGGAATCCAGTGGGGTGACGAGGGTAAAGGGCGGATCGTCGATCTGTTCGCGCAGGATTACGACGTCGTGGCGCGCTTCGGCGGCGGCGACAACGCCGGACATTCGATCGTGGTGGGCGATACGAAATTGGCGTTACGCATCGTTCCGTCGGGCGCACTCAATGCGAATGCCGAGCTTTTCATCGGGGGCGGCACCGTCGTCAATCCAGCGACCCTGCTCGACGAACTCGAGCGTTTGGCCGCACTCGGCATCGATATCGCGCGCATTAAAATATCCGATCGCGCGCACGTCGTGTTGCCGTATCATGCTGCCGCCGATCGCGCCGGCGAACGCGATCGCGGTGCGCTCGCCCTCGGTACGACGGGTCGCGGGATCGGGCCGGCCTACGTCGATAAAGTCGCGCGTGCCGGAATTGCGTTCGGCGATTTCGCGCGCGGCGTGTTGCTCGACGAAAAGATTCGCACGAATCTCGCAGCGCGCCGGGCACTCTTAGATCCGAACGAGTTGCTGCCGAGCGAGGACGAACTGATTGCGGAGATGCGTGGCGTGGCCGTGCGGCTGGCGCCGCACGTGGTCGACGGCGTCGCTTACATGCACGAGAAGCTCGCGGCCGGCAAGCGCGTTCTCATCGAGGGAGCCCAAGGATCGCTGCTCGACGTGGGCTACGGGACGTATCCGTACGTTACTAGCTCGCATACGATCGCCGGCGGCGCGTGCATCGGGCTGGGTATCGGTCCGACCGCCATCGGCCGCGTCATCGGCGTCGTGAAAGCGTACTGCACGCGCGTGGGCAGCGGGCCGTTGCCGTCGGAACTGCACGACGAACGCGGTGAAAAACTGCGCCGACAGGGCGCCGAATTCGGAACCGTTACCGGACGTCCGCGGCGCTGCGGCTGGTTGGATGCGGTCGCCGGCCGCTACGCAGTGGCGCTCAACGGTTTGAGCAGCGCCGTCATTACCAAGCTCGACGTCTTGACCGGCTTCGAAACGCTGGGGATCGTCACCGGCTACCGCTTGAACGGGAAGCCGGCGGGATTCGCCGATGCGGCGACACCCGGACTGGAACTCGAGATTGAAGAGGTTCCCGGATGGACGGAGCCGATCGGCGAGTGCCGGCGAATCGCCGACCTTCCCGCCGCGGCGCGCCGTTACGTCGCGCGCGTGCAAGAACTCCTCGCAACGCCGATCGATCTCGTTTCCGTCGGACCGGAACGCAGCCAGCTCGCGAAATAGCGCACCCCGGCACTTTCCCGCGGTCGTCTTCGCCGGGAGGGTACCGCGTGGGCAAACGGTTTTCGTTCGGTCTTGAAGCGGTGCTCGCGTACCGTCAGCAGCAGGAGGATGCGGCATTGCAGGCGTTCGCCGTCCGGCATCGCGCCATAGAGACTTCTTTGCTGGAACTCGCGCGGCGCCGCGAGCAGCTTCGCGCCGCCGAACGCGACTTGCGCGGCGTCATCGCGGCCGAGCGAGTCGTCGCGGCCCGCAGCTACGAGAATCATGTGTTGTTTCTGCACCGGTCCATCGATGGGATGATTCACGCGCTGGCCGAAGCGCGGGCCGAGCTGGACGCGGCGCACGAGGCGGTCGTCGACGCACGCAAGCAACGCAACGTCATTGAAGCGTTGCGGCGCCGCCGGCTCGCGGCGTTCGAAGCCGCCGCAATGCGCGCCGAGCAAGCTGAGATCGACGACGCAAACGCGCTCCACCGCTTGTCATCCTGAGCGGAGCCGCGTTGTCATCCTGAGCGGAGCGCCGAAGGCGCGCAGTCGAAGGACGGCCGTTACAGGATGACAATGGGGGGCTGCGTAGCGAATTGATGTGCGTGCCGTTGCAAAATCGGGTTACGCCATTCGGCGACGTCGTGGCGCTGCCCGGCCGCGGGCTCGTCATGGGAAACCGCGGAATCCTCCACGACGATTCGCGGCAGATCGTGCGCCCGTTTCAAGTGCGGCGCTGGATCGCGTGCCGTCTCGAGTTCCGTGGCCGGAAGCGGGCGGTCATGCAGCCGCACCGGTATACGGAGCTCTTTTTTCTCGACGAAGCGACTGCGTTCAGCGCGGGGCATCGCCCGTGCGCGGAGTGCCGCCGCGCCGATTACCAGCGCTTCCGCGCACTCTGGGAAGCGTGTCACGCCGGACCGCCCGACGCGGACGGCATGGACGGCAAACTCCATGCGGATCGCATCCACGATCGCCGGAAGCGCACCTATCGCGACGCCCTCGCACGCCTACCCGACGGGACGTTCGTGGCGCTCGACGGCCGGGCGTGGCTCGTGTGGGGAGACGATCTCTTCGCGTGGTCCGACTCCGGCTATACGATGCGAAAGCCCAAACCGGCAAGAGCCGACGTCGAGGTGCTTACGCCGCGCTCCCTAGCAGCCGTGTTCGCGGCCGGTTACCGGCCCGAGGTTCATCCCGGAATTCTGACGCTTCCATTGGCATAGTGCCCGAGCGGATGTATGCTTGGTGGGCTACCCGTAAAGGAGGCTCACCATGCGGTTCGTTAGTTTCATCATTGCCGTGCTCGCGTTGTCCACGGCGTTCGTTCTCGGCCGGGTAACGGTCGCGCCGGCGCCGGCCCAGGCGGCGATACCCTACGCGGTGACGTTTTCGCATTTCGAGTGCTATGCGGCCAAATTCCAAGGCCAGTTTGGCGGGGCGAGCGTGGAGCTCACGGATCAATTCCAGCAGTATCAAACCGGAGTCGGCGCTCCGCAACTGTTCTGCACGCCGGTGACGAAGAAAGTGATCTCCGGCCCCAACATGCGAGTTCCGAATCCCGCCGATCATTTGACGTGCTATCCGATCCAGGGTCCCACGCTTACGCAAACGCGCCCGTTTGCCAATCAGTTCGAAAAAGGACAGGTGACGGTCGGAACGCCTACCATGCTGTGCTTACCGACGCATAAGACCGGATAGGAAGCGCGCTCCGAGTAGACTAGCCGGCGCCGCACTCGTCGTGATCGAAAGTCGTGCGTTGCGTGCGGCGCTCGATTTTCTATTTCCCGCGCAGTGTGCCGGATGCAATGCGATTGGGAGCGGGCTTTGCCACGCGTGCGCGCCGCTCGGCGCGCGCGCCATACGCGTACGGCTTCGTCTCGTCCCGGTCGTCGCCTACGGGTGTTACGAGGGCATGCTGCGCTCGGCAATCTTGGCACTTAAAGACGGACGGCGCGACGTCACCGAAGCGCTGGGCGAACGGATCGCGCCGTTCGTGCGGCCAGGGACGTTGCTGATTCCGGTTCCCACCACAGCGACGCGACGGCGCGTTCGCGGCATGGATGGCGTTGCGCTGATCGCGAGCAAAGCCGCAGATATTTCTGGCGCGCGCGTGCTCGCCGCGCTGCAACAGCACGCCGGCGACGCGCAACGCGGACGCACGCGCAACGAGCGATTGGCCGCGCGCGGGCGCTTTCGGTGCGACGCGGGCGCCATCGCCGGGAAGCGCATCACCTTCGTCGACGACGTGTGCACGACCGGGGCAACGCTCGAAGATTGCGAACGCGCCGTGGCCGAAGCCGGCGGCACGGTGGAAGGGGCCGTGGTTGTCGCGGCGACGAAAAGCAGCCCCTCGTGGAGACCTGCACCCTCGGAGCACTGACCCCGCTCGATCGGCTGTATCTCGCGCGCGCCTACGAACTGGCGGCGCGCGGTGTCGGCAGTACCGCACCGAATCCGCCGGTCGGAGCCGTCATCGTGCGGGGCGGTTACATCGTCGGCGAGGGCTACCATCATCGCGCGGGCGAACCGCACGCCGAGACCAATGCGTTGATGCAGGCCGGGACGGCGGCGGACGGCGCCACCTTGTACGTTTCACTCGAACCGTGCGTGCGTTCCGGCCGCGTTCCCGCCTGCGCGCCGGCGCTCGCAAGCGCCGGCATCGCTCGCGTGGTCTGCGGGGTGCGCGATCCAAATCCCGATAACGACGGCAAGGGCATCGCGTATTTACGCGAGCGCGGCATCGCCGTCGACGTTGCCGGCGATCGCCGCGGGCACGAGCTGATCGAAATCTTCGAGGGTTCGATCGCCGCCGAACGTCCGTATCTTTCGCTCAAAATGGCGATGTCGCTCGACGGTGCGATCACCTCGCAACCGGGCGTGCAAGAATGGATCACGTCGGAAGCGGAACGCTCGTTCGTCCGCGACCTGCGCATCGCATACGACGCCGTCATGGTCGGGGCCGGAACGGTGCGCGTCGACGATCCGCAACTGACGGTGCGTCCGCCGCACCATCGCCTGCGGCCCTTCGTGCGGATCGTCGCCTGCGAAAGCGACACCATCGACGCGGCCAGCCGGATTCTCGCACCCCTGGAGGATTACGCGCCGTCGATGGTGCTGGCGCCCGCGGGCTTGCGCGGAACGTTCGACAATTTGCGCGGCGTCGCCAACGTGCTGTTCGTCGGCCGCCCGAGCGACGAGCGGCTAGACTTGCCGGCGGCGATGAAAGCACTGCGGGCGGCGGACGTCTACAGCGTGCTGTGCGAGGGTGGACCGACGCTGGGTGCGCGTCTGATCGCGGCCGGTGTCGTCGATCGCTTCTACTGGGCGATCGCGCCGGTCTTGCTTGGCAACGAACGCGCCGTTCCGGTGCTGGCGGGAGTGGATTTCGCGGCGCTGGGCGCACGACTGCGTTTCGAACGAACCATGCGGATCGGCGACGACGTCGTGGTTTCGGGCACCATCGCCAATGTTTAGCGGCATCGTCGGCTACCGCGGGAACGTCGTCTCCATCGAAGCATTGCCCGCGGGCGGCGCGACGTTCCGGGTGCGCTGCGACGGCGTCGAACGCGAGCGTCCGGAACCGAAGGATTCGATCGCCGTGGACGGCGTGTGCCTTACCGCGACCGCCGTCGCCGGCGAGGTCGTGGCGTTCGACGTAATTCCCGAGACGCTCGCGCGCAGCACGCTCGGAAAGCGCCAATCCGGGGACGTGGTGAACGTCGAATATGCGCTGCGCGTCGGCGACCGCATGGGCGGCCACTTTGTCTACGGCCACGTCGACTCATCAGCGCGCGTCCTCGCGCGCGGTTCGGAAGGGCAGGGGCAGCGCGTTCGCATCGAGCGGCCCGTTGCGCTGGCATTCGCGCTCGTGGAGAAAGCCTTCGTCGCGATCGACGGCGTGAGTTTGACCGTGGCGGCGGTGGGCGACGGGTGGTTCGACGTCGCGTTGATACCCGAGACGCTGGCGCGGACGACGTTGGGAAACCGGCCGGCGGGCAGCCGCGTGAACCTCGAAATCGATCCGTTGGCGCGCTATACGAATCGCGCGCCGTCGTGAGATATAAGGAAACGCTGCCGGCGGGTGCGCGCGTGTTTGAAACGCGCGTCCGCAGCCAGTGGTCCGACGTCGACGTTGCCGGCATTGTCTATTTTGCCGCCTACTGGCGATTCGTCGAGCGGGCCGAGATGGAGTTTTTCCGCGAACTCGGGTTTCCGTACGACCGCGTCTTTCAGGACTACGGTTTCTGGCTGCCGCGCGTCCGCTGCGAAGCCGAGTATCACGCGCCCGCGTTGATGGATGATTGGCTGCGGCTGCGAACGCACGTCGAAAGAGTCGGTGCGTCGAGCGTTCGCTGGAAGACCGTGGTTTTTAACGAACGGACCGGGGAGGCGGGAGCGGAGTTTACCCTAACGGTCGCGTGCATGGATCGCGAGGCGAAGGGGAGCCGCCCGCTGCCGGAGCCGATTCGCACCGCCCTCTTGGCGTGCCTCGCTGAAGCCGGGGCGTGAGCGCGAACGGCGGCGCGCGGGTGGCGATGCTGGTCGCACCGCGCACGATCGAGTTACGCGAAGAGCCCGTGCCGTTGCCGGCACCGGGTGGAATCGTGGTGCGCGTCCGGGCCGCGCTGACCGACGGAACGGACCTCAAGGCGTACCGGCGTGGGCATCCGCAAATGCCGATGCCCACGCGCTTCGGTCACGAATTCTCCGGCGACGTCGCCGCCGCCGGCGAGGGCGTGACGGCGTGGCGCGAGGGCGATGCCGTGATGTGCGTGCATTCGGCGCCGTGTGGACGCTGCTATTGGTGCGCGAACGGCGAAGAAGAACTATGCGAGTCGGTGATGTCGACGAAGATACTCGGCGCCTATGCCGACTACGTCGCCGTACCGTCGCACATCGTCGCGCGCAATCTGTTACGCAAACCTGGCGACGTGTCGTATCCGGCGGCGGCATTTCTGGAGCCGCTAGCGTGCGTAGTTCACTCGGTGTCGTTTCTGGCTCCAAAGCGCGGCTCGGTGGTTGCCGTGTTGGGTGACGGCGGTTTCGGAATACTCCACGCGCTGGTGCTCGCGCGCGCGGGCATGAACGCGGTGCTTGCCGGGCGGCGGCCGGAACGGCTGGCCTTGGCTCGCGAGTTGGGCGTCGACGCAATCGACACGGCGGCTCTGCCGCTGCGCGATGCGCTGCTCGAGCGCACCGAGGGTCGCGGCGCCGATGCCGTTGTCGAATGTACCGGCAGCGAAACGGTGTGGGAAAGCGCGCCGGAGCTGGTGCGTCGTGGCGGCACCGTTTCGTTTTTCGGCGGCTTGCCGGGGTCGTCGCGGGTTTGGTTTGTGGCCGCGCGACTGCACTACGACGAAGTCCGGCTCATCAGCCCTTTCCATTTCTCGCCGGGCGACGTACGGCACGCCTACGACCTGCTCGCGGCCCACGCATTTCCGGTGATCCGCCTGCTTTCGCGAACGTACCGCTTGAACGACATCGCAACCGCGTTCGATGAACTCGACGGCGGTGCTGGGCTGAAGATGCTGATCGAACCGTGATGCCGCCGGACACGATGCGCGCCGCCGTGCTCTACGACGTGGACGACATTCGCATCGAGCAGCGGCCGGTGCCCGAACTGGGTGCAGGGGAGCTTCTCGTGCAAACGAAGGCCAGCGGCATTTGCAGCGGCGACGTGATGACATGGTACGTGCGGCGAAAAGCGCCGCTCGTGCTGGGGCACGAGCCGGCCGGCGTCGTTGCGGCCATTGGGGCCGGCGCGCAGGCGCGCGACGAGGACGGCCGGGCGTTCGGCCTCGGCGACCGCGTCTTCGTGCACCATCACGCTCCGTGTTTTGCGTGCCGCGCGTGCGACCGCGGCGAGTTCGTGCAATGCGCCACCTGGCGAGCGACCAAGATCGATCCCGGCGGCATCGCCGAGTACTTTCGCGTATCGCGCGACAATCAGCGCGACACGCTGCGACTGCCCGATTCGGTGCCGTTCGTCGACGCGTCTCTGGTCGAACCGCTGGCGTGCGTCGTAAAATCCTTGCGACGCGGCGGCGCGCAGCCTAACGACACGGTCTGCATCATCGGCCTCGGCGTGATGGGTTTGATGCACACGCTCGTCGCTAGGTCGCTCGGGGCGCGCGTGCTTGCCGCCGACTTCCTTGCCGCGCGGCGCGCGCTTGCGGAATCGTATGGCGCAATTGCGTTTCATCCCGACGATGCGGCGGCGGTCTTGAGCTCGGGCGCCGACGTCACCATCTGCGGTCCCGGTACGCCGCGCGCACTGCAGTCGGCGCTGGAAGCGACGGCACCGGGCGGAACCGTGGTGATGTTCGCGCCGCTCGAACCCGGAACGGCGATGGAACTCGACGCCCAACGCTTTTACTTTAACGATCTGCGGGTGGTTGCCAGCTATTCGTGCGGCCCCGACGATACGCGCGCCGCGTTGCATTTAATCGAAGATGGAATCGTGACCGCCGAAAAACTCGGCGCAACGATCGTGACACTCGACGAAACGCCCCGTGCCTATCGCGATTTAGCTGAGGCGCGGATCGTCAAGCCGATCGTGACGTTCGCCTGAATCCCGTGCCCCTCGGCACGCAGTGTCTGCACTTGTAGGCATCTCCGTCTCGCGCTCGCCCAGGACCTGAACGAGGCCGCCAGAATCGAATGCGCATGCGAGAAACGAATCTCACCAACGAATCCGCAGAATACCGCGCCCGCCGCGACGAGCTCCGGCTCGCCGAAGTCGAGGAGATGCGCCAGCGCGAACGGGTGGCGGAGCTACGCCGAAACTTGCCTCCCGGGGCGGCGGTCGAGGACTACGTTTTCCAGGAGGGTCCGGCCGATCTTCAAGTCGGCGACGAGCCGCTTCGCAGCGTCCGCCTAAACGAGCTGTTTACCGGACCGAACCGTCCGCTAGTCGTGTACCATTTGATGTACGGCAAGAAGCAGACGTCCGCATGCCCGATGTGCACGATGTGGATCGACGGATATAACGGCGTTGCGCATCACCTCGTGCAGAACGTCGATTTCGCGATCGCCGCCGCCGCCGAACCGGCGATGTTACGCGCGTACGCGCGTCAGCGCGGCTGGACCAATCTTCGGCTGTTGAGTTGCGGCGATAGTACGTTTAAGTACGATCTTGCCAGCGAGGATGCCGAAGGAAATCAAGACTCGACGATTTCCGTGTTCGTTCGCGATTCCGACGGAACGATTCGTCACTCGTATACCACGCATCCGTGGATGACCGACGACATCAACCAGCGCGGCATCGACCTGCTGACGCCGGTGTATAACATGCTCGACCTCACGCCGGCAGGTCGCGGGGATTGGTACGCGGAGCTCTCCTATCGGTCTTAGATGACGGAGGCCGTTAGGGCATCGATCGCGCGATCCATCGCCGAAATCTGCGCCTCAAATCCAGTAATGGAGTAGCGGGCGGCGATCTCGGACATCGGCACGAAGGATACGTTGACGGTCCCGTCTTCTTCCCAAATCAGCAGCTTGAGTGGAAGCTCGAGCGCAACCAGCGGGAAAGCTTGCATCAGCGGCGTTCCGCCCTTCGGATTTCCGAAGATCATCAGCGTTGTCGGTCGCATCGTCAAGCCGGCCGTCTTTGCCGCGGTGCATTGATCGATCGTTGCGAAGATCGTGTTGCCGGCGTCGGCGATCGTCTTCGAAAGTGCGGCGATCGTGCCGGCGTAGGAGAGACGGCTGGTTTTCGTCATGCCGGCTCCCTTCTACGGATGCCGGCATCTGCTCCTTACTCTTTCGGCGACTCGGCGAGCGACGTCGATAGAGCCGTTTGGTAGTCGGATTCAACGAATCGCTTGACGTCTTCCAGGAGGGCTCGAGCTGTAGCGGCGGCGATGCGCCGGCCCAGCACGGCATCGAACATCGCTCCGATGGCGCCGAAGGGTGCTTCGTAGGTGCCTGCGAGGCTCAGGCCGGAGTATCCGTCGTCTCTGCGTTCGCCCGAAAGCGAACCGGCAAAACTCGGAACGAAACGGTCGTCGGGATCCCACGTCAAGTCGATAACGTCGTGGCCGGCGGCGTCTTTTAAAATTCTGTACGACATCCGCACGTCGTGCCGGGCCTGCACCTTCCCGGGGAGGCCGACCCTCGACATGTCGACCGTTAGGCCAAACGTTCCGGGTGTCTGATCGCGGCGATGGACGGCAAAGTAACGCTCGGTGTGACGCATGAGAAAGTGATGGGGACATTTAACGTCGATCCGCTCGGTCAAATTGGCCATGCCGGCACTATCCTTTCACGCTTCGCGGTTCGTATCGCGAACGACGACAACCGGGCACGGCGCCGAACGCAGCACTAACTCTGCGACGCTTCCCATGACGAAATGTTTGATTCCAGACCAACCGTGAGTTCCCATGACGATGGCGTCGGCACCGGTAGCGATCGCGCAATTGACGATTTCGGTGGCCGGATCGCCCGAGGCCGTAAGCCCTTCGACGTTCAAGCCCGCCTCGCGAGCCTTTTCGACCGCCTTGGCAACGATGCGCGATCCCTCGGCCTGGGCGTGCTCCATCGCTTGTTCGGCTGACGGATTCGACGAGCCGCTCCACATCGCGGACTTCGAGTCGATGACGTTGCAGACGACCACTTTGGCGTCTCTGACTCTTGCGAGCGTAAGCGCTAAATCGAAGGCCTTCGTCGCGGACGACGATCGATCGAGAGCGACGACGATATTCTCAAACACCACCTCTAGCGTATGATTCTTGCGAGAAACGCTTGAGAAGGCCAAATTTATCGCGATTCCCAGGATCTTCTCAACTACTTCCCAGAAGCTAGCTAGCCTATCCAGCGATGAAGTCGGATCCGGGCCTGCCAGATCTGGCCCGGGCGTATTTCGTCGTTCATTTTTGCGTTCTCAATCCATTTTGGATTAGCAAGGATCATCGCCAATGAAGTGCAGTACTCGGCCTTGGCGCCTCAGCACCGTGATGCGAAGCATCATGCCCATGCTTTTTGGGGTCGCCGCGTTTGGCTTTACCGTCATCCCGGCGTCGGCCGAAGGCACCGTTACGATCCAGCACAACGACGGTACGACCGATACCTACAACGACGTTGCGATCAAGGTCATCCATAGCGCCCTCTTCGTGACCTCGGCAGACGGTAAGGGCACGATGGTCATCAACCGTGCCGCTTGCGCTTATCAAGGCGAAACCTACGTGTGCCTTCCGACGAGCGTGACGCTCGTCCAGAGCGGCTCGAGCAACGCGGTCGATCTTTCGAGCGGCACGATTTATGCGAACATGACCGACAACCCGCAGCAGCTTTCCTTATCGTCCCAGCATTTGGGGCCGCATAGCATCCTGCTTTCGATCACGACGAAAAAAGGCACGACTATAAATCTGACCGGGACGATCGACAAGGTGACGAAATGAAACAGTCTATTGCGGCGATCGCCGCGCTCGCAATCGCGCTGACGCCGGCATTCGGCACGGGCATGGAACGCGGTCCACGCGGTGGTGGTGGTGGTGGGCGCCAGGCTCCGTCACGTCAGGCTCCATCGCGCCAAGCTCCATCGCGCCCGAGCGGCGCGCAGTCACGACCCGCGGCACGTCCGCCGTCTCAGAGCGCCCGACCGGCCGGCGGCGGCTTCAATCTCAAAGGCGATACGAAGCCTGCGTCACGTCCGGCCACTCCAGCCAACACCAACCGCCCGTCGGGCGGGTCGATTAATCGTGGGAACGCCAACGGCGGCAACAAAGTCGGCNNGCAACAAAGTCGGCAACGGCGGAAATAAAGTCGGCAACGGCGGCAACAAAGTTACGAATAACGGCGGGAACCGCACGAACGTCAACGTTAGCGGCAACACCATTAATCGCACGGTAGTGCACAACCCGGTTTACGGAAATAGTGGTGCGTGGGGCTGGAATCACGGCTCCGCCTGGTATCCCGCACCGAACTACTGGGGCGGCGGTTTTTGGGGCGCGATGGCCGTCGGCGCAACGTCGGCAGCGATTTACGGCTCGATCGTCAACTCGGCGAATCACACGACGTATACGTCTTACCAGGTGCAGCCGAGTAGTCCCGGAGCGACCGTGCTCTCCAACTATCAGCTCCAGCAGACGCAATGCGGCGGCTCGGGCCAAGTTGTGATCTACGGGCCCAGCAACAGCGTGATTTGCGCCAATCCCAACAATCTTGTTTCGGCGGGCGAGTACAACCTCGACACGTCCTCGTTATCGCTCACCGCAGTCTAGTGGCGCCGAGGGCGTCAGTCTCGCAATCGGCAGCGGCCCGAGGGTCGCTGCCGTGACGCCCTACAAAATCGCCGCGATCGTCATCTTGGTGTCGCTGATGTTCGGCACCGGTTTACAATGCGACCGCGCGCGCTTGTTCGCGGCGTTACGCGATCGCTGGCTGCTCGGACGGGCGCTCTTTGCCAATTTCGTGATCGTGCCGCTGATTGCCGTCGTTACGGTGCGCCTGTTCCATCTCGGCACGCCCGTAGCGGTCGGCATTTTGCTCATGGCAATCGCACCCGGCGCCCCGTTTATCACGCGCTCGGGGGGAACCAAGGCCGGCGGCAGTCTCGGTTTTGCAGTCGCGTTGGCGTTCCTCATGCCGGCGATTTCGATCGTAACGATTCCCAGCATTGCCGAAATCGTTCTGCCTCCGGGAGCCGAGACGCATCTGCCGTGGCTGCCGTTCGTCGCCAAACTCGTAGCGCTTCAACTCGTTCCGCTGTTGATCGGCATGTTCGTGAGCGATCGAGCCCCCGAGCTTGCGGGTAAACTGCAGAAACCGCTCGGCCTGATCATGCTTGCGGCGATTCTCGTCGTGTTCTATCACTTTGGCCCGTCGCTCGTGAAAGCGTTCCTATCGGTGCGCGGTTCGAGGGGCATCTCGGCGATGTTCGTGGTCGTCGTACTCTCGGTCGTCACCGGCTGGCTGTTCGGCGGAGCGCGACGCGAGATGCGGCGAACGCTGAGCATCGCAACGACCGTCAAGAATCTCGGCCTTGCCGCCCTGGTTGCGACCAGCAATTTCAGCGATAAGCTCGTACCCGCCACGGTCATGACGTACTTCCTCGTTCAAATCATCGTCGTCACCGGCGTGCGTTTTTACTTTCAACGAACCGCCAACGTGGAGACCTAAACCAGTGAAGGCCGTGCTCTTTTTCCTGGCGGCGCTCATTCCGATTGGCGCGCCGGCACAGACGCCACCGGCGCAAGCCCCGGTTTCGCCGGCTCCTGCATCCTCGGCCTCTCCCGCTGCGTCGCCCGCCGCGGGCGCAGTGGATACGAGCAAATTGACGCCCGAGCAGCAGGCCGCCCTGCAGCAAGCGATTATCAAGATCTCGCAGAATCCGGTGGGCAACATTGCGGTCGTTCCGTTTCAGAACAACTTCAACTACGGCGTCGGACCGTACACGCGATATCAGTACAATCTCAACGTGCAGCCGGTCGTACCGTTCATGCTCAGCAAGAGCATGAATCTCGTCGCGCGCACCATTCTTCCAATCGTCGATAACCCGTCGTTTGCCCCACCGCACGTTTGCGCGACCGCGGGTTGCCCGTGGACCTTCGGAATAGGCGACATTCAAGAGCAGCTCTACTTTGCGCCGAAGGTCAAGCCCGGCGCGCTGATCTGGGGAGCCGGCCCGCTGTTTCAAATTCCAACGGCGTCGCCGGGCGTGCTCGGAGCCGGAAAGTGGGCGGCCGGGCCCGCCGCCGCTGCGTTGATCATGCCCGGAAACATCGTCGCCGGTATCCTCGTCACCCAGCTCTGGTCGTTTGCCGGCCAGGTGAATCGGCCCAACATCAGCTCCGCGCTCTTTCAACCGTTCTTCAACTATAACTTGAAAGGTGGATGGGCGCTTTCGACCGCACCGATCGTGACGGCGAACTGGATGGCAGGGCAGAACAAGTGGGCGGTTCCGCTGGGTGGTGGCGTTTCCCGGACGTTTAAGGCCGGAGATCAGCTGATGTCGCTCAGCGCGCTATATTACACCTACGTAACCCGCCCGATTACGAATCCTCAAACGAATTTGAAAGTCGTCTGGAGTTTGCTGTATCCGATTAAGCGCGGCATCGACATTCAGGAGTTGCTCAAGCAGCAGTAGCCTTCGCGCGTCACCCGTCCACGTACGAAATCGGGGCTGGGTCGGGAATCGGCAGAACGGCGTCGTCCTTGCGGGTCGTGACGCGCCACGCGAGCACGAACGCGCCCGCATACAGGAGCGCGGCCAGATACCACGGCGCTCCCGGGAGTCCGGCCGATCGCCACGGACCGATGAACTCTGCGAAGACGGCGGTAAAGAGACCCGGGCCGACGAGCATGGAAATGCCGCGAATCGAGCCGAGCGCACCTTGAAGCTCGCCCTGCTCGGACGCACTAACGTGGCGGGTCATGAGCGCCTGCGAGGTGGCGTTGTACATCGGCAAACAAACGATCACGAGCGCGATCAAAAAGACGATACCGTTGGCCACGCCCATGAGCGCACAACCGGCGACCGCGAGTACGAGGCTCGCCAGCAGGACGCGCCGCTCGCCGAAGCGTGCCACCACCGGGCCGACCATAGTCGATTGATTGATGGCGGTAAGGACGCCCATGAGCGCGAGCGTTAAGCCGACGCTGCCGGTGCTCCAACCGAACACGGCGATGCAGAAGATGACCCAGATGTTGGGAAAAACCTCGTGCGCCACGTAACTGGCGGCATTCATCCACGTCAGTCCCCATAGCTCGTGATGCGAGCGCAGGAGTTTCAGCGAGCCGATCGGATTCGCGCGCTTCCATTCCAGGCGCGCGGTGCGCCGATCCGGTGCGAGCGACTCCGGCAAGACGAAGAGGCCGTACAGCGTGTTAATCAAGCTGCACAGCGCCGCGGCCCAGAACGTCAAGCGCGGATCGATGTTGCCGACGAGTCCGCCGATGGCCGGTCCGAGGATGAAGCCCAGCCCGAACGCGCTTCCGAGTATGCCGAAGGCCTTCGCGCGCTTCTCGGGCGGCGTTACGTCGGCGATGTATGCGCTGGCGGCGGTCATGTTGGCCGATGCGATGCCGGAAAGCACGCGGCCGGCAAACAGCCACGTTAAATTCGGCGCGAGGGCCATGATCGCATAGTCGATTACGGACACCGCGTTCGACAGCAGGATGACCGGGCGGCGCCCGACGCGATCGGAAATCATTCCCAAGAGCGGCGACATAAAGAACTGCATGAGCGCCCACACGGTCGCGAACAGGCCGATGATCATGGCAGCGTTCGCCATGTTCCCGCCGACGAAGCTTGCAATCAGCTTCGGCAGCACCGGTCCGATCATGCCGAACGTTAGCATGTCGAGTACGACGGTAATGAAAATGAACGACGTCGCCGCGGTGCGGCGCGACGGAAGATTAAGCGGTTTCATCGATGGGTTCTTTCGAGAGCGAAGCTGCGTCGAGCATCGAGAGCCATACATCGACCGCCCGGTCGATGCGCGCGCGGTCGTGGGTCGCGCACAGATCGAGGAGAAGGCCGCGGAAGCCGGCGATCATGACGGTCGCAAGTGCGCGCGCATCGTCGCGCGAGAAGCCCGGGCGCCGGCAGCACGTTTCGAGCGCCGCCAGCCAATCGTCGACGGCGCTCTCCAGAAAACCCGGGAAGCGGGCGCGGTCTTGGAGCGCCAAGCCGTAGACTTCGAAGAACAGGCGCATGAGCGGCTCCCAGCGCGGCTCGCTGAAGTGCCGCCAGATAATCCGCGTCACTTCGCGCGGGCTCAGAGTGGACTTGAGCTTGAGGTTGGCCATCGTTTCTGTCTGGCGAGCCCGTCCGCGCCGCAGGATCTCGACCACCAACGCTTCCTTCGACCCGAAGTAGTACAGCAGAAGCCGCGGGCTGGCACCCGTCGCCTTTGCCAGCGGCCGCAGCGACAGTTGGGCCAGACCCTGTGCCAGGACGTAGTCCACGGCCCGGTCGAGCAACTCCGTGCGCCGAGCCTCGTCGGCAGACCGAGACATGCGGCTACCCTAGCATACTTGAAACGACTGTTTCAAGTATGCCCACTCTTGTCATCCTGAGCGGAGCGCCGAAGGCGCGCAGTCGAAGGACAGTTCCGAGTACGGTGTTCAGTAAATGCCGGCGGCCAATAAACCGGGCATGGCAGCGGAGATCGAACACTCGTTCGCATGTGATAAAATCAGGTTGTGAAGAAGCAGCCGCTGGAGCCGCTCATCCCGCCGGAGGAGCCTAGGCAGGTCGTTATGGCGACCACCCGACTTCCGAAGGACGCGATCGGGAAGTTGAAGGGCGGCGCTGAGTCTAAGGGATCACCGAAGCGCAAGCGTCAGGCCCCCTTTAAGGGGTGAACCTGCACGATCGTCTTCACGATCTGAGCCGTTGGCCTTGGCCTCAGATCATCCTTGCGCTTCTTTTCTTGTATTTTATTTTCGGCAGTTTCGTGGCCGCGGTACGTAGTGTGGTTCGTACGTCTATTCGAGTGGCTCGCTTCATCGTAGCGTGGCTAAATTATTTGCCCCTGCCACTTGCCGACGCGAACTCGCGCACCGAGTGGGTCCAGTATCTGGAAACGAGTGCTGATGCTCAAATAGATTGTCCCGAGGTTGCCGAGTTTTTGCTGCGCGAAGTGCGCTATCTCATAGACTCAAAAATCGCTCTAATTAAGGACTCGGATACCAAGGCCACGCTGCAGGTGACCATTTTTGGCGGTGGTCTTGGCTTGCTTTCAATCCTCGGCGCGAGCGAGTCTGCGATGATTACTGGCGGAGTGCGGTGGCTGCTGGTCACGGCCGTTGCTCTGATTTTTACGGGTGCGATAGCCGACTTGGTTTGCCTTATGCGCGGCTACCGATACACATCCGAGATGCCGCGTACCGATGTTTACAATTCTCCCGGGATTCTTGGCAACCCCAAAATGCAGGCACGCGTGGCCTCTAGTCTGCTTGAAGGCTACAGTGAATACTCTCATAACCTGACGGCCGTTAGCGCGAGAAAGTCCCGACTTGTTAAGGTCGCTACGGTCTGCTTGGTTCTCGGCGTGGTGTTCTTGCTTATCAACGCGTTTTGGGCTCAATCGCACCGTTCTCCGCGATCTGCAGACTGCCACTTTTCAACAGCGGGATTTCATTGTATACTTCAGCCAAGATGATCACACAGATTATTCGCCGTCCCCCCAAGGACGAGGAGTTTAACCCCGTTAGTCCACTGGAGCCGCTTCGGTAGAGACCTAGTCGTACCGAGTGGGCTGCTTAATGCGACCATCGAAGGCCAACCCGGCAATAAACGCTCTCAAAACGGGGCGTTTTTCTTTGCCAAAGCAGTAGGAGTTGCGTTCATTGCTAGCCCACCCCCGCTCCATCGAGAGCTGCGACCCTCCGCCCGACTCCAGCCGAAAGAAATCCGATGTGTGGAACAAAATGAAACTACGCCGCCAAGTCGTCTATTCATCGGGCATAGGCTTCTCAGGCTGAACGATTTCCCCGGCAAATCGCTTCCGTGTGATTAACGCGACGAAAATGAGAGGCGCCCGCGTGATCGCGACCGCCCAGAGATCCGCGTCAGCCCTGCTTCGGCGGCCGGGATTTGATCATGAGAACTTGCTTGCACCATACTTTGAGGACGGCCCGCTCAATCGTAAGGGCGGTATTCAGGGCGGAGTCGAGCCAGGCGAGAATCATCGCCACACCCCACAGGGGTATTGCCAGCGTGCTAAGCACTACGGTGTCAAGCACGACGGCGAACTTCGAATTGCCGCCCTTTCGTCCAACCATCCAGCGGTAGGCGAGTATCCACGCTATAGCGGCGACCGCCGTCAATACAAGGGCAAGCATTTGCGTGGCTCTAGGTTCACCGCGCGAAGCAGCTGGGCCGCCACTCAGCCCAGCGTTTTTGGGCAACATCTGACTTTTTTGGGCAGCAACCCTTTTATAGGCAACGCCGAGTCTGAATGGCTTTGCCTATAAAGGACAGCTTGCCCAGAAAATCGGCGGCCTGCCCATAAAACGCGCCAACGCTATTGCGTCTTGCGAAAAACTCCGCGCAACCAATGAGCCGCAAGGAACGAAGCCGGAAAGAGCGTTACGATGGTTAACCCGGCCAGGCAACGGACCCACCGTCCGAGGATCGCGCTTTGAACAATAAAGGCGACCCCCACGACCGTAACGGTAACTGCGTAGGCGAAGCCTGGAGCCGTTATTAGGCGCTTCACAATTACGATTTAGCTATCGTCCTCGTCCAACGTCAATCCTAGGGAAAGCTGTTGTCCGGGTTTTGGGAACGCCGCCTGAAACAACGCACCTGCCAGAGTGCACATCAAATAGGGCCGTTGCCCATAAAACCGGGCCGGAAGCGCCATAAATGGGCAAGGCCGAGTCTGATATATCACCTTGACATCTGTCAAGCCGCGCCGTACGCTCGGTGGGTGGAAACCTTCGCCGATCGGCTGGTGGCCGCGATGGATACGGCCAACCTGTCCGCCGCCGAACTGGCGACGAGCGCCGGGCTGACCGAATCGGCCATTTCCTTGCTGCGCTCGGGGCGGCGCGAGCCTTCCTACCGGACGCTACAGCGGCTGGCGCAAACGCTCCCGGAACTCGGGGCGCACGTCGGCGAAGCGCCGAGTCCGTTCGACTCGATCGAGGGCGCTATCGCCGATATACGCGCGGGCAAAATGGTCGTCGTGCTCGACGATGAGGATCGCGAAAACGAAGGCGACCTGGTGATGGCGGCGCAGACGGTCACTGCCGGTGCCATCAACTTCATGCGCAAGGAAGCCGGCGGCCTCATCTGCGTGCCGCTGCCGGGACGGCGGCTCGACGAACTGCAAATCCCGCAGATGGTCAGCGACAATACGGCGGTCCACGAGACCGCGTTCACGGTTTCGGTGGAAGCGCGCGGCCTCACGACCACCGGAATTTCGGCGCACGATCGGGCGGCTACCATCAAAAAGCTGCTCGATCCCGATGCGCGGCCGGCCGACTTCTTGCGGCCCGGCCATACGTTTCCGTTGCGCGCACGCGACGGCGGCGTGTTGGTGCGTGCGGGCCAGACCGAGGCGTCGGTGGACCTCGCGCGACTGGCCGGACTCTACCCGGCCGGCGTGATCTGCGAAATCATGGCCGACGACGGGACGATGGAACGCTTCGACGGGTTGCGGGCCTATGCCGATCGCCACGAGCTGAAACTCATTACCGTGAAGGATTTGATCGCCTATCGCATGCGCACCGAGAAGCTGGTGAAGCGCGTGGCCCAGTTCGACTTACCGACCACCAAAGGCAACTGGCGCGGCGCCGCCTACGAGACGACCATCGATGCGAACACGCACGTGGCGCTGGTGATGGGCGACATCGGCGACGGAAAAGACCTTCCGGTGCGCGTGCACTCCGAATGTCTCACCGGCGACGCGTTGCACTCGATTCGGTGCGATTGCGCGGCCCAGCGCGACGGCGCGATGGATTTAATCGCGCGAGAAGGGCGCGGCGTCTTCCTGTATCTGCGGCAAGAAGGCCGGGGGATCGGCTTGGCCAACAAACTGCGCGCCTACGAGCTTCAAGACCGCGGCGCGGACACGGTGGAAGCGAACGTCGCACTCGGGCTTCCGGTCGACAAGCGCGACTACGGCATCGGCTCGCAGATTCTGGTCGACCTAGGCGTGCGCGAGATGCGTCTGATCACGAACAACCCCCGTAAAATCTTCGGGCTCGAAGGGTACGGACTCAAAATCGTGGGCCGCATGCCGATGCAGACCGAACCGACGCGCTACAATCGGCACTACATGGACACCAAGCGCGCGAAGCTCGGCCACATGTTCGACGAATCGGAGGCCGTATCGTGAAAAAGCGCGATGGCTCGGGCGGCGGAAACGGGGCGCTAGCGCCCGATTGTTCCGGCAAGCGGTTCGCGCTCGTCGTCGCCCGGTTTTACTCCGAGTTGGCGGAGCGGCTGGTCGTCGGAGCCAGACGTGCCCTAGTCGATTGCGGCGTGCCCGATGGCGACGTCGACGTGTTCGACGTTCCGGGTTGTTTCGAGCTGCCGCTGGCGTGCCGGAACATTTTCGAAACGCAGCGCTATCATGCGCTGGTCGCGCTCGGCGCTGTGGTGCGGGGCGAGACGCCGCATTTTGAGTTCGTCGCCGGAGAGTGCGCGCGCGGACTCATGGACGTTCAGCTTTCAACCGGCATGCCGATCGGCTTCGGGGTGTTGACCACCGACACGTTTGCGCAAGCGGAAGAACGCGCCGATCCCGAGCGCGGCGATAAAGGCTATCACGCGGCCATCGCGGCCGCCGCGCTGCTGCGGATCGCGGCGAACGCTCCGCGAGCGGGATTTCGGCTAACGTGAAGTCGCGGGGCGCGCTGCGGGCCGTCTGGCTGACGCTGATTCTTTTGCCGTTGGTGATCAGCTGTCGCGGCGCGGGTCCCTCCCCGGCGACGATGCCGCCGGAGCTTCCGAACGAGCGCGCGCAGACGGCGTTTCGCGCCGCCCCGGCGTCGGCATTTGGCAACGGCAAAATCGCGCACGTGGTCATCGTGATGCAAGAGAACCGATCGTTCGACAATCTCTTTCACGGGTATCCCGGCGCCGACAGCGTCAACTTCGGCGACGGCCACGGCAAGAAGTACGCCCTCAAGCCCCTTAGTATGACCAACGCGTGGGACATTAACCACACCCACCTTCAGTTTTTGGAAGATTTCGACGGCGGAAAAAACGACGGATTCGATCGAGAGATTTCCGGCTTCATGCCGTCGTGCGCCTATCCGCGGAATCATCCGTCGTGCTGGCAGTTTTGGGGGCCGTCGCATTTGGCGACGGCGTTTTCCTACGTTCCGCGCTCGGAAATCGGCCCGTATTGGACGATGGCGAGCGAGTACGCGTTGAGCGATCGCACGTTTGCCTCGAACAACGGCCCCAGCTATACGTCACACCAGTACATGATTGCCGGCCAAGCCAATCACGTCAACGAAAATCCGTTCTTCCCGACGCCGACGCCGCCGCCGCCGAATCCGTGGGGCTGCGACGCGCCGACCAGTCAAACGACGTACCTGCTGAAGTACGGTTCCGCTCATCCCCCGGCTTTTTCAAAGCAAACCGGAATAGAAACGCTCGGCCCGTATCCGTGCTTCACCTACGCGACGATCGCCGACCGTCTCGACAAGGCCGGCATTTCGTGGGCGTACTACGCACCGACCGTCGGCGGCATCAATACCGGACAGATCTGGTCGGCATTCGATGCCATCTGGCAAGTTCGTTTCGGAGAAGATTGGGTGCGCAACGTGAAGTC
The DNA here is from genome assembly GCA_003140835.1 of Candidatus Tumulicola scandinaviensis. Classification (GTDB taxonomy): domain Bacteria; phylum Vulcanimicrobiota; class Vulcanimicrobiia; order Vulcanimicrobiales; family Vulcanimicrobiaceae; genus Tumulicola; species Tumulicola scandinaviensis. The sequence goes on along the minus strand of PLLA01000080.1, from coordinate 84,453 downwards.
GCCGGAGACGAACATCTTTAACGACATCGCGCAAAACGATCTGCCGGCGGTGTCGTGGGTCGTGCCTTCGTGGATCAACTCCGATCATGCGGGTTCGCGAAGCGCGAAGGGCCCCGATTGGGTGGGCTCGGTCGTCAACGCGGTGGGTGAAAGCCCGTATTGGAACTCGACGGTCGTCGTCGTCCTTTGGGACGACTGGGGCGGTTGGTACGATCACTTCCCCCCGCCGCAATACCCCGATCCGCACACGCGCGCCTTCGAAGGCCTCGGATTCCGGGTTCCGGCCATCGTCATCTCGCCGTATGCCAAGGCGGGTTACGTTTCGCATCGTCAACACGAAGTCGCCAGTACGCTGCATTTGATAGAGGCGGTGTTTGGACTGCAGTCGCTGGGCGGAGCCGATGCGCGTGCCGATGCGTTTGGCGACATGTTCGATTTTTCGCAATCTCCCATCCGGTTCCGGCCGATTCCGACGCGGATTCATGCACGCGATTTCGCGCGCCAGCCTCCCTCGAACGAGCCTCCCGACTATTAGGGGAGGCCCCGGAGGAACTCCCAAACGCGGGTCGCATTAAGGCCGCTTAGCCTTCAGGCTGCATGCGTTGGAGATTCGACCATTGGAAGACAAGATGCTCACCTGCAAGGACTGCTCCATGCAGTTCGTCTTCTCGGCGAGAGAGCAACAATTTTTTGCCGAAAAGGGATTCCAAAATCAGCCGCTTCGGTGCCGCGATTGCCGCCAAGCGCGGCGTACCAACGGCGGCGGAGAGCAGCGATCCGGCCGGCCGGCCCACGAGGCCGTGTGCGCCGCGTGCGGGGTCGAAACGACCGTGCCGTTCCGTCCGCGCGGCGATCGACCGGTATATTGCCGAACGTGCTTTTCGGCGCAAGTGCCGGCCGGGGTGTGAACCCGCCGGCGAAGAACGCGCGATTTTGTAACCCAGCCTGTCGGCTATGACGGAGCTGATTTTTCAATCGAACCCGTGGGTCTTTCCCACGCTGGTTTTGATCTTGCTGGCCGTGGCGATCGAGGTGCCCTACCGGCTCGCGCAGCCCCTGGCGGCGAAGATGACCAAGCAGTTCGACGCGTTCAACGCGATACAGGCCGGCCTTTTTACGCTGGCCTCCTTCGTGTTGGGCTTGTCGTTCGCCCAGGCGTCGGCGCGCTTCGATACGCGTCGCGAGCTGGTCATCAAAGAAGCAAACGCCATCGGAACGACCTGGCTTCGGGCCGATCAGCTCGAACCGAAGCAGACCGAGCGCTTTCGTCGAATACTCACGAACTATACCGGCGCCCGGCTCAAGGCGTATTCGACCCCCAGCGACCAGGATCTGTACGCAAGAACGATCGTCCAAAGCAGCCGGGACCAAGATGCGGTGTGGGCGATGGCTTCCTCTGCCATGCACGCCCATCAAACGAATCTCGGGCTCTCGCTCCTGATGGAAACGCTCAACGATACCATCGACGTCTCCGCCGAACAGCTGCAGGCCCTGACGACGCACGTGCCCACGGTGGTGGTCGAACTGACCGTTGCCCTGGTGGTCCTGGGGGCGCTATCGCTCGGACTTCGCTTCGCGATCGACCGAGCGCGCCCGGTGTTTCTCAGTGCGATTTACGTCGTCGCCTACGTGTTCGTCATCAGCATGATGATCGACTACGACCGGCCGCAAACCGGCTTCGTCAACGTGAATCTGAACCCGTTGAAGCTGCAGCTTCAGCTGATGCAGCACGAGCCGTGAAGCCGCTCGAGGTGGTCGGCTGGGACGGCGACGCGGTCGTGTACCTCGATCAACGCCTGCTGCCGCACGACGTCCGTTACGAGCGAGCGCGAACGGTGGAAGAGATGGAAGACGCGATCGTGAGTTTGGCGGTGCGTGGAGCGCCGTGCATCGGAGTGTTCGGCGGATATGCCGTAGCGTTGCTGCGCGACACGATTGCCGACGACGCGGCGTTTTTGCGCGCGGCCGAACGCGTGCGGGCGGCGCGGCCGACGGCGGTAAATCTCGCGTGGGCGGTCGACCGCGTGCTGGCGGCCGGCGACATGCTAGCCGAGGCCCACGCGATCGCGCACGAGCAAGTCCGCATCGACGCGGCCATCGCCGACCACGGGCTCGACCTGATCGTCAAGAACGCGCGCATCATCACGCATTGCAACACCGGCCCCCTGGCGACCGCCGGCGGCGGTACCGCGCTCGGCGTCATCATTGCGGCGCAACGCAGCGGTAAGAATCCGCGGGTTTTCGTCGATGAAACGCGACCGCTGCTCCAAGGCTCCCGGCTAAGTTATCTCGAGCTGCAGCATGCCGGCGTCGACGTGGTGCTGCAGACCGATTCGGCGGCCGCCATTGCGATGGAACGGCAAGGCATCGATCTTGCAATCGTCGGGGCCGACCGAATCGCGCGCAACGGCGACACCGCCAACAAGGTCGGTACGTACGGACTAGCCATTCTGGCGGCGCATCACGGCATTCCGTTTTACGTCGCGGCTCCGCGCTCGACGTTCGACTTCTCGCTCGCGCGTGGGAACGAGATTCCGATCGAAGAGCGCGCCGCGCGCGAGATCACCGAGTTCGCCGGCAAGCGGGTGGCGCCCGAAGGCGCGGCGGCGTATAATCCCGCGTTCGACGTGACGCCGGCGCACTTGGTTACCGCTTTCATCACCGAATTCGGCATCCTGCGGCCGCCGTATGGCGAATCGATTTCCGACCTCGAGTTTCGTGAAGTTCTACGACTTTCTCGATAAACAGCCGGCGATCGGCAAGCTGGTCATTATCGAAGGCACCGAGCGCGTTTTGGTCGACCGCGCGCTCGACGTCATTCTCGACCGGCTGCTGCCGCCGGACGTGCGCGAGCTCAACCTCCAGCGTTTCGGACCTGACGACGTGGACGACGCGGCGCGCGTGCGCGAGGCCGCGCAAGCGATGCCGTTCTTGGCCGAACGGCGCGTCACCATCGTCAGCGACGCGCAGATGCTGCGCGCGCAACCGCGACGCGATCTCTGGGCCGTGGCGCAAGAGGCTCCGGAGGGAAATACACTGATCGTCGCCGATTTGCTCTCGCCGCGATCGGAGCGCCCGCAGGCCTTCGGCGCGCTGGCGGGACGCGCGGCGTTGCGGATCGACACGACCGCGACCGACGACGTGCGCGAGCGATTCGTGGAGGAGACGCTGCAACGTTTGGGCGCTGCGGCCGAGCCCCGCGTCGTCGATGCGCTGGTGCGCAGCGGTGCCGACCTGGCATCGGTGCGGAACGACCTCGAGAAGTTGGCGTTGAGCGGCGGCAAGATCGCGCTGCGTGACTTGGAGCGCGAAGCATTGTCGATTGAAGATCCGAAAGCGTATAAGTATGCGAGCGCGCTGGTCGAAGGACGCATCGCCGATGCGCTGGAGATTGCGCACGAATGTTTCGCCAACGAGCCGCGCAACTCGGTCATTCCGCTGCTGTCGGCGCTCGCAACCGAGTGCGGATTTCTGTGGGAGCTGGCCCGGCCGGGGGGCGCGCTACCGGCGCGTGCCCGCTGGCGAGAGCGGGTTTTGCGGCCACTGGCACAGCGCGTCGGCGAACGGCGTGCGCGGATTGCCTACGAGCGCGCGGTGCGCGGCATCGAGGCCGTCGTCACCGGCCGTGCAGGCAGCGACCCCGACGAGCATCGCACGCTGGTCGAGCGAATCAGTGTGGAATTATCGGGCATGGCGTCGCGCCGCTTGTCATCCTGAGCTCCGCTACCGGAGCGGCGCATCCGCTTCCAGCGTCAGCATGACGTGCGTCGAGATGGTTTCGGAAATCGCTCCGCGATAGGCGTGCTCGACCGTCGTCGCATCGAGCGTTATCGGGATCGATCGCGCCGAGTCGTATTCGATCTTAGCGCCGATCGTCGTTGTCAGCGGCGAGGCGCTTTGCGTGCGGACGCCGTTTTCCGAAATCTCGAGTACGTTGCCGGTGCTGCGAACGATCGCATAATCCGCGGCCGTACCGTACGTGCCTTCCGGCGCGACGTGCCAGTGCCGGGCGGCATCCAGACGCGCAGCGTCGACGAAGCCTTGGCCTAGCGTCGCCACCAGTGTCGAAACCTCGGGCGGAACCGGCCGGCTCGGATCGCAGACGACGGTCGTATCGCCGAACGCCACGCACGTTAGCGGACCGTTCGCCGTTGCCGGTGACTCGCTTACCGAGACCACGATTCCGCCATCGGACTCTTCGCGTAAAAGGCGCACGTCGATCCGCCCGGATCGCGACTGCGGCCCGTCGAAGCCGGGCGCAATGAAGTGTTGATTGACGTTGTGAAAGATGAAGGTGCCGCCGCCGCCGGGGTCCATTTTATCGACTCCATAGGCCTTGTCGGCCTCGTCGGCGCGGTCGCTTTCAAACGTGTATGCATACACGAGGTCGCGTGGAGGCGTCGCGGCCAGTAAGCCGAAAAGCCCGACCGCCAGCGCCAAGAACCGCATGCGAACGCTCAGCGCGTTAGCGCGGGATATTGTGACCGGCGCGTGAATCCTGAGGTCGTGTCCGGCACGTCCGCGTATCTGTTAATCCTCGCCGTCGCGGTCGTAGGATTTCTTCACACGCTGGTTCCGGATCACTGGGCACCCATCGCGCTGCTCGCGCGTCAACGCGGATGGACGCCGGGCCAAACCGTTCGGGCTGCCGCCGTTGCCGGATTCGGCCACACGCTTTCAACGCTGGCGATCGCGATCGTCTTTTGGCTCGCGGGTGCCGGTCTCGCCACGCACTACGGGCATCTAGTTGCTACGTTGTCGAGCGTCGCCTTAATCCTCTTCGGCGGCTGGATTGCGTTGGGAAGCCTGCGCGAGATTCGCACGCAGGATCGCTCCCACGGGCACTCGCATCACGCCCACGCGCACGTCCATCGGCACGACGGCCTGGAACACCGTCACTGGCACGACCACGACGAAGCGGATTGGCACGCCTCTGCCGGCCCCGCTAACCCCGCGCACGAACACACGCACGATACATCCTCGCGCACCGCCCTCCTGCTAATCCTCGGATCGTCGCCGATGGTCGAAGGCATACCGGCATTTTTTGCTGCCAGCCGCTATGGTATCGGGCTATTGCTGACGATGGCGCTTGTGTTCGCGCTTTCGACTATCGTCACGTACGTCGTGGTGTGCCTGGTCGCCGCGCGTGGTTCGCAGCGCATGAATCTCGGACCCGTCGAGCGTTACGGCGAAGTCCTAAGCGGAGGGTTCATCGCACTGCTGGGCGTCGTTTTCCTCGCATTCCCTACGCTGCCCTGATCGCGCTTGTCATCATTAAATACTCCACTGCCAGGCGTTCCAGGATTCCGTTACCGGATTCGGTTTGAAGCCTTTGAAATCGACGCTGATCGCCTCTAGCTGGCGCTGCCACCAGAAGAAGACGTAGGGATTGTCGCGCGCGAGCAAGTGCTGGACGCGGCCGTACGCGACCGCGCGCAGCGCTTGGTCGTAGGTGTCGAGCGCCTTGATCTGGGCGGCTTCCATGTCGGGATTGCAGTACCGCGACGTGTTGTATCCGCCCGGCGGCATCATCGCGCACGTGAACTGCGACGAGTCGTCGGGATCGATGCCGGCGTACCACGGTGCCAGCGTCAGGTCGAACTTTCCGCCCTGCACGATGCCGCCCATCGGGGCGGACGCATACAGAAGGTTCTGCGGGTAGTACTTCACCTCGACCTCGATCCCGATGCGACGAAGTGCCTCTTGAACCAGCAGGCTCTCCTCGCGGTGGGTCGCGTTGGCGGTGTCGGTAGCGAGCAGAAGCTGGATCGGCCGTCCGTCTTTGCGCGCCACCCCGTCGGCTCCGAACGCGTAACCGGCTTCGACCATCAACCGCTTTGCCGCCGTTACGTCGTACGGATACGACTTCACGTTCGGGTCGAACGCCCACATCCAATCGGGAATGTCCTCGCTCGCGACCTTGTCCACGTCGTGCGTCAACCGGCTTACGATGCCCGGCTTATTGAATGCGTGCGCGATGGCGATCCGAAGGCGCGGATCGGAGATAGCTGGATGCGAAAGGTTGAACTGCAAGCCTTCGAATGCGTTTGCGTTCACGAACAGCAGCTTTGCGTCCGGCACGTCCTTGAGGGCCGGATACGTGCTGACGGAGGGTTGAAAGATGTAGTCGACCGCGTGCGTACGCAACAAGTTGATGGCGGTATTTTCATCGGGGACGATTTCGATCAGCACGCGATCGAGCGCCGGTTTGCCTTCGAAAAACCCGGGATTGGGCTGCAGGACGATGCGATCGCCGTGCGCCCAAGAGACGAACCGGAACGGTCCGTCTCCGACCACCGGCGCTTCGTTGAACGGTATTTGGTTGATGTTGGGATGCTTCGACAGAGCGTGGGCCGGAACGACGTCGTAGGGCTGATCGCTTTCGGCAAAAAACGTGTTGACGAACGGCGCGAAGCGACGCTTCAGATGCACGACGACGGTGTGCGCGTCGGGAGTATCGATGGCGCGGACGAAATCGTATCCGTGTCGCGAAATCACGTTGTCGTTCGGGTTGACGATGGCTTGCCACGACCACTTCACGTCGGCCGACGTGACCGAAACGCCGTCGGTCCACTTGGCGTCGTTTCGCAGGTGGTAGGTGACGGCGAGACCGTCGCGGCTGATGCCACCGTTTTCGGTCGTCGGCACGCGCGTTGCCAGCATGGGCAGCGGGTTTCCGCGCGGGTCGGCGGTGAGCAGCGGCTCGAACATCAAGCGGTCGATGAATCCGTCGTCGGTGGTTACCGCGAGCAGCGGGTTGAGGCTCTTGGGCTCTTGCACCACGGCGACGCGCAGGACGCCGGGCTGCGTCCACGCGTGCCGGCCCGCTTCGGCGCCCTGCGAGCTTGTCTTGCTGCACGCCGCCACCAGCACGGCAAGTGCGCAGGCGACCGCGACCGCTTTCATATACCAGACCCAATCGGTAGCGCGGGCACGAAGCCCTTCGCCCCGGCGACAGGCTCGGGCCGATGCGGGGCGGAACGGAAATCCAACCCATGGATTACCGGACCTACGCCTCGCCGTTCTCGTGGAGATACGGTCGCGCCGCCCTTCGTTCGCTTTTCTCCGAACACGCGCGCCGGCGATTGTGGCGCGCCGTGTGGTTGGCGCTGGCCGAGGCGCAGGCTGCCGAAGGACTGATGAGCGACCTGGAAGTCGCCGATCTGCGCGCGAACGCACATCGCATCGACATCGATGCGGCGCTCGAGGTCGAACGCGAGATCCACCACGATCTCATGGCCGAGATCCGCGTCTATTCATCGCAAGCGACTTTGGGGGGCGGCAAGCTCCATCTCGGCGCGACCTCGATGGACATCGAGGATACGGTCGAGACGTACCGGCTGCGCCTAGCCCTCGCCTGGGTCGGCGAAAGTCTCAACGAGCTCGTCAAGGCGTTCGGCGAAAAAATCCGCCGGTACGCCAACGTCGTGTGCATGGGTTTCACCCACCTGCAGCCGGCCGAGCCGACAACGTTGGGCTACCGGCTGGCCGTCTACGGGCAAGACCTTCTGATCGACGACGCCAACCTGCGCTTTGTCTTCCAAAATCTGACGACCAAAGGCTTGCGCGGAGCGGTCGGCACCGCCGCATCGTACGAGCGGCTTCTCGACGATTCCGGCCGCTCGTCCCAAATCGAAGACTACGTGCTCGAACGGTTCGGCTTGGAAGCGCGCGAGATCAGCACCCAAACGTACCCTCGCAAGCTCGACTATTTGCTGCTCTCCGGGCTGGCCGGATTGGGCGCGTCGCTTTCCAAGTTTGCTGCCGACGTGCGCGTTTTGAGCAGTCCCGAGTTCGGCGAGATCGGCGAACCGTTCGGACGGGGGCAAGTCGGCAGCTCTGCCATGCCATTCAAGCGGAACCCGATCCTGTGCGAGCGGATCGATTCGCTGGCGCGGCTGCTGGTCGGGTACAGCGACTGCGCCTGGCAAAACGCGGCGACGAACCTGCTCGAACGGACGTTGGACGACAGCGCGAATCGTCGCACGATTCTTCCCGAAGCCCTGCTCTGCACCGACGAGATCGTGTCGCTGGCGCGCCGGGTGATCGAAGGATTGCGCGTCGACGAACGCCGGATCGCGCAGAACCTGCGCACGTACGGACCGTTCGCGGGCACCGAAGCCGTCATGATGGAAGCCGTGCGCTCGGGCGGCGACCGGCAACAGCTTCACGAATCGCTCCGGCGCGCATCGATGGAATCGTGGGAGGCGCTGGCTCGCGGTCAAGACAATCCGCTTTCACGGTTGCTCACAGAAGACCGCGCCCTGACGTCGCTAGTGGATCCTGCCGAGATTCGCTTGCTGCTCGACCCGGGTACGCACGTCGGTACGGCGCCGCAACGCGCCCGCTTGCTGGCCGATCGGATCGAGCAGCTGGAACCGTTCCCACGGCAAGAAGAAGTCACCCTCACCCCCTCCCAGGATGACGCTACGGATGAATAAGGGTATCGAGATCGCGCGCGGCAAGACCAAAGTGCTGTACGAGGTCCCAGGACAGCCGGCCCAACTGGTGGTCGCGCAAACCGATCAAATTTCGGCGGGCGACGGCGCCCGCCGTCACGTCATTGCGGGCAAGGGCCGGCTCGCGGCGCAGACCACCGCGCGCGTGTTCCGTCTGCTCAACCTTTGCGGCTTACCGACGCACTATCTCAACGGCGGCGAGGACGACGACGACAACGAAATGGTCGTGCGCCGCTGTAACATGATTCCGCTGGAAGTCGTGACCCGTGGAGTGGCTGCGGGCTCGTTCGTCAAGCGCAATCCGGCCGCGGCCCGTGGCGCCCTGCTGGTACCGCGAGTGGTGGAGTTCTTCTTAAAAGACGACGCCAATCACGATCCGCTCATCGCGCCCGACCAAATCATCGCGCAAAACCTGGCGGCCCCGCACGAAGTGGCCACCATGACGGAGCTCGCGCGTTTGGTTTTCGACATCCTCGCGCACGCGTGGCGCCGCCGTGATATCATGCTGGTCGATCTGAAGGTTGAATTCGGGCGGCTGGCGAGCGGTGAAAACCAAGGACAGCTCGTCATCGCCGACGTGATCGACAACGACTCCTGGCGCATCTGGCCGCAGGGTCGCGAAGATCTCATGCTCGACAAACAAATGTACCGCAACCTCGAATCCGTCGACGACGAGGCGCTCGCGAACGTCAAGCGTGCCTACGAACGCGTTGCCGAACTGGTCGGCTCATTTCCGGTGATGCGCCCCGGCATGGTGGCGGTCATCGCCGACTCGGCCGCCGCCATCGAGCGGGTTAACGAAATCGCCGCGGCGCTCGGTCAGCTCGGCTTGCCGACGGTGCGTCACGTTGCGAACCCGGCGACCACGCCAGGTTACGTGCTGCAACTCGTCCAGCAAATCGAGACGACGTTCGCGCGGCTCGCGTTCGTGGCGGTTGGCGACGGAGATGTCTTACGGACGATGCTGGATGCGTCGTCTTCGTCGCCGGTGCTCGACGGGCGTCTGGACCCGTCGCAGCTGGCGATGCAGTGCGCCAAGATGTTCGGACTCGAAGACACGGTGCTGTTCGGCCGAACGTTGCTGATGCAAGCCAACGCGCGCTCGAGCGTGATCGCCGCCGACTCGTCGTTACAGCAGCAAATGCAGATTCCGCAAGGGGCGGTCATTGGTTAATCCCCCCGCATCGCGACCCAACGTCGCCCTGTCGGACGACGAACTGCGCGCGATCGCGCAGCACTTAAGGCGCGAACCCTCGACCGTGGAGCTGCACGCGTTCGATGCGCAATGGAGCGAACATTGCAGCTATAAATCGAGCCGCCGGCATCTCAAGAAGCTTCCGGTTAGCGGCGCGAACGTGGTGCTCGGCCCCGGCGAAGACTCGGGAATTCTGCATCTCGGGGAGCACGACGGCGAACGCTACGGCGTGGTCGTGGCGCACGAGTCGCATAACCACCCTTCGCAAGTGGTGCCGTTCGAGGGCGCGGCGACCGGCATCGGCGGAATCGTTCGCGACGTCCTGTGCATGGGCGCGCAGGTGATTGCCGTTGCCGATCCGCTGCGGTTCGGACGCGTCGAAAGGCCGCATTCGCACGCGCGCTACGTAGCTCGCAGCGCCGTCGACGGAATCGGCGCGTACGGCAACGCCATCGGCGTGCCGAATCTCGCCGGCGATGCGTACTTCGACGAAGGCTTCGACGACAATTGTTTGGTCAACGTCGTCGCGCTCGGCATCGTCAAAGAGTCCGAGATCGTTCATTCCCACGCGCCGCCGGGAGCCGATGGGTGGGACATCGTGCTGGTGGGCAAAGCTACCGATCCGAGCGGATTCGGCGGGGCCTCGTTCTCGTCGGTCACGCTCGACTCGAGCGACGCAGAATCCAACAAGGGCGCGGTCCAAGTCCCCGATCCGTTTCTCGAAAACGTCCTGATGCGCGCGAGCTACCGGGTGTTCGCGATGCTGCGCGAGCGCGGGGTCGTGGCGGGGTTCAAAGACCTCGGCGCCGGCGGTATCATGGGCTGCTCGGCGGAGATCGTGGCCGGCGGCGGCTACGGCGCCGATCTCAATCTCGACGACGTCAACGTGGCCGTCGATGGGCTGCCGCCCGAAGTTATCGCCGTCGGCGAGACGCAAGAACGGCTGCTGTGGGTGTTGCCTCCCGAGTTGACCGCCAGCGTCGTGGGCATCTACAACGACGAGTTTACGTTGCCGCATGTTGCGTACAACGCGCGCGCAACGGTCGTCGGCCGCGTGACGCAGGAGAAGCGCTACGTGCTGCGCCATCGCGGCGCGATCGTGATGGACGTCGACATCGAGTTTCTCACCGGCCGCATCGACGACGAACTGTCGTACGTCGAAGCGATTCGCCACGATCCCGGACATCGCGAACTGCCGGCGGTCGACGTGGAAGACGTCTTTCCGAAAATCCTCGCGCATCGGGACGTTTGCTCGCGCGAGCCGCTGTACCGGCGATACGACTGGGCGGTCCGTGGCACGACGGTCCTGCCGCGTGGCGCAGCCGATGCGGGCGTGCTGGCGCCGGTACCGGGTTCGACGCTCGGCGTCGCGCTGAGCGTTGCCGGCAATCCGCGCTATGGCCGCATCGACGCACGCGCGGCTGCCGAACTGGCGGTGCTGGAGGCGGTTCGCCGCGCGATCGCAACCGGTGCGCGGCCGCTGGGATTGACAGACTGTCTGAACTTCGGCAATCCGCACAAGCCCGAGCGCTACGGCGAACTGATAGCGGCGATCGATGGATTGGGACATGCGGCGCGCGAACTCGGGCTCGCGTTTGTTTCCGGCAACGTCAGCCTCTACAACGAGTCGAAGTCCGGGGCGGCAATCCCGCCGTCGGCCATCGTGGCGTGCGTCGGCGGCTTCCGCGACGTGTCGCGCGTCGTTACGCCGGGGCTCAAGCGCGCCGGTTCGGCGTTGTTGTGGGTCGGTAGCCGCGAGTTGGCCGTCGGCGGCTCGGTGCTGGCCGAAGTCCTCGGCATCGACGGTCCGCTGCCGGAAATCTCGTACGACTCTGAACGTGCCGCGATCGCGATCGTCGAAACCGCGATCTCCGCCGGCGTGATGTTGTCGTGCCGCGCCATTTCGGACGGCGGAATGCTGACCGCGCTCGCCCGGCTGGCATTCGATGCGCGCAACGCCGGCCGCCGGCTCGGCGCCGAGCTGGATTTCGGCAATCCGTTGTGCGAAGCCGGCGGTTTCTTGTGCGAAGTCAGCGACGAAGGCCTCGTCGACGTCTCCGGAAGCCTGAAGGTTGGAACGACCATCGGCGAACCGCGCCTGGTCGTCAACGGAACGAGTTTCGACGTCGCGGCCCTCTACGATGTGTGGTCGAAGCCGCTGACCGAGATTTATCCGTGAAGCGGCGCATTGCGGTGCTGGTGTTTCCCGGGACGAACTCGGAGGACGAGACGCTTCGGCTGTTGCGCGACTGCGGTGGCGAGGCGGAACTCGTGCACTGGTCGCGGGCGCAACGGCTGACGGATTACGACGCGTACGTCTTACCAGGCGGCTTCGCTTACGAGGACCGGATACGCGCCGGCGCGGTTTCGGCGCACGATCGGATGATGGACGACGTGATTGCCGGAGCGATATCCGGCAAGCTGGTCTTCGGCATCTGCAACGGCGCGCAAATTCTCCTGGAAGCCGGACTTGTTCCTGGGACCGGCCCGGTGCGCCGCCCGACCGCGGCGTTCACCGACAACGGACCGGTTCCACATTTCGTGTGCCGGCACGTGTATATGAAGCTGGCGATTGATCCGTCGCGCTGCGCGATTACCGCCGCGCTGCCGAACGACGCAGCGATCCCGGCGTACGCCGCTCACGGTGAGGGCCGCCTGGCGGCGAGCCCCGAACGCCTGCAAGAGATCGTCGCCGGCGATCACCTCGCGTTCGTGTACGCGCACCGCGACGGGCGCATCGACGCGGCGGCCGTTCCCAACGGATCGGCGCTTGGTTGTGCCGGGCTGGTGAATCGCGAAGGCAACGTGCTGGCCATCATGCCGCATCCCGAACGCGATGGATGGAACTTCAATCATCTCGACCGGCAAGAAGGGAACGACGTGCTGGCGCCGTCGGGCGGTGCGGCGCTGTTCCGCAGTTTCGTCGACGCGGTGAACGGCCGATGACCGAACGCACCGTGGCGATCGAGTTGAAGATCCCCGATAACGAAGCCTACACTGCGTTGACGGCATTGCAGCGGATGGATCTCGACGTCGATCGCGTCGAGCGTAGCGAAATCTGGCATCTCGACGATGCCGGCGATCCGGCGACGCTGGCCGCGCGCGTCGAAGCCAACGCGGCGATTTTCAATCCCAACAAACACCGGCTGCGCGTGCTCGACGGGCACGCGCCGCGCGTGGGCGAAATCTGGATCGACGAGGCCGGCGAGCACGACGAAGTACGCGAGCATCTCGGCGGCGCCACTATCGCCGGCGTTAGCCGGGCAAGTCGCTCGGTCGGCTGGCGGCTGTACGGTCCGGCCGGTGCTCCCGCCTCCGGCGACACGCTCGCGCGTGCCGTCGAAGGCTTACTCTGCAATCCCGCCATCGAGAAAGCGCGTTATGAAAGTGAGTAAAATGTGAACCGGCCGTATACGATCGCAACGCTCGGCTCGCATTCGGCGCTGCAAATTCTCAAAGGTGCGCGCGACGAAGGATTCAAAACGCTGGCGATTTCCAATCGCGATACCGAGCGCTTGTATCGCTCGTTCGGATTCGTCGACGAAGTCATCGCACTCGGTAGTTATTCGGAGTTCATGGGGCTGGTCGATGAGCTTGCCAGCCGCAAGGTCATCATCGTCCCGCACGGTTCGTTCGTTGCGTACCTATCGCTCGGCGAGCAGAAGAAGATGCGAATCCCGTACTTCGGCAACAAGGCGGTCCTCGATTGGGAAGCCAGCCGGGAACTTCAGCGGCAGTGGCTGTCGCGAGCCGGCTTGACGCTTCCTCGCCAGTTCAAGAGCGGCGCCGAAATCGATCGGCCCGTCATCGTGAAGCTGTACGGTGCGGCCGGCGGCAAGGGCTACATGTTTATTCAAGACGCCAACGACTTCGAGGTCCGGGCCGCTCATCTTAAGGAAGAGCACATTATCCAGGAGTATATTATTGGCGTTCCGCTCTACATTCACTACTTTTATTCGCCTCTGGAAGACAAGCTCGAGATCATGTCGATGGACCGCCGGTACGAAACGAACGTCGACTCGCTCGGCCGCATTCCGGCGGCCGCGCAGGGCAGCATGGACGTGAGCCCCTCGTATGTCGTCGTCGGCAACCAGCCGGTGTCGTTGCGCGAGTCGATGCTGGCCGAGGCGCTGCGGATGGGCGACGACGTGGTGCGGATCAGCAAAGAGATTTGCGGGCCGAAAGGTCTGTTTGGAGCGTTCTGCATCGAAACGATCATTACGCCCGACATTCAGTTCTACGTCATGGAAATTTCGGCGCGCATCGTTGCCGGTACCAATCTGTTCATCGACGGGTCGCCGTACTCGTACTTGAACTACTCCGAGCCGATGTCGACCGGTCGCCGGATTGCTCGCGAGCTCAAGAATGCACTCCTTACGAACAACCTTCGCTTAGTATTAGATGACTCGAGCATTCTGTAAGGGTTTCGTTCTCGTAGCGGCACTCGCGACCGCGTTCGTACTTCCGATCGCCGCCAAGGCCACCCTGGTGGCCGATCCGGCGGTACTGTACCAGCAAATGAAGGATGCCTATGCGAAAGGTAGTTCCAGCGGCTGGAACTATCGCTCGCAAGAGTATTATCTCTCGACGATCTTCAATGCCGGGCGAGCGTACTCGCTGCAGTATCCGGGCGACCCGGCATACGGCGAGTTGGCGACGCTCACCGTGCAAATCGGCACCGGCCTGCACTACAATCCGCTGACCAACCACGACGCCGCGGTGTGGTGGGTGCGCGAAGCGAGCGACTGGATCTCGAAACATTCGCAAGATACGACCTTGATCGGCCAGGCCGCCGGCATGCTGCAGCGCGTCAACTCTGAAGACGATCCGGAAAACCTGGCCCGGTTGGCCGATGCCGACGCCACCGCGAATCTGCAGACGTATCCGCGCGACGTCGATGCGATGCTGACGCAGGTCGAGGCCGACTGGCGCGGGTGGGTGTTGACCCACGATCCGGCTTGGCGAACGCTCGTGCTCCAGCGCGCCGCCGCGCCGGACTTTCCGATCGCGCATCTGCCGACCACGTGGGGAAACGATTTCATCGCGGCCGCCGATTCGGCTGCCGTGGGCCGCGGCGGATTTACGCAAGCCGACGTGCAGAACGCGGCCACGATCGTCCGGCGAATGAAGGCGGTCGATCCGATTCGGGTGATAGCGACGGTAACCGCGTTGCCGCACGACGCATATATGACGACGCTCGCGCCCGCCGACGAGTACTTCGGACGCATGGGCATGTCGATTCTCGGAATCGAAAATCAGCTCAAGCACATCAACTACATGCTCGACTATAACTACGGCAATCTCGAGAGCGCCGAAACCCTCCTGGTTGCCGAATCGATCGACGACATGCACAAGGTCTACCCGCGCGATCGCGATTTGCCGATGCTGTTGTATTGGTGCTACACCACTTTGCAGCGCATGACCGACAAAGATTCGCGCGGCGCCGCCACGCATTTGCGGGCCATTCTCACGGTGGAATATCAAGACAGTCCGCAAGCCCGCAAAATCCTCAACGGCCAAACGTGAAGGTGGTTAACTAGTGGACGCGGTGATGGCCGACCGGCTGCAGTTTGCCTTCACCGTCATGTTCCACTATCTGTTTCCGATCGGCACGATGGGGCTAGCGCCTTTCGTCGCGTATTACACGTGGAAGGCCGCCCACACCGACGACGCCGACGCGGCCCGCGCGGCGCGCTTTTGGACGAAAATCTTCTCGATCAACTTCGCCGCCGGCGTCGTGACCGGAATCCCGATGGAGTTCCAGTTCGGGACGAACTGGGCCGAGTTTTCACGTACCAGCGGGAGCGTCATCGGCCAGCCGCTCGCCATGGAAGGCGTCTTCGCGTTCTTCCTCGAGTCGATTTTCCTCGGCGTCCTGCTGTACGGCAGCCGGGATAGGCGGCCGTCGCCGTTCGTCGCCTGGTCGGCAATATTCGTGTGTTTGGGTTCCTGGCTTTCGGCGTATTTCGTGGTCGCCGCCAACGCCTGGATGCAGCACCCGGTGGGTTACGCGCTCGGACGAAACGGAAAAATCGAACTGCAAAGCATCGGCGTGCTATTACTCTCGACCTGGGCGTGGTGGCAGTTCGCGCACGTGCTGACCGGCGCACTGGTGGCCGGTGCGTTCATCGTCGCGGGGTGCGGCGCGTACTACTTGCTGGCGAAGCGAGAAGAGGCGCTCGCTCGGCGCTTCGTGCGCGCCGGGACGATCGCCGGCTTTATTTTTGCGGCCATCGCCGCATTCCCCACCGGCGACGGCAACGCCAACGACGTTACGGCCTATCAACCGGTGAAACTAGCCGCGATGGAAGGCCTCTTCAAGTCGACGAACGGTGCGCCGCTGGCCATTATCGGGATGCCCGACACGGTGACCGGCACGCTCGTCGATCCGATTTACGTTCCGGGATTTCTCAGCTACCTCGCGTACGGCAATACCAACGCGGGCGTGAAAGGGTTGAGCGCCTACGCGCGCGAGGAATGGCCGCCGGTGGAACTGACGTACTACGCGTATCACGTCATGGTCGGGCTTGGCACCATCTTCGGCGCTATCGGCGGCATCGCGCTGGCCGCGCTGCTGCTTCGCCGGCTCTACACGGCTCGCTGGATATTGTGGCTGCTCATGTTGCTCATGCCGTTTCCGTACATCGCCAACGAAGCGGGGTGGATGGTGACCGAAGTCGGACGCCAGCCGTGGATCGTTTACGGAATCATGCGCACCGCGCACGCCGGCTCGCCGAGCGTCAACAGCGGTGAAGTGGTCTTCACCGCCATCGGCTTCGCAGGCATGTACTTCTTGCTTGGCGTGCTCTTCATTCTGCTGGTGCTGCGCGAGATCGGACTTGGGCCCTCGCAGGCGACCGACGCATGATCCTCGCCTCGATCGCCTTCGCGACGATTGCGTTCATGCTGACCGCGTACGTGCTGCTCGATGGCTACGACCTCGGTATCGCCTCGATTTCGCCCTTGATCGCGCGCACCGGCCGCGAACGCGCCGCGACGATGGCGAGCATCGGCCCGTTTTGGAACGGCAACGAGGTGTGGCTGATCGCCGCCGGCGGCGCGCTCTTTGCGCTGTTTCCATCCGCCTACGCCTCGTCGTTCTCGGGGTTCTATCTGCCGTTCATGGTGGTGCTTTGGATGCTCATGTTCCGCGGCATCGCCATGGAGCTGCGCGACCATTTCGTGTCGGACCTGTGGCGCCAGTTTTGGGACGTTGCGTTTTGGCTATCGAGCACGCTATTAATCGTACTGTTCGGCGTCGCGCTGGGTAATCTGTTGCGCGGCGTGCCGCTCGACGCCAACGGCTACTTCGCCGGCACGTTCGCGTTCCTGCTCAATCCCTACGCGCTGCTGGTGGGGCTTTTTGCGCTGGTGACGCTGGCCCAGCACGGCGCCGCGTTCGCTATGGTGCGAATCGACGGCGAGCCGGCGGTGCGGGCCGCGCGCCTGCTCGGTGGGATATGGTGGGCGGCACTCGCACTCTATCTCGCCGCCAGCGCGGCGACGTTCGCGGTGCGCGGCGTCCCCGCGGCCGGGTGGCTCTACGCCGTGCCGATCGTTTCACTCGGTTCGCTCTTCGCGGTGCGGTGGTCGTTGCAACGCGGCCTTGCCGCGCGGGCGTTTGCCGCGTCGTCGGCGTTCGTTGCATCGCTGCTCCTGGAGGCCGCCGGGACGCTCTATCCGTACCTGCTTCCGGCCTTTCCTGCCGGACGCGGTGCCGGCATTTCGATCCTCGATGCGGTGCCGTCGCAAACGGCGCTGACGGTTGCGTTGACGGTGACGGTGGGCGGCAGCATTGCCGTGCTCGTCTACGGATCGTACGTGTGGCGGCGCATGGCGGGTAAGGTTCGCGTCGAATGAGCGTCCGGTGACCGATTATGTGGCGCGCGCGCTGGCATCGTACGATCGCTCGCGATTGACGCTGGCGTCGATCGGCAGCCATTCGGCACTCGACGTGGCGTATGGCGCTCGCGCGCAGGGCCTTCGGAACCTGGTGATCACGGCCAAGGGGCGCGAGCGAACGTACGCCGAGCATTTCATGCGGCGCGAGTCGCCGGGGCCGGCGCGCGGTTGCGTGGACCAAGTGTTGGAACTGGACGAGTTTCCCGACATCTTGCAGGACAGCGTCCAACGCCGGCTGCTCGCCGAGAACGTCGTCTTCGTGCCGAACCGTTCGTTCGAGGTCTACCTTCACCAGCGGTTCGGGTACGACGAAATCGAACGCGGTATGCTGGTTCCCTTTTTCGGTAATCGCAGCTTGCTGCGAGCCGAAGAACGCGACGAGGCGTGCAATCAGTACGCTCTCATGGAACGAGCCGGCATTCGGTATCCCAGGCGCTTTGCATCGCCGCGCGATATCGACCGCCTGGCGATGGTGAAGGCGCCGCACGCACAGGTCAGTTTCGAGCGCGCGTTCTTCTTGGCGTCGTCACCGGCCGAGTTCGAACGAACCGCGACCCGGCTCCTCAATAACGGCATGCTGACGGAAGACGGTCTGGCCGGCGCGGTCATCGAGGAGTACGCGCTCGGGCCGTCGGTGAATCTCAACTTCTTTTATTCGCCGGTCTTAGGTGAACTAGAGCTGAGCGGAACCGACACGCGCCGGCAAACGAATCTCGAAGGTTTCCGCAGCGTGCCGCCGTCGGCATTCGACGCGCTCCGCGAGGTTCCGATGCGCCTCGAAGAGGCGGGCCACATTGCTACGACGCTCACCGAGTCGATGCTGGAGAAGGCGTTCGATATGGGCGAGCGATTTCTGGCAGCCGCTTCGGCCGAGAATCCGCCCGGCGTGATCGGCCCGTTCGCGCTGCAGTGCATCGTGGTTGCCGGTCCGCCGAAAGAATTCGTGTGCTACGACGTTTCGCTGCGCATCCCCGGTTCGCCGGGAACGCGCTACACGCCGTACTCGGCGTATCGTTGGGGGCGCGACGTCTCGGTCGGGGAGCGCATCGCCATGGAAATTTCGATGGCGCGTGACACCAATCGCTTGGAATCGGTTTTGACCTAAGCATATAACCATCGATCGACGGGAGGCAGTATGAGCGCGCAAAACGTGCAAGAACGCACCGATGTGGTGACGTTCAAAGGGAAACCCATGACCTTGCAGGGACCGGCTCTGGAGGCTGGCGCTCCGGCGCCGGAATTTAGGCTCACCGCCGGCGATCTGTCTTCCCTGACCCTCGACCAGCTGGTCGACGCCGGCAAGCGTGCCGCGATGCTGATCGTCGTACCGTCTCTCGACACGAGCGTCTGCTCGCTCGAATCGCAGAAGTTCAACCAGCGACTCGGCGAACTTCCCGCCGGCGTGAGCGCGTGGGTCGTGAGCATGGATCTTCCGTTCGCCCAAGCGCGATGGGCGGGCGCGCAAGAAGGCGACGTGCGGCTCGGGATGCTTTCGGATTACCGCGATCGCAGTTTCGGGCGCAACTACGGCTTGCTCATCGGCGAGCTGGACTTACTCGCGCGCGCGATCGTCGTCATCGGAAAAGACAAGAACCTCGCTTACGTGCAGATCGTTCCCGAAGTCGCGCAAGAGCCCGACTACGACGCGGCGTTGAAGGCGGCGGCCGCTGCCGCCTGACACCCAAACGGCGGAGCGCCCCACCGTTTTCATACTCGATTTCGGCGCGCAGTATAGCCAGTTGATTGCGCGGCGCACGCGCGAGCTGGGCGCGTATTGCGAGATCGTGCCGTTCGATACGCCGTGGAGCGAACTCGCGCCGCGGACGCCCGCCGCGTTCATCCTATCGGGCGGCCCCGAGAGTACCCTGGTGGAGGATGCGCCCGGGATCGATCCGGCGATCGTGACCAGCGGCGTCCCGATGATCGGCATCTGCTACGGCATGCAACTGTTGGCGCGCGAACTCGGCGCGGAACTGGTGAAGCTCGATCACGCGGAATACGGTCCCGCGACCCTGCAGGTCGCCGAGCGCGCCACGCCGTTGTTCCAAGACGTCCCCGGCGAGATGCGCGTGTGGATGTCGCATGGCGATTCGGTGGTGCGACTGCCCGCCGGCTTCTCGACGCTGGCCGCTACCCAGCGCTGCAGCGTCGCCGCCATGGCCGATCCGAAGCGGAAAATCTATGGCGTGCAGTTTCACCCCGAGGTCATGCACACCGAAAACGGTCGCACCGTCCTGCGAAACTTTTTGCGCGAAGTCGCGGGGCTTGCCGACGAGTGGCGGATGGAGTCGTTCGTCGATTCGGCGATCGACGCGATTCGCGCGAAGATCGGCAGTGACAAGGTTATCTGTGCGTTATCCGGGGGCGTCGATTCGGCGGTGGCGGCGACCTTGGTCTCGCGCGCCATCGGCGAGCAGCTCACCTGCATTTTCGTCGATCACGGGCTGCTGCGCAAAAACGAGGCCGAAGAAGTCGTTGGCGCGTTTCGCGACGTGATGCACCTCAACGTGCGCGCGATCGACGCACGCGAGCGCTTCTTGAAGAAGCTCGCGGGCGTCAGCGATCCGGAAGAAAAACGGGTCATTATCGGGCACGAGTTCATTCGCGTGTTCGAAGAAGAGGCGGACAAGATCGCGGGCGTCAAGTGGCTGGTGCAGGGCACGCTCTATCCCGACGTCATCGAATCGAAAACGCCCGAAAGCAAAGCCGGCCATAAGATCAAGTCGCACCATAACGTCGGCGGCCTTCCGGAAAAAATGAACTTCGGATTGGTCGAGCCGCTGAGGCTGCTCTTTAAGGATGAGGTCCGCGAGCTCGGGCGCGTTTTGGGTTTGCCGGAAGCGGTCGTTGGACGGCAGCCTTTTCCCGGGCCCGGCTTGGCGGTGCGCATCATAGGTGCGGTCACGCCGGAGCGCCTCGATGTCGTCCGCGAGGCCGATGCCATCGTGCGCGAGGAGATCGACGCGGCGCCGCTCGAGCCGCATCCATGGCAGTATTTTGCCGTCCTAACGCCGGTGCAAAGCGTGGGCGTGATGGGCGACGGGCGCACGTACGCGAATTTGGTTGCCGTCCGTGCGATCACCAGCGAAGACGGTATGACGGCCGACTGGGCACGATTGCCGCACGCGCTGCTCGAACGCATTTCGTCGCGCATCGTCAATGAGGTACGCGGCGTGAACCGCGTGGCGTACGATATCACGACGAAGCCGCCGGCCACGGTTGAGTGGGAATAGCCGCGGATGCGCATCTTAGTTGTCGGAAACGGGGCACGTGAGGATGCGCTTTCTTGGCGGCTCGCGCAATCGCCGTCGTGCGAAACGATCTTCGCGGCGCCTGGGAACGCCGGAACCGCATCGCGCGGCGAGAATTGGAACGTATCGGCTACCGACGGTAAAACGCTCGTCGATAAGTGCCTGTACGAGCGCGTCGATTTCGTTGTAATTGGGCCGGAAACCGCGATCGCGGCGGGCGTCGGCGACCGTCTGCGCGAGGCGGGGATTTCGGTCTTCGGTCCCAATCGCTCGAGCGGTCGGCTCGAATCGAGCAAAGTGTTCGCGAAGCGATTCATGGAGCGACATGGCGTCCCGACCGCGCGCGCGGTGGTGGTGCATTCGTTGGAGGCTGCCGTGAAAGCGCTGGATACGTGGAAGCGCCGCGGCGTCGTGATAAAAGCCGATGGTTTGGCGGCTGGGAAAGGCGTGATCGTTTGCGCCGACCTCGACTCGGCTCGCGCGGAGCTGGCAGAGTGGTACGCGCAAAACAAAGTTCCGGGCGGCGGCTCCGACGTCTTATTGGAAGAAGTGCTGGAAGGCCGCGAGGTGAGCGTGTTCGCGCTGGCGGACGGGCGCGCGATGGCTCCGATCTCGGCCGCCTGCGACTACAAACGCGCCGGCGACGGCGACACGGGCCCGAACACCGGCGGGATGGGCGCCTACTCGCCGCCGCGCGGATTTCCCGACGACCTCTACGACCGCGTGCGCGAGCGCATTCTCGCGCCGGTACTACGCGGGCTGCTGGCGGAGGGCGAAGAGTACGTCGGCGTTTTGTACTGCGGATTGATGTGGACTGTCGACGGACCGTACGTCATCGAGTTCAACGCGCGCTTCGGCGATCCGGAAACGCAAGTCCTGATGCCGCGCATCGGCGGTGACTTCGCGCAGTTGCTCAAATCGGCGGCCGACGGCGCGATGGATCTCTCGCTGGCGACGCTTTCGAGTCAGAGCTGCGCCGGCGTCGTGCTCGCAACCAGCGACTACCCGCGCAGCAACACGCCGCTTCGCGGCTTGAGCGCCGACGTTTCGCTCGACGAGGGGTGCCAGGCATTTTGGGGCGGCTCGACGCTCGTGGACGGTAAGGTCAACATCGGCGGCGGCCGCGTCTTGACGGTCACCGCGCTCGGCGACGACCTCGAAGCGGCCCGAAATCGCGCCTACGATGCGGTCAAGACGCTCGCGCGCCGCATCGGCACGTATTCGCTGAGCTACCGAACCGACATTGGGAAAGTCCCGGAGTAGCAGGCGGTCGCCCGGGCTGGTTGTAACTCCGGGGTATAACGGAGGTTCATAGCTACGTATGGCTTTTCGATTTCAGCAGCCGCAGCAGAATCCGTACGGAGGCGCGCTGGCGCCGGCGATCCCGACCCATTCGCTGCTCGCGCAAGTCCTGGGAATGACCGCACTAGGGCTCTGCGTAACGGCGTTAGCCGCTTACGTCGCGCAGGGCGTCGCGCCGGGCCTCGGGCTGATTGCGCTCATCGTCGGTTTTATCTTACTGTTTGCGATCAACGGCACGCGCGCGAACGCGGCTTTGTCGCTGACGCTGTTCTACGCGTTCGCGTTCTGCGAAGGCATCGGCATCGCGCCGACGATCGGCCGCTACATCCACACCGTTGGGCCGAGCGTCGTCGTGAGCGCCGCGCTAACGACCGGCCTAGGCATGTTCGCGTTAGCCGCGATCGTCTATGCGACCGGTCTGGACCTGCGCCGTTTCCAGGGGATCTTCCTGATCGCCCTGCTGGGGCTGGTCGTGTTCGGCATCGTCTCGATTTTCGTTCGCTTCGTCCATCCGGAGATCTACGCGTGGCTGACCCTCGTCATTTTTACCGGCCTCGTCCTGATCGACTTCGCGCGCATTCGGGCCGGCGGCGACGGGCTTACTCCGGTCCAGATGGCAGTCAGCATCTACCTGGACGTGATTAACATCTTCCTCGCTCTGCTTTCAATCTTCGGCGGTCGCCGATCGAGCGATTGACGTGGACCGGCTCGAACTGGGACGAAACCCGGCCGGGCCTGGTATAATGTAAGCAGATGTGCGGGATTACGGGGGTCTTCGCGCCCGGTCGCGACGCAGCCCGCCTCGCGTATTTCGCGCTATACGCGCTCCAGCATCGTGGCCAGGAGTCCGCGGGCATCGCCGCAGCCGACGGGGGAACGATCCGGTCGCACAAAGAGATGGGCTTGCTCAGCGCCATCTTCAACGAAGAAATCCTGGCACAGCTCAGCGGTCACATCGCGGTCGGCCACACGCGCTATTCCACCACCGGCTCGTCGATCGTCGTCAACGCGCAACCATTGCTCGAGCGCACCGAGCTGGGCGATTTTGCGTTCGTGCATAACGGAAACATTACCAACCCCGACGAGTTGCGGGAAACGCTTTCGCCCTCAACGGTGCTGCAAGCCAGCTCCGACTCGGAAGTTGTTGCCAAGCTGCTGGTCGAGTCGAAAGGCTCGATGGTCGATCGAATCAAGGCGGTGCTCGCGGTTGCCCGCGGCGCGTATTCGGTCGTGCTCTGCACCCAAGACGAGCTGTACGCGTTTCGGGACCCTTGGGGCGTGCGGCCGCTCTGTCTCGGAACGCTCATCGACGGCGGCTACGTAGTTGCGTCGGAATCGTGCGCGTTGGGCACCATCGGCGCGCAGTACGTTCGCGAAATCGAGCGCGGTGAAATCGTGCGCATCACCGCCGATGGCTTGGAATCGTTCCA
This sequence comes from Candidatus Tumulicola scandinaviensis, assembly GCA_003140835.1. Classification (GTDB taxonomy): domain Bacteria; phylum Vulcanimicrobiota; class Vulcanimicrobiia; order Vulcanimicrobiales; family Vulcanimicrobiaceae; genus Tumulicola; species Tumulicola scandinaviensis. The sequence goes on along the minus strand of PLLA01000080.1, from coordinate 60,914 downwards.
GACCGACGTCGAGTCGGCCATTCCGGCGCTGTGCATGTTCGAATACATTTACTTCGCGCGACCGGATTCAAAATTCAACGAACGGTCCATTTATATGGCGCGATACGCGATGGGGCGCCAGCTCGCGAAGGAGCATCCGGTCGAAGCCGACGTCGTCATGGCGGTGCCCGACTCGGCGGTTCCCGGCGGCATCGGTTATGCCACCGAGAGCGGCCTGCCCTACATCGAGGGACTCATCAAGAACCGCTATATCGGGCGCACGTTCATTAGCCCAGATCAAGCCATGCGATCGCGCGGCGTTCACCTCAAGTTCAACCCCGTGGTCGAGAATCTCATCGGCCAGCGGGTCATCGTCGTCGACGATTCCATCGTGCGCGGAACGACGACGCCGCGCATCGTCGCGCTGCTGCGTGAGGCCGGCGCGACCGAAGTGCACCTGCGGATTACGTCGCCGCCGATCAAACACCCGTGTTACCTGGGCGTCGACATGGCGACCTACGACGAACTCGTGGCGGCGAACTACACCGTCGAAGAAATTCGCGAGCGGACCGGCGCCGATTCTCTCGGCTATCTCAGCCTAGCCGGACTGGTCGCCGCCAGTGGCCGCAAACGTGAGGAGATGTGCCTTGGATGCTTGACGGGAGAGTATCCGAACGTTCCCGCAACGCATAAAGTTCGAACGCTATCCTACGATGGGGCGCGTACGGCGGTTCGCTCGAGCTGACGGGCGCAGGCGTTACTGCGGTGGGAACGTGCCTTCGCGGACGTCGCGCGCGTAGGCGCCTAACGCTTCGGTCGCGAGGCGGCCCACTTCGGCGTAGCGCTTTGCGAACGACGGCGAGTGCGAGTACATCCCGAGGATGTCGTGCAGCACCAGCACTTGCGAGTCGCAATGCGGCCCCGAGCCGATGCCGATCGTTGGAATCGACAGCATTTCCGTAATCTCGCGCGAGATCTCGTGATCCACGACTTCGAGCACGATGGCGTACGCGCCCGCAGACTCGATCGCGCGAGCATCGTCGATGAGGCGATCGCGATGCGTGCGCATTTTGAACCCCGGACCGAGGCCCGCCGTTTGCGGCGTTACGCCAATATGGCCGACGACCGGAATGCCGCTGCGCGCGATGGCGCGCACCCGGTCGGCTTCGTACACGCCGCCTTCGAGTTTTACCGAACAAGCCCCACCATCTTTGATGAAGCGAATGGCCGAGCGGATCGCATCTTCGTTGCTGACCTGGTACGAGCCGAACGGCATGTCGGCGATAATGTGCGCGCGCGCCGTTCCCCGTACGACGGCCTGCGAGTGGTGGACGATCTGCTCGATCGTCACCGGCGTGGTTTCGTCGTATCCGAGCACGACATTGCCGACGCTATCGCCCACTAAAATGACGTCGATGCCGGCATCTTCGACGAACTGGCCGAACGGCGCGTCGTAGGCGGTCGCAACCGGGAAGCGGGTTTTGCCCTTACGGCGCTTGATCGCTCCGGCGGTGAGCCGGCGTATCGCGGGGTTTTTTTCGGGCTCGTAGGGGCGGGCATCCGCCCCGTTCGGCGCTTTTTTTACTGAGGAATACACGGTCCCCAGCCGTTCGGTGGGGGTGCGTTAAACCCCCGTCCTTTCAGGTCGACAGAGATTCGGCGAGCGCAACGAAGCTACGCACCGGAATCGCGGTGGGGCCTTTGGCTTGCCATGCCGATTCGCCGTCGAGATACGCGGTGCCGGCGATGTCGAGGTGGATCCACGGCGTGTTCTCGACGAAGGCGCGCAGAAAAGCGGCGGCAGTCAGCGTTCCGGCGGCGCGGCCGCCGGTGTTCTTCAAGTCGGCAATGTCACTTTTCATCTGCGCCGTATAGTCGTCGTAATACGGCAGCTGCCAAAACCGCTCGCCGGCCGGTTTGGCAACCGCGAGAAAGTCCTTAGCGAAGGCGTCGTCGTTCGAGACGAGCGCGGCCGCGGCATGTCCGAGTGCGATGACGACGGCCCCGGTCAGGGTAGCGACGTCGATGATCTTGGTAGCCCCGAGCTTTGCGGCGTAGCAGAGTCCGTCGGCGAGAACGAGGCGGCCTTCGGCATCGGTGTTGATTACCTCGATCGTTTTCCCGTTCATCGCTTTGACGATGTCGCCGGGCTTGGTGGCCTTTCCACCCGGCATATTCTCGGTCGCCGGCACGATTCCGACGACGTTGATTTTCGGCTTGAGTTGCCCGAGGGCCGACATGGTGGCGATGACCGCCGCGCCGCCGGACATGTCGTACTTCATTTCTTCCATGCGCTCGGCGGGCTTGATCGAGATACCGCCGCTGTCGAACGTGATGCCCTTGCCCACGAGTGCGAGCAATTCTTTGCTGCCGGGATCGCCGTTGTATCGCATGACGATAAATTTCGGCGGTTGAACGCTGCCTTGCGCGACCGAAAGGAACGATCCCATGCCTTCCTTGCGCGCTCGTTCTTCATCGAGCACGTCGATCTCGAGCGACGCGCTCTTGGCTGCCGACGTTGCCTGCTCGGCGAGGATCGCGGGCGTCATGTCGTTGGCCGGAGTGATCGCAAGCCGGCGAGCAAAGTTGACCGCTTCGCCGAGAATCGTTCCCCGCGCAGCGCCGCGTTCTAGTGCCTTCGCATCGAGACCGCCGGCGAGCAGGTCGATCGTGCTGACGGCTATTTTTTTCTCCGGCGACGTCTGATAGACGGTCGTCTCGAACGATCCGGCAATCGCTCCTTCGGCCACGAACGAGGCGGTGGCCGCCGCGTCGACCTCGGCCTGCTTCGGCAACGCTATCGCGAACGTCGTGACGTTCCGCCGGCCAAGAGACCGGACGGCGATCGCCGCGTAGCGTGCCAGCAGCGGCGTCTCGAATTTCGCACTTTCGCCCAAACCGATGGCGAGCACGCGGCGAAACGGCCGATCCTTCGCGTAGGCGAGGATGGTTTCTCCGAATTTGCCCTTGATTTCGCCGGCTGCCAGCGCTTCGCTAATCGCCGAACCGGCGGCAGCATCGACCTCCTTGGAGGTTCCGTCGAGGGGGGTTCCTTCGAAAATCGGAACGACGAGTGCCTCGGTGCGCGCGCTAAGCGGCGCATCTTGAACGATACGGATTTGCATGGTGAACCTTTCGCGCGGTGAACTACTGCCCTGAGATGAGCCAGCCCTGCGAAGCAGCCACATGACCGACATAGGTCGGAGTCCCGATGCGTACGCGCGCGCCGGTGTCGACATTGCCGCCGGCAACGCTGCGGTTGCACGCTATCGGGAGCTGCTGGGGCAGTGGCGGCATCCCGACCAGCTCGACGCGATCGGCGGTTTCGGCGGCATTTTCCGCATGCCGGGGGACGAGCGGCGCGCGCTGGTCGCTTCCAACGACGGCGTCGGGACGAAGATCCTCATCGCCGCGGAGCTCCAACGATACGATACGGTGGGCGCCGATCTCGTCAATCACTGCGTCAACGACATCTTGGTCGTGAATGCAACGCCGCTATTTTTCTTAGACTATTTCGCAGTCGGCAAACTCGATCCGGCGGTGGCCGCGGAGGTCGTCGGCGGCTGCGCGCGGGCGTGCCGCGCCCACAACTGCGCGCTGCTCGGCGGCGAGACCGCCGAAATGCCGGGACTCTACGCGCCGGGCCACTTCGATCTCGCCGGGACGATTGTGGGCACGGTCGAGGTCGCCGAAGTTCCAAATCCTGCCGATGTGATCCCGGGCGACGCGATCGTCGGGCTGCCGGCCGTCGGACTGCACACCAACGGCTACTCGTTGGCGCGTTCGCTGATTCCGCCCGAGGAGTGGAGCGTGCCCATGCCGGACGGCGGAGGAACTTACGGCGATGCGCTCTTGGCACCGCATCCTTCGTACTACGACGATGTGCGCGCGATTCAGCGCGTTGCGCGCGTGAAGACGATGGCGCACATCACCGGCGGCGGCTTGCTCGAAAACGTTCCGCGCACTTTGCCGGAAAACGTGAAGGCGGTGTTCGAACAGCAGCGCTGGACCGTCCCTGCGATTCAGCGCGAGCTCGTGCGGCGAGGAAGTCTCGACCTCGAGGAGCGGTATCGCACCTTCAACATGGGCGTCGGTTACACGCTGGTCGTGGGGCTGTCCGATGCAGCCGCCGCCGTGGCTGCGAGTCCTGGGGCGTCCGTGGTCGGATGGATCGAAGCGCGCAGCGGCTCGGAACCGCGCGTCGTCGTGCATCCGGCGCGGGACGACGCATGATCGACGCGATCGCGCGCGAGCTGTCGGCCGCACTCGACACGCTCGATGCGCGCAACGTACGCGCGCGACGCGCTGCCGAAATCGTGCGTGCCGCCCGCGACTATCGGTGGGTCGGCATCTACGACGTCGACGACGATCGCATCGAGCTGATCGGCCACACCGGCGTGCAGGCGCCGGTCTTCGTCGAATTTTCTTCGGAGCAAGGATTGAGCGGCGACGCCGTCCGGACGCGCTCCACGGTGATCTGTAACGACGTCGCCAAGGATTCGCGATATCTCACCGCGTTCGAGTCGACCGGCTCGGAAATGATCGTCCCGATCCTCGGTGCGGAAAGCGGAATCCCGATCGGCACGCTCGACGTCGAGAGCGATCGCTTGGGAGCATTTTCCGACGACGATCGCGATTTTGTAGAACGCTGCGCTATCGCGCTCATGCCGCTGTTCGAATAGCGGCAACCGGCGTGGGGGATCTGTTCAATCTCGTCGTCGATTTAGACGAGCGATTTGCGCTCTCGCCCGAAGCGGTCCTCGGGTTGCGAAACTCGATACCGGGCGTGGACGTCGTCGCGCCTTTGGACGCCGGCGGTACGACGCTTGCGTGGATCGACGACGAGTTCGGCGGAGCTTGGAGTTCGGAAGCACGCGCGGGCACCAACGCCGTTGCATTTCGCGATGGCAACCCGGTTGGCTTCGCGACCTTCGACGCGAAGGATTTACGGTTTCGTTGGCTGCGCGGCCTCGCACGCGAACGCGACGTGGGCATCTTTGGACCGTTTGGCGTCGCGCCGCCCGAGCGTGGATCGGGGCTGGGCGCAGTTCTATTGCGGCTGGCGCTGATCGGGCTGCGAGAACGCGGGTACGCTCGTGCCCTGATTGCAGCGGTCGGCGATGCGGGCTTGGTTCGATATTACGCCGACGCGGTCGGTGCGCGGGTGGCCGAACGCTTCGAGCGCACCGCGCTGGCCGCGCCGCGACCGCGAACGCTGATACTGGCCTCCGGCAGCGGCAGTAACTTTCAGGCGGTCTTGGACGCCGCTCGCAGCGGCCGGCTTCCGATCGACGTCATTGGCTTAGTGACGAACAATCCCGGCGCGCTTGCCATCGAACGCGCGCGGATGGCGGACGTCGCGTCGATCGCGGTCTTGCCGTGGCATCGAAAAGAAGAACCACGCTCCGCGTACGATGCGCGGCTGCTCGAAGCGGTGTCGGCGATGCAGCCCGACCTGGTGCTCTTGCTGGGATGGATGCACCTGCTCGACGAGCCCTTTGTCCGAACGTTTCCGAACCTCATCAACGTCCATCCGGCGTTTTTGCCGTTGGACCCCACGAGCGACGTCGTCGCGCTGCCGGACGGTTCGACCGTTCCCGCGTTTCGCGGGCCGCGAGCTGTACGCGACGCTCTGGCGGCGAACGGCGCGTGGGTTGGGGCCACCGTGCACGTGGTTACGCCGGCGACCGACCGCGGTCCGGTTCTCGCGCGCAAGCCGCTGCGCGTACGCGACGGAGAAGACGAAGCGGCTGTGATGGAACGGTTGCATCCGGTCGAATACCAGTTGGTCGCCGCCGGCATCATGCGCTGGTTGTACGAGCGCGCATAGTTCCGGGGACTCCACGCGCCCTGGCCGGCTTCCGGTAAACGCGGCACCGTCCCTGAGGATGACACCCCATGCGGGTCCGTTGAATGGACGCCGCTATGGTAACCAGCGTCGGCATCGCGAAGGACGAGGCAGACTTTCGCCGCTTCCGCGAGTTGGTCGTGGAATATGAGGAGAGTTTGCCCGCCGACCTCAAGCACTCGGAGTTCGAACGCGAAATCGGCGATTTGTCGGCGCACTACGGTCCGCCGGGTGCGGCGTTCGTCGCGACCGCCGTGGACCGGGCCGCCGGCTGCGTCGCGCTGAGCATGTTGGACGATTCGACGGCGGTGGTCAAGAAATTATACGTTGCGCCGGCGTATCGCAATCTCGGATTGGCTCGGCGGCTGCTGGCCGCGCTGATCGACTTCGCACGCGACCGCAACGTCACGCGTTTGGTTCTCGATACGGAGCGCGAACGGTTGCCGGCAGCGTACCAGCTCTACCTTTCGCTCGGCTTTCGCGAGTGTGAGCCTTACGGCGACGTCGACTACCGGTGCCCGACGTTCATGCAGTTGAACCTTTCATAACGATGGTACGAATCGAGTTGCTCGTTCCGGAGGTATGGCAGTTGCTGGGCGGCGTCATGCAGCTGCGCGGCGACGCATACTTGGCGGCGCTTTCGGTTGAGGGAAGCACGCTGGCCGCGTTGGCGGTCGTCTTGGCCGCCGGCTTGAGCGAAACCGTCGCCCAAAGCATCGTGCTGTTTGCGAACCGCGTCAAGCCCGCACGCTTTCTGTTCAGCCTGCTGGTCGACGCCGTGTTGTTTACGTTCGGATTCGGATTCGTCGTCCTGAGCACGTGGCTGGTTTGCCGGCTGCCGGGAACGCCGCACGTGGCCCTTGGCGACCTCGCGCTGGTGCTGGCGATGAGTTATGCGCCGATGCTGTTTGCGTTTTTGGGGGCGCTCCCGTACCTCGGGTCGGGCTTGCTGAGCGCGTTGCGGGTGTGGCACTTCTTAGCGATGGTGGTCGGCGTGGCGGTCATCGCACGCGTCGACGTGTTTGCTGCCGCGACCTACGTCTGGTTGGGCTGGCTGGTGATGGTGCTGGCGCAGCGCAGCTTCGGCAAGCCGATCGTTGCGCTGGCCACCCGCATCATAGACGCGGTTGCCGGCGTGCAGATCGTCGACGACGCGCAACTGGCCATCGGGCGCGTAGAGACGGGCGCCGAGCGTGGAACGACCGCCGAGCCCGGAACGAACGCACCGCGCGTTGCGAAGCAAACGGCGCCCAAACACCCTCAATGGTGGATCGGCGTCGTTGGGCTGGGGGGGATCGCGGTGCTCGCGATCATCGTCGCGCTGGCGCTGCAGCCGGTCCGGGACACGGTGTTCGGTTGGCAGGCCCACCTGCCGCAAGTCTTGCAGCTTCCGCTCGATCTAGTATGGCTGGGAGTCATCGCGCTCGTCGTCGCGGCGTTTATGGCGCCGCTCGAAACCTTGGGATGGTGGGCGGGATGGTATGGCGATAAGATCGATACCAGCGAGGAAAGCCGCCCGTCGAAACCCTTGGCGGGCGCAAAGAGCGTCGCTCGCTACGTCGTGTACTTGGACGGCATAGCCCAGTCGAGCGGCAAGTATACGCCCGACATCGAGACGTTTCTCGACGCCCTTTCGCCGGAGCTGCCGGCGAACGTCCGCTTGATTCGCGGCGTCATGTGCTACTCCGTGCTCAACAAACCGCTCGAAGACGATCCGATCCTCTCGCGGTTTTGGAAAGCAATCGACGCCAGCCGCAGCCGGAATATGAACTCGTTGCTCGGGATGCTGATCAATCTGCGCAACGTCACCATCGTCGCGGTGTCGGCCGATACGCGGTACGGCCCGATGTACAACTTCGGAATTGCCGACGTCATCTATCGTTCGCTGATCGCCAACGGCTATCAGAAGAAGAGCGGGATACCGGTGACGCTGGTCGGGTATAGCGGCGGCGGGCAGATGGCGTGCGGATCGGCGTCGTTTCTCAAACACGCGCTCGACGCACCGGTCGACGTGATCTCGCTCGGCGGCGTGATGACCGGCAACAACCCGATTCTAAATCTCGAGCACTTGTATCATTTGGTCGGCGACAAGGACAAGGTCGAACGCATTGGCCCGGTGATGTTTGCCTCGCGCTGGTCGATGGCACTGCTGTCGTTATGGAACCGTGCCAAACGTCTCGGATCGCTGACGTGCGTATCGCTCGGCCCGGTAGGACATCAGGTACCGGGTGGAATGCTCGATCCCGCCACTACGCTGCCCGACGGTCGCACCAATCTGCGCCAAACGCTCGACTACATCGGAACCATCCTCACCGACCGCTTTGTCGTGCCGAACGATCTCATAAAGCATCCGAGCAACTATCAGCGCTACGTCGAGGCGCCGCAGGTACGTCTCGATGGAGCGCCGGTGACCGGGCGCTACCTCCCGGTCGCGGATTGGGCCGGGCGACTGATTCTGCCGCCGCGCGAGCAGCGTTTTGGGGGCGTGCTTTTCGAAGTGAAGCTGGCACCGAAGGCGCACGCCGGACTGGCCGGCAAGACGGTCCGCTTGTGCTGGAGCGACGATCCAGCCGTCCGCGAGCGCGTGCGCGCCGTCGTGCGCGATGTCAACTTCAGCGCCGAAGCGCAATCGGCGAGCACGTACGGCGGGTTGATCATGCCGGTGCGATTGAACCACTGGCGATTGGTCGATCCGCTCGAATCGCTGGCCGGTTCGCATCCGATCGACGACGTCGTCGTCAAGCTAGCGGGCAACGTGATCGTGCACGAGGCGCGCGACGGTACGGCCACGCTGTTCGTCGAGCGGGAACCGGTGCAGATTACCGGCTCGTACTACGGCTTGCTGTCGTTTCGCGGCGTGGCTCCCGATGTCGGCGACGGATACATCGCGGTACACTTCGATCGCGACGCCCGCAGTTTTAGCGGCGCCGAGGAAATCGTGCGGATGCCGCCGATCGTGCCGGATCTGGCCGGGGTCGCGAACTCGGTAACCGCCGGCATCGAGCAGTCGCCGCTCAACGCCGAGGGCTGGTATGCGTACGGCGGGTTCGATGAAAGCGGCCGGTTCGTGGTGCAGTCGCTGGCGCCGCGCGCGCTGTTACGGGCGGATGCCGCGGCAGCGGCGTTGGCCGATGCTCGATCCGCTTATCGTTACACGCGCCGTGAGGCCTGGCGCGATCTCCTGGCAGCGAAAGGCGGCATCATTGCCGCGCGCATGGACGGATGGAAGGCCGGCGACGCCGGCCTGGTCGTTCACACGTACGGCGGCATTGGTGGCGAGAAGCGCGAGAAAGCTGCCTCGGGGCCGATCTATTTCGGCCACTTCGCGTACGGCGTCGCAAACGTAGTGGACGATCCGCTCTCGGGCGAGCTGCGGTTCGAGATCACCTACCACCAGGTCTACACGCAAAATAGCGACGGATTGATCGCCGGTTCGTTGGATTGGTCGCGGTACATGGGCGATCGTCAGTTCGGGTGGGCGGGCGTGCGTCCGGTGTGTGAAGCCATTTTGCGCTTGGAAGCATTCGACGGTCACTTTACGCTCGACGGTGGAGGGCGCGCGAGCGCGTTCGAGGCGTTGCAGCTTCAACTCGAGGCGATGACGGCGCGATACCGGATCGGCGACGGTACTGGGGGCACGTTCGTCGGCGCGGCCAACAACTGCTCGCAAGACTCCAACCGCGCGCTGTTTGCGACCCTGCTGGCGCTGCAACGGTACGTTGAAAACCAGCCGTCGTTCACGCAGTGGATTCGACGGTCGCCGGACGAGTTCGCCCGCTACAACGCGCTGGCCGGGCTCGAGAAAGACCTGCGCAAGAAACTCCAGCCGTTCGGCGCGCCGCGACGCGATTGGAGCGAAAACGAGTACAATCTCGGCACCACCATCGAAGATGCTCCGATTCAAAATCTTATCGCCGCGCTGGGCAGCTGGCGCTGCATTTTGCCGCGCCTAGCGTTCAACACCATCGTCGGCACGTTCTTGCGGCACGGCGCGTCGCTGACGATTCTCGGGACCGATCAAATCGGCGGCGAGCGTTCGGACATCGCGCCGGTTGCTCCGACGGCGTTCTAGCGCACCTCGCTGGGCAGTCCCCGAGGGAAGGGCCGGAGTCGAACGACCTGGTAGGGGGGTGGAATGGACAAGAACCGTCACGAGTTTCACAAACCCGACCTCGAGGAGCGGCTCGGCGAGCTTCGCGACGGCGTGACCGACGCGGACGCTACCGGTATGGTTGCCGACGAGGAGCGCATCGCGCAAGCGGAAATCCTACGCCCGCTGCTCGCCGAACGCCCCGCGCTACCGCACCAGGATTTGCATGCGGCGCTCCCGCAAGGCCACCCGGCGCATGCAACCATCGACCGGCTTCACGCCGAAATCGAAGACGCCGCGCCCAATCGCGGCGCGATCGAAACGTACGTCACGGATTTGCGCTCGCTACCCGAGCTCGAAGCCATCGTTGCGAACTGGTGGGACCACCCCAACACGCAACGCTTCGTTTGGAACCTCAACCAAATCGGACTCTGAATCGCTCAAGCTACGGGTTCGGGTTGGTCCAGGCGGTGCCGTCGCCGTAAACCACTTTCGTCACCACGCAGCGCGCGGAACTCAGCCCTAACGGCGACGTATCGGGCGGTAATCCAAAGACGTGATTGATCTGCGTTCCAGGATCGAACTTGCCGATGTCCCTGACTTTCGCAATAACGCCGGTCGTGTCGACGATGGCGAAATCCACTTCGGTCGCGGTGGCCGGCGCCACGTTCTTGTACGCAATTCGTAGCGGCGGCCGATCGAGTTGCGCGTGGCAGGTCGCGATCGTGACGTTCGATCCCGGCGTTTGCACGGGATCGGCCGCCGCCAGCGCGGGAGTCGTCATGGCCACGATTGCAGCAATCACGCGTCGCATTTCAGGCGCTGGATTCGGGCCGGTTCGGGCGGCGCCCTCGTGGCCGCTTATGCGAGGCTTGCGAATTCGAACGGAAGGTTTGGATCGGCGGAGAGCGTCAGCGGGTCGACCCGCGCAACGTCGCGCTGATGGTAGGCGGCGGCGGCAACCATGGCGGCGTTGTCGGTGCAGTACTGCGGCGGCGGAATGAAGACGGTCACGTCGTTGCGATCGCTCCAGGTGCGAAACGCGGTCTGCAGAGCCGAGTTCGCCGCAACCCCGCCGGACAAGATCACCGCACGATAGTTCCCGCGCTTGTAAGCGGCGTGCAGGCGTGCCATCAGCACGTCGACGACTGCGGCTTGGAACGAAGCTGCGACGTCCTCGTGCTTAGCGTCGCGGCCGGCCGGGGATTCGAGGAAGTACCGCACCGACGTTTTCAATCCCGAAAAGGACAGATCGAGCGAATCCGCGGCTGGCCGGTGGCGCGGAAATGCATGCGCGCGCGGATTTCCGCGTTGCGCCAGGCGGTCGAGTTCGGGTCCGCCCGGATAGGGCAAACCGAGCAATCGGGCGGTTTTGTCGAAGGCCTCGCCGGCGGCATCGTCATGGGTGCGTCCGATGATGCGCATGCCGGTCGCCGATTCTACCGCGACCAGCTGCGAGTGGCCGCCGGACACGAGCAGCGCCAGAAACGGATAGGGTGGCGGGTCGCTGCGGTCGAGGAACGGCGCGAAGATATGCCCGTGGAGGTGGTTGACGCCGTACAGCGGCTTGCCGAGCGCAAACGCCAGCGCTTTGGCAGATGCCACGCCGACCACCAAGCTGCCGATCAAACCCGGGCCGCGGGTCACGGCGACACCGTTAATCTGTGGGAGCGCGAGGTTCGCGCGGCCGAGCGCATCCTCGACCGCGGCCGACAGCAGGGCGACGTGACGCCGGCTCGCGATCTCGGGAACGATCCCGCCGTACTTCGCGTGAAACGCGTCTTGGTTGGTCGAGACGCTCGCCAGCACGTCGCGACCGTCGGCGACCAGCGCGGTCGCAGTATCGTCGCACGACGTCTCGATTCCCAGCAAAACCATGGAGTAGGCGGTTCGCTGCCGGCGCGCCAGGAACCGGGTGGGAGTCGCGAAAAGCGTCGAGCATGCAGGATGTGAACGAAACGATGCGGCTGCCTTCGCCGGCACCGCGCCCGCAGTCGATTGCGTTCGACGGCGAAAAACTGTGGATGGGATCGATCGAGACCAGCCGAATTTATGCGATCGATCCGCATCATTGGACGGTGAGTGAAGAAGATCGCGCTCCGGGAAAGCCCTGGGGAATGACCGTGATCGGAGACGAGTTGCGCGTGATCTGCGGAGAGGGTGACGACGACTCGCGCGTCATCCGGCGCTTCGTTCCCGGCCACGGCTTCAAGGATTCGGATGCAATCGGCTGTCCCGACGATACCGGGTCGCAACTCAGCTACGACGGTATACGGCTGTACGTCAGCCAGTGGTATAACAAACGAATTCTCGGCATCGACGAACGCGGCAGCGTGGTGCGCACTATCGAGGTTCCACGCGGCATCTGCGGACAGTGTTACGCGGACGGCGCTTTTTACGTGCTGAATACCGACGACGAGGACTCAAACGACTACTTCCTGACGCGCGTCAGCGTTAACGGCGGGGCGTCAAAGTGCGAAGATCTCGCGCGGGTGCCGTTTGCCGCGCGCGCGCTGGCAAGCGATGGAAGCCGCTTCTGGACGAATCACCGCGAAAACAACCAGATCGTCGCCTTTACCATCTGACCGCCGAGGCTCCGTGGCCGGCGCCCATCACGGCCTGATCGGCAGAGGCGTTATACTAGGTCTATGAGTCTGCGAGGGTTGGCGGCCGGAGCCGCGGCGCTGGCGCTGCTGGGCGCCGGCCCGGGCGATGCCGGCGCGACGCTGCAGGCGACCGCCGCGGCGTACTATGCGCAGGCCCCGCAGATCGCTCGCGTGACCGGGCGCGACACCACCATGGATTACTACCAGCGCCTGTTCGACGACATGGACTTGCTCAAGGCGCCGCTCCCCGACGATTACACGCCCGCGATGTGGCAACACTTCCTCACCAGCATTACGCAGCTCGATCTCAGCTTGGCCCATCAACTCATGGACCAGTCGTATCAGCCGATGGCAACGATTCGCGGGCTGGGCGAGACGCTGATCCGAGCCTCAAAAGACGGGACGATGCAGCCGGTGGCGGTATACGTGCCGACCACCTACGTGCCCGGCCGCGCGGCCCCGCTGGTGGTGTTCCTCCACGGACATCCGCAATCGGAGACGGCGCTCATCGCTCCAGCGTTCATTGACGATTTAGCCGAACGAACCGGCACCATCATCGTCGCGCCCTACGGTCGCGGTTACTACGATTTCCAGGGTTCGGAGAGCGACGTTTACGATGCACTCGCCGCAGCCAAACAAGCGTTTACGATCGATCCCCGCAAGCGCTACTTGGCCGGCTATTCGATGGGCGGGTTCTCGGTCTACCTCGTCGCACCGATTCACCCGAACGATTGGTCGGCGGTGATGTCGATTGCCGGCGCCTTGCTGGGTTCGCGCTCGTACATGGTTACGGCGATGCTGCCGACGACGCCATTCTATATTCTGACGGGATCGCTCGACGACAACATCCCGACCCAGTATCCGACCACGACCGCTGTGTTCTTGCGCAATGCGGGGATACCGGTGACGTTCTATTCCGATCCTAAGGCCACGCACCGTCTTTCTACGCTGCGCCCGATTATGGAACAAGCGTGGAGCGATATGGAAGCTGGAATCGTCCGCACGCCGTGGTCGCTGACGTCCGCCGGCCCGCTTCTCGGTGTGCCCCCGCCGACGTTTAAAACGTAACGCGCAGCGCCACTTGGGTTTGCTTGCTTAGCAAGCTGCCGCTTACCGGAGATGAGTAGGCTACCGGGGCGGACCGTCGAAGATGCTCAGCAGCCGGGGGATTGCTTCCGTGGTAGCGATTTGGCGTTCCTCGAGCTACTCTTTTCGCGCAAAGGAGCTATGAGTGAATCGCCTATTTTCAAGGTGCGTGTCACTTTGCGTCGTGCTCGCAGTAACTGCCTGCAATTCGTCCGCGGGATCGAACTTCAATGCGGTCCCCGGCCAGAGCGTGCAGACGAATGCGAGCGCGACGAAGACGACCCCGGAGATTTTCATCCACGGCCGGAACATCGAGATTGCCACGCGGCACGGTGCCGGTCCGGCAATTCCCCAGTTGATGTACATGAAGGGCGTCGACTACGGGCCGACGCCGATTTGCAGCACGACGTTGGACAACCCCCTCGGCAACAAGAACCGAGCTATTTGGCAGCGAGACTTACCAACGTTTCGCGCGTTCAATATCAATGCGGTCAAGGTGTACAACGCCAACCCGAACGCCGATCCCATCGGCGACTTTCTCAACGCTGCGTATAATAATGGTAAGCAGCCCGTCTACGTGATCCTATCGATTTTCTTCCCCCCCGACGCCATGCTGAATCAGGGCGCCGTCGACGATCTGAGCAATCAGTATCGCAAGCTGGCCCAAGTCAACGGCGGATACCCGGCGGTCATCGGGATTTCGATCGGATCGGAAGTCAATGCCGAAAACTTCATCGACAATCCGACTTTTTGGAAAGGTATGAGCGCGCTCTCCCGAGCGGCAAAAGACGGCTTCAGACTGGCGGGTCAGCCCGACAAATTCACGACGACGACGATGGTTGATGACGGAATGAAAACCGTCATTGCGGGAGAGCAAAACAAGTTCCCGGTCGACGTTTGGGGAATTAACGCCTACCGCGGTTCCGACTTCGGTAAGCTTTGGTCGCAGTATGAGGCGGCCTCGAAAAAGCCGTTCCTCGTTAGCGAATACGGAACGCCGGTCGGGTATCACCCCAACGGTAATCCGGATAAGGCCATAGAATTTCCGCCGGGCCGCGTGAATCAAGTGACGACCTACATCGGCGGACTGGCGAAGCAGCTGTACCAGCACTCTACGTTGAACAACGGTCCGGCTTCGGGCGGCTTCTACTTCGAGTTCAACGACGAGTGGTGGAAAGCTGGCGACAACTGCATACAGTTGACCAATCCGAAGGCGCCCGATCCAAAGTTCGTCGGCGGATTTGACGACGAAGCGTGGTTTGGGCTCAACATCATTTCGGCCGGGAATCCGAACGTCTTCACGCCGCGTCCGGCGTTTTCGACGCTCAAAGGCATCTGGGCGAATCAGTAGCGCCGTATAGCGCTCCGGCGCTTACGACGGTTCGAGGAAATCGCGATGGCGGCGTTCGGGTTGAACCAGATACCCGAGCGCCGTCAGCATGAAAACGGATGCCAACGCTATTAACGCGATGATGGCCATCGCTTTGGCATAGTTTGCGCCGCCGCCCGGTAGCGGAAACTTCAGCGCGAAGGCCGCTTCCATCTGTGCCGCACCGGCGCTGATGGCGTTGCCGAGCTGGTAGGTGAACCCCGGAAACGTTCCGCGTGCCTCGGCGGGCGAGAGTTCGTTGAGGTGCGCGGGAATCACACCCCACGCGCCCTGTACCATAAACTGAATGGCGAAAGCGCCGACGCCGAGCAGCGCCATGGTTTGGCCGAAGGCCCATAGCGGGACCGTCGCCGCTCCCAGTACCACGGCGATCAGGATGCACGCCCGCCGGCCCCAACGCTGTGAGATCGCCCCGAAAGCGATGCCGCCGAGGATGGCGCCGCACGCGGCGACGACCGACAGCGTGAAGACGGTTGCCGTGGAAAATCCGTGCTGCTTTTGTAGAAACGTCGCGTAGAGATCTTGGGTGCCGTGCGACATGAAGTTCAACGCCGCCATAAAAAGAATCGCGTAAACGACGAGCGGCCAATGACGCGTCAGCGAGCGCAGTATTTGCGGCGGCGCGACGCGTTGCCCGCGATGCGTGAGCCAGGCCGGCGATTCGGGGACGTAGGCGCGAATGTAGAAGATCAAGAGCGCGGGCAACACGCCGACGCCGAAGAGAATGCGCCAATTCCAGCGCGCGAGCCCGAGCGCGTCGGCGAAATGGAACACCAGAAAGTAGGCGACGGCGGCAAGCAGGTAGCCGACCATGTAGCCCTCTTGCAAAACGCCGCTGAAGAGTCCGCGACGGCGCGGCGGAAGCACTTCCATGGCCATCGCCGCTCCGATGCCCCACTCCCCGCCCATCGCAACTCCGTAGAGCGCGCGGAGCACGAGAAAGACCGTAAAATTGGGCGAGAACGCCGTAAGCAGCTCGACAATCGAATAGAAGACGATGTCGATCATCAACGGCGTCCGGCGTCCGTACCGGTCGGCGATCCATCCGAAGACGAACGCGCCAACCGGCCTACACAAGAGCGACAGGGTGATGGCACCGGTGACTTCGGCGATGCCGCGGTTGAAATCGGCGGCGATTCGGGTGACGACGAAGGTCAGGAGAAAGAAATCGAAAGCGTCGAGCGTCCAGCCGAGAAAACTGGCGACGAACGTCTTCTTAGCGGGCGGGCTGAGTTCGCTCCAAGCGCGCATGGGGCGTCCTTCGACTACGGCACTTTGTCATCCTGAGCGGAGGCGCGAAGCGCCGCAGTCGAAGGACGCGAATGTACCCTTCGATTGACAAGTCGGAGGCTTAGGGGGAGGGCGTTGGGGATGGGTTCGCGCTGGGCGACGCCGACGGCGCCCCCGATCCGGCCGGCGATGGCGACGGCGTCGGCGTCATTCCCGGCGGCCACTGGTATCCGTAGAGCGCGAGCAGCCAAATTTGTCCGCGTTTGACGGTGACGCGCGGCGTGGCAAAGGTGAACTGCACGGTCGTATCGCCGACATTTGCCTTCGTGTAGGTCGCAAGATACTGGTCGGTGCGCTTTCCGCGCAAAGCGCTCTCGTTATACAACTGGATGGCAAACGAGCGGGTGGCGACTTGTACGCGCGGCATCGTGTATTGCACGGCAGCGTTACCGTTCAGCGAAAAGTCCGTATCGCTCTGCAAGCGAATCGCGACCATCGGCGTGATGCGCAAGATGCGAGGATCGGGATTGGTCATCGCCGGAACGTCCTTGGGTAGCGGCTCCATTTGCAGCGTAATCGTGCCCGGCGGGGTGGGCGAAGGACTGGCCGCATCGGACGTATCGTCGCCTTCGTCGCTTCCGCTCGAGGCGCTCGGCGACGGCGACGGGGTGGGCGAGGGAGTCGGCTTCGGGGTCGATCCGCCTGAGGGCGACGGTCCGGGCGTCGGCATATTGAAACTCACCGTGCACGCGAACTGCTGCACGACCGGGCACTTGACGCCGTTGGGGCCGTCACCAACCGCAAACTGCGATTCGTTCGGTGCGAGCGTCGAGCCCGGAACGGTGAGCTCGGCTTGTCCGTTCGCGCCAATCGCCGGGCCCTGCATTTGGCCGCTGGCCATCGGACCCGGTTGGGAAACCGGCGGTCCCATCATGCCCGGCATACCGCCGCCGCTGTCCATGCCACCCTGGCAGGCTCCGAGCGCGAGCGCGATCGCGGCGAATGCCACGCGAACGTCAAACTTCATGTGCTTTTACTTCTTCGCCTCGATGATTGATTGGAGTTGTTCGGCAAACGTTCCGACAGAAACGGTGCGTTTGTCTTCGACGCCGCGCTGGTTGACGTTCACCGTACCCTCGGCGGCTTCTTGTTTTCCAACCACGAGAATATAGGGAACCTTTTGCTTCTTCCAGTGCCGGATCTTATGACCGAGCTTCTCGTTGCTTTCATCGACCTCGACCCGGCGACCCATTCCGGTAAGGCGGGCGGCCACTTCGCGCGCGTAGTCTTGCTGATGCTCCGAAATCGGAACGACCGCAGCCTGCACCGGCGCCAGCCATGCCGGGAACGCGCCGCCGAAGTGTTCGATGGCGATGCCGAAAAATCGCTCGAGCGACCCGGCCAACGCCCGGTGAATCATGACCGGCGTGCGGTCGTGCCCGTCGCTCGCGCGATACTTCAGTTCGAAGCGAGCGGGAAGGATGAAATCGACCTGCACGGTTCCGAGCTGCCACTTCCGTCCGATCGCGTCGCGCACGTTGATGTCGAGCTTCGGTCCGTAAAATGCGCCGCCACCGGGATCGACGCTGTGCGGAAGGCCAAAGCGTTCGAGCGCTTTTCGAATCGCGTCTTCGGCCACCGGATCGGTTTCGGTGCGGAGCGCGTCGTCGCGCGTGGAGAGCACGTATTCGAAATCGCTGAAGCCGAACGCGTTCATCAAGCGCATCGCTTCGTCGAGCGTAAGCTCGAACTCGCCCTGTAACTGCTCGGGCGTGCAGAAGATGTGCGCGTCGTCCTGGGTGAAGCCCCGCACGCGCGTCAAGCCGTGCACGACGCCGGATCGCTCGTAGCGGTACACCGTTCCGAACTCGCTGTAACGCACCGGCAGGTCGCGGTAACTGTGCAACCGGCTGCGGTAGATGAGGATGTGTCCGGGGCAGTTCATCGGTTTGAGACGGAAGCGTTGCTCCTCGACTTCGAGCGGCCCGAACATATTCTGCGCGAAGTTTTCCAGATGCCCGGAGATCTCGTACAGTTTTTCACTGACGACGTGCGGGGTGACGACCGGCTGATAGCCGCGTTCGCGCAACCCCTGGCGGATGAAGTCTTCGATGAGTCCGCGCACGATGGCGCCCTTGGGATGCCAGAAAATCAATCCGGCTCCGGCGTCTTCCTCGACCGAATACAAGTCGAGCTCGGCGCCGAGTTTGCGATGGTCGCGCTGGAGGGCCTCTTCGACTTGGGCGAGATACGCATCGAGCTCGGCGCGGTCGTACCACGCGGTGCCGTAAATGCGTTGCAGCATCGGCTTGCGCTCGTCCCCACGCCAATAGGCGCCCGCAACGCTCGTCAGCTTGAGCGCGCCAATCTCACCGGTGAAGTCGGCATGGCCGCCACGGCACAGGTCGGTAAACTCGCCTATGGTATAGAGCGTGATCGGCTCCCCCTCCGGGATTTCGCTCGCGATCTCTACCTTATAGGGGTTGCCCCTGAAAATGCTGAGCGCCTCGGCTCGCGTGACGGGCCGGCCGGTCATCGCATAGTTCGCCTTCACGATCTCCGCCATGCGCGCTTCCAACCGGGCCAGATCCTCAGGCGTAAACGCTTCGGCGCGATCGAAATCGTAGTAGAACCCATTCTCGATCGCCGGCCCAATGGTCGGCTTGGCGTCGGGAAAGAGGTCCTGCGCGGCATACGCCAGCACGTGGGCGGCCGTATGGCGCAGTTCGGGGAGCGGCGTTTTCACCTGGGGCTCGGACATAGAGCACGCGCTTTCGGCGGCCGCGTGGCCGGAAGCCTTCGAAGCGCCCGGCAGGCCGCCTCCGTGCCTCGAGTCTTAAGCCCTTCCCTATGTCTTCTTAATCTGTTCTTAGTATTCGGCCGTGAGAATGGGAAGAGTTTTCATCGACTCGGCATTGCACTCGCGTGCAAAGGAGCATTCATGCGGAAAAGACTTGCGCCGATAGCAGCGGCGCTGTTCGTCACGGCGATCCTTCCGGCAATGGCAGCGACGCAGCTGACGGGCGCAGGGTCGACGTTCGATTACCCGTTCTTCTCGAAAGCGTTTTACGACTACAGCAAGAGCCACGGCGACGTGCAGGTCAACTACCAGTCCATCGGCAGCGGCGGCGGCATCGCACAGTTCACGCAGCGCACGGTGGACTTTGGTGCGACCGACGTGCCGATGAACGCCGGCGAAGTGAAGGCGGCCGAGGCTTCGGGCGGACCCGTGCTGCAGGTGCCGGTGGCGCTCGGTGGCGAGTCTATCGTGTACAACGTTCCCGGAGTTGCAAGTGGACTGCATCTGACCTCCGGGTTATTGGCTGGAATCTTCTTGGGCAAGATTACGAGCTGGAACGATCCGCAAATCGCCAAACTCAACGGCGGGATGAAGCTGCCCAACACGCCGATTGTGGTCGTGCATCGTTCCGACGGTTCTGGGACGACGTACATCTTCACGGATTATCTCAGCGCCATCTCGGCGGAATGGAAAACAAAAGTTGGGACGGGAAAGAGCGTGATGTGGATCGCAGCGAGCGCCATCGGCGGCAAAGGCAACGAAGGGGTGGCGGGTCAGGTCAACAACAATCCGGGAGCCATCGGCTACGTCGAACTGGCCTACGCCATCCAAAATAAAATGTCGCAAGCGACGTTGCAGAACGCCGCCGGCAAATACATCTCCGATGCCCCGGGCGGCGTGCGGGCGGCGGCGGCTGCGAAGCCCGACGTTAGCGCAACCAGCTTCTCGATCGTCAACATGAAGTGCGCGACGTGTTATCCCATCGCCGGCTACAGCTGGGTGGTGGTCTATCAGAACCCGCAGGACAAAGGCAAAGGGAAGGTTCTACAGCAGATCCTCACCTGGTTGAGTGGCGGCGATGCTCAAAAGATCGCCGGCGGACTCGACTACGTTCCGCTTCCGGAGAACATTCAGTCGCTCGCGCGCAATACGCTTGCGAAAATGCACGTGTAGCGCTTTACGAAGCATCGCGTGAAGGTAGGGAGCGCCTCGATCGTGTATTGAGGCGTTTCTTGTGCCCCGCCGTGAGGACATGAAGAATCGAAATTATGCCGCCATAGCTGCGGCGGATCGAGTCTTTCTGCTGGTGGTGTACGCCGCCGCCGGGCTGTTCGTGCTGCTCGTCGCAATGTTGTTCGTCGAGCTCGTGCACGGATCGTGGCCGTCGATCGTCGCCTTCAAATTCAAGTTCCTGTGGACGTCGGAGTGGAATCCGGTGACCGGGCAGTTCGGTGCACTGCCGCTCATCTACGGCACGCTGGTCACCTCGCTGATCGCCATCGTCCTGGCCGGCTTCGTCGGAATTTTGGCGGCCGCATACCTTGCCGAGTTCGCCCCCGGCTGGATCGCGCGCCCGCTCGGCTTCGTGATCGAGCTGCTAGCGGCGGTTCCCAGCGTCGTGTTCGGTCTATGGGGCCTGTTCGTGCTCGCACCGTTCGTGCGTACCGTTCTGGGGCCGTTCTTGCAAAAGACGTTGGGATTCTTGCCGCTGTTCCAGGGTTCGATCAGCGGCGTCGGCATGTTGACGGCGGGCTTGATTCTCGCGCTGATGGTTCTTCCGACGGTGACGGCGATTAGCCGCGAGGTCATCGTTGCGATCGGGTCTGACCTGCGCGAAGCCTCCATGTCGCTGGGCGCAACGAAGTGGGAAACCGTTGCGCGCGTGGTCATTCCGGCTTCGCGGGTGGGGATCTTCGGCGCGATCGTACTGGCGCTCGGGCGCGCGCTTGGCGAAACGATCGCCACCACGATGGTCATCGGCAACCGTCCCGAAATTGCGGCTTCGCTATTTGCTCCCTCGTACACGCTGGCGAGCGTCATCGCCAACGAGTTCACCGAAGCTAACGGGACCGTCTATATCAGCGCGCTCGTCGAACTGGGGTTGCTGCTGTTCATCGTCAGCTTCCTCGTCAATGCGATGGCCCGGCTGCTGTTGTGGGCCGTTTTGCGGGAGAAGAGTTAACGTGGCGACGGCGCGGCCGGCGAGGGCAACGGACCCGGTGAAGTTCCGGCACGCGGTAAGCTTCGCCGGAGCCGCGGTGACGGCGGCGTGCGCGTCGCTGGGCGCGATCGCCCTGCTCGTAATCTTGGGATACGTCGCCTTACAGGGATTCCGCGCGATAAACGTCGCCTTCCTCACGCAGTTGCCGGTTCCGGTCGGCGAGCCGGGCGGCGGCGTCGCTAACGGCATCGTCGGTACGCTCGTCACCGTTGGCGTCGCGGTGTTGATCGCCACGCCGTTAGGCTTGCTCTCGGGATTGTTTCTGGCGCTGTTTGGACGCGGCTGGTTTCCGGAAGCGGTGCGCTTTCTTTCCGACGTACTGTCGGGCATCCCGAGCATTGCGATCGGGTTGTTCGCGTATACGCTGCTGGTGGCGCCTTTCAGGCATTTCTCCGCGCTGTCGGCGTCGTTTGCGTTTGCCTTATTGATGCTTCCGCTCATTCTGCGAACGTCGGAAGAAGCGGTGCGAAGCGTTCCACGCGCGATTCGCGAGGGCGCGCTGGCATTGGGCTTGTCGGAATTCGCGTCGACCATGCGCATCGTACTTCCGGCGGCGCGGCCGGCGATCATCACCGGACTGCTGCTGGCGATCGCGCGCGTTACCGGCGAAACCGCTCCGCTGCTCTTTACGGCCTTCGGCAGCCAGTTTTGGGAGCTCAATCCTACCCAACCGATGGCCCAGCTTCCGTTGCAGGTGTTCACGTATGCGATTTCTCCGTACCAAAGCTGGCATCAGCAGGCTTGGGCGGGTGCGCTGCTGCTGATTCTCGCCGTGCTGGTGCTTAACGTACTGGCGCGGCTAGTGCTGTCGCCGAAGGCTCAGCGATGAGCTCAAGCGACACCGCGCCGCTGCGCGTCATCGACTTGAACGCCTATTACGGCACGCGGCAAGCAGTTGCCGACGTCACCATGTCGTTTGCGCCGAACGCGGTGACGGCGTTAATGGGGCCGTCGGGGTGCGGGAAGACGACCATCCTGCGATGCCTCAACCGCATTCACGAAATCGCGCCGGGAGCGTATGCGCGCGGCCAGGTGCTGCTGGACGGCGAGGACGTGTACGAATCGCACATCAGCGTCATCGAGCTCCGCCGCCGCGTCGGCATGGTGTTCCAGCGAGCGAATCCGTTTCCGACGCTGTCGATTCTCGGGAATGTGACGGCGGGGTTGAGCCGCAACGTTCCTTCGAGCGAAAAGATGCGCGTCGCGGAAAAGGCATTGCGGTCGGCGGCGCTGTGGGACGAGGTAAAAGACAAACTGCAAAAGCCTGCGACGGCGCTGTCGGGCGGACAGCAGCAACGCTTGTGCATCGCACGCGCGCTGGCGGTAGAGCCGGAAGTGCTATTGATGGACGAGCCGACCTCGTCGCTGGACCCGATCTCGACGTTGAGCATCGAAGAGCTGATGACCGCGTTGGCCGACGAGTACGCGATCGTCGTCGTGACGCACAACATGCAGCAAGCCGCGCGCGTGTCGGATTACTCGGCATTCATGCTCGCCGACGAGCACGGCGTGGGACGCTTGATCGAAATGGACGAGACGACCAAGATTTTCACCAAACCGTCGGACCGCCGCACCGAGGACTACATCACGGGCCGTTTCGGCTAAAGGACCCCTTGCCATCCTGAGCGGAGCGCTTTGTCATCCCGAGCGGAGTCCCCAAGGGGCGCAATCGAAGGACGGAAACACTCCGCGTGTGGCGAAAGCAAGACGCCCGCAAGGGAGGAGGCCAGAGTGTTTGAAGGACGGGTTGCGATTGTTACCGGCGGTACGCGTGGCATCGGTGCCGCGATCACGCGAATGCTGTGCGAGAATGGGGCGTCGGTGGCGGCCGGATACAGTCGCGGTAAGGAGAGCGCCGAGCGCTTCAGGGACACCATGGCCGCCGGCGGTGCGAAGATGTCGATCCATCAAGGGCGCGTCGACGAGACCGACGACTGCAATCGCGTCTTCAAAGAGGTAATCGACGAGTTTGGGCGCGTGGACTACCTGGTGAACAACGCCGGCATCACGATCGACAAGACGGTTCGCAAGATGACCGTCGACGACTGGCGCCAAGTCCTCAACGTGAACCTCTCAGGCGCCTTTCAAATGACCAAATCCGTGCTCGAGCATATGATCGAGCGGGGCTCCGGGCGCATCGTGATGATCAGTTCGGTGATCGGCGAAACCGGGAACGTCGGCCAAGCCAACTATGCGGCGTCCAAGGCGGGTCTCTTCGGATTGGTCAAGAGCTTGGCGCTCGAGATGGCCCAGCGCGGCATCACCGTTAACACGGTGGCCCCGGGATTCATCGCCACCGAGATGGTCGAGGCGATTCCGGAAGCAGCCCTCGCGAAGGTCATCGAAAAAATCCCGCAACGCCGCCTCGGCAAACCTGAAGAAGTGGCGCGAGTCGTGCGTTTTCTGCTCGAGGACGAAGCCAGCTACATCACCGGAGCTGTGTACAACGTCAACGGCGGCTTGGACATGTAGCTGCCGGCACCATCGCCGGTCTCATGGCTTACTCGTAGTCGGGAGCCCGCGGATCCGCGGGTTTGGTCATAAAAAACGACGCGGGTTTCGGAGCGCTGATGGGGACGAATTTCCGCGGCGGTTTGGTGAAGTCGAAGCAATCGGCGGCAGGTGAATTCGCGCGCGTATCGCTAGCGGCCAGTTGCCCGAGCCCGAAAACGTCTTCGGCGAATCGCAGAATACTGCCGGTTTCGTACTGCACGTGCGAAACGTAGCCGTGCTTGGCATACGGGGAGATGACGAGAAGCGGCACCCGGAAGCCCAGGCCGTCGTAGTCTAGGTGCGGCGGCGGGACGTGATCGTAGAGGCCTCCCCAATCGTCCCACATCACGAAAATCGCGGTTGAGTCCCAGAACTTGCTCTTACCGACGGCATTCACGAGCGACGTCACCCACGACGGGCCGTATCCGCCTCCGCAGTTTACGTGATCGGACTCGTCGCACATAGGCGTGATCCACGTCACGTTCTGGAGCGTCCCGGCACCGACGTCGGTGATGAACTGTTTTTGCGGCGTGATGACGTCTTGCTTCCAATCCGGGCCGTAGCGGATGTGCTTTACGGCTTGGTAACCCGACCACACGTAGTCGGTGAAGTCGTTGATGTCGCTCGAATAGAAGCGCCACGTCAGCTTCGCCTTGTCGAGCTCGTCGCCGAGCGTCATATAGTCGAAGCAAGCCGTCTGATACGGGCCGAGCTGGCGTTGCTTTGTGATCGTGGCGACCTTGTCGCTTGATCCGCCGTCGCATCCCCAATAATAGCCCGGCAGGTCGACGCTCGACTGCGCCTGGGCCGCGATGATGTACTGGTGCGAGACGAAACTCTCGTCGAGGTGCGATTGGAACATGCGATCGCCCAGCACCCACTCGTGGGCCATGTCGAAGTATGGTTTCGAGTCGGTATGCGGAACGTACACGTATTCGGGGTTCTTGGGGCCGCCAAAGGCTTGCTCTTTATCGAAACCGTCGTTTCTGCACTGCGTTCCAGGCAGCTTTCCGGTGCCGTTGCAGGCGGCGATCATCGCGCTCAGCGAGTGGTCGATGATGTACTGGGTTGCCAGCGTCACCGGCTGGAGCGCGATCGTCTGTCCGGAAGAATTCTTGCCGCTTGAAACCGTGTCGGCGCCCGGATATCCCTGGAAGAGGTTGTCGAAACTGCGATTCTCTTGAATGATGAAGACGACGTGCTTGATCTTCGTGCTGCCGGTCGCGAAGCGGGCTAAGAATTGCGCCCCGCCGTTACTATCCGACACGGGAGAAAGCGGGCCGCTACAGGCCCCGAGCGCGGCTGCTAGTAGAAACACGAGCCTTTTCATGAATTCGGGACCTCGCAATACGATGAGGGCGTTTGACTTCGGCGGCGATTCCGGGTGCTCCTCGGCAGTTCTCGAGCCTCCAGCCGGAGAACGTTAACGGCTGCGAAAGGGAGGGTGAACGAATGAGTCGTTCGAAGACGGCGGCGTTACTCGTCGCCTTAACGATCGTCGGTTGCAGCGCGCCGGGAACGCAGTCCCTCGTGAACGGAATCGCTCCACCGCCGATCGTCCAACAGCAGCGCTCGGCAACGCGCGCGATTGCGGGGTCGTTTACCGAGTATAAGGTTCCAACCGCAAAGAGCCGGCCGAATCAAATCGCGCTTGGCCCGGATGGTGCCATGTGGTTTACCGAATCGAATGCAAACAAGATCGGGCGCGTCACGTCTCAAGGGTCTTTCCGGGAGTTTGTTGTTACCACCGCGAGTAGTCAGCCGGTCGGAATTGCGGCCGGACCCGACGGCGCGATGTGGTTTACGGAAATGGCGGTTGAGAAAATTGGTCGTATCACGAAGTCCGGAACGATCACCGAATACAAGATTCACGTAGCGCTCCCGTTGCCGCATTCGGCGCCCTATTACATCACTGCCGGACCGGACGGGAACCTCTGGTTTACCCAAACCAACGCCAATCAGATCGGACGGATGACGCCCGGCGGAGTAAACTCCAACTACCTCCTCTCCGCGCCGAAGTCGCTGCCGGCCGGAATCGTTTCCGGGCCGAGGGGCGAGCTATGGTTTGCCGAGTCGGGAATTCGAAGAATCGGCCGATCGACGACGCGAGGCGGTATTTCGGAAGTCCAAGTGCCAAAGGGAAGCGTTCCGCAAGACGTGACCGTCGGATCCGACACGAACCTGTGGTTTACGGATTCGGGAAATAATGCGATCGTGCGCCTGCGCAATGGCCATAAGGTCGCGTACGCGATCCCGACGCCGTCGAGCATGCCGATCGGGATTACCGCGGGACCGGAGAATGCGCTCTGGTTCGCCGAAAGTGCCGCCGGGAAGATCGGCGAGATGACTCTCGCCGGCACCTTCACCGAATACGTCGTTCCAACGTCGGGAAGTGGCGTGTCGAGCGTTGTGCCGGACGCGCATGGGGCGCTCTGGTTCACCGAACCCCTTACCAATAAGATCGGACGGCTACAATGACCCCGTATTCGATTAAAGGCTTTAGCGCCGCCGGCGTTGGGTTTCTGTTTGCGCTGTCGCTCGCGGGATGCAGCCAAGCCAGCACGTTGCCCGGACAATCCGTGGCTGCGTCCGGTACGCCGGCGCGAGTCGCCGCTGCTGCGCCGCACGCCAACAACGTCGTGGTCGTGATTATGGAAAATCGCGACTACAATCTCATCATCGGAAACGCCCAGGCGCCGTACATCAACGGCACCCTCGTTCCCCAAGCCGCGTTGATGACGAATAGTCACGCGATCGAGCACCCGAGCGAACCCAACTACCTGGCCTTGTTCTCGGGGTCCGACCAAGGCGTTCACGACGACTCCTGCCCGCACTCGTTTTCGACACCGAACGTCGGCGCCGAACTCCTGGCTGCGAACAAAACGTTCGACGGCTACTCGGAATCGATGCCGCAGAATGGCTATACCGGCTGCACGACGAGCAAATACGCACGTAAACACAACCCGTGGGTGAACTTTACCAACGTGCCGTCGTCTTCGAATCTCGTCTATAACGGATTCCCGAGCAGTCCGCCGACCTTGTCGATCATCGTCCCAAATCTGTGCGACGACATGCACGACTGCAGCACCGGGACCGGCGACAACTGGCTCAAGGCCAATCTGCCGCCGATTCTCTCCTACAATGCGGCTCACAACGGGCTGCTGATCCTCACGTGGGACGAGGCGGACCCGGATAGTAACGGAAAGAATCAGATTGCAACGTTGCTCATCGGGCCGATGGTTACTCCGGGATCCTATAACCAGCTCGTCAATCACTATTCGGTGTTGCGCACCATCGAGACCATCGCCGGCGTTGCGTGCACGGCGAACGCCTGCAAGGCCGTTACGCTTAAGAAAATGTGGCACTAACGCTCGGCGTGCGGAAGGCCTGCATCGCGGCACTGGCTTTCGCCACCATTTTACCGGGTTTCTCGCCGGCTTTGGCCGCCGGCGCGCCCTCCGCGGCGACGATTGAAACCGTCGTGCGCAGTTCGATGGCGAAAAACCACCTCAAGGCGCTGGTCATCCAGGTGCGCTCGAACGGAGCGGTCGTCTACACCGGTGCTTTCGGCGACTCGATGACCGGCGTACCGGCAACGCCGGACATGCATTTTCGGAACGGGGCGATGGCGTTCACCTATATGTCGACGCTGTTGCTCGAGTTGGTCGACAGGAAGAAAACGACGCTCGACACCAAACTCTCGAGGTACTTTCCCGACCTTCCGAACGCCGGCGGCATCACGCTAAGGAACTTGGCGCAAATGACGTCGGGTTATGCCGATTATGTGTATCAGCCCGAGACTATTCAAGGAGTTTACCGCGACCCGTTTCGCCAGTGGACTCCCGAGGAGCTGACGCAGATCGGCGTCTCGAAGCCCATGGAGTTTGCGCCCGGCGCCAACTGGGGCTACTCGCACACCAACTACGTGATCCTCGGCCGGGTGCTCGAAAAGATTACCGGCATGCCGATTGCCGATGCGATCCGCCAATACGTACTCGAGCCGCTGGACCTCAAACAAACCGGCGCTCTATCCACCCCGGAGATTCCGGAACCCGTATTGCACGCTTTCAGTTCGGAACGCCGCGAAGTGCTCGGCGTCAAGCCGGGCGTGCCGTTCTACGAGGAAGCGACGTTTTGGAACCCGTCGTGGACCACCATCGAAGGCGCCGTTGAAACGACCGACATCAGCGATCTAGGCGTGTCGATCGAGGCCGTTGCGACTGGAAAACTGCTGTCGCCGGCGTCGTCCGCCGCGCAGATCATACCGAGCCTGGTCGGATTCGGTCACGCGCAGCCCGGCTGCTCCGCTTGCCGCGCCAACACCGCCGTCTTCAATTACGGCCTCGGCGTAATCGATGCCGGGCCGTGGATCATGCAAACGCTGGGATTTGCCGGCGCCTCCGGAGCCGTCGGATATCTGCCTTCGCAGCACCTAGCGATCGCCGTCGAAGGCACCAACGGACCCGGAGCTTACGACGCCGATGGCAACGCCGGCCTTGGCGCCGTCGCCGTGTTCCACGCGCTCGCCGATGGGCTCGCACCGAATACTATGCAAAGCTTCCCCCACTAAACTTCTTTTACGAATCGGAAGGTGCCATGGACTTGCACGTTTCCGGCTGTTCCGGCTGTAACGCCATCCTGCCGCTTCTGCGCGCGACTCTAGCGAACGGGGCATTCGCGGCCGACTCCGCCGCCATGCCGCTAACCGCACCAACGCCAAACGCCGGGCAGGCGCAGGCGACGGCTGCGGGCGCCACCACCGTCTACCTGGCGGAAAAAGTCGTCACCATGGAATCCGCGGCGGCGGCGAACGCGGTCGCCGTTTCGGGGCCTCGCACCGTGGCCGTCGGGATGCTCGACGAGGTGACGCAACAGCTCCAACCGGGTTCGTATGTGATCGACCGGCGGTTCGAGAAGCGCGTGATCTTTCCGGGCTTCATCGAGCAGCACTTGCATCCCCTGTTGGGCGCGCTGTCGATGTCGGCCGTTGTGATCGCTATCGAAGATTGGGCCATTCCGGACAACTTCGCCAAGGCCGCAAAAGACAATGCCGAGTACGTCGCGCGGTTAACGGCGGCGGTGACTGAGATGAAAAATGCGCCTGCCGGTGAGATGCTGTTTACCTGGGGATACCATCAGTACTTTCACGGAAACGTTTATCGCCCCGAACTCGACGCGATCGGCCGCGATCGCCCGATCGTGATATGGCATCGATCCTGCCACGAGTTGATCTTTAACAGCGTTGCACTCGAGAAGTACGGAATCACCGAGGCTTCGCTCGCGGGGCATGGGCTCGCAAGCACGCAAGCAAACTTCGCTCGGGGTCACTTCTATGAGAAGGGCCTAGAACTCGTGCTGGTGCCCATCGCCAAGGAGCTGGCGACTCGCGCGCGCATGAAGTCGGGGGTCGAGCGGCTGAAAAGTTACGTGCGTTCCAAAGGGATCACCACGATCTGCGAGCCGGGCACGCAATTGTCGAGGCGCATCCAGACGTTTTGGGAAACCACTCTCGGAGGCGACGACGTCGGGTTTCGAACGTACTTTATTGCCGACGGGCGCAGCTTGTACGACCAGAACAAGAGCGACCTCGGGACGCTCGTCGCTAAGACCAACGAATTCGCGTCGTGGGGAAGAGGCCACGTCGCCTGGCTTCCAAAGCAGGTAAAGCTGTTCGCCGACGGCGCGATCTTCTCGCAACTCATGCAAATGGAGCAGCCCTATCTCGATGGCCATCGCGGCGAGTGGATTGCCGAACCGGCAGACTACGAGGCGGCATTTGCACTCTACTGGGATGCCGGATTTCACATCCATACCCACGTCAATGGTGACGGCGGTCTCCAAGTCGTGACCGACACGCTAGCACGAAACATGCGGGCCAACCCTCGCGGCGATCATCGTTTTACGGTGGTACACTTTGCCATGTCGACCGAAGAACAGATTGCGCGTCTCGCGGAACTCGGCGCGATCATCAGCGCGAACCCGTATTATCCGGTAGCGCTCGCGGATCGTTACTCGGAGATCGGGTTAGGACCGGAACGCGCGAATAGCATGGTGCGCTTGGGCAGCGCGGTCCGCCAGAATATGAGCATATCGTTGCATTCCGACATGCCGATGGCTCCGGCCGATCCGCTGTTTCTTGCATGGTGCGCGGTCAATCGGACGACCCTTTCCGGTCGAACGGCGGACCCATCCCAAAAGATTACAGCCGAGAAGGCGCTTCGAGCGGTAACGATTGAAGCGGCCTACTCCCTCGGACTAGAAGGCGAGATCGGCAGCATCAAGGCCGGCAAGAAATCCGACTTCACGGTTCTCGACCGCGACCCGCTAACGATCGATCCGGCCGAGATCGACGAAATCCGCGTGGTGGCCACAATCTTCGAAGGGCGTATCGTATCGCCCGATGCGCCGGCCGACAGCGTTCGAGGCGCGAGCGAGACCCCGAGCGAGCAGCGCGCCATTTCGCAAAGCGCTCTGGCGTCGCACGTGGGATAGGCGCCTTTCCCGAGCCGAATTTGGACCGAACGAGCAAGGGAGTCAGAGTGGAAGGTAAACTGAGCCGATGCTGGGTAAATCTAGCGGGTGAGCAGTCTACCACTTGAAAAGCGGGTTGCCGTCGTTACCGGGGGCTCCCGCGGAATCGGAGGCGCAATTAGCCGCCTCCTGGCAGAAGACGGGGCAACGGTTGCCGTCTTGGGTCTCCCGATCGATCGGGAGCGCACCGAAACGCTTCGCCTACATCTCAATGGAAGTGCGCCGAGGCTGCATTTTTACGAGGGCGACGTCGGCGACTTCGGCGAGTGCCGGAGGGCCGTCGAGGGCATCGTCGCCGAGCATGGTCGGATCGATTATCTCGTCAATAACGCCGGCATCACTCGCGACCATACGGTTCGCAAGATGACGGTTGACGAATGGCAAGCGGTTCTGCAAGTAAATCTTTCGGGACCGTTTTTTATGATTAAGGCGGTCCTCGACACGATGGTCGCCCAGCAGTTCGGCCGGATCGTCAACATCAGCTCGGTGGTCGGTCAAGGCGGCAACTTCGGGCAGGCGAACTACGCCGCCGCGAAAGCGGGGTTGATCGGCCTCACCAAGACGGTCGCACTCGAAGTCGCGAAGAACCGGATCACCGTCAACGCCGTCGCGCCCGGATTCATCGACACCGAGATGACCAAGGCGATGCCGTCGGAGGCAATCGAAATGGCGATCTCGCAGACGCCGAAACGGCGTCTCGGACAGCCCGAAGAAGTCGCGCATCTGGTGCGCTTCCTCATCGACGACAACGCCGGGTACATTACCGGCGCGGTGTACAACGTCAACGGCGGCTGGTACATGTGAGAGCCCTCGACGAAGCCCGCGAGGAGGTTCCGCTGCAAGCCGACGATCTCAGTTACGGCATCGACGTTACCGGCCTCGACCCGGCCTCGCTCAACGACGCGCTCAAAGCGGTCATGACCGATGCGATGGCCGACCCGCTGCGCATGAGCACCTGGCTCTCGGGCTTCGCGTTGGCAGAACAGAACGTCGGGCTCAACATGTTGCGACGTTTGGGCGGTCAGGAAGCGATGGCGCCGCTCGGTCAAGCCCCGTCCGCACCCGACAAGCGCTTCAGCGAGCCGGAATGGTCGAGCAATCCGCTGCTCGCGGGCATCGTGGAAGATTACCACGTGCGAACGCAGGCGGCGCTGCAGTTGGTCGACTCGGCGCGACTGCCGGACGCCACCCGCCGGAAGGCGCGCTTCGCCATGCAGCTGATGTTCGACGCGTTTGCGCCGAGCAACGTGCCGTGGCTCAATCCCGGCGTCGTGAAAGAAGCCATGAATACCGGCGGTTTGAGCCTGCTGCAAGGCATGCGCAACTTCATGG
Source organism: Candidatus Tumulicola scandinaviensis (assembly GCA_003140835.1). Lineage (GTDB taxonomy): Bacteria > Vulcanimicrobiota > Vulcanimicrobiia > Vulcanimicrobiales > Vulcanimicrobiaceae > Tumulicola > Tumulicola scandinaviensis. The sequence continues at coordinate 29,308 of PLLA01000080.1, read as the reverse complement.
ACGACCTACAAAACAACGGCGGCTATCCACGACAGGTCGATGCCTCGGGCTTCGAGTTGGGCAAGAATATCGCCGCCACCCCCGGTCGGGTGGTGATGCGAAACGAGCTGATCGAGTTGATCGCGTACGAACCGCAGACGCCCAAAGTTCACGCGCTGCCGATTCTCTGCAGCCCGCCGTGGATCAATAAGTACTATATTATGGATTTAGCGCCTGGCCGTTCGTTCGTCGAGTGGGCGGTCAAGCACGGCCACCAAGTCTTCATGATCAGCTACCGCAATCCCGACGAACGCATGTCGAACCTCAAGATGGACGACTATTTGCGCTCGGGTGTCCTTGCGGCGCTGGACGCCGTGCAGGAGATGACGGGCGCGAAAAAGCTCAATCTCGCGGCGCTGTGCCTCGGCGGAACGCTGGCGTTGATCGCGATGGCGTATCTAGCCGCTCACGGTCAGGCCGATCGCGTGAACAGTCTGACCGTGACCAACACGCTGATCGATTTCAGCATCCCGGGCGACCTCGGCATCTTCACCGACGAAGACACGATTACGCGCCTCGAACGGCGCATGCGCGAGCGCGGGTATCTCGAGTCGCACGAAATGGCGAAAACGTTCGACTGGATGCGCTCGCACGACCTCATTTGGAGTTACGTCGTCAATAGCTGGTTCAAAGGCAAGAAGCCGCCGGCGTTCGACATTCTGGCGTGGAACGGCGATTCGACGCGCATGCCGGTCGAAATGCACTCGCAATACTTGCGAGCCTGCTACCTGCACAACGCCATCGTAAAACCGGGTGCGTTCGTTATCGACGACACACCGATCGATCTCTCCAAGATTTCGGCGCCGCTGTATGTGTTGGGGGCCGAGAACGATCATATCGCTCCGTGGCACGCCACCTACTTGACGACGCAATACGTCAGCGGCGAAGCGAAATACACGCTGACTAACTCAGGTCATATCGCGGGCATCGTCAATCCGCCCGGCGGGAAGAAGAGTCTGTACTACACGAAGCCGGCAGCCGGCCATGGCGAAAGCGCGCAGGAATGGTTCGAGACCGCCGATCGGAGGCAGGGGAGCTGGTGGGAAGATTGGGCCACCTGGGCCGAAGCGCATGGCGGCGATATGGTCGAGCCGTACCCGCTGCCGGAGGGTGAGCCGGCTCCCGGCCGGTACGTTCGCAACGAGACCGCACCGCCGTTCGGCCCTACGGCCGAGGCGCGGACCTCGTGACCGACGGGCCCGAGGAGGATCGCGAGCCGCGTACCGCCTGGAGCAGCCTCGGTGATTTTATCCGGAGCCAGCGCGAGCTGGCCAACCTGTCGATGCGGCAACTGGCGGAGATCGCCAAGATCTCCAATCCATACCTGAGCCAGGTAGAACGCGGCCTCTACAAACCGTCGGCCGACGTGCTCAAGCAGATCGCCAACGCGCTGCATCTATCGGCCGAGACGATGTACACTCAAGCCGGCTTGCTCGATAGTAATGCCGAGCAAGATAACCACCACGGCGTGGAGCACGCCATTAAGCTCGACCCGCGGCTGACGGTCGATCAGAAGGAAGCGCTCATCCGAATTTACCGCAGTTTTGCCGGGGGCGGCTCCGGCGGTTGACAAATGCCCCGGGTGCTTGGTAGACTTAGCACACCAACGCACACAGGAGTACAACGAAAATGGCTGTCAACGTAGCCGACTATTTCACCAAAATGCAGCAAGAGAGCCTGAACACCCTCAAGCAGGGTCAGGATGCCAGCATCAAGGCACTCGAGCAGTTCCGCTCGTTCGGCAAAGAGTTCGCCGAGAAGCCGGGCACGTTCCCGACCTTCGAGAACATGCCGTCGCCGACGCAGCTCGTCGAGATGTCGTTCGGATTCGCCTCGCAGGTCCTGGAGCTTCGCAAAGCCTACACGCTGAAGATCGCCGAGATCCTCGTCGAGACCCAGAAGCAGGCCGAAGCCACCGTCAAGCAGGCGACTGCCACCGCCCAGAACATGACGCAGAACGTGACCCAGAACGGCTCGACCATTCCGTCGAAGCCGGTCACCGCGAACAAGTAAGTCCACACCAAGGGGGACGGGCTCCAATTAGGACGCCACGCCTGGGGGAATGTCCCGTTTAGGAAAAAAAAGGGTAGCAAGAACCGCTCGGTTTCGACCGAGCGGTTCCTTTTATTGCCCGCGGAGGATACAATGCGCAAAAGGAGGGCTACTATGCCCATTGCAAAGCGCGTCTCCGCCGAGTTTCTGGGGACGTTCTGGTTGGTTTTTGGCGGATGCGGCAGCGCGATTTTCGCCGCTCTGTTCCTCGCACCTGACAAGGTTCCGATCGGCATCGGGTTCGCCGGCGTGGCGTTGGCGTTTGGTCTGACGGTCTTGACCGCGGTCTACGCGCTCGGGCCGATTTCCGGCGGTCACTTCAATCCGGCCGTGACCATCGGTCTGTGGGTCGCCCGCCGGTTCGACGGCAAAGACGTGATCCCGTACATCATCACCCAGTGTGTAGCCGCCATCGCGGCGGCGGCGGTCTTGTACTTCATCCTCTCGGGCAAGGCCGGGTTCGCCGGCGCCGGCAACTTCGCGGCCAACGGCTACGGCGACCACTCGCCCGGCGGTTACAATCTGGCGGCGGCGTTCGTTGCAGAAGTGGTGCTGACGTTCTTCTTCCTAGCAGTCATCCTGGGCAGCACCGACAAACGCGCCCCGGCTGGGTTTGCCGGACTTGCGATCGGCTTATGTTTGACCCTGATTCATTTGATCGGCATTCCGATCACCAACACGTCGGTGAATCCGGCGCGCAGCCTGGGTCCGGCACTGTTCGCGCAGGGCGGCTGGGCGCTCGGACAGTTATGGCTCTTCTGGGTTGCACCGATCATCGGGGCGGCGATTGCGGGAATCCTTTACTCGCAACTCTTCGCGGAGAAAACGTAACCATACGAGGAAACTAGAGCGGCGCCTGACGGCGCGCCAACGCGAAGATCTCGTTCGAGATCTCTGCCGCCCGATATCGGCGTTCGACGCCGTGGCAGCGCGCGCGTGCGCGGCATGGCGTCGCTCTCATACTCGCGGCCGCGGCGCTGGCGTTGGCGTACGCCGGTAGCGTCGCGTGGGGATTTCGCGCGCACGCGGCGACGAGCGGCACGATTGCTGCGCCATTTCTGTATGCGCGGGTTGCCATTGCGCGCGATGGCCGCGACGTTCCGCACATTGTGGCGGCCTCGCCACACGATCTTTTTTACGCGCAGGGATTCGTCGAGGGTTCCGACCGGCTCTTTCAGATGGAGTTGACGCGCCGGTATGCGACCGGCACGCTGGCCGAAGTGCTCGGACCGCGCGCGTTATCGATCGACCGGGAACAGCGCTATTACGACGTGCACGACATCGCGGCGCGGCAGTGGCAGGCGATGGGCCGACGCGAGCGCGCGGTGCTCGCCGCCTTCAGCGACGGCGTGAATGCGGCCATGCGAACGCAACCGTTACCCATCGAGTTTCGACTGCTCGTGTATCGACCGCGCCCGTGGAAGCCGCAAGATTCGCTGGCCGTATCGCTGGCGGTGTCGATTGCCCTGGCCGACTCGTGGCACGACGTCCTCGCCCGCAACGACAGCTGGAAACGGTACGGTGCGCGCGGATTCGGCGACTACTACCCGCTTAGCGATCCGAGCTACGACGTGACGCTCGACGGACGATTCGCCGCCCCGCCGCGCCGCGGCGCAACCGCGTCCGAGGTCGCGCTGTGGCCATGGCGCGGCCGTGCGCCGGCAGCTACGCCGGGGCGGGCCGGGAGCAACGCGTGGGCAGCCGGCGGATTGCGAACGGCCGGCGGCAGCGCGCTGATTGCCAACGATCCCCATTTGGATCTGACGATTCCGGGCTTATGGTACCTGGAAGATCTGCGCGCTCCCGGAATGCACGTCGCCGGCGCATCGATTCCCGGCACTCCAGGGGTGCTGTTGGGCCACAACGAGCGCATCGCGTGGGCCGCAACCAATGCCGATGCGTCGGCCATGAGCGTCTTCGAATCAGGCCACCTGACGCCGCGCGCCTGGGCGCGTGAAGTCTTCCACGTTCGCTTTTCGAAAGACGTCGTGGCTTCGTACTACCGGACAGCCCACGAGTTCGGCGTCCCGGACACCTACGACGGGGGCCGGCTCGTGCTGGTACGATGGCCGCTATTCTACCAACGGCAATCCGCGGTGACGGCTTTCCTAGCGTTGGATCGCGCGACCAGCACGCGCGCCGCCATTCGGCTGCTGGCCGGATATCACGGCACCGCCGAAAATTTCGCGATCACGGATCGGCGCGGCGACGTCGCCTACCATCTCGCGGGCGACGTTCCGCTAGATCCGGCCTGGGGCCGGTACGTTCATCCGGCACGCGATTTGTTCCGGCGCTTCGACGCAATTCCGTTTTGGCGGCTGCCCGGCCTCGCCGTTTCGCGAGCCGCCACGATCGTCAGCGCCAACAACAAGATGTATCGATCCGGCTATCCGTTTCGGCTGTCGGCCGCGTTCGATCCGCCCTATCGCGCATATCGGATCGCGGAACTCTTGCGTTCGAGCGACCGTTACGATGCGGCATACTTTGCGCGCATGCAGCTCGACGCCGTGTCACCGATCGACTTAGAGTTTGCGCGACTGACCTCTGCGGCGCTGTCGCGGGACGGCGATCCGGCAGAGCGCGGGCTCGCGCGCCAACTGACCTCCTGGAACGGCACGTTTAGCGCGGCATCACGGGTTGCGACGCTCGAGCACGCCGTGCGGACGAGGTTGGAAGAAAATGCGCCGTCCCTCTACGCCCTGGTAGGCCGGCTCCGCGCCGGTGGCGACGACGACGTCGATTCGGATCTCCGCAGCGCGTTGTACGGCCCCAGCGCGCGAACCCAGCCATGGGGGCGAGCCGGCGCGGTGCGCATCGAGCATCCGCTGGCACCGTTGCGCTTCGGATTCCTCAACGGGGCCACGCTGCCGGGTGACGGCGACGAATACACGATCCATCTGCAAGAACCGGGCTTTTCGCAGAGCTTCCGGGCAGTTTGGGATACGGGCAATTGGGATGCGGGCGGCATTGCGATCCCGAGCGGCGAGTCGGGCGAACCCGGGTCGGGCCACTACAGCGACTTGACCGCGGATTGGATCTCGGGAAGGCTCGAGCCGCTGCCGTTTAGTATCGGCGCAGTTGAGGCGGCTACCCGCGAACGCCTCATCCTCAAACCGTAAGGAGCGACTGTAGATGAACGCATCGATTGCTGCGACGCTGACGCTGGCGTTGCTCGCGCCGGCGTCGACGGTGGCGGCCGCGCAGACGCCCTCGATGAGCCTCCTTCAACGAGCGGCCAATCCGAATCCCACGCTGAATTCCTATACCGCCGACGCGCAGTTGTCGGCAATTTTGCACGTGGCGCTTCCACTTCATAAGAGTTTCAGCGGCACGGTTTACTACTTGAGGCCGAAGCGCAAGATCGCATTTCAAAACGTATTCGGTCCGCTCAGCAAGTTTCAGAATCTCGTTTCGGCAACGCCGAGCTACGATCAAGTAGTCGCACAGTACACCGTCACGCCGCTGAGCGACGACGGCGGTGCATCGACCTATTCGCTCGTGCCGAAAGCGACCGGCAGTCGCGTCAAGAGCGTTACCATCACCGTCAACGACCAGAGCGCGCTCCTCACACGCGCGCAGTGGTCCTATACGAACGGCGGAACCCTGAGCTTCGACCAATCGTATTCCACCGTCGGCAGCTATCGGCTGCCTTCAAAGGCCGATATCGCGGCGCGCTTCCCCGGCTACAGCGTCGACGGCACCATCACGTTTAGCAACTACAAGCCCGACGCGCCTGTATCGCCGTCGGTCTTTGCGCCTTCGTAGCTTAAGGCTTGCGAAGCCGGATCTGCTTGACGAGCGTTCCCGCGTTCAACCCCGAGTGCGTCTCTGCGCCTTGGAGAGGAACTCCGTGCATCGCGTCGCGGATGGCTTCGATTTCCCCCACGCTGATGTCGCCGCTCGCGGTCGCCGACATCTCTTGGTTGCCATTACGCCATGCAAAATTGGGGTGTCTTATTAGCATGCGGCCGTTGGTCGAGTCGTCTTCGAACATATACTTCGGCGGCCGTCCGAAGCGCGGGTCGAACCGATCGGCAACGAGCTCGAACGAGCGGTGGCGCGTGCGGTCGTAGCTGAAGGTGATTTCGAGATCGCCCTTCGACCATTTCCGCGTGAGCTTAGAATAGACGAGCGATGGTGTCATCCAGACGCGCCTTCGAGTGATATCGTTGGGCAAACCCGCCGGCGGCACGATTCGAAACGAAACCTGCTGTTGCGCGGACCAGACGGTCGCGGTTTGGGATGAAATCGCCGAGCTCAAGGATCGGGGCGGGGATGGCGGAGGCGCCCACTGCAGGATCGAGGCGACGCGCTCTTCGATCGTTCGGATGAATTCGCGACTACTCGACGCGAGTGCCAGAAAGAGCACCGCGACGATCGCCGAGGTTGCAAGGGCGAGCCGTATTTTAGCTGGCGGGAGATGCTTCGCTGGGGAACGCCGTTCGAATCTCTCCTGAATCGCGTGCAGCGGAACCGGCGGCGGATCGATATCGTGAAGCATCGCTGCTAAAGCATTACGAATCTGAGCATCAGCGAGCATCGGTAGCAGCCTCCTCGACGGATTGGTTCCCGCAGGCATCGTCACTCGAAAGTGCCTTGCGCAGCGCTCGGCGCGCGAGCATGAGGTGAAAGCGCACGGTGGCGGACGTCACGCCGGTGGCGGCCGCGATCTCCCTGCTATTTAGACCGGCGTAGTAGTGCAAGATGACGGCGGCGCGTTGAACGACGGAGAGCCGGGAAAGAGCGTTGGAGAGGTCCACCGCGACGGTGCGATCGACATGCACGCCGGACTCAATCGACGAATCGAGCGTCAACGTCCGCGGGCGCGCGCGGGCCGCGGATATGGCTCGATTGACGATAATTTTATAGCTCCAGGTCGAGAACGCGGCCGTATTCTTGAGCGACGGAAGGCCGCGAGCGATCGACGCACACGCTTCTTGGGCGGCATCTTCGGCCAGGCCGCGATCGCGAAGGACACCGAAAGCAATCCGATACGCCTCAGGCCAAACCGCAGCGATCAGGCGGTCGACGCCTGCGCCGCCCGAGCGTGCGGCTTCTATCGCGCCATCGTCGACGCTCAGGGGCACGTTCTTGCGGCCTTATGCGAAGAAAGCATCTGCCAAACAGACGTGGCCAGACGGCAAAGTGTTGGCGGCGGCGAACGCCTGCCCGGCGAGCCTCTGGCTACAAGGCCCCGCGCAGGTGCGTGGGCGAAGCCCTGACGCATGCCTGTCGCGTATCTGGCCATTAAGCTCTTTCACGTGCTGCTCGCGATTACGGCGCTGGGTGCGAACTTGACCTACGGCGTTTGGTTCGCGCGCGCAAACGCGAATCCGGCGTTTGCGCCGGTGGCGTTGCGCGGCATCAAGTTCATCGACGACTGGATCGCCAACCCGGCGTACATTCTCTTGTTGCCGACCGGGATGGCCATGGTGGCACTCGGCGGATACTCGTTTCGGACGCACTGGATCGCATGGGCAATGGCCCTATGGGCGGTGGCAATATTCGCGGCGTATCTCGGCTACTCGCCGGCGCTGCGCGCGCAGATCGCGGCTGTCGAACGTGACGGAGTCGCGAGCGCATCCGCAAAAGGGCTCGCCGTCCGCGGCAACGTCTGGGCGGCGTTTCTGGCGGTTCTCATCGTCGCTATCTTGGTGCTGATGATTTTCAAGCCCGCGTAACGCGTTATTTGCGGCGTTTTGGAACGGGCGTCGCCTTGCGTATCGCCGGCCAATACTCATCCCATACGTCGACGTCGACGTGCACGGCGGTCCGGTATTGTAGAGACGGTCCTTACCGTCTTTTCGCGGTCCGGAAATCCAGTATTGATCCAAGGTTTCCGTGTCGTAGTAGTTGGCCTTAAAACCTCTCCCTTTGAGACTTCGAAAAGAGCGGCCTTTGTCGTAGAGCGTTGCTCCGCGCTTGGAGAAGAAAACGCTTCCAATCCACGCCGGGCCATTGAGGCTATCGGCCTTCGATTCGACGTACATGACTCGTGACCGCGGCTGCGCTCCCGATGCGGCAGACCGATCCGAAGCGGGTTGCTCTCGGAACGGCGCCGCCTGTGGCAGCGAAGGCTCTTCCTTACTCACGATCGCAAGCGTTGGCTAAACTATATGCTAGCGTCCTTCGACTGCGGCGCTTCGCGCCGGGTGCTGCTTAGCGGCGGCGCGAGCGCGAACGGTAAACGACGCGCGCTTTCGGTGGCTCGACGCTGGCTTCGGGAAAGAGTGGATTTTGGCTGCGTTCGAGGCGTTTGCCGAGCACGTACTCGATCTGCTTGATGAGCGGCTCTTCGTCGGAAGAAACGAACGTGATGGCGTCGCCGGCGGCTTTGGCGCGAGCGGTCCGTCCGACGCGGTGCAAATAGTCGGCCGCGACGAGCGGCACGTCGTAGTTGATCACGTGGCCCAGCGACGAGATGTCGATGCCGCGGGCGGCGATATCGGTTGCGACGAGAACGCGATAGCGGCCCTGCTTAAAGTTTTCCAAGGCATGCGTGCGTTGCGATTGCGAGCGGTCGCCGTGAATTAGGTTCACTGGAATGCGGTGCTTCTGCAGCGCCGCAGCCAGCCGGTTGGCACGCGCTTTGGTTCGCGTGAACGCAATCGCCGAAAAGATGGCGTTGTCTTTCAGCAACTCGACGAGAAGATCGGTCTTGTTCTCCTGGGGAACCGCGTAAAGCGTTTGGCTCAGCGTTTGGACGGGAGCCGCTTTGGCCGCCAGCTCTACGCGCACCGGATCGCGAAGGATCTCGCGGACGAGTCCGGAGATTTGCGGCGGTAACGTTGCGGAGAAGAAGAGCGTCTGCCGATCGGTGGGCACCTGCGTGATGATGCGGCGAACGTCCGGCAGAAAGCCCATGTCGAGCATGCGGTCGACTTCGTCGAGGACCAGGATTTTGATGCCGCTGAGGTTGACCAGCTTGCGGTCGAGGTAGTCTTCGAGGCGGCCGGGGGTGGCGACGATGAGCCGCGCGCCGCGGCGGATGGCGTCGAGCTGCGGACCTTCAGCGAGGCCGCCGCAGACCAGCGCCGCAGTGCCTTTGGCGTGGGTGAGGTGGCGGTAGTGATCGAGGACCTGCATGGCCAGCTCGCGCGTGGGCAGGAGGACGAGGGCGGCTGCTCCCTTTGTTGTTTTGGGCATTCGCTCGATGAGGGGGATGAGGAAGCTGAGGGTCTTACCGGTGCCGGTTTGGGCGGTGGCGATGACGTCGCGGCCTTCAAGGGCGGGCGGAATCGCTCCGGCCTGGACCGGGGTGGGGGTGATGAAGTTGGCGGCGGCAATCTGCTGTTGCAGAGCCGGCGAAAGGTTGAGTTCAGAAAATAGTTTCAATTCGTTCCTGTGCTCGGGCCTGGCCTGGATTCCCTCTTTGGGCTGATCTTTAATCAGCCGGTCTTTCATCCAGGGATCCAGCGGCGTGGCCGGAGTTGCTGTGTTCCTGGGCGGGGCTCGGCTGTGTGCAGAGCTGCGCCTGGGATCTTAAGTTTTCTATGCAGGGAGATTCGGGGAAGCGCTTGCGACGCGCCGATCGATTCGACCCACACTCACGTTTTCGGCTGGGATGCGCTTTTGCATGAATTGCAGGAGCGCTGCAGCCTGGCCCGGTACGCAACATTGCGCACACATCATGACAGAGGGGCCATTACGCTGAGAGGGCTGGGAAGATTACGGGAGGACGGTCTTGCGGATGAAGGCGAGAACGGCTCACAACCAAACAACTGAGCGTGAATTCAGTATAGCAGAGAGGCGGTTAGCGGAGGGACGGTCAGCTGAGAAGCTGTCAGCGACGCATTGACAGGGTGGAACTTAATCCAGGAGATGCGCGTACGGGCTGCATCGGGTGAAACGTTGCGAGGGAGGGCAAGATGGAGCGACCGGTCAGGGCAGGTGTGTCGGTGGCGAGGTCCGATGGTGGGGCGCCGGGGTGGGTTACGGCGGTTGTGATCCTGGGAGCACTGGTGATGGTGGCGGGGGCTCTGATTGCGGTTGTGCGTCCGGCGCTGCTGCTTTCTCCGACAGATGAGGTGACGGGCGCGGTGCGGGTTTTTGCGGGATATTTGTTCTCGCGGAATCTTGCGCTGGGTGTGCTGCTGATTGTGATGTTGCGGCTGCGTGCGTGGGGAGCCCTGAAGGGGTTGATGGTGCTGTACGCGCTGGTACAGTTGCTGGACGCGATGGTGGATGGGTTTGAGGGACGGTGGGCGATTGCTCCAGGCGTGCTGGTGCTGGGGGTGTTGTTTGCGGTAGCAGCGACGCGGGTACGGTGCCGCTGACGATTACGGGGACTACGGCGGACCCGGTGATTCGGGCGGATGTGGGCGCGATGGTGAAGGGTAGTTTGGGGGCTGGGAAGAAGGGGTTGGGCGGGTTGGTGCAGGGGTTGCTGCCTAAGTAGGGCGGGTCTTTCTGATGCGCTGGCTCTCGTCGCCCTGGTTTGTACCGCCCCTTCTCGCACGAACGTCCCCCGGCCGTTCTCAGGAGCAGCTCTTTCAGGTGCAGCTCTTTCATTCGATGTGTGAGCGATATTGCCCACTCTGGTGCAGTCGACGCGCCTATTGTGAGATCAACGGTTGCCGGTCCGTCGCGCTCAGAGGAATGATGGGTGTTTCCATCGTTTGATTCGCCTGCGCTTGATGCGATCCCTTGCATGAGGAGGAAAGAGCATGAGCGCGACAGTCACGATCCAGCGGGTTGAGAAAGTGTCGCCGCGATTCAAGGCCAGGATCGCCGGTGGGCTCTACTTCTTCACCTTGCTGACGGCTCAGACGCTCGAGTGGCTCTTTCCCGGCAAGATGAATCGCGCCGCCGGTGTCATCGAGATCGTGGGCATGTTCGCAGTGACCCTGGTCCTCTACGCCCTTTTGAGGCCGGTGAACCGGGGTCTGTCTATGCTTGCGGCGGCCTTGAACTTCGTGGGCCTCACTCTGGAGGCGATTCACTTGAATGCTCACGGCACCGACGTGGCCATGGTGTTTCACGGAGGCTTTTGCATTCTGATCGGCTATCTCATCTTCAGGTCGAGGTTTCTTCCTCGGTTTCTGGGCGTGCTGATTGCGGTGGGCGGTTTGGGTTGGCTGACTTATATGTCCTCGCGGCTGTTCCCCTGGAATCTGGCCTGCGGGCTGGCCGGGGAGGTGTCGGTGTTCCTGTGGCTCCTGGTGATGGGGGTGAATGTTGAGCGATGGGAGGAGAAGGCCCGGGGCTGAAGCCCCTTTTCTGTCCGGGCCTTTTCATGCGGCCTGAGGCCGTGGCTTTTACCGTCGTGCCGCTGCGCAGCACCCCATGTGCACTCACGCTCGCTCCTGGAAAGAGCCCGCGCAGTGGGAGTTCGTTACGACCGGGAGCGTTCGGCGGATGCGGGGGCGATGGTGAAGAGCAGTTTGGGAGCTGGGAAGAAGGGGTTGGGCGGGTTGGTGCAGGGGTTGCTGCGTAAGTAGGTGAAGTGGCCCCGGGTTCGCGCCGGCTTGATTGCCCCCGCAGAATCTGCCAGCTCGCGGTGGTGAGAGGAACGGCCTCATGCGTTGAGCAGAGGAAATAGCCCTACAGAGAGATCATCTTCGCTTCACCACAATCCAAATCCGGCAGACAGTAGATGTGCTTATGCAGCAGACGTCCAGCGCTATTTCCATTGCCAAGTTCGAGCGCCTTGAGTATCTCCCAGTGAGCTTCCTGGGTTTGACTGAGATTCACTTTCCCTTTAGCCAATCTGATCTGGGTGCGAACTTCAAAGGCCAGAGAGTTCCAGGTGCGCAGCAGGATTCTGTTTTGTGCCGCCTCAACAATCATGCGATGGAAGTTGTGATCGTGTTTCGCATAGAGCTCAATGTTCTTTTGGGTTGCGGCTTTCCGGATCGCCTCCGCTTCCTTTCTGAGCTCACCAACCCTGCCCTTCAACGATTTCGCTGCCCGCTGGCCCGCCAATTCCTCAAGCGATGCTCGCACCATGAACGCTTCACCAATATCCTGCGCGGTGACATCTCGAACGCGAGTCCCCTTATAGGGTTCGGTCACCACAAGATCGATCCCTTCGAGTTGGCGCAGAGCTTCCCGGACCGGCCCCTGACTGGTATTGAGATCGCGGGCGACCTCAAGTTCCACGAGGCGGGTTCCGGGGGCCAGATCGCCGCTCATGATTCTGCGCAACAGTTCCTGCCTGACACGTTCGGCCATGGAGTCCCGGCGGAGAGCGTTGTGGGTGTTCGACATGGCAGGAATTATAAATAATCTGCAACCTGGCGACTTATAGATAATCAATAATTGTGAAGTAGTTGTCATGCCGGCGGCAGAGGAGGAGCGGGGGATCGGGGATCGGTCTCCGACCTGTCACTTCCTGCGCGCCCACAGTCCGACTGAACGTTGGCCTGGCCGTGGGCCGAAGCACTCATGGGGCTATTGGTTCTGCCCGGGGTGTTTAGCCGTGCCGCTCTGTCCGCAGGGACCCTGTCGATGTTGTTCTTACCTGCGGACACGACGCTCCGGCAGGGTTGGGGAGAGCGCTGGTCTGGAATCGGATGGCTGCATTGGTCGATGCGGGCCTGCTCGCTTTCCGTCGTTGCGACGCCCTTTCCGCAGATGCGCTACTCACAAAATTCATTCAGAGGAGTGGACGTTATGGTTTTGGAAAAATGGTTTGAGGAAGTTTGGAATAAGGGAAACGAAGCAGCCATGGACGAGCTCATGGCGGCCGATGTGGTCATCCACGACCTAATGGGCGGGGACGGAGAGAAGGTTATCCAGTTACCGGAGTTCAAGAGAATGTTTCGTTCATTGCTTGCGGATCTCTCCGACGTGCAGGTTACGGTCGAACACAAGTTGACTCAGGGCGATATGGTGGCCGCGCGTTGTGTCATCACCGCCATCGATCGTGGTGATGGATCCGGCCGCACACCGATTCGCTTCACTGGAATGATCATGGTCCATGTGCGCGAAGGCAAGATCGTCGAGAGCTGGAACTATTTCGATTTCGAGAGCATGTACCGGCAGATGGAGTAGCGCGGACAGCGCCGACGTTCCCCGATCATTCATTGGGACCCGCGGCTGCGTTCGGCGATGGGGATGCGGACTTCGGCGATGCAGCCGGTGTGGTTGGGTTTGTTGCGGAGGTCGATGACGCCTCCGTGGGCTTCGACGATTTGGCGGGCGAGGGCGAGGCCTACTCCGGAGCCGGATTTCTTTGTCGTGTAGAGGGGGACGAAGAGGTTCTCGGGGTTGGCGAGGCCTGGGCCGTTGTCTTCGATGACGATCGAGGCGAGGTCTCCGTCTTCGGTGGCTCTGATGGTGACTTCGGGCGTGCAGGGCTTTGTGGATTGGGCGGCTGAAGAAAAAGCAGGTCCGTTCGACTCGCGTTCTGATTGTTTGTTGCGCCCAAAAGCGGGCGCAACAGATTCGGAAGCTTCGCTCAGGATGACAGATTTTCTATTTTCTTCTGCATCCCCTGCTTGTTGAGCACTCGTTACAGCGCGCAAATGTTCGCTGCGCTGTGCTTCGCTCGCAATGACATCGGGGGAGGAGGCGGAGGTTAAGGACTCCGGTTCTTCGTCTACGCAGGTCAGGGCGGATTCGACGGCGTTGCGGACGAGGTTGATGAGGAGTTGCTCGATTTGGTCGGTGTCGGCTAACAGGTCGACGTCGGGGGCGGCGAGGAGGCGGACGTCGAGGCGGATTTCGAGCGAGACGACGCGCTCGAGGAGCGGCTGGAGCGGGACGCGTTTGAGAATGGGCGCTGGGAGCTGGGCGAGCTGGCGATAGGCCTGGACGAATCGGTTGAGGGACTCGGCGCGGTTTTCGATGACGCTGAGGCCTCGCTGGAGGTCGCGCTGCAGCACGCCGTTGGAGGGCGCGGGGATGGGCGTTGCTGAGATCGGAGTCTCGGGGCGCAGTGCGGCGGGCAGGATGCGGGAGCGCAGGCTGCCGGCGATGGACTTGATGGGTGTTAGGGAGTTGGAGATTTCGTGGCCGATGACGCGGATGAGGCGGCGCCAGGCGAGGCGCTCCTCTTCGCGTAGGGCGGCGCTGACGTCGGAGAGAACGACCAGGGTGTGAGGGAGGCCGCGCTGGCGGAAGGCGCCGCGGCGGATCATCCAGCGGGCGGGCTGGCTGGGGTCGGCGCGCTTTGCGTTTGGAGCGGGTGGGCGCTGGAGATCGAGCTGGAGGACGGCTTCGCTGGGCTCGTCGAGGAGATCGGCGAGGTTGAGGTCGGAAGCGGTTTTGCCGAGGTCGCGCGCGGGCAGCAGCGAGAAGACGCGCTCGGCAGCGGGGTTGAGGAGGCGGAGGCGGGCTTCCTGGTCGAAAGCGAGGACGGGGGCGTCCATTTCGGCGATGACGCGGCGCAGGAGTGCGACGGCTTCGAGAGCGCCGACGCGCTGGGCCTGGAGTGTGTCGGCGAGGGCGTTGATTTCCAGCGAGAGCTGGCCGACGGAGTCCTCGCGATTGGCGCCGCGTGCGCGGAAGGAGTAGTCCTCTTCGCGGAGGGCGGCGACGACGTTGGCGAGGGTCTGGATGGGGCGGATGGCTTCTTCGATGAATGCGGCGAAGACGAGAAGCAGGATGAGGAGGAGGATGCCCAGGGTGGCGAGCATGGGTCCGGCGGTCACGTGCAGGAGGGTGAGGACGGCAGCGCAGAGTCCCATGAAGAGGAGGGCGGCGACGGTGCAGAAGATGCGGAGGCGCGCCTCGAAGGAGATGCTTTGGCGTTTGGGTTTGCGGTGGGTGTAGGGACGCTGAGACAAGGTGGACTCCCGTAATCAGTTCACCGCTTCAGATCTTTTTCGGCCGCTGCACGACCGATTCCCCTCACCGCGTTTCGGGGAGTCCTTCGACTGCGCGCCGTGTATGTCCGTGCACCGCTGGAAAGTTTTGTGGCGGCGCTCCGCTCAGGATGACAATCGTCAGATGCCATATTTTTCCATCCGCCGGTAGAGAGCGCCTCGGCTGAGACCGAGGGCTTCTGCCGCCTGGCTCACGTTGCCGTTGCAGCGCGAGAGGGCTTTGCGGATGAGGATACTCTCCACCGACTCAAGGGACATCTCTTCAAGGGCCTGAGTGGAGACGCGGGCCGGCGAGAGGCCGAGATCGGTGACGTCGATGATGTCCTCGCGCGACATGAGGACGGCGCGCTCGATGGTGTGGTCGAGCTCGCGGACGTTGCCCGGCCAGGCGTAGTGGAGCATCAGGTCCATGGCGGCCTGGTCGATGCCCTGCACCTGTTTGCGGTAGCGCTGCGCGTAGCGGGAGAGGAAATGCGCGGCCAGCGGCGGGATGTCTTCGCGGCGCTCGCGCAGGGGCGGCAGGTGGATTTCCACCGTATTGAGGCGAAAGAGAAGATCGGCGCGGAAATTGCCGGCTTCGACTTCCTTGCGGATGTCAGCGTTGGTAGCCGAGATAATGCGGACGTTGACGCGACGGGTTTTTGAGGAGCCGACCCGCTCCATCTCACCGGTCTCGAGGACGCGGAGGAGCTTGGACTGCTGGCGCATGGGGACGTTGGCGATCTCGTCGAGGAAGAGGGTTCCGCCTTCGGCGAGCTCGAAGCGGCCGATGCGCTCGGTGCGCGCGTCGGTGAATGCGCCTTTGACGTGGCCGAAGAGTTCTGACTCGAAGGTGCCCTCGGGGAGCGCGCCGGTGTTGACGGCGACCATGGAGCGCGAGGCGCGCGAGGAGAGGGCGTGGAGGGTCTGCGCGACGACTTCTTTGCCGGTGCCGTGCTCGCCGGTGATCAGCACGCTGGCGTCGGAGGGTCCGATGCGGGTGATGGTGGTGAGGACGGGCTGCATGATCGCGGCGGTGGCGATCATCTCCGGCAAATTAGCGGCGCGGAGAAGGCGGTTTTCGGCTTCGAGGCGCTGGGTGCGGCGGACGGCGTTCGAGAGGTCGATCTGTGTGCGGAGGATGGTGAGGAGGCGGGCGTTGTCCCAGGGTTTCTGGATGAAGTCGGACGCGCCGCGGCGCATGGCTTCTACGGCGAGGTCAACGTTGGCCCACGCGGTCATGATGATGACTGGGAGCTGCGACTCGTGGGAGCGAATTTGCGAGAGGAGGTCGAGGCCTTCGCGGCCGGAGGTGGTGTCGCGGGTGTAGTTCAGGTCGAGGAGCAGCGCATCGAACGAATTGCACTTGAGCGCATCGAGAACCATGTAAGGCGAGGTGGCTTTCTCGATGCGGTAGCCTTCGGGCTCGAGGAGGAGCTCGAGGGCGTCGAGGATGTGGGGCTGATCGTCGGCGATGAGGACCGAGGGCGCGAGTTTGGCGCCGGTGGTTTCGGTGGGGACGGGTTGGGCGGCGGTGCTCATGCCAGGGTTCAGGTCTCAGGTTACAGGGACGGCCCGGGATTCTCCTTCTTTATGGGCCGTGGGTGACGATGCCGGATCTTGCGTCGTCGATGGAGACGTTCATGCGCACCAGGGTGTCGCCGGTGGCGCGGTCGATGTCGACTTTGGCTTTTTCGTAGTTGGTCTGGGCGGCATCGAGAGCGGATTCGGCAATGGCCAGGGCGCTGGAGGCGGCCAGAGTGTCGGAGCTGGACTTGGCGCCGAGCTGCTGTTCCTGTTTGGTGATGTCGAAGGTGCGCTGGGCGAGGTCGCGGGCTTTTTGTGAGGCATCGACACGGGCCTGGGCCTGTTCGAGAGCGAACTGGGAGTTACGGACGTCGAAGCGGATGCCCTTCGTCTGCTGCTCGTAGGTGATCTGGCTCTGGCGGTACGCCAGGACAGCGCGGAACTGATCGGCTTTGTTTTGGCGGTTGCGCAGGTTGATGGACAGCGTCATGCCGACCTGATACTCGGGCGAGGAATAGTTGAAGATGTTCTGGAACATCTGGGGGAAACCGGTGGGTAGGGTAGTGGCGCACTCGGCACCGAGATTGCAATAGGGGTTAGCCGGGCCAGCGGTACCGGCGCCGGCATAGTAGCCGTACATGTTGAGGGTGGGCAGGAGCTCACTGTTGATGTCCTTGAGGGCCTGCTTCTGCACATCGGCCTGCATCTGGTAGATGGCAACTTCAGGGCGATTCTTTTCCGCGCTGGCGATGAGGTCGTCGATGGCCTTGGCGGCGTTGGGATCGGGCGCGCCTCGAAGATCGAGGGGGATGACGGGCATTTCGTCGATGGTGGGATCGTCGGTTTTGGTGAGCGCGTTCTTGATGAGCAGCTCGTTGAGGCGGAGGCTGGCGCGGGCAACGGTGAGATTGCCCTCAGCGGTCGCAACAGCGGACTGGTCGGTCATGACCTGCATGGCGGGGATGGCCTTGAGCTCGAGTTGCTTCTGATCATCCGTCAGAGTCTGATTGGCGAAGCCGAGGGAGCGTTCTTTGATCTGCTCGTCCTGATAAGCGTTGACGAGATCCCAGTAGATGTTTTCGACCTGAGTGACGGTGGTAATGACCTGCTGCCTGAAGACGAGGTCAGTGATCTGAGCGTTGCGCTTTGCGATGCGGATGTAGCGCTCATTGGAGGAGAGGCCGAATCCGGCGAGGAAGGGCTGCGTGATCTGGACGGCGAAGTTGGAATACAGCTCAGGATTGATGGCGTTGTAAGGCGAGTTGCTGGTGATGCGCTGTCCCAGGTACTGAGCGTAGATGTTGGTGCCCAGCGGAAAGGATTCGCTGAAATTGGCCTGACCCTGAATGGTGTTGGTTCTGAGGGTCGGCGTACCGACGAGGAACTGGTTTGCTTCCTGGACGACGGTGTGATCGACGTAGCCTTTGAAGGTGAGATAGGGGTCAAAAGAGGGTACGACGGCACCTTCGCCGAGAGTCGAGGTGACAATGCCGCCGGCGCCTGCTGCGGCAGAGCTGCCACCCGAGGAGCCACCGCCACCGCCGCTGGATCCGCCGAAGCCTCCCTGCGTGGACTGTACGACGCTGGCGTTGACGCCGTTGGCGGGACTGCCTGCTGCGGTACGCAGGATGTCGGTCTGAGCGATGGGGAAGTTATAGCGGAAGTAGGCGAGGTCGAGGTTGTTCTCGAGGGCGAGAGCGATGGCGTCCCGCAGGGAGATGTAGAGCTTGCCGTCGCGGATGAGGTTCTGGAGGCGCGGAGAGTTGAAGAGATTCAGGGCCGGCACACCGCTCGGGCGATACGCCGCCAGTGGATTGCGGGAACGCGGCATGACGACCTGGAAGGGCTGCTGCGGGCCGATAGACTGGAGCTGTAGTTGTTGTGCCTGCTGAGCGATTGTCGGGGTTGCGGCGGGCGGAGCTGCGGGGACGGTGTTGGGNNGCGCCGGATTCTGCGCGAAGCCCGGCGAAACCATGAGGGAACAGAGAACGAGAGCCGAGAGCCGCTGATGCCTGGAAGAGCCGGTCACGATGCGGAGACCTCCACGCCGAGATTCGGATTGGCGGTATCGGCGACCATCCAGCCGTCGCGCAACTCGATGACGCGGCTGCCGTAGCTGGCGTTGACCTCAGAGTGGGTGACCTGAACGATGGTGGTGCCCTGCTGGTTCAGCTCCTTGAACAACTCCATGATCTCCTTTGCCTGGCTGGAGTGCAGATTGCCNNGCTGGCCGCCGGAAAGCTGGGAAGGGAACAGATCCTTCTTGCCGACGATGCTGAAGCGGTCCAGCGTGTCGGCGACGAGGCCCTGACGCTGCGCGCGCGGCATATCCTTATAGGAGAGCGGCAGGTCGATGTTCTCCTGGACGGTGAGGTCGTCGAGGAGGTGGTAACTCTGGAAGACCATCCCGATGTTGCGTTTGGCAAGGTCGGCACGCTGGCGGCGGTTCATGCGGTGCGCGGCTTCTTCCCTAAACCAGAATTCGCCGAGCCACTGGTCGTCGAGCAGGGCGAGGACATTGAGGAGCGAGGATTTTCCTGCGCCCGAGGGGCCCATGATGGTGAGGAAATCGCCCTCTTTGATTTCAAGATTGACGCGGCGCAGGACCCAGGTTTGGCCGGCGCCGGTTTTGTAACTGCGTTCGATATTTTTTAGCTGAATCATTTAGAACCCCGGGGCTAAAGCCCCTCTCTCTACCGGCATCGTAACGCGGGGCTAAAGCCCCGCTCTTTTACCGCCGCCCTGCTCGCAGGGCCAATGCTCAGACACACGTTTCCTGTCTGCAGTTGCGCGTTCCGAATCGCGGCCGAGTTACTTGACTTCGAGGACTTGCTCCAGCGACTCACCTTCCGCGACGACCTTTCCGTCGAAGAGATGGATCTGGCGATCGGCATGGCGGGCGAAGCGCGGATCGTGGGTCACCATGCAGATGGTCGCGCCTTCGCGATGCAGATTCTGGAGCAGCTCCATGACGGCTTCGGCGTTGCGCGAATCGAGGTTTCCGGTCGGCTCGTCGGCGAGCAGAATCGAAGGCGAACCGGCCAGGGCGCGGGCCACGGCGACACGCTGCTGCTGACCGCCAGAGAGCTGCGAGGGATAGTGGCGGATGCGATGCGCCATGCTCACCCGCTCCAGCGACTCCTGCACGCGGCGTTTGCGCTCGGCCGACGACATCCCGGAGCGATAGGTCAGCGGCAGCTCGACGTTTTCATACACGGTCAGATCGCCGATGAGGTTAAAGCTCTGGAAGATGAATCCGATTTCCTGGTTGCGGATCCGCGACCGCTGCGAGAAGTTGAGGTTTTCGACAGAGTGGCTGTTGAGCGTGTAGCTGCCGCCGGTGGGGGTGTCGAGCAGGCCAATGATGGAAAGCAGGGTCGACTTGCCGCATCCGGAAGGGCCGGAGATAGCGACGTATTCGCCCTTGTCGATCTTCATGTGGACGCCGGACAGCGCGTGGGTTTCAATCTCATCGGTATAGAAGACCTTGGTGAGGGCTTCGATTTCAATCAACGCCTGCGTGGTTTCCATCCTGCTCTCCTGCTCCATGAAATTTACTGGTCCTGCCTTATTGAGGGAGTGCTTATTCCAATCGAACCTTATCCGTGTTGTCGTAGCGTGACATGTCCGAAAGGATTACGCGATCCCCCTCGGTCAGGCCGTTCATGATCTGAATCTCCGTCGTCGAGGCCTTGCCGACCTGCACCTGAACCCGCGTGGCGGTTTTGCCGTTGGGGTCGTAGCGGAACAGGCTGATGGTGCTGTTCTCGTTGCCGAACGCGGGGCGCCCCACAAAAAGCACGTCGTGGAGGTGCGCGAGTTCGATGGTTCCATCCACACTCAGCTGGGGGACCGCTCCGGCCGGCAATGCGCCATCCAGTGTTACGTCAACGGTACGCGTTCCGTTCAATACGGAGGGATCGATTCTGGTCACGTGGCCGGGAACGATGCCGTTGTGCGTGTCGATTTCGGCCTTCTGTCCGATCAGAATGTCGTGCGCCTGGGTCTCTGCGATCTGGAGGGCTGCTTTGAGTTGGGAAGGATCGATGACCTCGGCGACAGAGGTTCCGGCGACGACGTGCTGGCCAACGGCCATAGGGACGGGCAGGGAAGCCACGACGCCGGCGATGCCGGCCTTCACGCGAAGATCGGACTCCTGCTTCTGATACAGGCCGAGCAGGGCACGGGCGGAATCGACTTTGGTCTGCTGCGAGGCGAGCTGGACTTCGATGGCCTTCTGATTCACGTCCAGCTGCTCGATGCTGATCTGGTGCTGCGCGGTAAGCTGGTCGGCGTTGTTCTTGGACTGCTCGTACTGGATGCCGCTGATCTCGCCGAGTTGGTAACGCTGTTTGTCGATATTGGCTTGCAACTCCGCCTGGCTGAACTGGGCGTTGACCTGAGCTGCGGTGGATTTCTTGTCCATGATGGCGGAATTGAGCGTCGCCTGGAGGCTCTTGTAGTCGGCGAGGGCTCCGTCGAGAGCCAGCTTGGCGCTGACGAGCTGCTGCTGGAGCGTGGGGTCGGTCAGCTCCATCAGGACGGTGTCAGGCTTGACGAGGGTGCCGGGCAGAACGAGGATGCGCACGACGGTGGCGTCGGTTTGCGCGGGGATCAGCTCAATACTTTCTTCGCGGGGAACCAGGGTGCCGAGACCCCGGACGTTGCGGGTAAAGTCGCCGCGCTTGACGGTGTCGGGCCAGACTGTGCTGGCATCCACGGTGGGAACCGCAGGCTTGAGACGCATGACAGCCCAGGCGGCCGCAGTCACGCCGAGTGCAACGATGGCCAGCACAATGATCTGCCGGCGGAGCTTCTTCTTCTTAATATCGGGCCGAGAGATGTCCATTGCTCAAGGGTAATTGCATGTGCCGCACCATTCGGGAGCTGCGGCTAAGTGTTTTTTTGTGTATGGCTTGGGGTGGGGTCGGCGGAGGGTCGGACAGGGGGAAGTGATCGATTGCGGAACCGGGTGTCCATTAGCGGACACCGGCGGCTGGAAGGCGCGGGAGCAGGCCGGCGCGGCGGAGTTTTTCGTCGACCGTCGCGGTGATCAGGCGGTGGATAGCCTCGATGGGGCGGTCGCCGTCGATGATGACGACGCGGTGGGAGTCGCGGGCGGCGATCTCACGATATTTGTCGTGGACGCGGCGGTGGAATTCCTGGTCTTCTCGCTCGAAACGGCCTTCGTCCAGGTCCGCGGGGGCGGTGCGGTCATTGCGGCGGCGAGCACGGTGGAGGGATTTGTCGAAACCGGCGAGGAGCAGGATGGTGAGGTCGGGATGGAGACCGCCGCACATGAGCTTGTGCATGCGGAGAACAACTTCGCTGCCGAGCTGGCGGCCGCCGCCCTGGTAGGCCTCGGTGGAATCAGTGAAGCGATCGCAGAGGACGACGTTGCCGCCGTGGAGCGCGGGCGCAATCACCTCGGCGATGCACTGAGCGCGATCGGAGAACATGAGGCCGAGCTCGGTCATGGCGTCGAGGTGCTCAGTCTTTGAATCGAGGAGCAGGCCGCGGACGCGGTCGCCGATACGGGTGCCGCCGGGCTGGCGCGTGACGGTGACGGCGAGGCCCTGGGCTTCGAGGTGGGCGGCAAGCTTGCGGAGCTGCGTGGATTTGCCGGAGCCGTCGAGGCCTTCGAAGGTGAGGAAAAAGCCTTCCGCCATAAGAGCAGGGTATAGGGGATAGGGTTTAGGGTACAGGGGGCGGGGTACAGGGGCCCCTGGCTTTGGTGCGGAGGACAGCGCTACAAGGCTTACAATAGTTACAACGTGGGAGGATCGGATGAAGGCGAAGCGCTCGATGGTGGTGAGTATGCGGCTGCCGGTAGAGAGCGGGACGCGGCTGAAGCGTCTGGCGCGCCGGCATGGATGGACGGCAAGCGACCTGAGCGCGCGGCTGGTGGAGGAAGGGCTGCGGCGGTCGGAGTTTGCGCTGATCGATTTTCGGGACAGTCCTGTGGGCCGGCAGTCTTACATCCAGGGAAGCTCGCTGGCGGTGTGGGAAGTGATGATGATCGTGCGCGCCTACAAGGGGGATGCGAAGAAGGCGGCGGATCATCTGGAGTGGCCGGAGTTCAGGGTGAAGGCTGCTGTGCATTATGCAGAGGCGTTTCCGAAGGAGATTAATGAGGCGCTGGCGGAGAACGATGCGATGGACTTCGATGCGCTGAAGAAGCTGATACCAGACCTTCAGGAATTTCGCGTATCCAAACGGGCACGAAACTAGCTCAGATCCGAGCTCGCCCTTACGCCTGCCCAGAGGCTCAAAAGCATCTTTCCGCCTTCCATTTGTGGAATTTCGGCCACACGCGTACCAATTGGGGCGGAGGCTAAGAAAGCATACCCAATGGTCGGCTTGCTTCTGGACGAGCATCTATCGCCTAAGATCGCGGCGGGGCTGCGACGCTTGGATCTGCGAGTCATCATTCATTCAATCAACGAGTGGAATGGCGGCACTTTTCGGGGGAGGCCCGACGCTGAATGCCTGGCGGAGGCAGCAAAGCAACGTCTAACACTTGTGACCTACGATTGCAGGACGATTCCGAGACTCCTAAGAGCATGGAGAGAGCTGGGCCGCAGTCATGCTGGGGTCATCTACGTCCAGCAAAAGGCAATTCGCTCTGACGACATCGGAACTCTGGTGCGGGCACTTGCCCGCTTGATTCGAGAGCACGGCGAACTCGACTGGACCGATCGACAGGAGTTCTTGCATTAGGCGTGAGTGCAGCTCCAGAGGAGCCATGTTCCGGTGACCAGCAGGACGGGCGAGCTGAGGATGCCGGCCATCCAGCGGCGGTAGTAGAGCGACGCCCCGATGTGGAGGCAGCCGTTGCCGATGCCGACGAGGATGGCGAGGGGCAGGGCGACGATGCGGATCCAGTGCGCGCCGTGGAAGGCGAAGAGCGAGAGCAGAAGCAGCAGGCAGACGCCGGCGATGAGTCCGCTGAGCCAGACGCGGAAGGTGAAGACGGGCGGGAAGGGAATATGGAGGCGGCGGCGAATCGCCTGGGCGTTGGGGTTGTAGGTGGCGAGGAAATCGTGGCGAGCTTCGTCGGCAACGTGCAGCGCGACGGCGAGGGCGAAGGCGATCCACGAGAGGCCGAAGTTCCAATAAAGGGGCGACCGGAACGAGGCATGAAACATGGCGGCGTACCTCCGGACGGGGTAGTGTACTCCGGCGGTACAGAAGGGCAAGGGCTCGTTGGTGGATCGTGGCGCAGTGGTTACACTAAGGGTTTGCACTTTGATCCACCGCGCCGCTCAGGAGGATGAATGCAATTTTGCCCGCGCCCGATGTTGGGGCTGATGTTCGCTGCCGCACTTTCCCTTCATGCCCAGACTGCTCCCACAAGAGATGACAATTCCATCAGGAATGCGCCGATCAAAATTACCGCTGACCTGACGGATGCGCCGCGCAAGCTGATTCACGCGCAGATGACGATTCCGGTGACACCGGGGCCGCTGACGCTGCTGTATGCGAAGTGGATTCCGGGCGAGCACATGCCGGACGGGCCAATCGACAATCTGGCGGGGCTGTTCATCACAGCCAATGGGCAGCAGCTCCAGTGGACGCGCGATGACGTAAATATGTATGCGATCCGCGTGACGGTGCCGCAGGGCGTGACGCAGCTGGAGGTGAAGGACGATTTTTTGGCGACGGCGGGGGCGACGGGGTTTTCGGCGGGGGCTTCGACGAGCGCGAATCTGGCGATGCTGAGCTGGAATGAGCTGGTGCTGTATCCGGCAGGGCATCCGAACGATGCGGACATTTATGTGCAGCCGTCGGTGGTGCTGCCGCAGGGCTGGGCGTACGGAACGGCACTCACGAAGACGGGCGGTGACGCTTCGCATGTGGACTTCGGCGCGGTATCGCTGGAGCAGCTGATCGATTCGCCGCTGCTGACGGGCCGGTATTTTGTGGAGATTCCGCTTGCGCCGGAGGTAACGCCGAAGCATTTTCTGGATATTGCTGCGGACGGACCGGAGGATCTGAAACTCTCGCCCGACACGATCAACGGGTACAGCAATCTGGTACGGGAGACGGGAGCGCTGTATCAGTCGCGGCACTACGAGAGCTATCACTTCCTGGTGACGGCGAGCGATCAGGTGGCGCACTTTGGGCTGGAGCATCACCAGTCGAGCGACGACCGCGTGCCGGAGCGGACGTTCATCGATGACAACTATCTGCTGCTGTCGGCGGATTTGTTGCCGCATGAGTTCACGCACTCGTGGAACGGGAAGTATCGGCGGCCGGCGGGGCTGGCGACGGGGAATTACGAAGACCCGATGAAGGGGAATCTGCTGTGGGTCTACGAGGGGCTGACGGACTATCTGGGCAACGTGCTGGCGGCGCGCAGCAAGATTGAGACGGCGGCACAGTATCGCGACTTTTTGGCTGCGACGGCGGCGACGCTCGACTACCGGCCGGGGCGGACGTGGCGGGATCTGCAGGACACAGCGACTGCGGCGCAGACTCTCTATTCGTATGGGGACTCTTCGCCGTGGGACAACTGGCGGCGGAACACGGATTACTACACTGAGGGCGATTTGGTATGGCTCGATGTGGACACGACGATCCGGAAGCTGACGAAGGACCAAAAGAGCCTGAACGATTTTCTGGCGGCGTTTGAGGGGCTGGGCGGGAATACGACGCCGAAGGTGGTGCCGTACACCTCTGAGGATGTGGTGAAGGCGCTGAACAACGTGGTGCCTTACGACTGGGCAGGATTTTTGCAGGAACGGCTGACGAGCAAGGCGCCGCATGCGCCGCTGGGCGGGATTGAAAGCGGCGGGTACAAGCTGACGTTTACGGATCAGCCGAATGAGATTACGCAGGCAGCGATGACGGCAACCGGAAGCACGCAGGAGTGGTGGTCGATCGGGATCAACACGACCAGCGACGGGCGGATTGAGGATGTGCTGCTGGGATCGGCGGCGGACCAGGCGAAGTTGGGGCCGGGGATGCAGATTATCGCGGTGAACGGGCGGCAGTTCAGCGGGGCGTTGCTCAGCGATGCGATTCGCGATGCGAAGGGGAATACGAATCCGATTTCGCTGATCGTCGCGAACACAGGAACGTATCGGGTGCTGGCGCTCGATTATCACGACGGGCTGCGGTATCCGCATCTGGAGCGTGTGGAAGGGACGCCGGATCGGCTAGATGACATCCTGAAGCCGATGACGGAGGCGCCGAAGGTGCACCCGGGCGGATAAGGCGAAACTCAGTCTGTTGCGCGGCCCTGGAATTCACGGGGCCGCATTTCATTTGCGACAGAGAAAGCGGAGGATGGTCTCGAGTTCCTGGTCGGTGAAGCCGGCCAGGACCGCCTCGAACTGCTTCTGGACCAAATCGTAGTTGGCCGCGACCTTCTTTTGGCGCGCGTGTACGAGACCGACGAGGACACTGCGGCGGTCGGAGGGATTGCTGGATCGGCGGATGTAGCCCGCGTTCTCGAGGCGGTCGAGGACGACGGTGACGCCGCCGGTTTGAGAAGTGACGGCGTTCAGCGTTCGGCGTACAGTGAGTGAACTCAGGAAGCTCGATGGCCAGGACCCCGATGAGTTCGACAGTACAGACGGCGGCGCAGAGTTCACGCCGCGGCGGCGGTGCAGGAGCGGCGTGGACGCTGGTTTTTCTGGCGCCGTTCATCGCCGAGGTGCTGAGCGGAGCGACGCGGGTGAGTTACATTTTCGTGTTCATTCCGGAGGTGCTGACCTGGGGCTGCGGGGCGCTGATCATCCGCGAAGTGGTGCGGCGGTGGCGCGGAGGGTGGCCGAGCCTGCTGATGCTGGGCATGGGGCTGTCGATCGCGTGTGAGCTTTTCATCGATCAGACTTCTCTGGCGCCGCTGCCGTGGCCGGGCGCGCAGGTGGATTACGGGCGGGTGTGGGGCGTGAACTGGATCTTCTTCCTCTTCATGCTGGGGTTCGAGAGCGTGCTTGTGGTGCTGGTGCCAGTGCGGGTGACGGAATTGATTTTTTCCAGGCGCCGGGACGAGCCCTGGCTGAGAACGCGCGGCCTGGTGATTACGAGCCTGATCTTTCTGCTGGGATCGTTCATAGCCTGGTATGCGTGGATAAAGCGGGCGCGGCCGATGATGCTGCACGTGCCGGAATACCGTCCGGCGGCGATTACGCTGGCGGCCGCCGGGGTGGCGATTGCGGTGCTGGCGGTGGAGGCCTACCTGATGCGCGGGGTGGGACGCACGGTTGCGTCGAGGCATACACCTGCGGCGTGGGTGGTGGGGCTGGTGGCGCTGGCGCTGGGATTTCCGTGGTATGCGCTGCTGCGGCTCCAGTTTTCCGAGAAGCCGCCGAGCGTTCCGTTCGGAATGGCCCTGGCGGTGGGCGTCGCATGGGCGGGGATCGCATACCTGCTGATTCGCCGCTGGACGTCGTCTCCGCAATGGAGCGATTTGCACCGATGGGCGCTGGCCTTTGCGGCGACGCTGGTGTGCATGGTGGCGGGATTTGATGGCAGTGACACGTGGCTGCGGATGGATCTGATCGGGAAGATTGTGCTGAACGCGATTGCGCTGGTGGGGTTTCTTATGCTGCTGCGCAGCCTGTCGCGGCGGGGCGAGGGCGTGGCGGAACAGCGGATCTGAATCGGAGCCTGCGGGGCACTAGACCGTGGCGGGTGCCGGCTGTTCTTTGAGGGAGTGAAGGACGGCTTCGGCAGCTTGCTGGCCTGTGCGAATGCAGTCGGGCACGCCGATGCCTTCGTAGGCATTGCCGGCGAGAGCGAAGCCAGGCAGCGCGGCAACGTTGTCGCGAATGGCCTGGATGCGCTCGATATGGCCGACACCGTACTGGGCCATGGCATGGCGCGAGCGCGCGATGCGGACGAAGGTGGGCTTCGCGTCGAGGCCGAGGATCTCGGACAGATCTTTCAGGACGACGCTGGTGAGGCGCGCGTCGCTTTCGTCGAGGAGATGGTCGTTGCCGGAGCCGCCGAGGAAGCAGCGGAGAACGCCTTTGTCCGGCGGCGTGCGGCCGGCGAATTTCGCGTGGACGAAGGTGCAGGCGAGCATGCTGCGGTGTTCGGTGGGCGGGACGAGGTAGCCGAATCCAGGCGGGAGGCTGCGGAGGTCGGCGCTGTTGTAGCCCAGGGTGACGGTGATGGAGGAGCTGTAGGCGATCTCGGAGAGGAGACTGCTGAGGAGGCGATCGACGCGACGCAGAAGGCCGGCCGCGGCCCAGGCGGGCAGGGCGAGGATGATGCCGTCGAATCTTTCCACGCCAAAGGAGGTTTCGAGGCACCAGCCGCAGGTGTAGCGGCAGTCGGGAGGCTTGGGGTCGGGACAATCGTCGCTGTTGTGGTGGAGAGCCTGGACGGGCGTGCTGAGGTGAACGGAGCCGGGAGCGAGTTCCGCAGCGACGCCGTCGACCATGAGCTTCATGCCGCCGCGGAGCGTGGTGAAGAGAGAACGGGGAGAGCCGGGCTTTCTGCCGGAGGGCGATGGCGGAGCCGCGGTCTTGCGCGCGGCGAGCATGGCACGGGTGAGGCTGCGGTGCGATTGCTCCATCGCGACCATCCGTGGGAGAACGGCGCGCACGCTGAGCTGCGAGGCGTCGCCGCCGTAAACGCCGGAGAGCAGCGGCGAGACGAGACGGTCGACGGTTTCCTGGCCGAAGTGGCGGCGGGTCATGTCGGCGACGGATTCATCTTCGGTGCCGGGCTCGGGCGGAAAGAGATATTCGCGCGCCATGCGCAGTTTGGTGGACCAGGAGAAGAGGCGCGTGAAGGCCGTTGGGAGAAGTTTGGTCGGGATCATGAACATCAAGCCGTCGGGCAAAGGGACGAGGCGGTTCTTCACAACGATGTAGGTTTTGCGTTCGCGGTCGTTAGAAGGGAGAAGCTGGTCGGCGATGCCCAGTTCGCGGCAGAGCGCAGCGGCGGCGGGTTTCTCGGTGAGAAAGGAATCGGGCCCACCTTCGACGACGCAGCCATCGACAATCTCGGAGTTGATGACGCCGCCGAGACGTCCGGCTGCTTCATAAAGGGAGTATTCGATTGGCTGGCCGGCGCGACGGGCTTTCTCGAGGGTCCAGGCGGCGCTCATGCCCGCGATGCCTCCGCCGATGATGGCGATTCTTCGATTGCGCGCCCCCGGCGCTCCGCTCAGGATGACGTCCCGACTCACGAATGGGCGACCTCTAGCTGAATGAGATCATGGGCGGCGCATGCAGGGGAAGCGTCTTTATCGTTGGGGTCGGGGTGATAACCGCGCGGCTGATAAATGCAGCACGGCTCCTCGGCCATGACGTCGCCAGTGACTGCGTAGGCGCGGGCGCGCGATCCGCCGCAGATGTTGCGGAATTCGCAGGCGCCGCATTTGCCGTGGAGCTGGTTCGAGTCGCGCAGCTTCATGAAGATGGGCGACTCCTGGTAAATGTGGGCAAGCGTGTCAGTGTGCAGGTCGCCGCCTTCGATGGGCAGGAAGCCGCTGGGATAGACCTTGCCGATGTGGGAGATGAAGACGAAGCCGCGTCCGTCATTGACGCGCTTAGTGGCCCAGCCGACGGCCTTGTCTTCGGAGCCCTGGCCTGGGTGTCCGTGGCGGACGGTCCAGCCGGGATGCGAGGTGGGGCGCGCGCCGGCGTCATCGTGCACGCCGGTGGTGGGGAGATTTTCTTTCATGCGCTGCTGAATGAGGTAGCGGCGGTAGTGCATGGCCTCAGTGGTTTTGATGGCGAAGGGGACGCGCTTGGTAAGGTCCCACATTTTGGCGAAGACGTCTTCGAATTCCTGGCCGGTGAGCAGGTCGTCGGTTTTGCCGCGGCCGACGGGGACGAGGAAGAAGAAGCTCCACATGACGATTTGCTTCAGGGTGAGGAAGGTGGAGAGGTTGTCGAGGTCGGCGATGTTGAGGCGGCTGACGACAGTGTGGACCTGGATGGGAAGCGTCGCTTCGTTGGCCCACTGGATGGCCT
>PLLA01000047.1 GCA_003140835.1 Candidatus Tumulicola scandinaviensis | reverse complement strand
TCTCCCCCTGTGTTTATAATTAGTTCCTTGTCAGTTACCGTACCGTGGTGGGGGCACCCATCTTGCTCAAGATCCGTCACCCTTGATGCTTTATCGGCGACAGCATAAGGGGTGATGACTTCCGGCACCCTTCTTGCTACCCGGTAAAGGCTCGACTGACGGGCGCGTACCTCGCTCGTTATAAGTCCAGCGTCCCTCAGAGTGGCGATGGCGGCCTTGACGCGTCGAGGCGAGACATTGCAGCGTCTGGCGATGGTCTCGATCGATGGAAACGCTTCACCCGTCTTCGCATTCGTGAAGCTCGCTATGGTCGCTAGGACGCGACACGCCAGTTCACCGCAGCCTTGTAATCGGACCACCCACCAAGCTGGAAAGTGCGCCCTGGCCTCGCGCACCCAGTCGCTCTGACCAGTCGGCACTTCTTGAGCGCGAGGAGTCCAAACGTGGCCACCCGCGGCCAGCGCCTTTTTGATCGTGAGCTGTCCGTAAGTTGAAACGCCGTGGCGTTCGTCCCACTTCGTCCGCATCAGCCGAGACCGTCGGAACAGCCCGTCGACCTGCGCTGCATCGGCTTGACAATAGAATCTCAGCTTGCGGCACAAGCCCAGGTCGGCTTCGGAGCGCGACGCATATTGTGAAATGTCGCCGTTGAAGACGGCTTTCCACTTGGCGCCGTCCTTGGCGCCGAACATCGCGTCGAGCACGGCGTCGTCGTTCAGGCGGTTGCTATCGGGTGGGACGATCGCTGTTGCCGCAGGAACGACCTGTAAAGCTGGTCTCGACGGCTCGATCGGTAGCCACGTCGCAACGAAATCGTCGAGCGCGCGTTGAGCGCCTTCGCCCCGCTCCAAGCTCGTCGATCGGCTAAGACGCCGGCCGGTGCACGCAAAGAACCTCGCAGAACCTTCCCGTCCGTCGTAGATCTCGATGCCTGGCCGATCGCCCCGCTTGCCCACCTTGCGCGATCGCTCGATCGTGCCGTAC
Source organism: Candidatus Tumulicola scandinaviensis (assembly GCA_003140835.1). Lineage (GTDB taxonomy): Bacteria > Vulcanimicrobiota > Vulcanimicrobiia > Vulcanimicrobiales > Vulcanimicrobiaceae > Tumulicola > Tumulicola scandinaviensis. The sequence continues at coordinate 64,537 of PLLA01000047.1, read as the reverse complement.
ATCAAGATATGGATCCCGCGCCCGCTCGGCGACGTCTCGGCATAGCTATTTAGCTTGAGCGCGTCGTGGGCGACTTCGTGGAGCTTACCGGTGGCGTTGAGGCAGCCGTCGATGTCGATGCCAATGACGCCGTTGCCGATCACGAAACCGATTCCGGTCGCGCCCTCGAGGAGCCACGCACCATACGCGTGATCGAAGCTCAACCACGAATTCGGGTCGGCCGTTGACTGGCGTGGTTTCTTGGTGATTCTGCCCTCGCGTTCGACGGCATCCCAGAGCACCCAGCGCCGCATCGCCTTGATTTCGTCTGGGAGAGCGTCGAAATCGGCACGAGCCGATCTCATGACTGCGGCCGTCATGTAAGCGTCCCCGCGAACAGTTGCGTGCGGCAGCCGCCGTATGGTAAGGTCGTTTCAGACATGTGATTCTCCGCCCCGCCTGCAAGCGGGGTTTTTCTTTTGGTCAGACGGCTGGCTAGGTGTTAAGAATCTCACTCGGTTCGATGCCGAGCGCGCGCGCTAGCGGAAGCGCGGTGCCAATCGAAATGCGTTTTGGGTCCGGCGACCGTTCGGCGGAGCTGATCCTCTGGATGTCAATTCCGGCTCGCGCAGCCACTTCACGCTGCGTGAGTCCACGTTCTTGGCGAAGCTGACGCAAATGAGTCATGGTAGAGCCTCCGTGATTTCAGTGGGTACAATTCGTGATTCATGTGGCAAAAAAGGGGGCGCGCGAAACTCGCACTCCTCGCGGGAGGACGAGTCCCTTCCCATATAATTGTTGTAAAAGTATGTCCGGGGGTTGTTTGAGTGCCGGTTCTGATTGGGCTGATGCCACGGATCGCCGGAGCCGTTGTGCTCTTCTTCCCACTTTGCTTTGTTGTGCACTCGGACGCGCGGCGTGTGCATGTTGGCAGCCAGACGGTGCTCTGAGTAACGCTCCGCTTCAGCCCGCCAAGTCTCAAGCCAATCCTTACGATCTGCAACTTCACTGGACGGGATAAACGACTGCCGCCATACACTGAGATTGCGTGCAAACGCCAGGGCGCCGAATACGGCGAAGTCTCTCCCGAGCCACACACTAAAGCCCTGAGCCTCCGCGATCTTTTCCTTTCGCCGGTCCAATGCTTTACGCTGAGCATCGGCGGCTCGTTGGCATTGCTCCGCGCCACAGAATCGCGCCGTAAAGCGACCATGCGTGCTGCGAACCGCACGTTCCACCTGCTTCATGTCGATCGGTCGCGAGCATTGCTCGCATTCCGGCGGTTCATCGACGCACGCAGCGAGATACGCGACGATTTGCTTCGGCTCAAGAGGGGGTGCGCAGTCCGGTAAACTCGCAAGTATCCGCTCGCGTTCGGCTTCGGTGATACGGCGTGCACGGTTCCAATCGCGTACGCCGCGGAATATCTCGGCATGACGCGTCGACCGCTCACAGTCCATTTTTTCGAAGTCGATCTGTGGCCAGCGCTTACGCATATGGATGCCGGACCACGCCAGCGCCCAGTGTTTTGCGCTGCCCTCAAGCGGAGCAAATGCCGCCGGTATCCACTTGGGCCGTTCGACGAAGACCCGATCAGAAGTGTTGCCGGCCGTGAAAATCCGGTCGGAAAGGTCGTCGAGGAGTGATTTTAGCTTCCGATCATTCTCATCGATGAGCTCGGCCTTTAAGGCTATAGACTCCGCGTTCGGATCGACGATGCGATGCTCGGGCGGAACATAGCCGATGGCTTCGGTGATCTCGAGTTTCGGTACGTATCTGTCGATCCGTTCGCTGAGACGGACACCCTTGTTATTTGTCAGCACGTCGCCAGTATTGAACAGATCGTGCTGCGCCTGGCGACGATAGATTCCGTGTTGATACTGAAGCGCCAGCCCGTCGCCGAGTTGCCCGCTGGCGCGTCCGAAGCAGCGTCCGCCATTTTCGTGGGCGATGCGTCGGATAATAAGCAAGAGGTCAGCACGATTTACAATCGACGAGACACCGAAACCAACTTCCCGCTTCTTCGACGGCGCCTTAAACCAACGCGGTTTGGGGCGTGACGACTCGGCCGGCAATAATGCCCCGTCGTAGCCGATTCCCTCACCACGCTTTGCGTTTCCGCTCGCCCGCCAGAGAACATATTCAGGCTCGACACCCTCAGCCGCGTCCCTGGGGATTGTCGGATGGGTGGCGCACGCATCGCACCAGGCGCCTCCCTTCCATCCGCGATAGAGTTTGACACCCCTCGCTCCGCAGTCGGAGCACTTGCGCGGCTTTGGACCGGGCGGAGCATCCTTCGTGCGCCGCAGCCGCTTGAGGATGGGGAACGGAACCTCCGACGGCTCGTGCCATACATGAATGGGTGGAACAGTCGGCTTATCGGTTGACTGCGATCTTACGCGAAAGAAACGAGTTGGCTCGAAGGTCGAAAGCTGCGTCGGTGGTGGCACACCAAACACATCGCGATCGAGACCGACGGCAGCTGGTAAGCCGCGGTAGGACAAGCTCTAGGCCGTCTTGCCGCCAGCGAGGTACTCGTCGATCGCCGCCACAGGAACGCGGATCTCGCCGCCGGCCAATCTGACATAGCGGAGCAACCCAGCCTCGATGAGTCGGTACACGGAGTTCCGATGGATTCCGAGGGTCTGAGCTGATTCGATGACGCTCAGTGCTCGACGCTCGATGGCCTCACGAGGCGGCTTGCGCCCACGCTGTTCGCTCTTGGGCGAAAGGGGAATTCCCATGGCTCTAGCCTAAAGCACCGTTTTAGCAAGTTCTAGGACTAGAAAGGTTGCTAAATTTGGCTCGAGAATCCAGCCTGAAGCGCTATGCGGAGCCAGGTGTGGCCGGCAACCCCCTCATGACTGAAGTTGCGCTCATTTCTACCCATCGGCGAATTTCACAAGGGGAACTTGCTAGGCGCTACGCGGAGGCCTCCGGTGGCCACGTTACCAGCCGCAACGTGAAGGCCCACTTTGAGACCAAGCGTCTAACCCTAAAAGTCGCGCTCGTCTACGCCAAGATTCTCGCTATGGGCGATCGCTACGTTGACCTATTTTTGGAGCCCGTGAGAAGCGCGATGAGCCTCAGCTACGAAGGACCGGATTGGAGCTCCATCGATCAATATTTGAAACCGCGGACAGTCGAACCGCTTTTCGATGACGGCGCAATTTCCGAAGCCGTTCGACTGTTACGAGCGGATCCGCAGCTACGTATGGAGTGCTTCTGGACCGCAGAGCTAGAGCTGTGCCGCTCACGCGCAATGCGTCGACCCTATTGGGATCGAGAGCCGGGTTTTCCGTTAGTACTCATGATGAGCCTGGATGAGGACCGAAAAGAACTCCTCGAAAAGTGGTTAACGGTAGGAAGCATATTGAAGCCGCGATTCGACTTGCTTTCAAGGATTAGTAAGAAACGGCCCTCGTTATTGGATCAGGAAGACATCCTGCTTCGCGTTTGGAAGATCCTACATCTAACGGGTGTAACCTGGCACGAATGGCTTGCCGTCGAAAACGTTCTCTCAGCGTTCTTCTATGAAAAGCGTATGCCTGTTATCGAGATGCTTAAGCGCCTTCACGGCGACGAACATTGGCCTGACTTCGAGAAGTATCAGTCGCTAAAAAACAAGCTATCGGGAACATTACCGGCGGAAGTCTGAACGTTAGTTACATGGGAAACAAGCGGCGAGCTAAAGGCGAGGGCAGCATCGTCCGCCACAAGAGTACGGGCCTCTGGGCATATGCAATCGAGTTACCCCAAGGAAGCGACGGTAAACGCAAGCGTCGCTTTCTCTATGCAAAAACCAAGTCGGAACTGATGCGCAAGATTACGGACTTGCGCGCCGCCGGCGGCGGATCGATTGCTCCTCGCGCTGTTGGCACAGTCGGGGAATGGGTTGAAAAGTGGCTCGAGGACGTCAGGCTGCAGCTGCGTCCCAATACTTACTTCTCATATAAGGGCGCGTGGCGCCTTCATGCACAACAACTCCTCGGCAGCGTGCAGCTCGAGAAGTTCGATGTCGATCATGTCAGGGGCTTGTACGCTGAACTCGACGCCAAAGGTATCGGCGGAGCTGCAGTTCACAAGTTAAGTGTCGCGATGACGCGCGCTTTCAATGTGGCCATCAAAGAGGGCCGCTATAGGAAGGCCAACCCGTTTTCACTTGTTGGAGCACCGCGTCACACACCGCAGGAACGCCGTGCATTGTCGGCCTCCGAGGCGCGCGCATTTATCAAGGCGTGTCGAGACGATCGCTATGAAGCTGCCTGGATCTTGATGCTGACGGCCGGGACGCGCCTGGGAGAAACGCTCGGTCTCGAATGGACCGACGTCGACTTGAGGGCCCGAACCGTGACAATCCGACAGGCCGTGGTCGAGGTCGGCGGTCGGTCTGAGGTCGCGCAAACCAAGACGAAGGGTTCTCGCCGGTCCATCGACATCGGGGTTATCGCAGCTGAGGCCCTGCGACGCCGAAAACAGGCCGCATCGAAGGAGCGACTGGACACCGATTTCGTTTTCGTAACGCCCATCGGTACTCACCCTGGGCGAAGCAACCTTCGCCGCGACAGTCTGGACCCGATCGCTAAAAAGGCCAGGATCAAGGGCCTGACTCCGCACGGCTTAAGGCATACCTCCGCGACGATGTCGCTCGTCGCCGGCACGTCTCCCAAGACCGTGGCTGCGAGGCTCGGGCACGCGGACCCGCGGCTCACTATGGCGCTCTACTCACACTACGTCCCGGAGCTAGGCAAACAAGCAGCGAGGGACATCGACGCCCTGCTCGCGCCCAAGCGGATTTCGAAATAGGTTGTACTTTAGGTTGTAGCCTCGAGAGAACCGAAACGGCCGCTCGGTCAAAGCATTCAGTAAAATAAGGCTAAACTATGGTGGGCGATGACGGGCTCGAACCGCCGACATCCTCCTTGTAAGGGAGGCGCTCTCCCAGCTGAGCTAATCGCCCGTCCTTCGGCGCTGCCTAGAGCGGCTTTGCCTGCGCGATCTTCTTCTCGAGAAACGCGAGCGCGGCGCGCAACTGAGCGTCGCGATCGATATCCCCGTAGCGGGCTTCCTTGTTCTCGTCGACACGGAGATCCGGCTCGATGCCCCGCAGGTTGATGTCGCGGCGACGCGGCGTGAGATAGTGCGCGGTCGTGATCTTAATGGCCGCGCCGTCGGGCAGCGGCGTCAACGTCTGCATCACACCCTTGCCGAACGTCTTGATACCGACCAAGGTCCCGACGCCGTCGTCTTGCAACGCGCCGGCCGTAATCTCGGATGCCGATGCCGTGTATTGGTTGACGAGCACCGTGACCGGAAGCGACACCGACGTTTCGTTGGCGGCGTCGATCGTCGTTGCGTGCTCGCCGCGTTCCTCGACGGTGAGCAGCGCCTTATTGGCGATGAATCGCCGGCTGATGAGGAGCGCCGAATCGACGTAGCCGCCGCCGTCGTTGCGAAGGTCGAGGACCAGCGCTTTCGCATCTTGATCCTTCAGCCGTCCGATGGCGGTATCGAATTCCGCCGGCGTGGCCTTACCGAATGCCATGACGTACACGTAGCCGATGTTGCCGGGCAGCATTTTGAAAACCACGGTCGGCGGCTGCACTTCTTCGCGGCGGATCGTGTAGGCGGCGTCCGCCACGCCCGAGCGCATGACGGTCACAGCGACGGTCGTTCCGGCGCGGCCGCGCAAGAGTTTGCTGGCCGCCTCCACGGTTAAGCCTCTCGTCGGCGTGGTATCGATCGCGGTCAACACGTCACCGGCGCGCAGGCCGGCACGGTCGGCCGGGGTCTCGGGAACGACGTACGTTAGGCGAACGTCGCCGGTGACCGGATCGGGTTCGATCATCACGCCGATCCCGCTGATGCGTTCGGGATCGAGCGCTTCGTTAAACTGTTTGAACTCGTCGGGGGTGAAGAACTGGGTATACCGATCGCCGACGGATTTGGTCATCGCCGAAATTGCGGCGTACGCAAAATCGGTCGCCGTTCCGTGGCTCGCCGCGGCTGCCGACGCAATCGCCGCATCCAGGTCGTTCACGGTAGCGTCGTCGTCCGCCTCGACGCGCAAAACGGGAGGGGTAATCGTGACGCCTTGCTTGCGCGCCTGTTCCGCTAGCGCATCGCTCGCGGCCGCCAGCAACACCTGCGGGCTCACCGGGTGGTATGCGCTCGCCGTCAAGAGCCGGTAGCTCTCGTGGACGTCGGCCGCCACGGCCGACGGAAGCGCCGGCGCGGGCGACGCGCCCAAACAAAAAACCGCAAGGGTTACAAGCGCGAAACGAGCGCGCGATCCAACAGACATCGGCATTATGTCCTTCTCTACCGGCGAAACGCGCGAGATACCTCGTTCGTTTCAAAACTCAACGTTCGAGGCGCGTCGCAACCGGTCCATGATGGCGATTCCGAGCCCCCGCTCCGGCAGCGGCTCGACGTCGATGCGCTCCAGCCCGAGATCGTCGAGCTCGTGAAGGGTCTCGAATAGCCGCGCGGCCGCCTCACGGAGGTCGCCCCGATTCGAAAGCTGCCGTGCCTGCGCGTAACCCTCGGCACGCTGCGACAGCGCGATGAAGCCGGCTCGCTCGCGCTCTGCGGACGGAACGGTTTCCGCACGAACCAGCCGGATCGGCGTAGCGGGGGCGTAATGCTGCGGCAACCCACCCGGCATAACCGGATGGTTCGCGTCCGATTGCTCGGCGGGGAGTGGACCGGTAACCTGCTCGATCTCCTCGATCGTAATCGAACCCGGCCGCAGCACTGCCGGAGCCGGCTTGAGCGTTACGATGGTCGACTCGAGGCCGAACTCGGCGGGACCGCCGTCGAGGATGAAGTCGATATGGTGGCCTAGCGCGCGTTCGACGTGCTCGGCACGAGTGGGGCTCAGGCGTCCGAAAAGGTTGGCACTGGGCGCTGCCAGCGGCGTGCCGGTACGTTCGAGGATCGACCGCGCGACGGGGTGCGACGGCATCCGAACGGCGACCGTCGGCAAACCCGAGGTCACCAGCTCGGGTACCGATGGCTGCTTGCGAAGGACCAACGTCAGCGGTCCCGGCCAAAAACGTTCGATCAGCGCCCGCGCTGCGGGCGGCACGCACGCTACGACGCGCGCGAGCATCGCCTCGTCGAGTACGTGCACGATCAAGGGGTCGAAAGTGGGACGCCGTTTGATTTCGAAGATGCGCGCGACCGCTCGCGCATCGAATGCGTTCGCGGCGAGCCCGTAGACGGTTTCGGTTGGAATCGCTACGACGCCGCCGGCGCGCAGCGCGGCGGCCGCTCGATCGAGATTTTCAGGCGTGGGGCGAAGGACCGGCATTCACCGACTCGTCGGGCATGCGCAAGCGGCCTTCTCCGACGAATACGGCCGTGCCGCCGACTTCGATCGCCTCGGGACCGTCATCGTTCCACCGGATGCGAACGTGCAACACCGATGGGCGCCCCATAGCGACCCCTTGTTCGCTCACGAAGCGTTCCTTGCGCGCGAGCGCCCCACACTTTGCAAGGTATGCATAGAGCGGCCCGGTGGCGCTGCCGGTAGCCGGATCCTCGGAGATGCCGGACATTGGCGCGAACATTCGAGCGTACGCCCCGTCGTCGGTCTGCGCGAAAAAGTAGATGCCGTTGATGTCGTTCCAACCGAGTTGTTCGCGGACCGCCGAAACGTCCAACACCGCTCGATCGACGGCCGCTTTGCTCGCCAAGGGAACGTACAGAAACGGATTTCCGGCCCCGCCGAGTTGTGCCGGCAGGTCGCCGCGAACATCGGCCACGCCGACTCCGAGTATCGAGGCGGCGTCCTCGCGCGCGATCTCACGCCCGAACGACACCGGCGGCGTCGTTAGCCATGCGGTCGTTTGCTCTCCCCGATCGATGGCGATGGGAATGTCGCCGATGCCCAGACGCATGACGAACGAGGCTTGGTCGGGGCGGATCCAACCAAGGTGATCGACCAGCGCGATCGCCGTACCGACCGTCGGGTGCCCAGCGAACTGAACTTCTCGCCCGGGCGTGAAGATGCGCAAGGCGGCGGCCGCACCCCGGTCGCCGCGCACCACGAATACGGTTTCCGAAAGATTCATTTCGCGGGCGACCCGTTGCATCGCCGCGTCGCTCAAGGTGATTTCGGGAAAGACCGCTAGTGGATTGCCTGCAAACGCCCGGTCGGTGAAAACGTCGAACAGCAAGTAGCCGGCCTCAGCCATGATTCATAACTTTCGTCATAAACCTAGAATGGCGGCGTCCGGGCTGGGCTTCCTTCTTTGCCAGCCGAAAGGGAAAGCGTGAAACCCAACCATATTTTCCGGAGTGCCGAAAAGGAGCCGACGGTGATTTTGCGCGCCCTGGCATACGCGACGATTGGCGCGGCATTTATGCTCGCCGCGTGTTCGGGCAATTCCGATCCGGCGTTCGGGCCCGCTCGGGGTCCGGCTGTGGCCGCCGTTGCCCCCAACGCGATCAGCACCAAATACATCAAGCACATCGTGGTATTGATCCAAGAGAACCGCAGTTTCGACAATCTGTTTGCCACTTTTCCGGGGGCCGACGGTGCGACCTACGGTTACACCTCGAAGGGCAAGAAGATCGCGCTCGTAAAGCACTCGCTCGCCGTTAAGGACGTCAATCACGACTGGTCGACGTTTCTCGCCGAGTGCGATATGCAGGCCGGCGCATGCAAGATGGACGGCTTCGACAAGGCCAAGATCAACGGTAATAATCCGGCCGGCACGTATGCCTATCAATACGTCGATCCAAATCAGATTCAAGCGTATTGGACGATCGCGCAGCAGTATGCCTTGCTCGACCACATGTTTCAAACGCAAGGCAGCGGCAGTTTCACCGCGCACCAAGATCTGATCGCCGGAGCGACGGCGATCGACGCCACCAACAGCCTGATCGACTATCCGAACGAATGGACGGACTGGGGATGCGACGCTCCCTCCGGTGCGGTCACTTCGCTGATCACCGTAAATGACGTCTATAAGTTCAACCAAGGCCCGTTCCCGTGCCTCGATTACCCCAACGGGACGCTGCGCGATTTGCTCGATGCCAAACACGTTCCTTGGAAATACTACGTCCCGCCGTACACCCCCAAGACCGGCGGGGCGGGAGCCCTGTGGAACGCTTTTGCCGTTATAAAGTCGGTGCGCCAAGGCCCCGAGTGGAGTACCAATATTGTAACGCCCGAAACTGCGATTTGCAGCGACGTCGACAACAACGCTCTGCCGGCGTTTTCATGGGTCGTCCCGGATCAAGTCGACTCAGATCATCCGCGGAACGGGCTCGAGGCCGACGACGGACCGGATTGGATCGCGGCGGTCGTCAACAAGATCGGGCAGAGCGCCTACTGGAACTCGACGGCGATCGTCATTGTGTGGGACGACTGGGGCGGTTTCTTCGATCACGTCGCGCCGAAACAATACGGCTCGGGTCAGTTGGGATTTCGCGTTCCGGCCCTCGTGGTTTCACCGTACGTCGGTCAAGGTGCGATTTCGCACGCGCAGTTCGAGTTCGGAAGCATTTTGAAGTTCGCCGAGCAGACGTTCGAACTCGGTTCGCTAGGCACGACGGACGTACGCGCGGCCTCGATCGGCAGTATCTTCCGCTTCAACCAAAGTCCGCGGCAGTTTAGGGCGATACCGACGAGCCGTACGTGCGCGGACTTCCTGCGCCGGAAGCCCTCGTACTTGCCGGTCGACACCGAATGAGCGCGGTGAAGCAAGCGGTCTGGTGCCTCGTTTCGCTGAGCCTGCTGACGGCTGTCGGATGTTCGAGCCCGGGCGGCGTTTCTCGAATGGGTTATCCCGCCGTCTCAGCGATTCCGGCAACGTCGCCGGAACCGAATCTTCAAAAGATCGCTCACGTCGTTATCATAATCCAGGAGAACCGCAGCTTCGACAATCTCTTCGCGAAGTATCCGGGAGCCGACGGCGCAACCAAAGGGCTGTTGCACGACGGCCGGATGTTTGCACTGATCAAAGGTCCGCTGGCGAGCAAAGAACTCAATCATACGCACATGGGATTCGAAACCGAGTACGACGGCGGCAAAATGGACGGGTTCGACCAGATCGGTTTCGGCTCGAGCGGCGGCGACGGCCCGGCAGGCAAATATCCGCTTCGTTACGTCGATCCCGCGCAGATCCGGCCCTATTGGGAGATGGCGCAAAACTACGCGCTTGCCGACCACATGTTCCAGACGCAAGGCAGTGGCAGCTTTACTGCCCATCAAGACCTGATTGCCGCCGGCACGCAATTTGCTCCGTCGGAAAGCCTAATCGACTTTCCGTCGCAAGGGCCGTGGGGGTGCGACGCTCCGCCGGGCACGGTCACATCCTACATTACGCCGCAGGGTTATTTTTACAATCAAGGGCCGTTCCCGTGTTTGACGTACCCGACGCTCGCGGATTTGCTCGATCCCGCCGGCGTATCGTGGAGATACTACACGCCGCCGCTCTGGGTTAAGGGAAGCAGCGGTTTTCTTTGGAACGCCTTCGACGCGATCGATGCGGTCCGTCACAGCCGTGATTGGAAGCACGACGACGTTTCCCCCGAGACGACGATCTTCAAAGATATTTCCGCGCATCGTCTGCCCGCCGTGTCGTGGGTGATCCCGAGTGCGCCGAACTCGGACCATGCAGCGGCGCACGACTACGGTCCGTCGTGGGTCGCGTCCGTCGTCAACGCGATCGGTGAGAGCTACGCGTGGCCGACGACCGTCATCATCGTCGTTTGGGACGATTGGGGCGGGTATTACGATCACGTCGCGCCGCCGCAGCTCGACTATCAAGGCCTCGGCTTTCGCGTACCGATGATCGCCATTTCGCCGTACGCGAAGAGCGTCGGGTACGTATCGCACACGCAGTACGAGTTCGGGAGCATCGTGCGCTTCGTCGAACACAACTGGAGGCTCGGGCGGCTCGGTGCGACCGACGTGCGTGCGGCCAGCATCGACGACATGTTCGATTTCAACCAACCGCCGCGTGCGTTCGTACCCATCAAGGCGGACCTTCCGCAATCGTTCTTCGAACATCAAGCCCCGTCTCACGAGCCCGTCGACGAACGCTAAGCGTTCGACCTAACGCCCGGCACCCAATCCGAACCAGGCCGCGAAGGTAACCGCAATCACCCCTGCGGCGATGACTACGGTTACAGAGCGCCGGAATGCAGCGTATTACACCGTTAATAGCAGGCTCGGAGAGCTCGGAAAGCCAAGCTATCGGGGTCATGACTCCTACGAGCACGTTTCCGAGCTCGGTACAACCGCGCAGCGTCGCCAACGAAGCGGGTACGATCGAACAAAGCGGCGCGCCACGTTCGGTGCCGGTCGTCTTGGCGGATTTTCAGCGCGTTTCAATGTCGCCCTTGTGCCCGCAAGACGAGCTCAAGCAAATCCAAATCCACTTCATGACGATAGCGCAAAGCGCGAAGCGTGGACTGACCGACGAGCGCGCGCAACTCGAACTGTTTCACGCGATTCAAGAACGCATGGCGCGATTCGGAGCGTCGGCCGAACATATCGCTCGACGCCAAGTCGGCGTCCTCAACTCCGAGTTCGTCGTCCGCGACCCGGAAGCTACCGGATCGAAGAAGGTGCACGGCGATCTTCGCGTGCCGACCGGAGAGCCGCTCGACTCTCGGATGAGCTTGTTCGAAAACACCGCGTTCGCGGTTCTCGAAAAGATCTACGACGATGCGAACACTCCGCCGGACGGCATCGTTCACGTCACCTGTTCCGGCTACGTGTCGCCGAGCCCGGTGCAGATGTACCTCTCGCATCGCGGATGGCTCGGTACGGCGGTAACGCACTCGTATCACATGGGATGTTACGGCGCGTTTCCGGCCATTCGGACCGCCCTCGGATTGGTGGGCTCGTCATATTCGTCGTTACCGACGCCGCAAAAGCGCGTCGATATCGTGCACACCGAGTTTCTTTCGCTGCACTTCGATTTATTGGGTGAGACGCCGGATGCATTCGTAACGTCGACGCTCTTTGCCGACGGGTTCATCAAGTACTCGGCCTATCCGCAGGCCGAATTCGCCAAGCGCGGCACGCGCGGCTTGCGGGTACTCGCTTTCGAAGAGCGCATTCTGCCCGATTCGCTTCCCGAAATGACCCTGCGCCCGGGACCGCTTCAGTTCGACATGTCCCTTTCGAAAAAGGTGCCGTTCTTGATTCGCGACTCGATCGCCGACTTCGTGAAATCGGTCTCGGCCCAGGCCGGCGTCGATTTCGAACGAGAAAAGTCGCAGATGGTCTTCGCAATCCATCCCGGCGGCCCGGCAATCCTCAACCAAATCCGCAACCGTCTCGGCATCGAAGAGTCGCAGATCGCGCTCAGCCGCAAGGTCCTTTTCGAGAACGGAAACATGGCATCGGCCACCGCCCCGCATATCTGGGAGCAAATCGTTGCGTCGGACGACATCCCGGTCGGAAGCAAGGTTATATCGATGGCCTTCGGACCGGGGCTGACGGTCATCGGCGCCCTCTTCGAAAAAGTTTGAGGGCGACGCTCGCTTAGCCGGAAAATCGACGGGGTTCGAGAACCTGAGACAACCATGTCAGCTCCTCAACCCCCAGCGCCGAACCAGCGCTTCAGCGTACCGGCCGGTTTCTACTGGGCGGTCCGCGGCGTACACGCCGGCGCTCCGCTCTTCGTCGGCCTCGGCAATCTCGAATCGCGCGTCCTAGCGCGCCGCCTGGCAGACGTTCGGGTCGACCGGCCCGTGTACATATGCGGATTACCGCGCGCGGGGACGACGATCTCGCTGCAGATGTTGAGCGAGCACCCGGACGTTACGACGCACAAGTACGCCGACTTCTTAATGCCGTACGCGCCGTACGCTTGGAACTGGCTGTTCCCGAAGATCCCGGTCGACGCGATGCGCAAGCCGGTTCCGCGCATTCACCGCGACCGGATCCAAGTGACGCGCGACAGCGCCGAAATGGGCGAAGAAATTCTTTGGGAACGATTCTTCCCGTACATTCACGACGAAACCCAGGTCAGCGTGCTCGACGCGAATACGTCGAATCCGGCGTTCGAACGCTTCTATAAAGAGCATCTGCAAAAACTGCTCCTGTCGCGCGGCCGCCCGCGGTACGCGAGTAAAGCCATCATGTGCGTCATCCGGATGCGGTACTTGCGCAAGATATTTCCCGACGCCCGCTTCTTGCTGTACGTGCGCAATCCGATCGACCACGTCGCGTCGCTGCTCAAGCAAGACCGCATTTGGGACGAACTCGATCGCGACGATCCGCGGCAGATCGAAATCATCGAAATGACCGGGCATCACGAGTTCGGGTCGCGGCAAATCATGGCCAACGTCGGCGATCCTGCCGTCTTGAGAGAAATCCACCAGCTCCGCGACTCCGGTCGCACGGTGCGCGCCCGCGCGCGCTATTGGTCGTACATGTACGACTTCGTATTGAAACAGCTCGAGTCGGATCCCGGCCTGGCAAAAGCCGTTTGCATCGTGCGCTACGAAGATCTGTGCGGAGACTCGGCGGAGACTATAGACAGAATCGTGCGGCACACGGAACTTCCGGCCGAACCGTTTGCCGCCACGCGCGCGGCATACACCGAGAAACTCTCGCTTCCAGACTACTATCGCCCCAAGTTCGATGCGAGCGAACTCGCCGATATCGTCGAGGTAACCGACGGCGTTGCGAAACGCTTCGGCTACGACGTAAGCGCCATCGCCGAACGTGCGGCCGTGCCGGCCGAAGCTAAGAGCCCGGCGTAGCTCGTCCCCGGCGCTTGCCCGGCCGGGGAGTAACGCGTGCGGGCAGCGAACGGATGAGGCTGGAGGTGTCCATATGAGACGCGCACAATCGCATGTCATTCATGGCGTCGCAGCAGTATTGCTCGGCGCGCTTGCCCTGACCGCCTGTGCAGGCAATTCGAATTCAGGAACGCCCGGCGGAGGCGCCGCACCGCAGACACCGGTTGCTCCATTTGGGCAAGCCGCTATACGCAACGTCTCCGGTGAGTACAGCGGCACGCTAACCGACAACGTTTTCGGCACCGGATCCGCCAGCGCGTCGCTCGCCCAGGACAAGCACGTCGTCGGGGGCGTCGTAACTGCGAGCGTCGGATCGGTTCAATTGTCGAACTCGATCGCCTTGCAGACCGCGACCGGAGCCGCCTTCGCCGGCGCGCAAGCCGGGAACGTGAACGGCAGCGCGTGCTCGTTTTCATTGGACGCCACGTACACTGCCTCCAATAACACGCTCAACGGTACGTATCAGGCCGTGCATGGCTGCACCGGAGAGAGCGGATCGTTCGCGTTAACGCAGGATTGCTCGTACCCGCGGGGAGGACTGTTGGACGTCGCACCGTCGACGAACGGCGGTGCCGGCGCAAAGCCAAATCACGGCGTTAGCCCCTGCTAGAGCCGGGAAGCACTTGCAATGGCTTCCTGCTCGCTCCATGCCGCTCCAATAGCGAGGCGCGAGCGCAACTCTTCATCTTGAAGAATTTTCGAAAGCGTGTTCTCGAGTTTTTGTTGGACGAATTTATCGGGTCCAACGAGCTGCCACTCGAGAAGGCGCGATCGCGCTTCGACGTAGCCGAAAAGCATGGCGGCGTTGCCGGGATCGGCGTCACTTTCCATCGCGGCTAGACAAAGCATCGCCTGCGGAAGTACGATCGGGTGTTTTCGTTCGAGCGCGAGTTGTAGCGCGTCTCGAGCGGCCGTCAGGGCGCGGTCGTCTCCAAGGGCGACGTACAGACTCGCAAGATTGCTCGCCAGGAAAGGCTTTAGATCCTCCGACGCCAGGCCAAGCGCCTGTTCGGAAATTGAGACCGCCGTCTTGAATTCGCCGGCATCGGCCTCGGCATTGGCCCACCATACGAGCGCTCGTGCGGTTTCTTCATCCCGGTCTAAGGAACGATAGATGTCTACGCTCTGCGCGAAGCGTCGGCGTGCGTGGGCGATTTCGCTCGGCTTGTACACGCGCGCGCATCGCTGCATCGTCGCGGCCAACAAACGATCGTCCCTCAAGCCGCGTGCGTGCTCCAGCGCTTCCTCGGCCACCGGGAGCGCTTCTTCGTAGGCATTTACGATCGGAAGATGTTGCGCCACCTGTGACAGCGCGCGCACGACCCCGCGCTCGTCGTCAGCGGTTTTGTATAGGTCGACCGCGTTCCGCGCGGAGTTGAGAGCGTCAGCATACTGAGCTTGATTGTGCTGAAGCATCGAGAGACCATAGTGCAACCGCGCATTCGTTGGCACAAGGGTACTACCCGATTCGAGCGCGCGCACGCACCAGCCGATGCCTTCGCTCAGCAACGACAACCGCATGAACATCGGGGAAAGACTCGCCGCCAGCAGCGCGCCGAGTTCGACGTCGTTCTTTTCGTCGAGCGCCCATTTCAGCGCCGCGCGAAAGTTGTCGAGTTCGGGTCGCAGGCGCGCGAGCCAATCCGGCGCGGGCGCCGTATCCCACTCGACGTACGCGCGGTCGGCCAACGCGCAAAAGAACTCGGCGTGGCGCCGGATCAGCGCCGGCGTCTCACCGGCCGTGTCGAGCCGCTCGCGCCCGTATTCGCGAAGCGGTTCGAGCAGCCGGTAGCGCTGATTCGACGACGTGACGTCGGCCTGAAGGAGCGATTTATCGCTGAGCGAGGTCAGCAGATCGAGCACCCCCCACTCGTCGAGCGATTCGCCCGAACTCACCCCGGCCGCAGCGTCGAGCGTGAATCCTCCGGCGAAAACCGCCACGGCGCGAAATAGCCCCTGCTCGTCGCCCGACAGAAGATCGTAGCTCCAGTCGATCAGCGCGTGCATCGTTTGCTGTCGCGCCTGACGATCGCGCGCTCCGCCGCCCAACATGCGCAGGCGCAGTTTCCGGGAAAGCTCGTCGAGCGAAACGGAACGCATTCGCGCCGCCGCCAGCTCGATCGCCAGAGCGATGCCGTCGAGACGCCGGCAAATGTCTTCGACCGTGGCGACGTCTTCGGCATCCCCGCGAAAGTCGGGGCGTACCGCACGCGCGCGCTCGGCAAAAAGCGCGACCGACTCGGAATCGTCGAGCGACGATAGGCGATGTACGCGTTCGCCGGTGACGTTGAGCGTTTCGCGGCTGGTTGCGAGGATGCCGACTTCGGGACAGGCCGCCACGACGGCGGCGGCGACGCGCGCTACCTCCCCAATCACGTGCTCGCAGTTGTCGAGTACCAACAGCAGCGCGCGTTTTTTGAGATAGCCGACGAGAATGCCGAGCGTGGGCGCGTCGGTCGTTTGATCGGCTCCCAAGGCCGACAGGATTGCGCTGGGAACCAGCGCCGGATCGACGAGCGACGCAAGGTCGACGAACCACGCTCCGTCGGGTAAATCGTTGAGCACGTCGGTTGCAGCCGCCAGCGCCAGCCGCGTTTTTCCGACCCCGCCGGTTCCAACGACGGTTACGAGCGCCCCGGTGCCGAGCAGGTCTTTCACGCGCGCGAGATCGGCGTTTCGGCCGACGAAGCTGCTCGCTTGGCGCGGCAGGTTGTTCGGCGGCGTTTCCAGCGCGCGCAGCGCCTTGAACTCCAAGGTCAACCCGGAAGCGGTCAGTTGAAAGACCCGCTCGGGATCCTTCAAATCTCGTAACGGCAACGTTCCCAAGTGGCGTAGCCCGACGCCGTCCGGCAACGTCGTCACCGCGGAGTCCGCGGCGGCGCCGGAGACGAGCACCTGCGCGCCGTGACCGGCACCCAGCAGCCGCGCTATGCGGTTCAACGTCGGGCCGAAATAGTCGCCGTCGCGCTCCTCGGCTTCGCCGACGTGAATCGCCATCCGTACCCGCAGACCGTCGACGGCCTCGAAGTCTTCGGCGGCCAACCGCCGCTGGGCGTCCACCGCGCCTTCGATTGCCTGAGGAGCGCTCGAGAACGCCGCACAAAATGCGTCGCCGATGGTCTTGAAAACGTGCCCGCCTTGTGTTTCGACCGCCGATCGCAGAATGTGGTCGTGCCGTCGCAAGGCATCTTGCATCGCCTCGCGATGGCGATCCCAACGCTCGGTGCTGCCTTCGATATCGGTAAACAGAAAGGCAACGGTTCCAGTAGGCCGGTGGGACTTACTCACGCCGCGCTTGCTTCCGTTGTAGGGGCCGCTCCTTCCCCCCGCCAACGCCTACTCAATGCGCATCGTCAATACGAACGACATCGTCGAACTCGCGTGGAAATCACCGAAGGGCCAATTCGCAGGCGCCGGCAAAGAAGTTTCCGAGGCGCTCGGCCGCAAGCCGCTCTCGAGCGATATCTTCGAACGTCATCCGTTCGACATCGAGATACTCCGCGTTCCGCCCGGGGCGACGCCGTACCCGTACCATTCGCACAGCGTGCAATGGGAGTTCTACCACGTGATCTCCGGCACGGGCGTGGTTCGCCACGAGGGAGGCACGACGCCGATTAAAGCCGGCGATGCCTTCATCTTCCAACCAGGGCGGGCGCATCAACTCACCAACGACGGCGCCGAAGATCTTTTGGTCTACGTCGTTGCGGACAATCCGATCGGCGAATCGACCTACTATCCCGATTCCGACAAATGGATCGTGCGCTCGCCCGAGCGGCGCGCCATTCGGTCGGAGTCGCTCGACTACTTCGATCGCGAGGAATAAGCAGGCGAGCGCTTTCGCTCGTTCGGGTTAGAGTCTAGAACGGGCTCAAAAGCTGGAAAGAAGGGACCTTCCGCATGCTTCGTACGTCTATATTCGCGGCGCTCGGCTTCGTGCTCTGCGCGGGCACCGCTGCGGCCGCCTGTTCGGGCGCCGATCCGGCCCTGCAGTCGGTCGCCGTCAAGAGCGTCGTCCAAGCAAACGGCACGAATCGCTACACCCTCGTCGGAACGGTGACGAACGTCGGCTCCGCAGCGCAGGCGTCGAGCGTGCTGCAATTCGTCGACATCTATCAAACGCCCGGCCAAAAGCTAGACGCCAAAGGCATCCCTCCGCTCAGGGCCGGTGAATCGTACACGTTCTCGTATCTCATGCTACGCTCGGCCGAGGCGGGCAACGGCACGACGACGCTTCGGTTCCACCTCGATTTGCGCCAGCCGAGCTCCGGCAGCGACGCCGATTGCAACACCGCCAACGATAGCTTCAGCGTTACGTTCTAGGAGATTTTGGTTGGTTCGGGCACGGGGCGGCCTTCGTCCACGTCGAGAAGATCGAACCAGGTCGCGATCTCCGGCCGTCCGGGCGCAATCCGATCGCGCAGGCCGTTGAAGAACTCTTCGCCATGCGAACCGGGATCCGGATGCCATCGCATCCGCTCGGCATTGAATGCATCGATTTGGGCTTGCGACTTGTTCGCAAGGGACGACGACCGCAGCCAATCGGCGATCGCGTCGTCGGTGCCGAGTTCCTTGACTTGGGCCGCAAACGCCGGCCCGTCCGTCCCGAGAAATTCGAAGAGCGGCTTATCGTGCGGGCAGTCGTAATCGTATTCGCCGAGGGTTCCTTCGTTGAACGCCTTTGCTTTATCGATCGTGCGCTTGAGCGACACGAGCCCTAAGAGTTTGTCCTTGGGGCTGCGCGGCACGCTGGTCGTTAAATTCATGGGTAAATGCCTCCATCGGTCGTAGGGCCTTCTACCCCGCCGGCGTCCAACCTATTCGGTATCGACCGGCTTATTCGAAGGTCGCTGATGCTCGAAGAACGTTCGCGACATGGGTGCGGCGATCGGAGCGAACGCGCGCGGCGGCTGATTGAAGTTGAACGCATCGTTAATGAAGCTGGCGGCGCGTACGTCGGTGGTGCCGAGCGGCGGAAGACTCCAATTGTCTTCGACCAGCCGCACGATGCTGCCGAACTCGTACGAGGCGTGCATGACATATCCGCGCTTCGCGTACGGGGACACCACGATCATCGGCACGCGGAACCCGAGCCCCCCGAATCGGTAGCTTCCGGGTGGCCTGACGTGATCGTACCATCCGCCCCAATCGTCCCAGACGATGACGATTGCCGTCGAATTCCAGGCCGGGCTTTGACCGATCGCGTTCACGACTTGCGCCACCCACGACGGCCCGCCATCTCCGGCGGCGGCGGGATGATCGGAGTTTTGGAAGTCCGGAATCACCCACGTGACGGCCGGGAGCGAGTCGTTGGCAATATCCTTAAACACGTTGGTTTCGGGCCAGGTGACGTTGGTGGACCATTCCGGTCCGTGGCGTACCGCGTCGATCGCGCCGAACGCGTTCCACAAGTCGCCGCCGAAACTGCGTCCGATTTCCGGCGCGTAATATCGCCAGGTGATTCCCTTGCCGTCGAGCGTGTCGCGCAGCGTTCGGTAGCGCAGGCACGGAAACGGTCCGTCGTTGGGCAAATATTCATTACCGGCGGTGATCAACGTCGTGGACGTGCCGGCCGGCGCATCGCATCCCCACGGCTGCTGACTGGGGAAATCGATGAGACTCTTCGATGGGTCGATCATCGCGCCGCCGGCGATGAGGTCCTGATGGGCGGTAAAGCTGCCGGTTCCTTGCGTTTGGAACATGTGATCGGCCAGTACGTATTGTCTCGCTAGCGACCAATACGGTTGAATCTGCGCGGGATTGACGTATTGATACAACGCGGTCCCGGGAAGATTCCCGAAGCGGATGAGATCGAAGCCGTTCATTTGTCCGTGGTTAAAGCCGGTCGCCCAAGCAATGTGATCGGTATTGGGCGACGTTGGGTCGTACAGGTCGTGCTGCTGCAGCGGGATACGGGTGCCGTCGTGCAGCTCTCCGGTGGTCGTTCCGTCGGCGCCCGGGAAGGTTGAGAAGAGGTTATCGAAGGTGCGGTTTTCTTGGACCACGATCACCACGTGGGTGAAATACTTGCCCTTCTTGGCCGGGGGCAGCGGCGGCAGCGGTCCGGAACTCGGCGAACTGCTCGAGGCGCCGCCGCAACCGGCGAGCACGAACGCCGCGAGCGCGGCGAGCACCGAAACGCGAGTGCCCAAAAAACGGCGGAACTTCATGGCGGGTTGATTCGTCGTCCCGGCCGACGGCCATTCCTTGCAAGCGGCCGTTCATACGCGCGTCAAAGGCCGTAGTACTTAAACGCAGGCCACATCCGAGTCAACGGTGCCCGGGGCCGGGTGCACAGATAGATCGGCAACGGACCCTCGAGGATCCAGCGATAGTCGTTTCGATAAACCGCGACTTGCACGACGCTTCCAAAAGAGCGCACGAGCAGGGGATAGTCGGTGGCCCCGACCGCCAGCATCGAATCGCCGCTGTAGCCGCGGACTCCCCACAGGTAATACGAATTGTTCGGGCTGATCACCCGAGGCAGGCCGAAAGCGGGTCCGAAGAAATCGATCGCCCCGGCATACGCATACCGATCGGCAAAGATCGCGGTGCCGGCCCGCTGCTGTGGCGGCAACGACCAATAGGCATGCGCGACGGTTTGAGTCATCGTTTTCCAGCCGAGCTGGTCGGCGTAAAGCGGGTTGATGAGGTGATGTTTTCCGTCCGGCGGCGCCGGCCGGCTCAAACCGATCGCGATTTCGTACTTCATGTACGACGGCAGCGACAGTACCGGCAGCGCCAACGGCGCAAACGCGGCGCCTCCCGCGCAAACGGCGATCGTGAACGCCGGCCGCCACCAGGCGGCTCGTGTGGCGAAAAACCGTTCGATTGCGACCGCTCCGGCAGCAAACAAGGCCGCATAGAAGCCTTCCATGTAATAGCCCCGTCCGACAGTCGCGACGATCAGAACGACGAGCAGAGAATACGCGACCGCGATGAATCGGTACGGCGTTTCGTCCTTGCCGCGAACGAGCGCGACCAGACCTGCAACCCAGATGACGCAGAAAAACGGGTTTTGATACGCAATTTGAGTGGCAACGAAATAGGCGGCGTTTAGGCCGAGGTTCGCCGATTCGTCCGCCACGCCGTTCGCCAGTGCGTGGCGATTGAGCTGATCGCCGTGTATGACGCCGAGCATGGGGAAGCCGTGGCTCGCCTGCCATAGCGCGTTCGGTAACAGCATCGCAACGACGAATGCGACGCCGAAAACGAGATAGCGCGAGCGAAGCAGTCGGGCGTTTCCGGTAAGCGCGAGGCCCAACGCCAGAGCGACGGCGCACGCGGCAACGGAATATTTTGCGTACAGTCCCAGCGTGACGACCAGCGCCATCGCGATGTAGAGGCGCTGGTCTTTCGTCTTGACCAGGCGCACGGTCAAGAGAATGAGGGCACTCCAGACGGCCGGCGAGAGCACTTCGGTCGACAGAGCGTATCCCAGGCCTAGAAATCCCGGCGCCAGTGCGACCGTCAGCGCGGTCACCGCTTGAGCGAATCCGCCGCCGCGCAACTCGCGGGCGATCGCACACGCCAAGAGCACCGTGATGCCCGACAGTATTGCCGGCAGCAGCCGCACCGCCCACAATGCGTACCCGACCGGTGCCGTCATCCACGTCACCAACGGCGCGAGCGGAGGCTGGTCGACGTATCCCCACGCGAGATGATGCGCGCAATCGATGAAGTACAGCTCGTCGCGGTAATATCCAAAACGGTGGTTGAACGCGAGATGGAGCGCGACGGTCGCGAGCGCTAACGCGTAAGCTGCCGGTCGAAGTTTCACGCCGAGTTCGGAAAGCGCGCTTGAAATCCACCAACGAGCAGCTGGCTCACGCAAACTCCTACGATCCCCGCCAAAACGATCGAGCCGAAGAGGAAGCTCGAGTCCCACCACGTGCCGCCGAACATTGGGACCGCAAAGGTAAAATAAGCGCCGAAGTACGCCGCGGGCACGACGAATCCCAAGAGGCGGAACGCGTTCGGGTTCTGCAATGACGGTTTGAGTTTGGAGACGATGGCGTCACCGGCGAGCCCGGCGACGACGCTTGCGAGCAGCAGCAAGAGCAATTCGAACGCGTCGCTGGACAGCTCTCCCCCGATCCAGAGTTTTTCGGCGACGCAAACGACCACGAGCGCACCGAACTGCAGTCGCGTGCGGGCGCACAAATACAGCACCGCGGCCGCCAGCAACGCGCTTTGCCAAATCACGATCGCGATTTCGAGCGCTTGCTTATAGAACAGCAAAACCGAGAGGACGAACTGCTCGTCGTGGAAGACGACTTGCGACAGCGGCCGGTCGCGCTGGAGTGCCTCCGGATAGAACGCGATCTGCATCACGAACTGAATGACTTCGAAAGCGAGGCCCATCGACAGCAGCATCGGCAACTGATCGACGAGCCGCGAGGCAGGCGGCCGTGCCAAGGCACTGCGCACCGGACCTACGGCCAAAAAGAACAACCCGGTCAGCAAGAGCAAGTGAGGCGGACTGAGTAGGAGATCCAGCTGATGCTCGAATCCGAAAATGGCATGCCAGAGCGAGTCGAGCGCCCCACCGCCGATAAGACCTGCCACGCCGGCGACGCTTGGCCGATAACCGCTCGGTATCGCCTGCCAAAACGTCTCGTTCGGACGACGGTTGCGCGCGGTTGCGACGGCAAGCACCGCCGCGGCAAAGACGGCACCGGTGTACATGGTCAGATGCCAAGGATTGAGAAACGTTTCGACCGTCTTGAAGAGGTGTTCGTGCGCGTCGATGAACAAACCGGTCATCGTCCACGTGACGGCGAGCGTTACGAGCCAATCGAGCAGGCTCGCCGAGCCGGGCCGCTCCTCGCGAGGAAGGGGGTTTCGGTCAACTTCAATGCTTCGGCCCCGCATCCGGCCCGCTTTCCGGCTCGTTCGCAAACCCCTTCCGGTGCTCTTTGCGTTCGCCGTCATCGTGACGCTCGGCGCGTGCGAGCCGAAACCGGTTGCCGCCCCGTCGAATTTCGTTGTTTCCGCGAACGCGCCGCTCGCGCTGCCCAGCGCTCCGGTCTTGGCGCCCAACGCGGCACCACGACTGATTCGAATTTGGTTCTCAACGTTGACGCTTCAACCGGGAATGTGGTTCGACGGGATCATCGTCGCCAGTACGAACGTTGCATCGGTCGAAGTCCGAACGGCCGCGTTTTCGATTAACGCGACGCACGCGGCGCCCGGAATCTTTCGGTTCCATACGCGCGTCCTCGAGTTGCCACCCTTGTCGCGGCGCCACTCGTACGAGCTCCACGTCATCGCGCGCAATACGGCCGGAGAGCAAACCGTCGAACACCTCACGCTGGAGGTGAAATAAGAGTCCATAGGACCCGAGCCGGCCGGCGACGCAAAGGTCCGACGGAAGGAGAACCTCCTATGAAAACGAGTTCTGCATTGCTAGCCGGCCTGTTTTTGCTATTCGCCGTGCCGGCGGCCGCGGACACCGCTGCCTCGAATGCGCCCGTGATCGTGACGCCGTCGCAGCTTCAGTGGGCTCCGAACGCGATACTGCCGGCGGGCGCGAAGGTAGCCATCCTCCAAGGCGACTACACCAAGCCGGGATGGTATACGATACGCTTCAGCCTGCCCGACGGCGCGAGCTTCGCGCCGCACTCGCACGGGTCGACCGAATACGTGACGGTCTTGCAGGGCACCCTTATGGTTGGGCTCGGCGACACCGTGGACAAGTCGAAAATGACCGCCCTGCCGGCCGGATCGTTCGTCGCAGTTCCCGCGGGGGTGCATCACTACGCGATTGCCAGCGGCGACACGATCATTCAACTCAGCGGAATGGGCCCGATGACGATGGTCCCCGTTACGCCCGGATCGATGTAATGTGATGATTCTTTGACGGCTTCCTGACATACGGCCGTCGCCCGCTGAAGTAGGCTGGACGCATGCTCCGCCTCGCACTCTTTGGGTTGCTCCTCGCCGCCGCGTCGCTAGCGCCGCCGCTGAGCGTGGCCGTCGGCTGCAACGTTGCGGGCCTGACCTTTCCCGTCAAATGCGGAAGCCTCCGCGTTCGGGAGAGCGCGCGTTCCGATCGGACGATCGGAACGTACTTTATCGTGGTGCCGGCCGCGCGCCGCAACGCCGGTGCGGTCTTCGTCATCGGCGGCGGCCCCGGTCAATCAGCCGTTGAAATCGCTTCAGAGGTTTTAGGCGGGTCGAGCCCGTCTGCCAGTCTCGTCGGGATGCACGCAGACCACGACATCGTGTTCGCCGACCAGCGCGGGACGGGCCGGTCGAATCCGTTGCAATGTCCCGATCTCTTCGCCTCGCGCGCGCTTTCGTTCGCCGAGCTCTATCCCGCCGCGCCGTTGCGCGCCTGCCGCGCGCGACTAGCGAAGACGGCCGATCTGAATGCGTATGGTACGCGTCAAGCGGTGGACGATTTGGACGCGCTTCGCGCCGCGCTGGGTTATAGAACGATTTCGATCGATACGGGCTCGTACGGTTCCGAGGTGGCGTTCGAGTACGTTCGCCGCCACCCGTCGCGCCTGCGCGCGGTCCTCTTAGAGGCCGTCGTTCCGACGTACGCCAAGGTACCGCTGCCTTTTACGCGAGCGGCGCAGCATGCTCTCGACGAACTTGAAGCGAGTTGCGCGAACGATGCCGCGTGCGAGGAAACCTATCCTCGTTTCGCATCCGAATGGAACGCCGTCACCGCTCGTTTCGCTCAGGGACCGCAGCCGGTTACCTTTCGGGATGGGCGCACGACGACGCGAGCGACGCTGTCGCGCGAAGTCTTCGCCGACAGCATCCGCCACGTGCTCTACGAGCCGTTCTTGGCGGCGGCACTTCCTGCTGCCGTTCATGAAGCGGCAACAGGCAACGACGAACCGCTAGCGAAGCTGGTGGCGCTCCAAATCGACGGATTCAAGAACGAGTTGAACTTCGGAATGTTTTTGTCGGTCACGTGCGACGAAGACGTCGCGTTCATTACCGCAAAAGACCGTGCCGTCGCCGCAGGCGAGGGTTTTTTGGGAGAACTGCGCATCGACGGGCAACGGCGAGCGTGCGCGATTGGGAACGTTGCCCCCGCCCCGAAAACGTTTCTGTTACCGGTGCGATCGAGCGTCCCCGTGCTCATGATCTCCGGCGCCGACGATCCGGCCGCCCCGGCGTGGCTGGGTGCAAGCCAGCTGCCCTACTTGAGCAACGCTCGACAAATCCTCGTTGCCAACGGCGGCCATAATAATGAAGACGCCTGCCTCGCCCGCATCCGCATCGCATTCATCGACGACCCAACCCCCGCCCGGGTGCGTGCCACGTGCGCGAACCGCTTCTCCCGGCCGGCTTTCGTGACTGACTTTAACGCCTGGTTCGATAAACAGCTTTGAGCGAATGCCAGCGCGCGTGGCTCAATAGTCGATGCGAGCGTTGGTGTCGTCGTGATAGTCGAGCGACGAGCGGTTCTTCAAGAGCGTTTCGAGCGCCGCCAGATTTTCCGCGCCCGGATGGCCGTAAGCAAGCCAAATCGCTTTCCATTCGCTGCCGTTGCGCGTCAGGGCCATGATCAGATAGATGTGAGCGATGCCACCGCGTTCGTAGTGCAGCACGCAGATAGCGGCGTCGCACGCAGCAACGATCATCCGCCGGCCCGGCAACGACGGGTCGATGACGGCGTCGGTCGCATTCCAAGCGGTGCCCGGTGCCGCGAGCGCCCAACTGCGCGATTGAGCCCCGCCGGGTAATGCAAACTCGCCGCGACGGATTGGCGCGGGGAGACCGGCAAGCGTATCGATTTCCCGAAGTCCGCCGAGCGACTGAATCACCGCTGGCGGCGGATGCAACGTCGTCTTTTCCGCGCGTACCGGAATCGTCCAAGCAGTCACGACGAGCGCGCACATCGCGATCCGGAAAGACATTGAATTCATGAAGGCCCGGGGTTCGACGGTCGCGTCGCCGACCATCCGGCGTCCTGCGCGAGGGTCGGCGAGGGCCGGGTCGAATGCACCCACCCTGCCACCGGGGACGGCCTTTGTCGCGCCTTCTCCTTCAAACGTGCTCACACTTGGAGGTCCCGCGTGTTTCGCTTCCGGAACAGTTCGAAATTCGTCGCATTCGCAGCCGTCCTCGCCCTTGGCTTCGGCGGCTGTTCCGCAAACCGGTCGGTTTTGCCGGCTGCAGGTTCTCAATTTTCCAACGACGTCAGGAGCGTGCGCGGAAATCACGCGCGGCCCGGACTCGCGTTGATCACGCACCAACCGCCGGTCGGTATGCAAATGGCATTCTTGATGACCGACGGCACGGTGCTGGCGCAGACGTATTCTGCCAGCACGTGGTACCGCTATACGCCCGATTCGACCGGGGGATACTCCGACGGAACCTGGGCGCAAGTCGCAACACTGCCGGCTGGATATGGGCCAACGGCGTTTGCTTCGGCGGTCCTCGCCGACGGCCGGCTCGCCATTAGCGGGGGTGAGTACAACACGCCCGGCCAGTACGATCTTCAACTCACCAACCTCGGCGCGGTGTACGATCCCATAGCGAATACCTGGACGGCTATCGGACACCCTAAGGGTTGGGGCTGGATCGGCGACTCTCCGGCAAGCGTCCTCCCCGACGGGCGGTTCTTGGTCGGACAAAAGCTCACGAAGCAAGACGCCGTGCTCGACCCCAAGACGCTGCACTGGACCAAACTCGGCAACGCCGGAAAATCCGACTTCAACGCGGAGGAAGGCTACACGCTGCTTCCGGACGGCACGATTCTCACCGCCGACGTAAAGAACGCGCCGAACTCTGAGCGCTACAATCCGGCGACCGGTCAATGGACGAGCGCCGGGTCCACGATGGTCGACTTGCACTCGCCGACGAACGTCTCGGGCTGCTTGACCTACGGTCCCAAGCCAAAGGACTGCTACTTCCCGCCCGGCGAGATCGGGCCGGCGATGCTGCGGCCCGACGGAACGGTTTTCGCCACCGGTTCGTCTTCCGGCGCGAACGGACGCGGTGCCGGACATACCGCCATCTTCCATCCGTCTGGAAGCGGCGGCAGTTGGACGGTCGGACCCGACTTTCCGAACGGCGACAATGCCGGCGACTCGTTTGCCGCGCTCTTGCCGAGCGGCAACGTGCTGGTGTTCGGCGTGAGCGGCCAGCTGTACGAATTTAACGGCACATCCTTTACCGCCGAGGGCGGAGGCTCGGGCACGCCGCTCCTGCTGCCCACGGGACAAGTGCTTATCCTCGGGTACTCGACCGTCGGCCTGTACACGCCGTCCGGACAACCGCAGGCGTCGTGGCTACCGAAAATCACGAAGGTGACGAAAACCGTGAGCCGCGGAAAAACTTACCCGATCTCGGGAACGCAGTTTAACGGTTTGTCGCAGGCGATGTCGTTTGGCGACGAGTTCCAAAATGCTACCAACTACCCGCTGGTGCGAATCACGAACAAGGCGACCGGTCACGTGTTCTACGCGAGAACCCACGACCACAGTTCGATGGGCGTCGCCACCGGATCCTTAATCGTATCGACGAACTTCGACGTTCCGTCGAGCATGGAAACCGGTGCGAGCACGTTGCAAGTCGTGGCGAACGGGCTCGCCTCGACGGCGATCGCCGTCACCGTAAAGTAAGACTCGCAGCTCGACGAGCGGTCGCAAAGAGTGAGAAGGAGATCACCATGAGGCATCTGGTTCGGCTCACGCTGCTGTCGGTGACCACGGCTCTGATGGCCGGATGCGGCGGCGGCAGCAATCCGGCGTCGCTACCGAACGAAGCGGCCGGCGCGTCGAGCGCGGCCCGCGAATCGACGCCGCTCGTACACCGGCGGCATACGCCGCCGTTGCCTCCGCCCATTCGGCGTCACGTCACCGCCGCCGATCGCGCACGCGCCCGCGCCGGCGGATGGCAGCCGGTCACCGCTCAAGCGCCCTTCACCGGCGGACCCGGATCGGAATTCCTGATGACCGATGGCACGGTGTTGGTGTCGGACACGTGTACGTCGAGTTGGTTCAGTCTCAGTCCGGACAAGAACGGCAACTACGTCAACGGCACGTGGACGCAAAGAGCGTCGCTTCCCTCGAACTACGCTCCTCTGTACTTCGCATCGGCCGTGTTGGCCGACGGCAAACTGATCGTTAACGGCGGCGAATACAACTTCTGCAAAACGACCGAAACGACGCTCGGCGCCATTTACGACCCGGTTGCGAATACCTGGACGCCGGTCTCTCCGCCGAGCGGCTGGCCGAAAGTCGGCGATGCCCAAAGCGCCGTCCTCTCCAACGGAACCTACATGATGGGCAACTGCTGCAGTTCTGCCCAAGCGCTTCTCAACGAAGCGACCATGACGTGGACGGCGGCCGGCGGCGGAAAAGCGGACGCCAACAGCGAGGAGGGCTGGACGCTTCTGCGCAACGGGAACGTCCTGACCGTCGACGTGAGCGACGTACCGAACTCGGAAGCCTACAGTCCGTCGGCAAACGCGTGGTCCACCGCAGGTCAACTTCCTGTGAGACTGATCGCCGCGAGCGAGATCGGCCCGCAAACGCTTCAACCGAACGACAACGTCTTCGTCGCAGGCGCAAACGGCCACACGGCCGTCTACGCGGCAAAAAGCGGTACGTGGACGCAAGGGCCCGACTTCCCGGCAGTCGCGAGCGGGCAACTCGGCGTCGCCGACGGTCCGTCGACGCTACTGACCAACGGCCAAGTGCTGCTCCCGGCTAGCCCCGGCATCTATCAATCGCCGTCGTACTTCTTCGTCTTCAATGGGAAGAAGCTCGTCAGTATTCCCGGGCCGCCTAACGAGGTGAACGACTCTTCGTACAACATTCGCCTGTTGCTGTTGCCAACGGGCCAAGTGCTCGAGACGGATGGTTCGAACGACGTGGAAGTCTACACGCCCGGCGCGCGTCCCGAGATGAAGATCGCTCCGCTGATTACGTCGGTACCGGCGACGCTCGTGCACGGTAGCACGTATAAGGTCGTTGGGAAGCGTTTCAACGGGTTCTCTCAAGCCAACGCGTACGGCGACGACGACCAGCAGGCGACGAACTACCCGTTGGTGCGGATCACGAATAACGCAACCGGCCACGTATTTTACGCGCGCACTCACGGGCACAGTTTCATGGGGATCGGATCGTCGGCCAGCGTGTCGACAATGTTCGACGTACCGGCCGGCATCGAGACCGGTGCGAGTTCGCTCGTGGTCGTCGCCAACGGCATCCCGTCGGCGCCCGCGAGCGTTACCGTCCAGTAACCGCGAATCGAACCTTCGCACGCTCCCGCGCCTTCGCCGCTTCAACGTGGCGATCGCGCGGCGGCGCGTGCGTAACCAGACCTGCAAGCAGTTCTCGGGCGGCATCGGTTGCGCGGTCGACCGCACGCTCGAATGCCTCTTCGTTCGATTTTGACGGATGCGTAAAGCCGCTCAGCTTGCGCACGAACTGTATCGCCGACGCCCGAATTTCGTCCTCCGTCGCCGGTGGCGCGAAGTTATGAAGCGTCCTGATGTTTCTGCACATGCGATTGTGTCCGCCGCTCGCCGTTATCGGCCCTGCCGGCGGCTCCCCATCGTACCGGGGGAAAAGCGTGGGCTCGCTCGAATTCAGCGTCGCAACACAATGTCCGAATACAACGCGTGCGTTCGAGAAGGCATGGCAAAAGCTTTGGGATCGAAATCGCAATGAAGAGGCTCTTCGCTGTCGTCGTTACGGCCGTGTCCCTCCTCGCACCCCTCGCAAGCCGGGCGGAGGCCCCTACGGCGTTCGCCCAACTCACCGATAGGCTCCACTGGCGGAGCATCGGTCCGTTCATCGGCGGACGCTCCGTCGCCGTTGCGGGGGTGGCCGGCCGTTCGAATCTTTTTTACATGGGCGGCGTTGAAGGGGGCGTTTGGAGGAGCACCGACTACGGCCAAAACTGGACCAACATCACCGACGGAAAACTTCCCGGCATCGCCAACCCCATCGGTGCCCTCGCGGTCGCGCCGTCGAATCCGAACGTGATCTATGCCGGAACCGGTGAGGCGGACGTACGCAGCGATTTCGATTCGGGCGACGGCATCTACAAAACCACCGACGCCGGCAAGACGTGGTCGTACGCCGGGCTGCGCGATACGCATATGACGACGAAAATCGCCGTCGATCCGCGCGACCCTAACGTTGCCTATGCGGCTTCGATGGGACACGTCTTTAAACCGAATCCCGAGCGAGGGGTTTTCAAGACGACCGACGGCGGCAAGAACTGGCGCAAAGTTCTTTTCGTGGATGAGAATACCGGCGGCGTCGATCTGGCGATGGATCCGCACGACCCCGCGGTGCTCTACGCCGCCATGTGGCAAGCGCAGCGAGTGCCGTGGAAACTCACGAGCGGAGGCCCCGGCAGCGGACTATACAAAACCACCGACGGCGGCGCGCACTGGTCGAAGATCTCGAACAATCCAGGATTTTCGCGCGGAACGCTTGGGAAAATCGGCGTGTCGTTGGCGGCGAGCAATCCGCGGATCGTTTACGCCATCGTGCAAGCCCACGACGGCGGCGTGTTCCGCTCAAACGACGCCGGAGCGACCTGGAAGCGCGTGAACGCCGAGATGAAGCTGCGGCAACGTGCATTCTACTATACCGCCATCTTCGTCGATCCCACGAATCCGCAGGTAGCCTACGCGCCGCAAGTCGATGGGATCTACAAAACGAAGGACGGCGGAAAAACCTTCACCGAACTCGATCTGCCCCACGGGGACAACCACATCATTTGGGTCGACCCGCGGTCTCCAAATATCTTGCTTGCCGGCAACGACGGCGGCGGCACGGTATCGGTCGACGGCGGCGAGCACTGGAGTTCCGAACAAAACCAACCGACCGGTCAGTACTACCACGTCGCACTCGACGATCAGTTTCCGTTTCACGTGTTCGGTGCCGCGCAGGACGAAGGGGCTTTCGAGGGCCCGAGCGCGGCGGTGGGCGGCGGAATCGGCGAAGGCGAGTGGCATAACGTCGCGCTCGGCGAGAGCACCTTCGTCGCACCCGAACCGGGCAGCCCGTTCGTAACGTACGGGAGCGGGTATTACAGCGCTTTCGTTCGGCTCGACCGTATCACCGGTGATGCCAAGAACGTCAGTCCGTGGCCGCGTTACATGGCCGGCGCCGCCTCGGGCGAGACCAAATATCGCTTCGGATGGACGCATCCGATATTCTTTTCACCAGCGAATCCGCGCGAGTTGCTGGCGGCCGCGCAAGTCGTTTTCTCGAGCACCGATCGGGGACAAACCTGGAGCGTACTCAGCCCCGATTTGACGCGCAACGATCCGAGCACCGAAGGACCCAGCGGCGGACCGGTCGATTACGACCAAACCGGCGCCGAAACGTTTCCCGACATCGCTTCTCTGGCCGTATCGCCTTTGGACGCAAACGTTCTGTGGGCGGGTTCCGCCGACGGATTGGTGCACGTCAGCACGGATCACGGAGCGAAATGGGCGCCGGTTACGCCGCCGCAGTTGCCTCAGTGGGCGCAAATTAGCTCGATCGAGCCTTCGCATCACGACAAAGGGACCGCGTATCTCACCGCATCGCGCTACATGTGGGACGACTATCGGCCGTACGTTTACAAGACGGCGGACTACGGCGCGCACTGGACCGAGCTCACCAACGGCCTACCCGCAAATCAGTACGTTTTCGCGGTACGCGAAGACCCGCGCGAGCCCCAGTTGCTGTTTGCGGGCACGCGCAGTACCGCCTACGTGAGCCTTAACGGTGGCGCCCAATGGCAACCGCTTTCGCTAAACCTGCCGGGCGTGCAAGTCCGCGACTTAGCAATCGATACGCGCGAAGGCGAAGTCGTTGCAGCTACGCACGGGCGCGCCTTTTGGATTCTCGACAACCTTGCTCTGCTCGAGCAGCTGGCGCGCGAAACGACGCTGACTGCCGCGGCGGAGCAGCTCTTCGCACCCGAAACGGCGTGGCTCACGCAGTCCTACGGCGCCACCGACTTCCCCATTCCGAACCTTGGAGAAAATCCGAAATACGGCGCGACGGTGTTCTTCAATCTGCCCGCGGCTTACGACGGTAAAACGCCGTTGACGCTCACCTTCGCCGACGCTGCCGGCGCGACGATCCGCAGCTTTACGCTGCATCCAAAGAGCAAACACGAAGCGAAGCTGTCTCCGGAAGACGAGGCAAACCTCGACGCCGGCCAGCAGCGCGCGCGCGATTTGCAAGCCACGACGGCCGTCAAGCCGGGGATGAACGCGTTCCAGTGGGATCTGCACTACGCTCCGGCTTACGACCCGCCGGGATTCCGATCGGTGGGCACCGACGATTTTCCCGACACGTCGGACGGGCCGACGATCGTCCCCGGCAAGTACGCCGTCGTGCTGCGTTACGGGGCGAACGAATCGCGCGTTGCCTTAAACGTGCAACTCGACCCGCGCGTCCACCCCGCGCCGGGGGATCTCGAAGCACGTCTGTCGCTGGAGCTGCAGATCCTCGGCACTATCGACCGGTTCGATAGAGCGATCGCGGCGGCAATGGTGGCGCGCGGAAAACTCCCTCCTGCGAAACGAGCCGCACTCGACCGCGAGATTGGAAACCTCGTTCAGCTCGACATTCATTCGAGCGAGGGGGACGTTCTTCACGAAACCGAAATTCGCGAGCAGCTGGGCTTCCTCATGAATTCGCTCGAAGGCGCGTATGCGCGACCGACTCCGGCGGAGTTTGCCGCCTACGAAGATTTGAAGGCTCAGGCTACGGACGGCGAGGCGCGGTTGCAAGCGCTTGACGCACAATAACGGCGCTGCCGCCCGCGCGAACGTTAGGTGCGATTGACGTGCACGTCGTACTTGCAGATCTCGATCTTGCGTATGATTTTAACGTCTCCGTTTGAAAAAACCAATTTTACGTCGTGCAACATGGTGGGGCAGTGCGCGTACGAGTTCTGTTCTAGCCGAATGTAAAAATAGTGTCCGGGCTGAACCGGATGAATCGTCCCGGCGAGTGGGTTCGCCCCGCTACCTACGTCCTGTACGTCGTTGATCCCCCAAGCGTCTTGACGCGAATCTTTATCGTATAGCTGCGCGATCGCGACGTGCGTGTCGTTCCAGATCTTGAACGTGACGTAATCGCCGGCAGCAGCAACGTTCCGTGCGCCGGCGGCGAGAAGTGCGGACGTCAGAATTGCGCAAGCCGCAAAACGGAATAGGGTCGTCGCCATTGGTCCTCCCCGCAGCGTGAACTTCCAGGGTGCAACTTCGCCGGCCGCCGCGTATCGCTCCCGCGTGGCCGGCGATCGCGGGTAACTCGTTTGCTCGCCAGGCCCTTCGGGCGTCGGCGGCGCAAGGTTTCAGCGGATGAGGCGCATGCTTCGGCTTTGGTCGTTTCCGGCAACGCAACGAATTCTCGCCGCGACCGTCTTCATCTTCGGACTCACGACCGCTGCCGCAGCGCCGGTGCAAGTTGCGGCCGGCGAATCGGCACCGGCGCCTGCGACGACGGGCGATGCGAACCGAGGTGCGAACATCGCC
Organism: Candidatus Tumulicola scandinaviensis; assembly: GCA_003140835.1. Taxonomy (GTDB): domain Bacteria; phylum Vulcanimicrobiota; class Vulcanimicrobiia; order Vulcanimicrobiales; family Vulcanimicrobiaceae; genus Tumulicola; species Tumulicola scandinaviensis. The sequence continues at coordinate 31,311 of PLLA01000047.1, read as the reverse complement.
CAGGCCAACGGCTGTGCTGGGTGCCATGGCGTCGCCTGGCGCGGCGGCCTCGGCCCGGCGCTCTACGGGATTGAACACCGCCTAACGTTCGCGGCCATCGCCGAGCACATCAAGAGTCCGATGGCACCAATGCCGAACTTCGGTTTCACTCAAGCGCAAATCGCCGATATCGTGACGTATCTCTCTTCGCTCGACGGTGGACTCAACAGCGGCAAGCCGATCGTTACGATTGCGCCCGAAACGCCGACCGACCGGGCGACCATCAGTATCGTGTTCAACGGCACTCCACCGAAGTACGTCGAAGCTCTGCCGGTTATGCAGATGGGCGCAAGCACGATGCAGACCTCACGATCGATCCTTCAGCCGTCGCCCGACGATCCACATCGTTTCGTCGGGCACGTAACGTTTTCGATGGGCGGTCCCTGGATTATTCGGATCACCTACGACGGCAGCGTTATGGACGTGCCGCTCAACGTGGGTCCGTAGTGCGCCGCTCGAGCTTCTTCGCTGCGACGGGCGGCGCCATGGTGGTCGCGGCGCTTCCGCCGCTTTCGCGAAAGGCGCGTGCGTCCGACCTTATCGAATTCTCGCTGACGTCGGCGCCGCTGGCGTTTTCGCCCGCACCCGGCGTACAATCTGCGGGCTTAGCGTTCAACGGTTCGATTCCAGGACCCGTGTTGCGGGTGATCCACGGTCAGCGGATGCGGACGACCTTCGTCAACCGCAGCCAATCCGCCGGCGGCGAAACGATTCATTGGCACGGCATGATTCTGCCCAACGCGATGGACGGCGCCGACGGCATTACACAAAGCCCCGTTCCAGACGGCGGATCTTTCGTCTACGAGTTCGCCCCGGATCCTCCGGGGACGCGTTGGTATCACGACCATGTGAACTACGGACTCGCACTCGGTCTCTTCGGAATCATCATCGTCGAAGACCCGAACGAGGAAAAAGCCGATGCCGAATTTGCGCTCGTATTTCACGACGTGCCGAGACCGGGTACGATGGAATCGGCCATGCGCGGAACGAGCGATGCGCCGATGGTCGACCCACTCGATTCGCCGGAACTGCGCGAAATGAAACGCGGCGATCGCATGGGCGACGAAGTCGCGTACGTCGCTCACTGCATCAACGGCGCGAGTTATCCATCGACGAAGCCGCTGCCGGTCAAAGTCGGGCAGCGCGTACGCTTGCGAATCCTCAACGCCAATCAAACGCAGACGCGATACGTTCGCCTTGCCGGGCACAGCCTTAGGGTAACGCATGCCGACGGCAATCCGCTCGCGCGACCGCTCGTCGTCGACGCTTTGCGAATCGGCGTCGGCGAGCGTTACGATGCGTGGTTTGAAGTGACGCAGCCGGGAGCCTGGCTACTACAGGGCCTCTCGAGCGATCCGCTCGCGTACGAACAAGCGGCGGTCGTATATACCGAAGGCCAAGAGCGGGCGACTCCGATGGGCAGTCCGCAGAGCCTCGAGGGCGTCGATTACTTTACGTACGAAAAAGCTGCGGGGATCGCGTTGCCGGTGCCGCCTGAGGGAGGCCAGCTCTACGAATTCACGCTCGGCGGCGGCGAATGGGCGAGTTCGAAATGGACGCTTAACGGCCGCACCTATCCGGACACCCAACGAATTCTCGTCAATCGCGGCGACCACGTCGCCGTGCGCTTCAAAAACACCACCGACATGGACCACCCGATGCACCTTCACGGGCACGTTTTCGCGATCGCGGAAATCGACGGGAAACGACTCGAGCGTCCGTTAGCCAAAGATATGTCGCTGGTACGCGCCAACGGCGGTACGCTAATGTGGCGCTTCGTCGCCGATTCGCCTCCGGGACGCTGGCTGCTGCACTGTCACAACCTGATCCACATGATGGATGGAATGATGACCGAAGTCGTCTACCAATAGCACGCTAAGGAGCGCTTATGAGTCCTCTCGATCTTCGAAAACAGCCTCCTCGCGGTCCTCGTGAAACGGTACTCGGTTTCTACCTCTTGGCCCGTACCATCGACAAGCTTCGCGCGGAGCTTCCAGGCGGCAACCCCGGGGAGTATCTCAACCACGACACGGGATTCAGTGCCTACGTCGTGAGACGGCTTGGTCTGGATATGAATCAGTTCCGCGAGGCAGTTTCGAACGCACCCGACGAGGCGGCGGTGGTCGCATGGCTGCAAACTCGAATCGATCCCGCTAACGCCGGCGCCCTGAATGCCAAGCTCGAAACTTTCGTCGTCGAACGAATGACTCCCGAAGACCAACTGCTGGTCCGCCGGCGCCACCCTGCGATGGCGACTCGTCCCGAGCTTTCAAAAATCCTCGATATTCTCGAGGCCGACGACCGGCACACGTTCCCCTAAATTCGTCTTGGCTTAGAAGTCGTCATCCGGGACGGTATTGGATGACGAGCGATTGCGGAAATACATGGGACCGACCGGTGCGTGGATCGGCTTGAATTTGCGTGGCGGTTGAGTGAAATCGAAGCAATCGGCAAGATCGTCCGAGCGAACGTCCGTCGTCCTGAGCGAACCAAGCCCGAACGTCTCTTCGACGAACTTGAGAATGCTTCCGAACTCGTGCTGTTGGTGAGATACATACCCATGCTTTGCGTAAGGTGAGATTACGAGCAGCGGAACGCGGAAACCGAGTTCGTAGGAATTGTACATCGGTGGCTTTACGTGATCGTACCAGCCACCCCAGTCGTCCCACGTCACGATTACCGCCGTATCGTTCCAGTACTTGCTCGCGCCAACGGCATTGACGATCGAGGCGACCCACGATGGTCCGCTCCCGTCGGTGACCTTCGCATGATCGGAGTCATCGGCTTCGGGCGTTACCCATGACACCGGCTCCAGGTCGCCGTTGAGCGTGTCCGCGAGAATGCGGCTCGACGGCGCCTCGACGAGCGTTGAGTAATCCGGGCGACTGCGGATGTGACGAATGGCGTCGATCGCGGCCCACAGCCCCGGTCTGTACCTATATTCGAAATACCGCCAAACGAGGTGCTTGTTATCGAGCAAGTCGGTCAGCGTAAGTCGATCGAAACATGGATACGTTTTGCGCGTTTCGGATCCGCTTGGATCGATCAAGGCAACCTGCGAGCCTGTCGGTGAGTCGCAGCCGCCGGTGCTCGTATGTTGCGGGGAAAGCGGGTTTTCCGACGCGCGAAGCGACGAGTGGTTGAAGTTCGTAGACGACCCACTGATGATGTACTGATGTGCCGGGAAGCTCGGCCCTTGATTCGTCTGAAACATGCGGTCACCGAGGACCCATTCGCTCGCCATGTCCCAGTAGGGCTTTGATTCAATGCGCGGCACCATGCCGTAAGCGCGGCGATTCGGAGGCGGACACGCACCGGGCTTGCCGCACGCCGACGTCTGCACGAGGTCGAATCCGTTGAGACTTCCCTTGGAGTACTCCGTTGCGAAGGCCGAATGAGCGTGGCTGATATCGTAGGGCGCCGTCTCGCTTACTTGGGTCAAAGGGATACGGTTGCCATTGTGGTCGAGCCCCCACGATTGCGTATCGGCGCCCGGGTAACCGTTAAACAAATTGTCTGGGGTCCGATTCTCTTGGAAGATGATGATGATGTGTTTGATTTTCCCCGCCCAAGGCGCGGTGTTGGGACGCGGTCCAGTCATCATCTCGGCAATCGATCCATTCGACGGCGGCGTCGCGCCGTTCGGTACAACCGGCGCGCTCGTTCCACGGCAGCCACTGAACGCCAGCGTCAGCGAAATGCCGCTGACGATCGCAGCAACGGGACGTCTCATGCCTGATGCTCCTTTAGGCGTTTGAATCTACGTTTGCCTTATGTTGCTGACGCGCTGTGAATTTCTAAAGAAGTTTCCTCAATAACCTCACCTTTAGGGCGGCACTACGAGTCTATGAGGGCTGCCAATAGACTCTATGTGGCGCACCTAACTCCGAACTCGTATCATCTGAGAAAGCCGGCTCTCTCCACTACGTTTAGAAGCCGGGCCGGCTTCCAAAATGCCGCAGGGTTTCTACCGGTCGTCCGGTGCGACCATGCTTGGTTTTGACCGCAGAAAGAAAGACGAGGAGTACGGGGCCGAGATATCGGTCCCGCGATGAGGATCGAGACTGAAGTTGAACGCATCGGAAATGCTGGTGGCGCGCCCGTCGGTATAGCCGTCCGTTAGCGTTCCGAGCGTCGGCAGATCAAACACCTGCTCGACGAACTTGAGAATACTCCCGAACTCGTACTGCGTGTGCACGACGTTCGGTTGCCGTCCGTATGTGAAGGGCGAGATGATGAGGCACGGCACGCGTATTCCCAGCCCCCGAAAATCACCCTGAGCGAACTGGCCGCCGAACTTGGGGGCCTGCGGCGGGACCGCCAGGTCCGACCAGCCACCGTAGTCGTCCCAAACCACGATGATGGCGGTCGTCGACCAGAGACTCGCGTTGTTGTGAATGGTATTGACGATGCTCGCCACCCAAGACGGACCTTCGTTGCTATTGTAAGGTGTGCTCTCGGCATGATCGGAAGATCGTATGTCTGGAACGACCCACGCAACCTGCGGGAACCGGCACGAACCAGGACGGCAGCTTTTTGCGTCTTGCAATACGGTCGTGGGTGGAGAAACGACGTTCGACCAATCCGCGCCTTGGCGCACCTTTTGGATGGCATCGAATGCCGACCAGGTTTGGCCGCCGGGGTCGCAGCTTCGATGCGTTCCGGGTGCGGACACGCAAGGAGCGTAATACTTCCACGCGACACCGGCGGCGTCGAGCGTGTCGGCCATGGTTTTGAATTGATTAAAGCACGGAAACGGCCCATTACTGACGTACAGCCGCTGCGTTTCGCCGTTGTAATGAATGAACGGGCTGACGGTGCTCGCGGGCGCATCGCATCCCCACGGCGTCGAAGACGGGAAGTCCACCAGGGCGTCGTTGCCGGGATTGAGGTCGTCGTTCCCGGCGATCAGCATGAGATGCGAACTAAAGCTTGGGCCGAACTCGGTCGGAAACATGTTGTCGGCAACGACATACTTGCTCGCCATATCCCAGTAGGGCCCGGCTTCCTTCGGCGTGTCGGGAACGTAAGCGTACGGCAGCGATGCTGCATCATAATAGAAAGCATCGTAGCAAAAGCCATCCATCTTGCCGCCGTCAAACGACTTCAAGGACGTCGCCCAGCTGTGGTTGATGTCGTGGGGATATTCGAGTTTTACCGGGTGCAGCTGTATCTGAGGTTTGACGAGTATCCCGGGACAGTTCGCAATCCCCGACGTGTGCCGCTCTAGGCCGCCGATCGCTCCGGCTGGATCTCCGAAGATGTCATCGAGACTGCGATTCTCTTGAATAACGATAACGACGTGTTGGATGCACGAAATCGAATGGTTGCACGATTTTGTGCCCGACGAGTTATCCCGATTCGAGGCGCCGGCGGACCCTCCGGAACCGAGCGCGGCTTGCATTGCTCCGCCTGAAGGCGCGCAACCGGCAATCGCTGCGAGCGATAGCAAGGCGCCTACAGCTTGTTGAATAGATCTCAAACCAACGCCATCCTCATTCGTCGAGGGAATCCAGCGAAACGCAACTCTTCCACTTTTCACACCCACAGCGCCGGTTCGCGGCTGTTTCTGGGATCAAATGACCGTCCCTGTTATAAAGCGCCCATTCCTTCTGACGAGGTGCTCGAATGGACGTCAACAAAGGGTAGCTGCCGGGTGTTTGGACTCGGCAAATATTCTTACGGGAGCGTGACCGGTGAGCCTTCTGAAATTATCGCAAACCGTGCCCCTTTGCGCCGGTGCGGCGATCTTAGCCAGCTGCGGCGGATCGCTCCAAACATCGCCTCTTAGCGCCAATCCAACACTGTCTTCTTACTCGAGCGGCAGTCCGCTCGCGCTTGTACCGAGGCGGTCAAAATCGTGGATGCTGCCGGAGGCCGAACAACAGCCGAGCTTGCTTTACATCTCCAACTCCGGTGCCGCGAACGTCACCGTGTACACATACCTCAACGGCGGTGGGTTGCTGCTGGTGGGAACTCTGACCGGGTTTTCGCTGCCCACCGGTATGTGTTCGGACGATGCCGGCAACGTATGGATACCGGACTACGGCACAGGAGCGATCTACGAATATCAACATGGCGGTACCGGCCCGATCGCAACCATCAAACAGCATACCGGCCTTCCTTTCGATTGCGCCGTCGATCCGAAGACGGGGAGTTTGGCGGTGGCAGATCAACATCCGAACGGTCACTTTCAATCCTACAGTGACGTCGTCGTGTTTCCTAAAGGCTCGAAGAAGGGAACGGATTACTACCCTTCTACCGGGTTCAGCCAAGTTTTCTTCGTTGCATATGACAATACGAGCAATCTCTACGCCGACGGAACTCCGTGCCTTCCATATGGCTGTAGCTCCCGGGGCTTTTCGGGAGGGCCTCCGGCGCTCTTCGAACTCTCGAGGGGTGGATCCGAATTTACGCAACTGACGCTCGGCGGTGCTACGCTCAATCAGCCCAGCGCGATCGACTGGGTCAAGCCGATCCTGCTACTTGGCGATCAGAATTTCCAGAATCAGGGTACGAACGGAGCGTACAAGGTGTTCGTCTCGGGATCTACGGCGACCGTCGTCGGCACGCTGCCATTCAACGGGACGCAACAAACGTATGGATTCTGGCGGCGCGCCGGACGCGTGATCGTTCCCGACCACACCGGAGATGCCGTGCGAATCTACAGTCTTTCCGACGGTGCGCTCATCTCTACGCTAACCACCGAAATCTCCTTGCCGTTCGGTGCCGTCGTGAGCCAGGCAAAGTAAACGTCGAAGAACAGGAGATCGGTAGTGCGCGTTCCTCCCATCGCACCCCACGACTTGAGCGTCGAGCAGCGCCCACTTTATGACGACATGGTTGACGAGATCAAACGCGATTTCAAGGGCTTTAGAGCTATCGATGAGACCGGTGCGCTAATTGGGCCGTTCAATGTCTGGATGCGAGAGCCGGAGTGGGGTCGTCCGATTTGGGGATGGATTAAGGCGATATCGGTGTCTCCGACCCTGCCTCGCGCCGTTCGAGAAGTGGCGATTCTGGTTACGGGCGCGCACTTTCGGTCGGCTTACGAGATTTACGCCCACGTCGTATTAGCGGAGAGCCGTGGCCTCGGGGATGATAAGATCGCTACCATCGTCGCCGGCCAACGACCCAACGATCTCACGCGCGATGAGGCGATCGCATACGACGTCGCGTCGGCGCTGGTGTCGGGCTACGTTCTGCCTGAAGTAACCTATCGTCAAGCGGTTGCCGCCTTCGGAGCGCGCAGCGTGATGGAGTTGATCTACCTCGTCGGTGTATATTGCTTTGTTTCAGTCACGCTGAACGGATTCGACGTTCCGGTGCCGGACGACGCCGGCCCTTAGGGCGGCTCGCAACTCGCGCAGCGCAGCTTTCGATCCAGCATTGCCGGTAAGCTTCACGTTCAGATCGAGGGCGCGTAGGTGCAGCAGGGGACCGGCGGTGCCTCGCGATAGCTCTACCGCCTCTTCGCTGCGCGCGCGCGCCTCGCGCTCTTGCTTCAGTGACGAAAGCGCGGTGGCTTCGGCCAACTTGGCTCGTCCGAACAATCGTGGCCACTCCCGAACGCGCTCGGAAAGCGATCGCGATAGGGTGGCGGCGCGGCCGGCTTGTCCAACAAGTTGCAGCGCCTCCGCTTGCGAAATTGCCAGTGCCTGAGTGATCGAAAAAGCATCGTAATGTAACTCGTTCGCCAGAGCGATCCATCTCAAAGCGTCCTCGCCGTTGCCACTGTGAATTTCGATTCGTGCGAGATTCGAAAGCATGATCAATCGATCCAGGGCGCTGCCGAAAAGGTCGATCAAAGCCCACGCTTCCAACGCAAACGCACGCGCTTCCTCAAGTCGCCCGAGCGTCAAGAGATGCGCCGCCATCATCTGCATGCCCAGCCGCATCGTACGCACGTCGCCTTTTCGTTTACCCGTATCGACGATCTTGGAGGTATCTTCTAAGGCCGACGAGACTTGATCGGCTTGAAGCGCGCGAACTCCGGACGCGCGAATCCCGAGGTCGACGGCCATCCTCGTATTGCCGAGACCATCGCGGGCAACGATCGACGACGCTTCTTCGATGGCCTCGAGCGCCCGCGTACCTTGGTCGGACTGGAAGAGGATCGACGCCTCGCCGATCAGCGCTTTGACGAGCAGAACGGCAAATCCGCGGTCGCGCGAGCGCCGCCGCAATCCATCGACGAACGCGTTTCGAGCGCCGTCGGTCGGAAGACTACCCTGACAATGGGAAGACTCGAACTCTATAAGATCGCAGTTTGCACCGAGGAANNGCCCGAACGCAAAGCGCTCTAATCCTTTGAACGGCATCGTGGCTGTCTCGCGCAACCGTGCCCGCCAGCTCGCAGGCCAGCGCGAAGCGGCCGCCGTCGCGGAGAGCGTGGATGGCGACGAAGCGTGCATCGTCATCGCCGATGATGATGTCGTCGTTTACCGGCACTGCCGGTACGTCGAGGTGGTCTTCAAGGGCCTGAGCGAAATGCTCGCGTGCGTCGTTCAAATCGCGATAGAACTGACTGCGCGACAAGCCGACGTCGCGGGCGATGGCCTGGTGGCTCTCGCGCTGGATATCGCTCCTGCGCAATATCTCAAAACGCCGGCGCAGCTGGCCGGAGCCACCGCCGAGCTCCTCAACGAGCCCCTCTACGAATCCTGGCTCTTGCAGCGATGCCACACCGCCCCAAACCTCCGCGATGCACGCGTTGCGGGATAGGGCGCGGCGGTTACGGACGTTGTGCAAAAGCGCGACGACCGCGCGCTTCCGAAGATTCTTTTTCTGCATCGCTCGACGTTCCCGTCGCTCCTTTGGGCCCGGCTAGTTCTCGTTTGGCCGGACGCCGACCCGCCAAAATCTGAGACTATTTGGGACTTCATGGGCTAGAAGCAGTGCGCTATTGTCGAAGGGTACCGACGAAGGTCAACGCCATCGTTTACAGGAGTTACCGTTGCTGATGTATCTGTTAACCGCGCGGCGGTCCTTACCGGCCGCAATTACGTTGGTATCGCTGCTTGCCGCTTGCTCGGGCTACCAGCCCGGACCCACATCGAGCAACGAAGGCCTCCGTCCCGCTCGTGCATTCGGCAGTGCGCTGTCGCTACTGCCGAATGGATTCCGGCCGCACGCGCACAGGCCCAGCTGGATGAACTTGCCGCCGGATTCGCTTGCGTCGAACGAAGGGAGTCATATTGCGGTCGCTCAGTTCGGAGGTTCGAGCGTGCTATGGTTCGTCTTGAATAACAAGCAAAACAAGCCGCCGACCACGTGCGAGCCGGCCTCATCGACGAACGGAATCGCGATCGACCGTTATGGAAACCTCTGGGTACCTGACGGTCGCGCCAACACAACGACGGAATACGGGCCGAATTGCGGAAGCGCAAAGCTTACTATCCCCGATCCGACGGGCGAGCCAGCCGACGTGGGCTTTGACGGAAAAAACCGCGTGTTCATTCTGAACCTGAACAACAAGAGCGGGGCTCCGACGGTAGAGATATACAACGCCACGAGCGGCAAACAGGTCGGGACCCTCAGTGACCCCTCGTTCAACATCCTCTTTGGCATCGGCACGGATCGCCTTGGCAACGTGTTCGTTTCGAACCTCACCAAGAATAACGTCGGCAACGTCGTCGAGTTTCTTAAGGGGAAGATGCCGGGTACTCAACTGTCGGGCGTGGCCTTAGGCTTACCCGGCGCGCCTACATTCGACCGTTCGAACAATCTCATCATCAGCGACTGGTTGGCGCTAACGATCGACGTTTTTGCTCCGCCGTACAGTGGAACGCCGACGACGGCTCCCCTTGAAGGCTCGTCCATTTGGTGCAAGCTTAACTATGTCGAGAAACATCTGTACTGCGGGGATGCCGACTTTGGAGCGATCGACGTGTACTCGTATCCCGGCAATGCGTATCAGTATAGCTATACGACCGGCCTGTCTCCCAGTGCGCTAGTAACCGGAGTCGCGCCCGCGCCGGCCGCAAGATACGGAAGGTAGCCCGCTTAGCGCTAAGCCGACGGTTTAGCCGCGCCCTAGTTCGGAAAAGCATTGATGCATGCCCGACGAGGGAACGAGCGAGCCTACCTACGCGCGACAGTTGTTAGCCGAATTCGTCGGAACGGCTATTCTCGTTATCGTGGCCGCCGGTGCCGACATCGTTGAAGCTCAATCCGGCGGCCAAATCGGTCACGTCGCTCGCTATCTTGCGCCGGGGCTCATCGTGGTAGCGATGATTTGGTCGCTGAGTGCAGTCTCCGGCGCCCACATCAACCCTGCCGTCACGCTGGCTTTCGTACTCCGAGGCGTGTTTCCACCGCTCAAGGCCGTTGGCTACTGGTTCGTTCAATTTGCCGGCGGATCGGCGGGAGCATTGTTATTGCGCCTGTTCTTCGGCAGATCGGTGATACACGGCGTGACGAGTGCCGGCCCCGGCGTTTCGCCGGTGACAGCCGCAGGCTGGGAGATGGTAATCACGTCGATACTCGTTATCGTCATTCTGAGCACCGCCGCGGAGAAACCGGTCGTCGGAAAAAACGCCGCGCTGGCCGTCGGGTTTACGGTCGCGTGTTGCGGCTTATTTTCAAGTCCCGTGACGGGAGCATCCATGAATCCCGCTCGTTCGTTCGGTCCCGCAATGGCCTCGGGATTGTGGAATGATGCCTGGATTTATTTCGCCGGTCCTTGCGGCGGTGCGATCGTCGCGGTGTTTCTCTGCGCCTTTTTGCACGATCGAACCGCGTCCGAACGCCAAGCAGCCGAAGGACAGGGGCCACACAGCTAAATTTTCACCTGGTAATCCTTCAACGTGTTCGGACCGGGCTTGCGTAGTGCGGAACTGCCGTGTTTCGATGCCGCCAACGTGGGAACAGGCATAATGATTTATGAGCAAGCCTCAGATTAACGCGACGCACTACGATCGAATTCCGGTGCGACCGGACGGCAAACCTAAAAAAGCCGTCGTGAATATGGTCGTAGAAACGCCGAAGAATTCATGCCAAAAGTTTGCCTTGAATCCCGAATATGGAATGATCGCCTTTCACAGCCTCCTCCCGAAGTCGTTGGAGTGGCCCTACGACTATGGCTTTGTTCCCCAGACGATTGCTCCCGATAAGGATCCGCTCGACCTCCTCATCATCAATGAGAAGGGGCTCTTTTCCGGCTGCCTTATCCAGGCTCGCGTTATCGACGCGATACGAGAGGCGAAGGATAATACCGAGAACGACCGCCTGATCGGGGTACCGCTGCCAAGCCCCGGAGCGCCCTTGCCAACCGACGCGTACAAGAACATCACCGACGTGCCGGCCGGCGACCTATACCGGATAAAGCAGTTTCTCGTCGACTACTCGGCCTCTCAGGGGCATACAATTAATATAAAGAAAGTCATCGGACGTAAGAAGGCTCTTGCGCTGATCGAATCCGCGAATAAAAAGTTTGTAAAGAAAAAACCCGTTCCACAGTAACAAGGCGGCGCTCGGCTGGCTCGACAGACTCGGCCCCGTGAAGTCCTTTTAGGGAGGTTGGTCGCCGCCTCTGGCGTATTCTGAAGCCTTGCAATCCGGGTGATATTGCTCCGACTTTGTCAGGAGTGTTTTTTACATGTATACCAAACGATTTTTTGCGTTGGCGCTGCTTGCTGGACCGGCATTGCTTCTCGCGGACTGCTCGAATTCTGGCTCGACACAGCTGCCGGCCACTTCGAGTCCTTTTGGCCTATCGACGCGCTTGGCGTCAATGGACGATCGTGCGCCGGCCATGTCCGCGTCCGGTAAAGGCCTGGTCTTCGTCGATCCCGCGATGATAAAGGGGCAGATATTCGTGTCTGCTTACAATCCGTCCGGGTCGATTCCGGTCAACGACTACAACGCAAGCAACCAAAAGAACAAGGGCACCATCTGCCAGATCACGTCCGTCGGCGAGGGCATCAACGCTATCGGCGTCGACAGCACGAACGAACTCTGGGTTCCTCAAGGGCTCGACCTCAAGACGGGCGTCCCCGACGTCGTCTCGTACGCACCCAACTGCGGAGCGGCGGGCGAAACGCTTAGCGATTCCAAGGGCCAACCGGCGGGAATCGCCTTCGCCCCGAACGGCACTCGCTACGTGAACAATATCCTCGGCCCGTCGAGCACCGCGGGCAACATCGCCGTCTATCCCCTCAGCAAGAAGAAGCCGACGCGCTTCCTAACCAACTCTCAGATTTTCTTTGCCAATGGTGTCGGAGTCGATTCGAAAGGCAACCTATACGTTTCGTTCTTCACACAGTCGAGCACGACCGGCATTATGGAATTCAAAGGCGGTCAAATGCCCGGCACGGTCCTCAAAAATATCAAGAACGGGGCGCCGGGGGCGATCGCTTTCGACAAGTCGGATAATTTGATCGTAACCGACGACTCGGCCGTGACGCTCAACGTTTACGCACCACCCTACGATAAAGCTCCGAAGACCTATCCGATCCAAGGGCACTCGCCTCAGTGTTCGCTTAACAAAGCGCAGACGAACTTGGCGTGCGCCGATAAGACGAACACGGCGGTCGACATTTATTCCTATCCGGCCGCCAAGTATCTCTACAGCTTCAACAACGGACTCATGGCGACCGTCATCGGCACCGCTCAGGATCCCCGCTAGCATCGCTCGACGTGGCCCAGGCGATCGCGCGCTGGGCCGCGTCGACTATTTTACAACCGCCTGGACGGGCGCTACGGCGATAATGCCCTTCTTATTGTCGTAAGTAACGATGTGATCGAAGAATGCCTGGATGCTCGCGTTCGCCAGCGGCTGGCGTCCCGGAATACCGAAAATCTTGATCTTGTCTTCAAACGACGTACCGGCGACGACTGGCGTTGCCGCTCGTGCGGCCCCGTGCGGACCAAAGCCAAGCCGCGTCCCCGGTACGACGAATCCATCCTGCTGAGGAATACCATCGAGGTTCGTGCCATGGATCCACGGCACGCCATTTCCGGTGTCGAACGAGATCGACATGCACGCGTCGATCGGACGTTCGTCAACGAAGAGGCACGTCCGTGGCAAGGCGTATCTCTCGCCCGGAAGCGTTCCTTGCATCAAGTGAAATTCGGCGGAGGCCTGCGGCTCGTCGCTGCCAAGCACCAACTCTCCGCCGCCGTGCGTAAGCATAACGCTATAAACGGAACCGCGGCGCCCGGGTAGGACGAGAATTGGGTTTGGAACGCTGCCCGCGCCCGACATTATTCCGGTTAACCCGGCGCCAAAGATGCCGTACCCGTTCATCGTTTTCGGGCTATGAAGGTCGGGAATTTTGCAACCGGGATTGGTTTTCGGACACGTCGCCGACGTCAGATAGGCAATCGGCACCGTCGCGGGAGTTGAGAACCCCTCGAAGTGCAGTTGAGCGTAACACACGACGCCGCTGAACGTTATCCTCGCGGGATTTCCATAGGTTACGCTCGTCGGAGTCTGCGAAAAGCCAGGAGAAACGTTGACCGTCTTCGTCGGTGGCCGGGGTGGAATTGCCGGCGGCTTCAACGGCGGTGCAGCCGGTGGCATAAGTAGCGGGAGCGGCGGCAGCGGTGGCGGTGGGGGCGGAGCCTCCGATCTGCGACAGGCCGGCGATGGATTGGCCAATCGCGTCATCGTAGCCGGGCGGGGCGGCGGTGGTGGCTTCGGTGAGTACGGCTCCGGAGACGGCGGCCTGGGCGGCGGCGGCGGCACCGGCGGCGCGGGGCGCTGGGGACACACGATCATGGACGGTCACGCCGGAAAGGGCGGCTCTCAGAGTGCCGGCGGCCACGGTGGCAAGGGCGGTCAGGAAGGCAGCAATCCCGCGGGCGAGCACGGTGATCGGGGCGCGCTTGGTCTTGGCGGCGCGGGCGGCAACGGCAGAGGCAGCGATGCGGGCGGCGGCGGCGGCGGCGGCTATTTCGGCGGCGGCTGCGGCGGTGCCGGCGCATTGAGCACCAGCGGCGGCGGCGGTGGTGGCGGCGGCGCGTCTTCGTTCGTCGAAACCGGCGCGACCCACGTCCACAACACGCAGGGTGCGGCTTCCCCCGGCAACGGCCAGATCCTGATTTCCTGGTAGAACGAATGTCGCCGTAGGGCGACACAACGACGCGTAGCGTTTTCGTACGCGCCGGTCGCTAGACTGGCCACATGACCAAAGAATTGAAAGACCTCTGGTTGCTCGCCGCCTGGGCCACGTTCGCCCTTGCTTGCACCTTCTTCGCCGGTGCGTGGCACGCGCAGACGTACGTGGTGGTTCGGTAGTTGCCGCGCTTAACGTCGCCGCTCGCTCGGCTAGCGCATGCCAACACGCAGCGCACGCCTTCCCGCCCGTCACGAACCCTGACGAGCCGTTCTTCGTCCCCGCTCCTTAGCGGTCGAAGGAAATCCGCCGGAGGACGGCGCCATTGATTTAACGTGCGGAAATTCGTCAGCGCACCCCTCGTACCCGACCAGGGATACATTTACGCCCGCGAGCGGGCGCGAGCCGCCGATACCTCACGCCTTTGCGTGGGGTAGCCGGATTCTCCGAATAACGGAGGTTCTACGGAGCTGGAGATCGACGAAGTCCGACCGAGGCGATGTTTATCTCAAGCGGCACTGGTACGAGCTTGCCACAGATACCGGCGCCAGGCTTGAAGTCTACTACGACCGCGAAACGCGGCACGGCGTATCCTCGTGGTGGCTCTACGCCATTGACGAATAACGACGGTATCCGCATGCGCCGAGCCGATGTCGTTCCCTGATGTAACGATACGAACGGCCGTGGAGGACGACTTCGAACGGTTACTGTTGCTGTTCGAAGAAGTCGCCGCCGAGCAAAAATGGATCAACACTGAGCCGGGGTTCGATAGAGAACGATACACACGAGTGTGGCGAAGCATTATCGACGGGACGGACGAGGTTCAGTTTGTAGCGCTTGATGGCGCGAGTCTCGTAGGGTCCCTAAGTATCTACGCTTCGTCGAATGGCGATCACGATGTAGGTATGCTGGTAAGAAAAATGCACCGTAGACAAGGTGTCGGGTCGGCACTCCTGCAGGCCGCGTTCGACTGGGCACGGCGGCGGCGTATTGAAGCGTTGACGCTCGGCGTGTTTCCTCACAACACCGCTGCAATAGCCCTCTATCGCAAGATGGGTTTCGTCGAAACGGGCCGAGTTGAGAACTACATTACGCACCAATCCGGAGAGTCATGGGGCGTCGTCCGAATGCAAAGGCGCTTAGAGCTCCCAGACGCTACGAGCGACTAGAAGCTGTTGATGTCGACGGCTGAGTTTGGTCTCGCCAAAGTGCTCTTGACGCTGGCGTTTTCCCCGATGATTTGGACGCTAGGGAAGAATCTTAAACACGGTTCCGCAGCCGTGGGCGCCACCGGGGCCGCCGTCCGAGCAGTTTGTGTCCGATCCGCCCGACCGAGTTGCGCCGTAGATGGCCCCGCTTGCATCGGATAGGAGATTGGTCTGTTCGGGTTCGGCGCCATTGACGGGTTTTAAAAAGTCGTACACAACGCGAAACGCATACCCGGGGTGCGAAGGCACCAGTTCGAAAACCGATCCACAGCCGATGCCGTGGCAGCCGCCGCCGCCAATCGCGGCGGTGCCGAACAACGAGCCGTCGGATTTTAACAGAAGCGTGCCCTCGGGCAAGAAACCATCGGCGTTGCCCGCGAAACTGTGAAGCACGCTTTCCGTGTAGCTGGAACCGTGCGGACTCAGTTTGTAGACGACGCCTATGCCCTTGGTCCCACCCCAAAACGTCGTGCCGAAGACGGCACCCGTACGATCGTTGATCGTAACGACGCCGTACGGGAGATTGCCGTCGGATCCAGTGAACGCGTGAATGATGCTCTCCGAATAGCGTGAGCCTTGATGCGTAAGCTTGAAAACCGTTCCGCACCCGCCATCGCTGCCACAGTATCCCTGACTGCTGCCGCCGTACATCGTCGTGCCATAGATCGAGCCTTGCTTATCGATGGCTAGGCCAGCTTGCGGCAGTTGGCCGCCCGCACCACCGGGGAAGCTATAAACTATGCTTTCGCTGTAACCAGATTTGCTCGGCGATAGTTTGAAAATGGCGCCGTCGTTGCGCGAGCCGCCGAACGATCCCACGCCGTAGACGGCGCCGTCCTTGTCAAGGACGGGAGGACCGATGGGTTCCCACGCATCCGCTTCTCCGGCGAAACGATAGAGTACGCTTTCCGTGTATCCCGACGTTCCCGGCGACAGCTTGAAGACCGTTCCCCACCCGTTCCCACCGTTGCCGGAGCTGCCGCCGAGAAACGTAATGCCGTACAAAGCACCGGCGCCGGCTGCGACGATTCCCCACGGTGCGTTACCGTCCAGACCGCCTTTGAAGGGGTATACGAGACCTTCGCTATAGCCTGACCCGTTGGGCGTAAGCTTGAAGACGGTTCCCGAGCCAAGTCCGCCAAACAACGTCGTACCGTAAAAGCCCCCCGCTCCGTCTGAGAGCATGTTGCTTACAGGGCCGGCGCCGTTAGCGCCGGCGAAGCTCACGAGGACCGTCTCCTGCGCCTGCACGGACGCGGCGCGTTGACTCACCGGAGGGCGATTCAGGAAGGGAACCACCGGAGTGGGAGATGTGCCACTCGAAGTGCACGCAGACAATGGGACGATGCTTCCCAGACTCCAAGCGAGGAGCCGGAGGTATCGGCTACGTGTCCTCATGCAACACATCTCCTTGCTTCGTGCATCCGCTCGCATCGGGCCGCGTCTCATCGCTCAGCTGTTGTCACAAGCGGATGCCTTCGCCCCTTTAGAATCAAGTCTCATTGACCGGAAGGTAGGCTCGCATGCACGCCCCTCGACATCATGTCCTTTCTACACTGAGTGTGGCCCTGCTAGCGGCCGTCGTCGGGGTCGCCACAGGCCGGGCGAGCACAGCAGCCTACGAACGAATGGCCCCGCTCAACCAGTACCTCATGGCCGATCGTCAGGCGGAGATAGATCTTGCGCGAAGCGCCGCGCCCTCGGCAATATCGCTCCACGCAACCATCCTCGTGCTCGGCCGCCGCGGCTACGAGACCGCGGAAAAGGGCACGAACGGCTTTACGTGTCTTGTAGAACGAGCGTGGATGTCGCCGTTCGATTCTCCCGAGTTCTGGAATTGGAAAATGCGAGGGCCGATCTGCTATAACCCGGCGGCCTCGCGCGCCGTCTTACTCTACACGCTTCAACGGACGGTCCTGGCGGTGTCGGGACTGACCACATCGCAAATGCTCGATCGCACGACCGCCGCGGTTGCCGATAAGCGACTACTTGCGCCGGACCCTGGCTCCATGTCGTACATGATGTCGAAGTACGGCAACCTTGGCGACGGCGTCGGGGCGTGGAGGTCGCACCTGATGTTTTATGCCCTGAAGGCGGATGGCGCGAAGGACGGAGCAAGCTGGGGTGCGGACGTGCGCTCGTCGCCAATCATACTCGACACGTCGCACCACGTCGTGCCGGAGCCGGAGACCATCTTCATGGTCCCCGTCGCCCGCTGGTCCGATGGAACTCCCGCGCCGCTCACGTAACTCGAGCACCTTCATGCGCCGGGCGTCACCGACCGAATTATTGCGTGGACTTACTCGTCATGCCCTCTCTAAACAGGTCGACCGTGGTGCGAACCGGCAACCCGGTATCTAGCGCGTAAAGCAGCGTTTTGGACGACATAATCCGGCAAACGGCCGTACCGTTCGACAGGAACGCTTGCGTTAGACTCGTCGCGTACTTTCCCGCAACGACGTCTAACGCGGTCGACAGCGAATCGATCTCTTGCACGTTCGCGGTCGGCACCGTGACTCCGCAGTTTGCGGGGAGCGCCGATGGCCCTTTTACCGTCTGGACGGTCGTAGCGAGCGGCGACGGCGGCGCCCCCCCACCCGGATACCAATCCGCAGCGAGGAACGATTGCGAGACGCCTTGCGTGATGCGCGTGACGGGGATCTGGAATTTCCCGCTTGGATCGCCTATCGGTAAGCCGATGGTTAGGCGCAGGTCGCTCGTACCTTTATTGACGAGGTTCGCCTTGCCGTTCCCTAGAGCATTAACGACAGTGGTTTCGCCCGGTCCGATCGAGCCCGTCTCAACATACGATCCATCGTCCGCGTATTGCGTCGTTAAGTCGTGACTGGAGTATACGATGCCCGCTTTATTAGCGGAGCGCTCCACCATGGTGGCCGTTCGCGCTATCGGCTCGTTGGTCGTTCCCATTACTAACGGGAAGACGAATAGGATGTGCGCTTGCGCGTACGTGGTCGTTGATAGATCGCGATACGCATAGGGTCCGTTGCCGTCGATCCGGTTGGCCGTTTGATCGATTCCGGTTACCGTCGTTACTACCTTAGGCTGCGCGATGGTTTGCGAGGTCTTGGTTACCGTCGAAGATTCGAACGAGTCGATGACGCGCTGTTGCAGCTGAATGCCGGATGTCGGGACCGTCGTTACGGCATACCGTATGTCTCGGTGGACGTCGAAAGGCGCTGGAGCGCTCGAAGGCGCCGCCGAAACGCTCTCGACGTCGCTCGTCTTGTAGGTCCCCTTGGAGTTTGGCTGCTGCGGGGAAGGACTGGCTTGCGTGACAACTTCGGAAAACGTCCCCGAATAAGTATATCTACTTCCGGCGACGAGGATGGGGAGCGGGGTGAACGATGCAGTCGAAGGGACGGCCGAGGATGACGTGCTGCTGCAAGCCGACAACCCTACGGCAAGAAGCGCCGGCACCGAGACGCAGATAAGCGCAGCGAGTCGATTCATGCCTATAACTGTAAGACGCGAGCAGATGGTGTTGCTGAGTGTTCCATTAGGAATAGCCCGCCAACCACGATCCAAAGCGAGAAAGCTGCCCTACGACCGGTCGTTTACGCTTCGGATTTTAGGGCCGACGCCGACGGGATCGCTGGACCGATTGGGAACTTCGTCGACAGCCGCGGAACGCTCTATGTAGCACGCATGTGCGAATCCCTGAAATTGAACCGCATCGTTCTCAGGCCTGGCTGCGCGCCGCTGCGCCCGCGTTTTTTGGCAGAAAGGTACGTGTCAGAAGTCTCTCGGGCATCCGGAGACAAAAACACTGCGGCCTTGCTTCCGCTAATCTTCGGGCGGTACGGGGGCGTCGTTTTCTATCAAGCTTTCAGTTCGCAGATCCGACCAGAACGCTCGCGGAATTCTCGTCTTTAGCGACGTCCAGTCTGCGAGCACCTGCTGAGGGTTGGCGCAGCCGACAACCAGTGCGATTGCCACGTCCGGCGCATTCGAAAATTGCAGTGCGGCCGTACGAAGGTCGACACCATACCGCGCCGCAACCGTCCGGAGGCGAGCGCGCTTGTCGAGCGCCTCAGCCGGAATCTTATAATTCTCCTTGCCGTAGTTGAAGCGCGCGCTGCCGCTGATGAAACCCGCGTTGAGCGACGAACCGACGACGAATTTCATTCCGCGCTCGCGTGCCTTTGGAAAGACCTCGTGCAGCGCGTTTTCATGATCGATCAACGAATATTGGCGCGCTAGGAGACAGACGTTTGCGTCGGCGACGTCCATCAGCTTGAGAATCGGTTCCGGCGAGTTGACGCCGAGCCCCCAGGCTTTGATCGTGCCCTCGTCGCGCATCTTACTCAGCGCCGGGAACGCGCCCTTGCGGGCGATCTCAAACTGCTCTTCCCACGGTCCCGGGAGCCACACATTATCCGGTGAGAGATCGTGCACGAAGACCACATCGAGCGCGTCGACACCTAGCCGTTGCAGGCTGTCTTCAATCGAACGCCTTATACCGTCGGCGGTGTAGTCGTATCGCAGACTGTTGGGTGACGGGGTGAAAGGAAAGTACTCTTTCGCGTTGTTGTTGCGCGATGCCGTAAGTAGTTTCCCGACCTTCGAGGATAGAACGTACTCGCTGCGTGTTTGCTTGTGCAGAAAACTGCCGAGACGCCGCTCTGCCAATCCCAGGCCGTACCACGGTGAAGTGTCGTAGTAACGGACCCCGGCGTCCCACGCGGCTTCGATCGTAGCGTACGCGACCTCATCGGTGACGTATGCGAACTCATTGCCGAACGGCACGCCGCCCAGACCAAACGAGTTTCCACCGAAGATTTCAGAAGCGTCCATGAACACGTTTATCCCCCGCATGGCTCAGAGCCTAACGCCCCGCGAGCATAGCACACCTTGCTAAGGCTACCTTGCTGCACGGCAAAGGCCTGGCGATTAGAGAAAAACGACGCCGGGTACCGTTTGATCAGGGCTACGAAGCACCGCTATACACCCAAGGAGCACCGTCAGGTCGAACACATCAAAGGGAGCGAAGAGGCGCGTGGCGTTGCGCCAAACGAGGCCGAAGCGATCGGTTACGCGACGGTCAACAAACAGAACCCCGGCCGCCATCGCTATACGGTCAAAGAGCGGCGTCAAGCCGAGCATATCATCGAATCGGAGGAAGAACGCGGCAAGTCGGAGGTCGAGGCAAAGCGCATCGCCTACGCGATGGTGAATAAGCGAAATTCCTAGCGGGCCTGCCCGGCTCGCGCCCTATCTCCATCGATCGCCGGCTTTGAGCTCGTATTCCTTGAACGTATAGACCCACGGAATCGCGATGAGGCACAGGACCACGCCGAAACCGCACGCGACGATGCTGTCCCAGGCGTCCGCGTCGACGCGGTGGCCCAGCCAGAGCGGCAGCGCAAACGAAAGCAGCCAGATGCTCTTCCAGGCAAACTCGAAAAAAAGCATCGGCAGCATTGCAACCGGATAGCGCACCCCGAGCAGGCACAGCAACGTCAGCGCTCCCAGCATGGAGCGCGTTACGCCGTGCGCGAGTTCGAGATCACCGTGCTGGAATATCCCTGGCCATACCTGAAGGCCCATGCCGATCGCGATCACTAGGTACGCGGCGCGCATCACGTAGAGCCGGATTACCGGAACCATCGGAGCCGGAGTGGACGCCGGGGAAGCGGCCGTCAAGGATGCAGTCGACATTCCTTACCTCCCGAGCACGCAGCTCGATATAGGATACCCGCTGGACTACAAGGGTGTTTCGAGAGAACAGTGTTTAGCAAGCGGTGTTCAGAAGGGGACAACCTATGAAGGCGCTTTGGCTGGTCAAACGCGGCATGTGGCAGATCCGTGAAACTCCCGAGCCTCGGCCAAAACCCGGCGAGGTGCGCGTCGCAGTGCGGGCGTTTGGCTTGAATTTCGCCGAACTCATGGCGAGTCAAGGGCTTTATCCCGACGCTCCCAAACTCCCCGCGATCCTCGGATACGAAATCGCCGGCGAAATCGACGCGGCAGGCGAGGGCGTCGATGCGGCACGCATCGGAGAGCGTGTCGTCGCGATGACCCACTTCGCGGGGCAAGCGCAGCTCTGCTGCGTTCCGTCGCAGTTCGCGCTTCCGATTCCGGCAGCGATGAGTTTTGAGGTCGCCGCGGCACTACCGGTGACCTACCTGACCGCCTACCACACGTTATTCTTCGCCGCAAATCTTCGGCCCGGGGAATCGGTGCTCGTGCAGATGGCCGCGGGCGGCGTCGGAACGGCCGTGCTCCAACTCTGTCAAACCGTTGCAGGAGTTACTACGTTCGGCACAGCTTCGGCCCGGAAGCATCAAGTTCTGCGCGACCACGGGTGCACGCACCCCATCGACTACCACGCCGTCGATTACGCGACGGAAGTACGGCGTCTCACCGAAGGTCAAGGCGTTGATGTCGTGCTCGACCCATTAGGTGGCCGGGATACGCTTAAAGGCTACCGACTGCTGCGTGCGGGAGGCCGGATCGTGAACTACGGCTTTGCAAACCTGCAAGGGCGGCGCTTTAAACCATTGCGGATCCTCGGCCAGCTCGCGCGCGTGCCACGCTTTTCGCCGCTCCGATTGATGAATGACAACCGCGGCGTTCTCGGCGTCAACATGGGGCATCTGTTCGGACGCGCCGATCTGCTGCTCGGCGAGATGCAGGAGCTTATGGCACTCTACGAACGAGGTAAGATCGCGCCCGTCATCGACTGTGTGTTGCCGCTGGAACATGCCGCCGAAGGCTACGAGCGCATCGCAACCGGGCAAAACATCGGCAAAGTCATCGTCGCCACGTAACCTTGGACCGCGCGTGTGAAATCGCGCCGCGGGTCAGCCTTGGGGGCGCCTTGCCCGCCCTGTTGAACTGGATTAGAGCGTCTCGCATGGAACATCGCTGGGCGTCGTAACGTGCACTGAAACGGAGCAATGCAATTGAGGATTTCACGGTTTAGCCGCCACGCGTTGAGCATTTTAGCAGCTACGGCGATGCTCGTCGGTTGCGGTGGATCGCAGCTTCCGGCCGGCGCGCCTGGTGCGATACCGGTTGCCGGCAGCGCGCCGAACGTCGCGGCCCTTCCGACCACGACCTACACGTACGTCGACCTCGGCCCCGGACCAAACGGCAAAGATGCGTACGGTTATGGTGAGAGCCCCAAGGCGCAGGCCGGTGCGTACTTCGATCACACCATTTCGTGCGGCAAGGCGTGCTCGGCGAAGATCTACTACCCACTCGCGTGGTCGGGAGCCGGCTCGAGCCCGGTCGTCCTTTTGCCTCAATTCTATGTCGAGGGGTGGGCATACGGTGCCGGCGGATCGCTGATCGTCGGGACCCTCATCACCGATGATGGCGGCTACTTCGGATATCCGCACGCCGCGTTGTGGCAGGGTTCTTCGCACACCTTTACCGATCTCAACCCGACCGGGAGTTGTGGAAGTTGTGGGCCGGGATCGAATGCGTACGGCACCGACGGAACGTTTATCGCCGGATCCGGCGGATCACCGCAACACGCGCTCCTGTGGAAGGTCGGACAGTTGAACTCGCCCGTCGACCTGAATCCGACCGGCGCTTCGTATTCCGAAGCCTACGTAGTGAGCGGTACGACACAGGCGGGCTACACCTACTCGAGCACGACGAATACCAACCACGCCGTTCTTTGGCAAGGCACCGCTGCGAGCGCGGTCGACCTGACGCCGTCGTCCCTGTCGGCTGCCTACGCCACCGGGTTGGGACACTTGAGCGAAGTAGGCTGCGGCACGCCCGCCGGAATGACCGTGACCCACGCGCTTTTGTGGCACGGCACCGCCGCCAGCATGAAAGATCTCCACCCCTCGGGGTTCACCGATTCTTGCGCTCGTGCTGCCCACGGGAACACGCAAGTGGGATACGGACACGTTAGCGGCACGGGCGCGCAGCATGCGTTGCTTTGGAAAGGCAGCGCCAAGACCGTGGTCGACCTCCAGCAATACTTGCCGAACACGTTCACGAGTTCGCAGGCGTATGCGATCGACTCGGTCGGCGACATCCTCGGCTCCGCGTATTCGACGACCACGGCCACGTGGCACGCGGTGCAGTGGCACCCCTGAGCTAAATGGCGCGGCGAGTACGCCACTGGGCGCGGAGCGTGCAAGTTGGTATCGTAGCGGGCCTCGACGCTACAAATCGGCCACATACGCAAATGCACGAATTTGAAATGAGGTGACGCGACTGCGTTTCCGCGAGGACTCCTGAAAAGCTCTTCAGCATCAACAACGCTCGCCGTCTACGCTCACCTGATGGCCGATGCTGGGCGCGAAGCTATCGACCGCCTCGGCTCATCGGGGTGGCCACGCGGGTCGGGCCAGCCATACGTAGGGTGTAAGTCTCCAGGAGCGGGGAACAATGTTTGTGGCAGCGTGCGGCCGCCTCCTCGGGGGGAGGGCCCGATTTGCACATTCTGCGGCTGCGATTCGGAGGTTAAGTCATGATCAAGCGGTTTGTGGCTCTTCTCGGCATCACCATTCTTGTAGTCTCTCTGCGTACCGACGCATTGGCGCAGAACGCTATCAATGCGACCGGAAGCTGGAGCATGACTCCTAGCGGTGAGGCGTTCGCAAACGGTCAAGTCAAAGTGCGACAGGATGGGTCGGCTGTCGTCGGCACCTATGGCCAAAGCGGGCATTTCGAAGGGAAATTGCAGCCCGGCAGGCTGCAGGTCGATGCGACGTGGAACGACTCGCGTGGCGCCGGTTGGATGACGATCGTCTTTGCCGCCGACGGAAGAAGTTTTTCGGGCCAGTGGGGACGCCCGGGCAGCAACCCAAGTGGACATTTTGAAGCGGTTCGCTTCGCTTACCCAAATGTGTCCGAACTCTATTACGTGAATGTTACCGGCGGCACGGAAATGACCGCGCGCCGTGTCAGCCTTCATCAGTTAGGACTAGATGTCGTCGGCAATTTGGGTCCTGGTACTCAACTCGACGGCAGCATCGACTCTGACACTTACACGCTGACCGGCAGTTGGAAGGAGCCGAACGGGAGCGGCTGGATCAAACTCCAGTTTGCCGACAACGGCAAGAGTTTTCAGGGCACCTGGGGCCTGGCGCCCGGCGCGGAAGCTGCCGGACAGATCAGCGGAAGCGCTATTGACACCGCGCAGCTCCACGTCAATGGTCTTTGGGAGATTGCGTCCAGCGGCGGCGCTTTTCCCGGCAACGTTTTGAAGCTCGAACAACAGGGACAGGCGATAACCGGCAACTTTAAGGATGGACGCCTGCAAGGCACGCTTACGCGAGGCTCCTCATCGCTGAGCGGCACCTGGAGAGACGCGCACGGCACAGGAGACGTCGCGATTAAATTCGCATCCAATGGGATGCATTTCCAAGGTACCTGGGCACGGAAAGGCGGGAGCAGCGGAAGCATAATAGGCAGGCGGGTGACAGCCGCGATGCCGGCGTTGCGCAACTAGCGCGCGGTATCCGGCTTCCATTTAGAAATACCTTGGGATCGCGCCGGAACCGCCCGGCTCAGACCTGTCGCAATCGCTCGGGCGTATGAGCTAACCTGACCGTCCGTCGGGTTGAGTTTCGGGCGCGAAGGCCTGCGGGCTGGGCGCGCGCAAATGTACGGCTCGGCGTGGAATTGTTGCGGTTTTCCGATCTCGATTGTCACTATGGGGCACGCGAAGTATTCTCGAGTCTTAGTGGAGCTTTCAACCACGGCGAACGCATCGGCCTCGTAGGCCCCAACGGCGCGGGGAAGTCGTCGCTCTTGCGTCTCCTCGCTGGCGTCGACCCGCCATTTGGCGGTACTGTCGTACGGGCGAAAGGTCTGAAGCTCGGGTATCTCGCTCAGGGCGTTGCCGACGAGACCGAGTCGACGCTGCATGACCTCGTCGAGGCTGCGCTGGCTAGAGCGACGCACGAAGAGTCGGGCGTGCGTAACAAAGCGCTGCGCACCATGCTCTCCGCGTTCGGCTTCGCGCCAACGGAATACGACCGTCCGCTACGCTCGTTTTCAGGCGGCCAGCGCGCGAAAGTAGCGTTAGCGCACGTACTGATCGACGAGCCCGACTACCTGATTCTCGACGAACCGACTAACCATCTCGACGTCGCGACGATCCGCTGGCTCGAATCGTTCGTGTCCAACGATCCCCGCGGTTATATCGTCGTTTCGCACGACCGCTACTTTCTCGACCGGATAGCCACGCGCATCTGGGAGATCGAGCGAGGGCGCTTCCACGCCTACGCACCCGAACGACCCGCGTACACCGCGTACGTCGCAGCGAAAGACGTGCGGCTCGAGGCGGAGCGTCGCGAGTACGAAACCTTCGTTGTCGAACGCGACAAGCGGCGCAGGACAATCGCTGGCCTGCGAGCGACGCACACTTCCTCGGATTACAGCCAAGTGCGCAGTCGCGAGAAGCAGCTGGCGCGCATCGAAGCGACAACCCGAGCCCCGTCACCGGCGGCCGCCGAGCACCAGATCTCTGTCCGCCTGCGCCCATCGCGGCGCGCTGGCAGCGGGTTCGCCTTCGAAGCCCGCGGCTTGAGCAAAGCGTACGATCAACAGCTCTTCAGCGGGCTAGCAGTCGACGTCGAGCGCGGAGAGCGCCTCGGCATCGTCGGTCCAAACGGCTCCGGAAAGTCGACGCTTCTGAAGATACTCACCGGCGCAGCGCAACCGGATTCCGGATCAGTTGTCTTCAATCCCGCGGCGCAAGTCGCATACTTTGCCCAGAATTCACACGATCAACTCGACGTCCGGGAGAGCGCGCTCGCAGCCGTGCTGGATGGCGCTGCACTGACCCCGCAGGAGGCGCGCGGACTGCTCGGCCGCATGCGTATTAGCGGCGATGCCGCCGACAAAGCCGTGCGCGATTTTTCCGGTGGCGAGCGGCGTCGTATCATGCTGGCACGACTGATGGCGCGAGCGGCCGACATCTTGCTGCTCGACGAGCCGACCAACGATCTCGATATCGACAGCCGCGAAGCACTCGAAAGCGTCTTATGCGACTACGAGGGAACGATCATCGTTGTCTCGCACGATCGCTATCTTCTGTCGCGCCTGTGCGATCGGGTATTGTGGATTGAACGAGGCGCGTGGGGACTCGTCGACGGGGGTTACGACACGTACGAGGCGGCCCAGCGCGAGCGCGACAAAGCGGTGATTGACTGCGCGGTCGAAGAGTCGACCGTGCGTGCCAAGGCGTCGCGTCAAACGCCGTTGCGCGTACGCTCGCAGCTAAAAGGACAGATCGAGCGAATCGAACGAGAAATCGAAGGCCTCGATGCGCGCGTCAACGAGATCGAGCTTCTCTTCGAGTCGCCGGAGATCTACACCGACGCGGCCGGATCCAGGGCGTTGAGCGAAGAACTCGCCGAACTAAAAATGCGCAGTCGGGAGCGCGTCATCCAATGGGAGGCCTTGCTACATCAACTCGAAGAAATGACGGCCACGTAACGAGCGAGAATTAGACGTTTTTTGGTAGCGCTAAAGGGGAATCGAACCCGCGAATCGGGGTCCCGGCCGCTCCCGTCGATTACCGGAAACTCCCTTCCTGTTTGGGTTTTCGCGTTTTGGAGTCCCGGTTAGTCCCGACGAATCCCGGCGAGTTTTGCGGAATCCGTTAGACGGCCGTTGGAGGAGCAGCGTTATCTTAGTCGCTGATTTGCCGTCGTAGATCTTCAGCGGCGATAGTCGCTTCAGCGCAGTCCGTCTCTACCACCCTCGCGGCCGTACTGGTCCTTCGCGCGGCCGATTTTGCTACGCACCAGGCAAAAAACTTAACACGCCGGAATTTTGGAATCAAACCCTAGAATTAGCGCCGACGAAAACTGCACCCGTGATTGAAGATGAAGATTGATGCAGCGCGTATGCGAATTCGGCCGATTTTCTGCTTTATCAGATGCCGGCTGAGATCTGATGCAAGCGATAGACAGCGCGGAAAAAAGACTTTCACTTTTGCCAACCCTTATTATGCAAGGGGCGCGGGCGGAGCCGCCGCAAGGAATACAGGATGAAGTCGATCGTCGCACACGGCGTCCGTTACGTGCGCGCGCTGGGTCCGGGGGTTATCACGGGGGCGTCCGACGACGATCCCTCGGGGATCTCCACGTATTCCATTGCCGGGGCATCGGCCGGCTACTCCATGCTCTGGGTCGCTTTCCTTACCACGCCAATGATGGCAGCCGTCCAGGGAGTATGCGCGCGCGTCGGCGCGACCACCGGCGGGGGCCTCATGAGAGCACTCGCGGGAAGCATGCCCCGCCCGGTTGCGATTGCGCTCGCGGCGCTCGTCCTGTTCGCCAATACACTCAACGTCGGTGCCGATATCGACGGGATGGCGGCGAGTGCGCACATGCTGCTGCCTGCACCGCTGCCATTTTGGATTCTGCTCTTTGCGGGAACGATCATTTTAGCGGAGGTCTTCTTTTCGTACCGGCGCTTTGCTCAGATCGTCAAGTGGTTGTGTACGTCGCTGCTCGCCTACGTCATCACGGCGTTTATCGTACATCCGCCCTGGAAGCTGATCTTGTTGAGTACGCTTCTCCCTCACTTTGTGTGGAAGGCGGATTGGCTGACAACGTTGATGGGTGTCCTGGGGACGACCATTACTCCCTACCTATTCTTTTGGCAAGCATCCATGACGGGTGAAGAGAGGCTGGATGCTGCACCCGCAGGCGTTTCGGCACCAACCGGGGGAATTATTCGAGACCTTCATGCTGACGTCAACAGTGGCGCGGTCTATTCTAATCTCATTATGTTTTTCATCATCGTTACGTCCGCAGCGACGATCGGCGCACACGGCGGCACTATTGCGACGGCCCAGGACGCGGCTCTCGCGCTACGTCCCCTTGCCGGTGACCTCGCTTATGCTTTGTTCGCGGCCGGAATCATCGGAACGGGGTTGCTGGCCGTTCCCGTGATCGCAGGTTCGTCAGGGTACATGATCGCCGAGCTTCTTGGCTTCAGGGAAGGATTGCACCAGAAGCTCCGCCAGGCACCTGGTTTCTATGGCGTCATTCTTCTCGGCATCGTTATCGGCACCGCTATGGCGCTACTACGCGTCGACCCGATCAAAGCGTTATTCTGGTCGGCGGTGTGCAATGGCGTCGCCGCTGTGCCGCTGATCTACGCCATTATCCGCATCGCGCGGGATGCGAGACTGCTCGATAAATGGGTGGCATCGCGGCTCGCCATGGCGTGGTTGTGGCTGACGTTCGCACTGATGCTCGTAGCGGCAATCGCTATGTTCGTCTCGTGGCTACCCGCCTTGCGATAGGCGACCACGCGATACGTCAATAGCCGGGCCCGCTGCCGGCAATTCCAGTGCCAAAGGCTTTCGCGTGCAGCTCGACGCAAGCCAATCACTTTCGTTGGAGAGTCGCGACGAGCTGACTTCGTATGAGGAAGCGTCGTCGCCGCCGAGGCTCATCGGAGGCAATAAAGGCTGCTCAGGAACGCGCAGACGATCTTCCCGAACCCGAAGCCAGAGTTATCATCCTCGCAGCATTCCAGTGAAACGAGGACCAAATGCGTGCCGGTTCTGCGGGCGACCGCCGGGCAAACTACATCGCCTTGGCTGTCCAGAGTCGACTAGAGGTCGTGGCCCGTGGGCGCCGCCGAATCAATGGCCGGATCCAAGCTAACGATAATACCCTATTCTCAAGACTCACGATGCGAGCTGGCGTTGTACAGTACCCGACTGCTGTGTACGGACTTTGATGATCGCGGCGCTTTAACGGGCCTTGAAGGGTGCAGGCAGCGACCAGTGGCCCATCCCGGCCCTTCACTAAATCGGTAACCACGAGCGGTTGCATTGGAACCACATACATCTGTTTCAACATCGAAACGGTCGACCCTCAACCCGGCGAAAACAACTACATAACGGGGGTCGATAATGCAGACAATATCGTTGGTGCATACTCTGCTGGCAACATCACCGATAACAGCGTCTGGGCCTCTCCCGAACCGAACTCTTAGCGCTTATTCCCAGTGGGGCTTCATCCTTGAGAACGACGTCCGTTATGGGAGCACCTTTCTGCAACGGTTGGATAACACTAACGACGCCTTGCTGGCGCCCGCGGAGGAAGGTTAGATGCCCTGGGCGTCTGGGCGACTCTTTCTCAGAGTCGCTAGTCTTGCTAGATTGTACTAAAGTCCAACACGGCCCCAGCGACATCGGGCCCGTCGAGCGGACGATTCAGCCACACCTCCATCGTTTCGAATGCTGCGAGACCTTTCTGTTCGGCCTCCGACAACTCTTGCGCGTATACGCTCATGGCCGCTCCTTTCGTCCGTCCAGGCACCTCGCCTTGCCGCAAGGAAAAACGCCGCATGCGAAGATGGGTTTCGGCCGGTTCGATAGTGCTTTGCGCGTTCACTTTTTCCCCGCGCGCGGCAGCGGCGACGAACGGCGAGCCGATCGTCGTTTCGTTCACGATCGTTGCAGATAACATCATCGTCGACGTTCGCATCGACGGGGTACGCACCGGTGCGATTCTGGATACAGGCGGCCGCAACGTCATGACGCCGTCACTGGCGCGGCGGCTCGGCCTGATGAGCGCGCCGAAGACGAAGGTGCACGGTATGGGGGCAGGTCAAGTCGGCATTTCGCAGACGCGCGTGCGCGAAGTGGACGTCGGCGGCGTCACGATGCGCGACCAGCCGTTCTACGTCGTGCCGTTACCCTACGAGCTCACCAACGGGGGTCCCATGCCCGTCGAGGTCGACCTCGGCTACGAACTCCTCAAGAAGTACGTCACCACAATCGATTTTGTAAAGAGCGAAATCACCTTCACGCCGGATGGCGCCTACGCACCGGTCGCGAGCGTGCCGTACGTCGCGCTTTCGTTCAGCGATACGACGCCCGCCATCAGCGCGACGCTCGACCGCCTAAACGGCAGGTTTCTGGTCGACGCCGGATCGTCATTTGCAATCGCGCTCACCAGTCCGTTCGTAACGTCACATCACCTCACGAGCCGGTATCGCGTCACCGGCGCGGGCGCGACCGGCCAAGGTCTGGGCGGCGAAACCTACGGGCAACTCGCGCGCGCGAAGGTCTTGGAGATCGGAAACAGTGCGATCGAACGGCCCGTGCTGCAACTCTCGACCGACACGGCGGGCACGCTGGCGTCGAAAGCGTACGCCGGCGTCATCGGCCTCGACGTGCTGAGAAGCTTCGCAACGGTAACGTTCGACTACGAACGCCGGACGATGGCGTTGCAAAGCAGCGGCGGCAACGCCGCAGCGGCGGAGGCCTACGACCGCACCGGCATGAGCGCCGACAAGAACGACCCGCTGGCATTTACCGTGTCCGGGATACTCCCCGGCGGTCCGGCGGCGATCGCCGGGCTTCGAGATGGCGACCGCATCACCGCGATCGATGGACGGCCTGCGGTCGCCGTCGACACGCAGCGATGGTGGGTCCTCGCCCACGCCCCGGCCGGCACCCTGCTGCAGCTTGCAATTACGCGCGCCCATGCCCATCTGGTGCGCACGCTACGCCTACACGACGTCGTGTAAGCGCTTATTGCTGGTGCGGTTTAGGCTTGTATTCCAAGTCCTCGGGTTGGAAGCGATGCTCGATCGACTCTCCGTCTTTTTTCTTGTAGCGAACAACGATGGTTCGAGTGTCCACCTCGATGACTTCGCCTTCCACGCCCAGAGTGTTGATAAGCACGCGATCGCCACGTTCCAATTTCATCTTCTACCCTTCGCACGTCCGGGCGCCACGCCTTGCGAGGCCTCCTCGCCGGGCCCTTGGCTGCGGGCGCGGGGCTATGCGCGGAAGCACAACCCCAGCGAGGCTTTGTTTCTCAGAATGTGATGAGCGGCTTCAGGACGCCGTCGAGCTTCTTGTCCATGATTTCGAATGCACGCGGGATAGCGGTGGCCTCGGTTAGCTGAACAGTCCGCTATGTGATGACTTTGCCTGCTGCGGGTCGAAGAAACCCGCGAGAGGAGCAAGTCATCGTGCAACGTTCCCGTCGCAACCACAAAGCGGCATTCAAGGCCAAGGTGGCGATCGC
>PLLA01000083.1:8554-8902 GCA_003140835.1 Candidatus Tumulicola scandinaviensis | reverse complement strand
CACACGCGAATGGACGCGCCCAACCGACACTTGAAGGAGTTTCATAAAATGACCTTTTCTATTCGCTCTCTCGTCGTGGTGGTTACGATGGCGTCGGCCTTCGCGTTTCCATCCGCGATGATCGCAAATCCAGCACCCTCATGGTCGCTGGCATCGGCAAGTCGCGTTCAGGCTGGATCTCAGAACACGTCCACATATCGGATCCAGGCTTGGATCACGCTACCGAACTCTTGCTACAATTCAAGGATTGTACGACAAGCTGGCACCAACATCAACATGCCGGAATACTCCGCACAAGAAATGCTCGTTTCATCCGGAGTGTGCCCAATGAACTCGATGAAGGCGAAG
>PLLA01000083.1:0-8527 GCA_003140835.1 Candidatus Tumulicola scandinaviensis | reverse complement strand
CTCGTTAACGAGGGCAGTGATGTCCTCGTTCTTCTTATCGCGCTGCTTTCGCAAAACACTCAGTTAAGACAAAATGTCCGTCAAGGCGCCCATTAGGACGCAATCTCTTAGATCAATCAACAACGAGCTTTTTAAAAGGCCAAAACGATGAAAGACGATTACGGAGTTACCATGCGGGTCTTCGATCCACGCGACTGACCAGACAAGGTTATTAGTTCTTAACAAAGGCCACCTCGGCCTTGCATGAAAGACAGGCCTCGCGGCACGGAAGACCCAAGCCCCGCAATTGTGAAAGAGCGGCCGGCAAGACCGGCAGCTCTTTCTAACGTAACGCTCCCAGCCTTTTGGCTGTGGCGCTCCTGGCCCACCCCCGTGTGGATGCCAGGGACAGCCTCGCGCTGCGAGGTTTCAAGCCAAGCTTAGCACGTCTCACGTCTTTTGAGCGAATAATCATCGAATATTATCCCGCTGACCGAACAAGTTAAGCGCACACTCAGCACCATCGCCCGACTCCATAGAGGGCGCGATTAAGCACGGCCATGGGCCTTTTTCGAGATCGACCGACGCCCAGGCCCGTGTACAACAATGAGCATTTCGCAGATGAGCGCTTACTCGCCGGTATTTTTGGGTAAATAAGGGCGTGATTGAACGCAAGAGCATCCAAGGTGGAATTGGCACTCGAACCTCACTGATGGCGTTTGCCCGCGTCCGAACCACGGTCTTGGCTCTATTTTTCACCTCGTTGGTGGCGGCAGGGTGCGCTCATCATACGGATCCCGTTCGCGAGCTGAATTCTGAAATCGCGCCGTTTACGCACTCTCGGGACCAGGCCGTCGAACTTGTTACCACCGCCAAGCATTCGTTGGGCGCATCCGATTTGAACTCACTGGCGGTTAGCTATGGGGCGCTTCAGGAAAAGGGCAACGCCTACGCCGCTTTCCTAGTCGAAGCGATTAGTGACGCATCATTCGATGGCGACAGAAACGCTAAATACGCCTCAAATCTCACTCAGGCGATCAAAACTTTCAATAAGTCATTCGCGTCCGTGAGCGCAGCTAACCAGACTGGTGCGACGGTGCAAAGCGCGTGGATACCGGCTTTTTCAAACTCGATAACAGCCTACTGGGCGCAGTATCACACGGCGATGGCGGCGATTTCGCCACAAATGATGGCTGACTTGATAAAACAGCTAAAGGCCGAAACGGTGTGGCCTAACTACGAAAATATTGCCACCGAACCCATTTCTGCGCCAACCCCGTACAAGACGTCGCTTCCCACCTGATCGTGTGAAGAAGCCGGAGAGTGGCCGTGCGCGAAATGAACCAAGTGATCCGCATCATGCATTTGATTGCAGCAATGACGTTGCTTGAGAAAACGGCACAACATGATTAGAATGGTGAAGCATGTAGCCAAAAAGAATATTAATGCGACCCTTTCCGAGACTCGATTCGAGAATCCACGAGTTAGCCGTGAGAATAAACCAACCGAATTGAGCTTCGATTTTATCGACGTAGAAACGGGCGAACCATTCACGGTAACTCTTCACGGTGAGCATGCCAAGTGGTGGGGAGGCAGAGTTGCGAGTGATACGACGGCGGGAATGGCTCTCGTGCGCTAAGCACTGGCGGGGCTTGTATGGTCGTTATCCCGCGTTAGCGTGGTGCGATGACGAAATGGCTCGCTTCGCGATGCTTAAGTCCCTAAAGAGGCAAGTCTTAGAACTGCCGATCCTTTGAGGGCCGCGGTACCTAAGGTCACAACCGTACCGCGTTTACGACAGATCGAATAGTAGCGAATTTATTTTTCCACTATGGTGTGCGGGGACCTGTAGCGCCCCGGTCAAAGGTTGGATTTCTGGCGGGGCGAGATCGGGCTAGTTGAACTGAGTTCCACGGAGGTGCGCGGCTGCATTGTGGGATTATCGTCGCGGACCGCCGAATTCGGAGGACGAGCAGGGGCTGTATGCCTTTCCGACTGACCGATTGCGCTCCGCCAAGTCCCTTAGCAGCCTAAAGGCGATTTAGATAGTGGTAACACCCAGCATGAAATATGAAGAACAACGCGCTCGCCGCGTTGCCGGGCCCAAGCGCATGGGAGCGAACGGTACTGGAGCATTGGCCGGTCCCTTTCGTAGTTTGGGAGTTTGAAGGCGACCGGAACGGGTAAGACTGAGGTCTCCTAAACCACGACATCGGTCCTTGAAGACGCTCGCGAAAAGACGGGCGTCTTCTCTTATCGAACCAGGTTTTCAAAATTTGGAAATTCCGTGGCCGCCCCCACCGCCGCTGTTCCTGGCTCCGAAAAAG
This sequence comes from Candidatus Tumulicola scandinaviensis, assembly GCA_003140835.1. Taxonomy (GTDB): domain Bacteria; phylum Vulcanimicrobiota; class Vulcanimicrobiia; order Vulcanimicrobiales; family Vulcanimicrobiaceae; genus Tumulicola; species Tumulicola scandinaviensis. The sequence continues at coordinate 6,221 of PLLA01000083.1, read as the reverse complement.
GGGGCAGCGTGCCGTCAAGCGTTTTTAATACATGCTTTGTTTTTGACGTAAGGGAAGATAGAAAGTCCAGATCAAGCAACGCGGCTCTCAGCATCGGCCCTTGCCTTTCCGACTTAATCTATTCGTTTGGATCTGTGAGCCCGCTAGCGGTTCTCTGGGTATTGTCCGCTCCCGTCGATGGAGCCCGCACGATCTTCCTTAGGAGGATTGCCAGCAGCATCGGGCGTGCAACCTCATCTCCGGACGGCCTCCCGCGAAAAACTCCGCGCCAGTGGTGTCTATCCATCTGAATCCCGCAAAAGATTGACAATGCTACAGCTATCGAAACGAGAAGCACGTAAATCATATTACCGACCGATTCGGGCATTTTCCAGATGATTCCGCCCGGATCGGTAAGCTGGCTAAGGCAATGCCGGTCCGGGCAACCGCGACGGTGTCGCACGAAAAAGTCCGTCGTTACAGGCTTTCTCTTGTAGCGCCAACGGGAATCGAACTCTAGCCAAGGGGTCACGGCCAGAACCTTCCGCTACCGAATCGTCTTATCTGGTAAGGGATTTCGCCTTTATCGATACCTCGCGATCCCGGCCAATCCCGGCCGTTCCCGACCACTCCGTTAGAAAATGTTAGACAGCCGCCGACCTAAATATAGCGGGAGTACATAAGGAGACTCGCGCTCGCACCGCGACTTCCTACAACATGAGGCCAGTAAACTCTAGCTTGGCGCTCCCAGCAGCGCAAGACCTTGTAGCGCTACAATCGTGTTCGCAAGATGTTCGGCAAGGACCCCATCTGGGAGGAAGCGCCAAACATGATTCGGCGATTGGAGGCCGCAGAGCAAGCAGAACTCGGAGATTGCGATTCCCGTCACCGCGACGCAGCCACACTTTGCGCTGCCCCAACGAGTGGTGACGACCGAATATTCTCGACGGTGCACGATTCGCGTAAGAGAACTGGAGCATGGAAGTTGCAACCGTGGACGGGATGCTTTGCCTGGTGTGCGCCCTTGAAGATTGCGCGCCTGCTCTGATGGTAAGATAGGGCTATGTCTCAAGCGCCGGAACGTGTTTTCGCGCCGCAGTTCTCCTTAATAAGGCGCTTAACTTTTTCCCCAGAACGCGAACATGCCGATCGCGGCGGCGGCCATGGCGGCCACAGTGACCCAGCCCCAAATCCGGGCGGCGACGCTGCTAGTCCACTCTCCCATGATGCGCTGGTCGCTCGCAAAAAGTACAATAACCACGAGGATCGGCACCGCGACGACTCCATTGATAACCGCGCACCAGAACAGCGCGCCGATCGGATCGATATTGAGCAATCCCATGATCGTCGCGACGATCATGCCGGCGACGAGCGTGCCGTAGAATTGCGGAGCGCGCGCAGGCTTTCTGTCGAGGCCCTGACGGAACCCGAAGCTGCCTACCAAGATGTACGCCGAAGAGGCCACGAGCGCAGGTATTGCCAGAAGACCCGTTCCCACCATGCCAAGGGCGAACAGCCATGATGCGAATCTCCCCACGAGTGGGGCCAGCGCGCGCGCGGCGTCTTGGGCTGAGGCAATATCATGCTTACCGTGAGCCCCCAACGTCGAGGCGGTCGTGACAATAATAAAAAACGCAACGAGATTCGAAAAGATCATGCCCCCATTGACGTCAGCATGAACGTCCTTGATCTCTTGCTTCGTAGCGCCCTTGCGTGATTTCTCGGATTGACGGCCTATCTGCTTTTCCTCCTCAACTTCGAGGGCCGCTTGCCAGAAGAAGAGGTATGGCGTAATCGTAGTCCCGAGTACTGCCACCAGGGTAGTGAGCCATGCGGAATTGACATGAATCTCCGGAACGACGAGATGACGCAACACCATCGCCCAAGGTGGATGGACAACGAACGCGGTGATAACGTACGCAAAGAGGGCGACCGTCAGCCACTTGACGATAGACGCGAAAAGCCGATACGAGAGAAAGACCTGGATCACGATCAGGATTGCGCCGAAGAGCACGATCCAGGCAATTCGCGGCAGACCGAATACGAGTTGTGCGGCGGCGCCCATGCCCTCTAGGTCCGCACCGGCGTTGATGGTGTTTGCGATGATGACGGAAAGACCCAATGGATAGAGCAACCATGCCGGCAACCGTCGTCGCATCGTAGTCGAAAGGCCAACGCCGGTCACCATGCCGATGCGCGCGCACATGCCTTGAATTACGGCCATCATCGGTGTGGTGAGAAGCGTGACCCAGAGCATCGAATAGCCGGCGCTTGCACCAGCCACCGAATAAGTAGAAATGCCCGACGGATCGTCGTCGGAAGCGCCCGTGATCAGCCCCGGCCCTAATTTGGAAAGATAGCGCCGTAGACCATTCAGCATTGCGCTCGGCATATTTACCGAGACGCGCGGTGAAACCTAGTCAGTTAAGAGTTTGCACGCGGAGCGGAAATGCTACGTTCAGACCAAGGCTGGGCTTCTTAAGCGCCGGCGCTTCGGACAATCAGCCTACCTTCATCAATTTAGCTTCGGAAACCGCCCCGACGCGGCGGATGCCATTGCTTTAGCTGGATAAGGGCATCTTATGTCAACCTTAGCAAGAATCTCAACACGACGATTCGGGAGCTGCATGACGCAACCGTTAAAAATGCGCAAAGGTCCATCAAGGTACCAGTCTCATTTCATCATCGTGCCGAATGGCCGCCTCGCACCAGCACAACCGTCCAACAGCCTAAACAGATTGGCGAATGCATCGGGGGCCGGCCATTCGTTCGGCGTCATGCTCACTTGGAGGCATACAAACGTGCCCCTGTGTCAGGGCAGACAGCGCGAAAAGATCCCGCAAACCGAGTACCCGCCTTAATCTATTACGGCCCAAGGCCGAAGGGAAGGGCGGTTGGAGTCAGCCTCGCGAGCCGTCCCATGCGCTTGACAGGAACTATGACCGAGGCGCATGAATTTGAGGAAGACCTCACTGACGCTAGCGCGCCAGCTCGACGAAGTTTTCCATGGTTTGGTTCACTGAGAAATCAAATGCTGAACGATCTACCTCTGGCCGACAAGCACGAAATCTTCGTGCCAAAAGCCGCTGCTGTTCATGATGATACCGCTGCAGAAGTTCTCATCAAGCACCTCTTCGCACAGCCTAGCGATAAGATTCGTGGCATCGATTACGCAGTCGGATACAAACCAGCAGATGGGCCCACGGGCGGTGATATCTTAGATATTTTTCCATTCGATGACGGCTCGGTGGGGTTCTCGGTAGCCGACATTTCTGGCAAAGGTGTACGCGCCGCTGTTCATGCAGCGCTGATAAAATATGCGATTCGCGCATACGTTTCAGTGGAACAACCTGCCGAGATGGTTTTACGATCGCTCAATCGCCTGTTTCTTGAAAACAACGCCTTCGAGGAAACGGATGCGTTCGCGAGTGTCTTTGTGGGCATCGTGGACCCAGAGCGTCGGGTGATGACGTATGCATCTGGCGGGCATGAGCCAGTGATGCTCATCCGCCCAGGCATACCGGTTCGCGTGCTTGCTCCAACGGCACCCCTAATCGGTGTATTCAAGGGTCAGAATGATCTTTTCGGACAAGCCGTCGCGGATTTGGAACCCGGGTGCACCCTCGTTGCGACGACCGATGGCGTCACTGAGGCTCGGCGCAACGGAGAACTCTACGGCATGGAGCGTTTAACCGATTTCGTGGAATGTCATTGGCAAAAACCGGTCGAGGATCAGGTGAGGCTATTGTTGAGCGACGTTTCAACGTACTGTTACGGTAAGCCTCAAGATGACATTGCTGTCTTGATCGCGCGCATACTGTAAAAGTACCTCGAGTTTCGTCCTAAGCCCGATTCGGCTTATGAATTTGAGATCGCGGGCGATGTTCGCCACTCGTTACAAACTTGGTGTATCGGTTGTAATGAGCGTCGTGTAGAAGTTTTATGCGCTGCAACCGAAGGGCGCCGTCTGCATTCAGGTCCGCGATCCGGAAGAAACGAAGCGTGTGATCGAAACAATCGTGGCAGGTTCGTCCTGGGAGGGGAGAATCTAGACCTGATATCGCCGGGGCGACGCTCTCGGTCGCCATGCCGTTTTTGGGTATAAGGTTCCTATGAAGGTCGCAATTTTCGGCTCCTCCCCTCGCGCTGTAGCCATTGGGCGGCTACTGGTCGACGCGGGATATAACGTTTGTTTCGGCGATGCCGAAGGCATGAAGCCGGCCGAGGCCGCTGCCGAGCAGGCGGGTGCCGTCGCGGATACCCCTTACAACGATGCGGCCGTATGTGGCATGTTGATCTTCGCCGGGCCGCGGGAACAGACGGACCAGTTGCTGGCGCAGGCTGGCACCATCTCGCCCCAAACGGTTGTTGTCGATGCTATGGAAGGCATGCTTCCGGGCGTCGAAAGCAGCCCAGAACTGCTGGCTCGTAAACTCGATACGCACCGAGTTGTTCGCGCCATGATCCCCGTGCCCCAGGCGGGCGCTAATGTTCTGTACTGCGGTGACGACGCCGATGCCATAAGCATGGTTGAGGAGGTCTTTCGCACCGCCGGATGCGTGACGACCGATCGCGGGCCTCTTGCCAATGCCGCGGAGATCGAAGNNTACCGTCGCCTCGGCATAGCATCGGGGGGTACGCAATCCTCCCGCGCGTATGGGCGTGGATTAGTGCTCAGCGGTCAGCAATACTATCGATTTGCGTCCACGCAGGGCTTGCAAACCGCGATTTGCTTGCCGCTCGTATCTGGATCTGCAAGGGTCCAGCCTTCAGCGGAGTCCGTGAAAACCTCACTCGGTGGTGACGTGTCGAAACCGCCAACCCGCGTCGCGCTCATGCACACGGCCTTTCCCTTATGTGGCCCGGCTGAGCAGTTCACGTTTGAGCAAGTGCAGCTAAGCATTGGCATGTCTTCGGAGCCCTTTCCTGGCGCAATCCAACGCGCCGTTACTGGAACCGTCATCTCGCCGTCACCCACCCATTTACCCAAATCGGCCTGGAGCAACGAAAAAATATCGCGCGGTCGCGCGGTTTGAGATGTAGCCCCAGTGGGATTCGAACCCACAATTCGGGGTCCCGGCAAGAACCGCTTTATACCGCAAAGGCTTGTCCTGTCAGGGTTTTTTGCGTTGGTTGTCGTCGCCGCGTGTTACCGGATTCTGTCAAACCCGCCTTGTCCGTTAGACGGGCGTTAGATGGGGTCACAGCAGCCGTTGGGACGCGGTCCGACGAGGGAAGGGACGTGGTGAGGTCGGTGGGAGGGGCTTGGCGGCGGGCGTCGCAGCAGCGATCGAACTTCTTGGCGCATGCCCGAGTTGCGTTATGCCGCAGTTTTGGAACCTTGTCCCACGAGTGAAGGGGGTGGCTTACGGTCACGGTACCGCGCTACCGGAGATCGTGACACAGGGCGACGACCTTGAGGACGCGCTCTTCAAGGCTCGCGACGCGATCGAACTTAGCCTTTCCGTACGCGGTGACGAAGGCGATGAGTCCGCCTGCCGACGCAGAAAAAACGAGACTTGAAGTCGTCGCTGCCAAGTAGCAAGAGGGGCTGCCTTAGGCTGGTCTCCTTTACGCGCCACGGTACGTCTTTAGGTAGTGACGTGGTGACCCAACTCCTTGCCTTAACCAGCGTGCCGCCGCGTGGAGCTTCAATTAGATCGTTAGGGTGAAGCTGTCGTTGCCGGCGTTACAGTCTTGCTGCCCTGAAGACGTCGGTTGACGCACGTCGAGTTGGAAGCGAAGTTTCGTCGTTCCGTTAGCGGCCTCGCTCGAACGCTCGGCAAACATACGAGAACGTGTACGACCGGCCGGCTTTGAGCGGCGGTACACCTTTTGCATCGAGTTTTTGCCCGGTTTGGTAAACGTCGACAAATTGTAATACGTTTGAAACTTGCCCAGCTCCGCCTAAATTGACGACCGTGCCCGTCAAGCGATACCGATTGATCCTGCCGTTGTGGGTCACGCTCTTGACGACGACCGAAACGACCGCCGGATCGGCTCCGGCACATATCTACGCTGAGGCAATGGCGGTTTGTGCAACCAGACGAAGTGCGGTGATGACAATGCGAAACATACGACCTCTCGTCTCATATTAGACAAGGTGTGGCCATCGGGGGCGCGGCCTGCGCCCCCCTAAAGCCCAACTCAAACTCCTAGCTTAGAGCTGAAGCCGAGACGCGCACTCCGTTACGAGCTTGGAGAATCGGTTGTGATGATGGTTGCGTAGAAGTTGTCGCCAA
>PLLA01000019.1 GCA_003140835.1 Candidatus Tumulicola scandinaviensis | reverse complement strand
TCCCGATTCAGGTCCGAGACCACATTTTATTCGCCTTTAGCGTGGCTTACAACATCGTACATCTAATTGCAGCAATGACCTTACTTGAGGGGACGGCTCGACATGATTAGAATCGTGAAGCATGTGGGCAAGAGCAATATTAATGCAACCCTCTCGGAGACTCGATTCAAGAATCCACGAGTCAGTCGCGAGAATAAGCCAACCGAATTGAGCTTCGATTTTATCGACGCAGAAACGGGCGAACCATTCACTGTCACTCTTCACGGTGAGGAAGCCAAGTGGTGGGGAGGGAGAGTTGCGAGCGATAAGACGGCGGGAATGGCGCTGGCGCGTTGAGTACCAGCGCCTGCTATCTCGCACTAGCGTGGGCGATGATGGAACGGCTCGTCTCGCGGTGTTTACGACAGATCGAATAATAGCGAATATTTGGGCATAATATATTTGACAAAACGAGTGTGCGCTTTTTCAATGCTCCCTAAAATTGCGAAAGAACAGCCGGCAAGGTAGCGGCTGCTCCCTCTAACGTAACGCTCCCAGCCTTGTCTGGCCGTGGCGCTCCTGGCACCAACCCCATGTGGATGCCGGGGTTAATCTCGCGCTGCGAGACTGCAAAACAATCTTACCACGTCTCCTCGTCTCGTGCCGGAAAGTCCGAATTTAGGCGGGCTTTTTCTTGGAGGCCAATGAGAGCGCCCCGTTTACGCCGCCGAACCCTCATACTAGATCACTTTTGATAATAGTGGGCTGCCGCGTGAGCCAACGATTCGCTTTACGATGGCGTCCACAAGGTTATTAGTTCTTAACAAAGGGGCCGCTTCCGCCTTGCATGAAAGATAGGCGCGCACACGGGATTCGGGTCACTCGCACCGAGCAAGCTGTACGGAAGTAGGGTCAGAGTGTTCACCCGATTCGCCTCGCGACTCGCAGTGGTCGGAGCTTTCGGTTGCGCTTTAACTGCCTGCTCCGCCCAAGCGCCGCCCACAAACTGGACGCTATGGTATATCCCGAATGTACCTAAGCATGGCGATACGCTCGCCAGGCTGTGTCATACGTTTGTGTTCTCGAATCCACCGGAAGCGAAGACTTTTCGGGTTGTTACAGTCAAGGGTTTGGGTGGAGGCGGCAAAGTTGGAGAAACCGACGCTTACATGGGCACTGGCGACGCATTCAGTGGTCCCCTCCAACTTGGACCGGCTAGCATCCACGATGATAGCGCAGGCTATGACTTGAGAATAAACGTCGTATACACTATCGACTCGTACCTAATGGCGAAGGCCCGAGCGGATGCCGACTGCCCGCCTCCGGCACGAACCCCTAAGCAGGGCATTCAGGCAGTTAGTCCCGGGTCAAGACCTCAGCCGCAAAGTACGAAAAGTTGAAAATGGACACGCTAGCAGACAACGGCCAGGCCAAGTATCGCAAATGGGTCGAAGATGTTTTCGCTGCTGTACATGACCGAATAGGCTCGGCAGCGGGAGAGCACCAGGGCGGCGGCCACTACGAGAACGTCCGATTCGGCCACAGCTTGGCACACGGAAAAGCCGGGGACGAAGACTACGTTCAGTTCGTCGTTGCCCTGACCGGCAGAAGCCTGTGGCGCGGAGCCCACCGTGAAACGACCTATCGGTGGAAAGAAGAGTCCGACGTTGCGAAGGTCGGTCGAGAGCTAGTTGACGTATACGCGGACCTGAGCAGATATAGACATGCGAGGGGCCTTTACTAAGGACAAAGTGATCCCTAGAAAAAGCCGCAAGCGGCGGCGAATGGCCTGTTAGTTACCGGCAGAATGCGATCGGTCCCGCTCAGGGCGGTAGAGACAGGCTCAAGCGAACGCCGGAGACGCAAGCTCGGCAGGTGTGACGTGGATTAGCGCACCAGTCGCCTCTCCCGATCGCTTAGCACTGAAGTCGCGTTCCATCTGTCGACGCCGCAGGAAGAAGAAGACGATTTGGAAGTTAGAAGACCCTAAGCTATGCCAGCACTAAGCGAGAACTCCGGCCACCGTGAGAGGGACCAAGAGAAAGCCCTCAAAGCCTTGTTTTCGAAAGAAGACCAAGCGGTCTTAAAGCAGCGGCTGAGTCAAGATGCGTTCCGGCACTTCGAGGATGCCCTGCATGGTAAACGTGCGCGACCGACGCTGAAGTATCGGAATGGAAGCGCGTTAGCGGAGCGTAGACGCGTTTTTGCTACGCTTGTGGCAGGCCCGCAGCAAAAAGAACTTGCTGCTTTAAGTCAGAGAGGTTAGCCTCAAAGGCGTGAGCGTCGGCGGTATAGGCCAACTTCAGGGGCTGTTTCTGTCCGTTGAAGCGACAAAGGACCGAGATTTTAGGTTGACCTTGATACGGCACCACGATTCGGAACTCAATAAGAAATCCGGTCGATTGGTGTAACACGAAACTACGCGCCGAAGCATGTTCAACGTGGTAGATGACGGGTCGATAGGTGAAGCCCAGGCCGTCGAGACAGGCTCTAATCGCGTCCTGAATCTGTTGCGAAGTACCCTGCGCTAGACCGGGAGCCAGCAGCATCCGCTCTTGAATGCGGTCGCGTTGCTCCCTGGCTATGGCTTGTGCCTGACCGACTGCGTCTGGCATGGGGTTGGACATATTCGCTCCTGACGGATACGCTCTGTACTCGGTAATTATAGCACTCGTGGCACCCTGGCTCGTCAAAAAACGATCGTCGCGCTTCGCTGCCAACCGCCAACCGCGGCTGGCCGGTCGCCTGCCGGTGCGGGGACGAGAATGTGAAAGAGCAGCCGGTAAGACCGGCAGCTCTTTCTAACGTAACGCTCCCAGCCTTTTGGCTGTGGCGCTCCTGGCCCACCCCTTGTGGATGCCAGGGACAGCCTCGCGCTGCGAGGTTTCAAGCCAAGCTTATCACGTCTCACGTTTTTTGAGCGAATAATCATCGAATATGATCCCGCTGACCGAACAAGTTAAGCGCACACTCAGCACCATCGCCCGACTCCATAGAGGGCGCGACTAAGCACGGCCATGGGCCTTCCTCAGCGGGCAGTTGAAAAT
>PLLA01000022.1 GCA_003140835.1 Candidatus Tumulicola scandinaviensis | reverse complement strand
CGACGCCGTGGGGCGTGATGACGATGGGTAAGAAGACGCGGCGCAACAAGCGCACCGCCAAGATGATCGTTCGCAAACGGGGTTCGAAGTAATGGGTCGCAGTCTCAAAAAGGGCCCGTTCGTGGCCGAGCATCTCGTGAAGAAAGTCGATAAACTCAACGAGACGCGTGAAAAGCGCGTAATCAAGACGTGGAGCCGAGCGTCGACGATCGTCCCGTCGATGGTNNAACATGGTCGGGCACAAGCTCGGCGAGTTCGCGCCGACGCGCCATTTTCGCGGACACGGCGGCGACAAAGCTACGGTGAAGGCATGACGGAACAAACTCCGCCGGCAAACGCCGTCGCGCACTTGCGTTTCGTTCGGACCGGGCCTCGCAAGCTACGGCGCGTCGCCGACGCGATTCGAGGCAAGAGTGTGAGAGAAGCCCTGGTGCTGCTCAAGTTTGCCGACGTGTTCGCAGCCGAGCCCATTGAAAAACTGGTGCGCAGTGCGGTGGCCAACGCAGGCAACAACCACGACATGAACACCGACGACTTGTATATCGCGCGCATTACCGTGGACGGCGGACCGGGCGGCCGTTTTACCAAGCGCCTGGATCCCCGCGCGCAAGGCCGAGCGTACTTCAAGCGCAAGCGGCTTTCTCATGTCACGGTCGTCGTGAGCGAAGAACGTCCGGCAAAGCAGCGTTCAAAACGGGCCGGCGCTTCCATTCAAGCCGCCCGCATCCCGCGCCGGGCGGCAGCAGCCGCGCCGGCGGATACCAAAGCACCGGCGCGTAAGCGCACGAGAAAAGCGGTCAAGCAGAAAGCGGAGGCCGCGGAGTAAGCATGGGTCAAAAAATTCATCCGGTCGGGCTGCGTTTGGGGATCACCCGCACGTGGGACAGCCGTTGGTTCGAGAAAAAGCATTATATCGATTGGCTTCACGAGGACGTGGCCATTCGGAAATTCCTGAGCAAGTGGATGCGCTCGGCGGCCATCAGCAAAGTCGAGATCGAACGGCGCGCCAATCAAGCGCGGGTCATCGTCAATACCGCCAAACCGGGCATCATTATCGGTAAGCGCGGCATCGGGATCGAGGAGATCCGCAAGAATCTCGAATCGCTCACCGGTAAAAGCGTCCAAGTCAACGTGATGGAGATCAAGCATCCCGAACTGGACGCCCGCCTGGTCGGCCAAAATATCGTCGACCAACTCGAGAAGCGCATTGCTTTTCGCCGGGCGATGAAGCAAGCGATCATGCGCACCATGAAGGCCGGTGCGCGCGGCGTCAAAGTTCAGGTGTCGGGCCGCCTCGGCGGCGCCGAAATAGCGCGCACCGAGCGCAACGCCGACGGGAAGGTCCCGTTGCATACGCTCAGAGCGGATATCGATTACGCGAACGTCGAGGCTTTTACGACGTTCGGCCGCATCGGCGTGAAAGTCTGGATTTACCGCGGCGAAGTGCTGCCCGATCAAGCGCGCGGCGATGCCAACGTGCGCGATCGCGGTGACCGTGGCGCCTTCCGCGAGCGGCGCGAACGCGGCGGACGCGGCGGACGCGGACGTGGAACGGATCGTTTGCCCCAGTCTCCAGGTGCAGCACCGGTCGCACAGCCCCAAGCAGCTGCCGAACCACCGGTGCTTGCCGAACCGCAAAGCGTGTTCGAACCGCAGGCGGTTGCCGAACCGCAAGGCGCCGTCGAAGCGCAGGCGGTGCAGGCCGCACCCGAGGCCGTCGTGCCCGCGCATGAGAGCGAAGCCCAGGCCTTGACCGAAGCCGCCCTGCCCAACGAAAGCGCGCCGGAGGCGTCGGTCGACGCCCTGGTTGCGGCGGCCGAACCCGCGGCACCGGCGGAACCCGTGCCGGCTCCCGAGCCGATGGCTTCGCAGCCTGCGGAGTCGCCCGAGCCGACTCCCGCGGTCGAAGCCGCACCCGAAACGTCACCGCCGGCCCACGACGCGGCGTCCGCGGCCACGTCTTCCGACGGGGAGGTCGTTGAATAATGTTGACCCCGAAGCGCGTGAAGTGGCGCAAGGTGCAACGTGGCCGGATGACCGGGCGCGCGATCCGCGGCAGCACGCTCACGTTCGGAGACTTCGGTTTGCAGGCGACCGAGCCGTGTTGGATGACCAACCGCCAAATCGAGGCCGCGCGTATCGCGATGACGCGCCATATCAAACGCGGCGGCAAAGTCTGGATCAAAGTCTTCCCCGACAAGCCGGCTACCAAGAAGCCCGCCGAGGTTCGCATGGGCGCCGGCAAGGGCAATCCCGAGTTTTGGGTTGCCGTCGTTCGTCCGGGGCGGGTGCTCTTCGAGCTATCCGGCGTCGCGCCGGACGTGGCTCGCGAAGCGCTGCGCCGTGCCGCTGCAAAACTGCCGATCGACACGAAGATCGTCTCGCGCGAGGAGGCCTAAGGCATGAGAAAGAGCGAGCTGGACGAGTGGCGCACTCTCACGATCAAGGAGCTGCAGCAGAAGGCGCGCGACACCAAAGCGGAGTTATTTAATTTGCGCTTCGCCTTGCGCACCGGCCATCTGACCGACTTCAGCAAGATCCGTGCGATGCGCCGCGTGTACGCGCAGATTCAAACCGTCATTTCTGAAAAGCGCTTAGCCGAGGAGCACCATGGAGCAGCATAGCGCGCGGGGTTTGCGGCGTGTCAAGCAAGGACGCGTCGCGTCGAATAAAATGGATAAGACGATCGTCGTCGTCGCCGAAACGCGCGTTCCGCACCCGACGTATGGCAAGATCATTCGCAAGTCGACGCGCTTCAAAGCGCACGACGAACGCAACGAAGCCAACATCGGCGACCTGGTGAGGATCGCCGAGTGCCGCCCGCTGTCGCGCGAGAAGCGCTGGCGTCTGGTGGAGATCGTCGAGCGAGCGAAATGATCCAGCAAGAAACGCGGCTCAAAGTGGCCGACAATTCCGGCGCGCGCGAGCTCCTCGTAATTCACATCTCGGGGGGCAGCCGGCACGCCTACGCACACGTCGGCGATATCATCGTCGGTACGGTGAAAGCCGCCATTCCCGGTGCGGCCGTCAAGAAGGGCCAGGTCGTCAAAGCCGTGGTAGTGCGCACGAGCGCCCCGATACGGCGTGGCGACGGTTCGGTCGTCCGGTGCGACGACAACGCGTGCGTTATTATCAAAGGTGAGAAAGACAATCTCGATCCGCGCGGCACGCGCGTCTTCGGTCCGGTCATGCGCGAACTGCGCGACCGCGGCTTCCTGAAGATCGCGTCGCTAGCGCCGGAGGTGCTCTAAAAACAATGGCGGTTAAATTG
>PLLA01000095.1 GCA_003140835.1 Candidatus Tumulicola scandinaviensis | reverse complement strand
ACATGACGGTCGATTCCGTTCGCGTGCTCGTCGCCGCGCACATCCAAGGACGTCAGTTCGGCTTTCTCGGCGAACCGCACGTCAACGTGCTCGAGGTCAACCTCGCTCTCGACGGACTGAATCCGCAATAGGCAGCCGAGGAACGCCCTCCCTATTGCCGCCGGTCGCATTTGAAAAGCCACAGAGCGGCCGTGTCTGTTGACCTCGCGCCGATCTTGATCAGCCTCTCTCCCAGACTCGTGAGCCACTAATGCTTGATTGCCTCGACGCCCCGCGGTAGTGCTGTCGTTTCCGTTAGGTGGTTTACCGTCTGTCGTGATCGTCGCCGCGAGATCGCGGGCCCGCGCAGCTTGCCTCAGTTTGTCACTTGACTATACGTAACGCCAATGGCCTTCAAGATCAGGTCATTTGCATCGTCGGGCGGCGCCAAGCGTGAGCCACGCGCGGCATGAGCTTCCGACAATCCGGTAAGGGGTCTATCACAGAAGAGGCGTGGAGCGTCTCGGAAGCGACGATGTAATACGCCCGGTTGCTGGTGGAAGACCGTGGGGAGGCCTGCAAGAGTTCCGCAAGTTAGCAGGTAGCGCATAGCTGCTACCGTGCGACGAAAGAACTCCCGCAGTGATAGCGTGACCAGGATCAACCCGCGTTACTTCGGAACGCCACGCGAAACGAAGCGAGGTCGATGAAACTCTGGCAGATACTTGCCGTCGTTGGTGTCGGCATCGCATTCGGAGTCTTTGAACCCGGCCGCTTCACCTACTCGCTCGGTCACGCTACCTTGTACGTCTTCCTGCCGCCGTTACTCTTTGAAGCGGCTTGGAATCTGAACTATAAGGCGATCGTTCGGCAGTGGGCCGCGATCGCGACACTGGCAGGTCCGGGCGTCATACTGACCGCCCTGATCGTCGCAGGGGCGTTAGCGATCGTCCGCGTTCCGTTTGGACCGGCGTTGCTGACCGGTGCAATCCTTTCCGCCACAGACCCGATCGCTGTCGTCGCCGTCTTCCGCCGGATGCGCGTACCGAAGACGCTCGCGACCGTCGTCGAGTGCGAATCGCTTTTCAACGACGCCGTCGCGGTCATGCTCTATCGGATCGTACTCGGAGCGCTCGCCGTGGGTTCGCTCGATGGCGTCGCGATCGGGCAGATCGTGCTGCAGTCGGCCGCCGGCGCGGCCGGCGGGGTCGTTCTCGGGGTCGCGATCGCATTCGTCGTCGCTCGCGGGCTGCGCGGGCGCGGCGACGTAGCGTTCCAGATTGCCGCTACGGCAATCGTCGCTTACGGCGCATACTTTGCAGCCGACGTGCTTTCGCTCTCGGGCATCTTCGCAACCATTGCCGGCGGTATTGCGCTACGCTACTACGAACGCACCTGGATCACCCTGAGCATCGCCGACGACGTCAATCGATTCTGGGATCTTGGTGCGCTAGTCGCCAACGTGCTGGTCTTTTTTTTGGTGGGAGCGGCGCTGCAGATCGGCGAGCTGACGCGCCAGCCGGCTTTCGTAATCGCCACGCTCGTCGCAATAGCGGTTTCCAGAATCGTTGTCGCCGGATTGCTGCTCCCCAGCGGGTACCCCCGAGCCTGGCTCGATGTCATCCGGGTTGCCGGCATGCGAGGCGCGCTCTCGCTGGCGCTTGCCCTCGCGCTCCCGCCGTTAGTGCCGTATCGTCAGGCCATCGTCGACGCGAGTTTTGCAGTCGCACTTGCGACTCTCGCCGCGAGCACCCTTACTGTGAGGCGTGTCGTGCAACGCGCTACTGCCACACGAACTGGCTTGTGATCACGTGGGCAGACGTGGCCCTTCCAACATTTAGAATCCACCGCACTCGAGCTTTCGCTTGCTCCATAGCAGTCGCCTCAATGCAGCCGCTCGTCACGTAGTCGTCGGCAGACCCTGCTACGCCATGGAGGCTGCTCACTTCCGAACCGTAGATGCTTATGTCTTAAGACACTGCAGCAATTTTAACAGCTCAGCTCATCTGACCGTTGAGCAAAACATCGGCGAATCGCTGCGCTTGGAAAGTTCAGCCATCGTCGCCACAACTGGGCGCGGTCGCGGCATTAATGCGGTGTTGCTGCGTCCGGATCGGTTTCGCTTTACAACGGGTGGGACTGCGTATTCAATTCGACTCGAAGAGCTCCGCCAGATGCGGGATTGCGTTTAAGTTGATGCCCCGCGAGAAGGCTAAGCGACCTTCAAGGCTCAGCGGCTACCGGCCGAAACGGCCGCCGCGGTTGCTCCGCGTAGAAATAGCAAAGTGACAGCCGCGGAGATGCCCTCGTTCATCTTATCGCGATGCTTTTGCAAGCACCGTCAACGGTGGCAACTCAGGCTGCAAGGGGTAGAATGTGGGCGGTGTTTCGCTTGACGATGCCATAAGCGAGCTTGGCGCCCGCGCCAGTTCCTTCCAAGGTCGGCCGCCGCGGCATCAAATGCCCGATCCGAACCCTCGAGCCGTCGAGATCTTGCGCCAGGCCTTTTGCGAGTGCGCGCACCGGCAGTCATGCTGCTTCGGTTGGTAGCCAAAACGGATTTGGCTCGCATGTTTCTGTACACTGCCGTCCGGCACTGTACAGTCGCCATTTCGCTTCATGAGTCTTGAGAAGGGGAGATTATCACCAGCTAGGTTCGCCTGGTCGCCACTGCTAGCGATGTCCGGAGCACTGCGGTTAACAGCGCCGTCGCGAACCAGTGCCTGATGGTCACCATAGATTTTGCCGAGGGATACTACAGATTGCACTTCAAACGTCCGGTTTGGGGATCCGCGCTGCCACAACCCGAAGCGGCATCCATCTTCGAAATAGCGGTGAGCAACTGTCGCGCGTTATCGGCCATCGATAAACAAAAGAGGCCGAACGATTGCGCTCGGCCTCGGTTTGCGAAGCAATTTTCTAGATCATTTTTGGAATACACTTCACGGAACGAGAGGCGGAGTAACGGCTATACCTACCGTCAGTGTCCCAGGAGTGCCCATGACAGTTTGTTCCGGTGCGCCACCAGTGGGATACGCAAACTCGCTCGCTCCGGGAGTACTCGATGGCCCCACGTTTTCTTGGCCCACCCAAATGCGGCGACCACCGGCCTGAATCGCAAACGTCCCGGCATAACTGGAGGCCGCCCCGGGCAAAGGAGTAGTCGCGACCGGACTGCCGAGCCTGCCTCCCTTCGGCAGATCATAACTATAGATGGTAGCCACACTAAAGTCGCTTGGTGCAGTGAGAATAGCGATTCGACCAGCCTTGGAAACTTTAATGCTGCCGGCGTATTGGAACGTGTTAGTGGTAGTGAGCGTCATGGCTTTCTTCGCATGGCAGGCGCCATCAATTTTGCCAATGACCGCTGCTTGAGTGCTTGAGCCGGCGGTGTCGATGTAGAGGTTTTCCTTGCCGTCAAATGCCGCATAATTTAAAGCGACGAAAGCGGCCTGATCAACGAGGACTGTCGCGCATGGCGTCGTTGACCCTGCGGCGTAGAACACGACGCCCCACTCGCATTGGCTGCCAGACTGGATCGTACAGCCCGCCACCGCAACGGTGCCTTGCCGCGAAACGGCAACGCCGAAGAAACCTGTACCTCCAGGAAGCGTCAACTTCGGCCCATTTGTATAAGGAGGCGCATAGACCGTCACACTACTCGTAGAGTAGGTTTCATTTGCGGAATAGAGATTACCGGCGGTGTCAGTTGCGAGATCCACTCCGTCCGCACCGGCAATTTGGCCGACCAGCTTGTTCTTTCCACCTTGCAGATAAATGTCGATGGGATCGCCGTATGAGACGAAGAGCAGCGGCTTCCCGACGGCCCGGGGGTCCATGAAGCTCGGCGTTGTCACCCGCTGACGGGAAACGATGCCGCTGTGCATGGCCAGGATATTGTGGAAGCGACCATTTTGAAATGCTGGCGCCTGCACGGACTGGCTCACGGCGCCTGTTTGTGCAAGAGGCATGGATGCCATTTGCGAACTGCCGCCGCAACTGGCCAGCGCTGCTAGTGCGATTGATGCGATGAGGGCGTGACGAATGGGGTTAGAAATACGCATGGTAGAGTGCTCCTAAGGAAGCGGACGTAGAATACAAAGTGGTAGCAATACAGGCCATACTATGTTTTTTGTTTTAGCACGGACGGTTGAATCAAGCTCATTCGCCTGGGTGATCATGAGCCACCGATCGCCAAGCCGCCCGGCTTGAAAAGTTTGATCCTAGGTTTTGCAGCGAATCCTTCCCTCAAACATGGCGTTGCGAATAGCGACGCGCTCCGTGTCGTTCAGGTCCGGATCGTTGTAAAGGTCATTTGTCACCATATGAAAGACGTAGCCTTCCTGTTCGGTTGGAGCCTCGCCACATGGCATTTCCCAATGTCGAACGAAGTAGCGAACACGCCAAGCCACTTTTCGATTTTCGAACGAGTCAAGCGTTCCATTTGCTCGCTCGCAAGCAGCGGCCTCAGCAAAGACTGGCGCGAACGCTTTGCAGCGCGCGCCGACGGCCGGCTGCGCCGAATTGCCGAGGTCCGGCCGTGCTTTCGAAGACACGAATCCAGGATCGGCGATGGTCCGGCTGACGCCGGGGACCTGCTGACCGGCGGGCGTAAGCAATCCTGGCGAAGAGCAGCCAGCGAATAGGCAGGCTGTTGCGCTCAGCATAACGACGCGAAGAGACGAGTTGATTGGCATGGTGCAAACCTTCCGATGAGGCAACAAGGGCAATGGTGATCCATGCCAACCGTAATCGAGCTGCGCTTAGGAGCGCATCGGTGTTTCCTACCTAGAAAATACGCGGGGTTATACCTAATGTCGCAAGCGCGCTTAGCGGAGCTGCGCTACGCGACCGGCGACCTCACGTCTCGTCGAGACCTCTAACTTGCTGAAGATGGAAGCGACATGAGCGTCGACGGTTCGTTGGCTCAGGACCAGCCTTTCGGCGATGACGCGATTCGACTTGCCCTCGGCAATGAGATCGGCAATTTCGCTCTCGCGTACCGTGAGTTCCGCCGCCCTGCGACCGCGGCGATTCATCGGGTCGATCTCAGCCGCCAGCCGGCGTGCGTCGCGCTCGTCGCCGATGCGCCGATAGAGTTCCAGCGCCTGTTTCTTGCCGCCGCACCGTTCGAGTGCGAGCGCCTCGTAGTACGGCATTCCGGCGTCATGGAAGCCCTCGGCCGCGGCTCGGGCAAGCCTGGCGGCTCTCGGAGGGCGCGCGGCTAGGGCGATCGCATCGACCAGCGCCAGATAGGCATGCCCAACCCGATTGCTCGCAGGCGCCGCCCATCGGGCGAGCATGTTGTGCGCCAAACGCGCCGCCGCCGTGTCGCCGTACACTGCGAACTCCACGGCGCAGTCGGGTTGTACACTGACGTGATCCCCGATGGCCGCGACCGCCCTAGCGATGAGCTCGCGGGCTCTCGTTCGTTCGTCATTGGCAGCAAACCATTCCGCATAGGTGGCAGCCATCTGGAAGATCGTCTCGTTATCTTTCGTGTTGAAGGCTACCTCAACCATCTCGTCGGCGGCGATGTTGGCGACGAGATCGGGTCTGAGGAGGCGCGCAGCCAGGATCGTTGCTAGATTGGCCATATATTTTCTTGCATCGCTAATCGTTTCCGCCGTCTGTTTCGCCAATAACTCGCGAACTAACTCCGCAGCGTCGGCGAAGCTACCTCCGAACACGAGTAGCTCAGCAACGAGTAGAGTGCGTTCCGTGAACAAATGGAACGATGGATGGGCAAGCTCTGCGAGCCGAGCGCGCTCGAGGGCATACTTTGAAATATCGAATGCCCCGAAATTGAGGAATGATATCGCGATATCATTCCAGAGTCGTCCGTTTGCAAATGCCCCCCATTTGGGGTTGTCGAAAGCGGAACGAAACCTCTCATACGCGGCGACTGCGGACGCAAACTCGCCCGATGCCACCTCAAGCATTATGAGCTTTTGAAGGTGGCTAGCCCGGTCCTCCGGGGGCGCCGCAAAAAGTGATTCCTCGCTAGCCATCAAATATGCGCGAGCTTGTTCTATGGAACCCTGCTGTAGCTTGTGAACAGCTAGGGTCAGGAGGGACTTGGACCGCTGGGAATGCGCTTTGTTGTCGCCCGTCGCTTCGAGGGCTCGTTCGAACCACATCACGTAATCGCCTCGACGGAGCCAAGAATGATAACGGCCGAGCTGATGCGCGATCTCGGCAACTCGGTCGGTCGGTCCGTGGCGCTCGAAGTATTCGAAGGCGCGCTCGAGGACGTCGATCGCGCGGCTTTGCTGCCATAACGCCCAAAGTTGTCGGGCCTTGCGATCGCGAAGTTCAGCCTGCATCAGCGTTCCGTCTGCGGCGAACGCCAGCGCGCGGTCGTAGTATCGAACTGCGTCTTCGCTGGCAAACCTCGCCGCGGCGATCTCCGCCGCGGCTTCATTATACTGAACCACTTTTGCGGGCTCCCGGGCGGCCCACCAGTGGTACGCGAGTTCGATCGTGCGCTGTTCGCTCTCCGGCAGGTTCTCGAGGTGCTCGGCGATGCGCCGGTGCAGCGTGCGCGCCTCAACGACCATGAGCTCCCCGTAGAGTGCTTCGCGTACAATGGCGTGCCGGAAGTTGTAACTCGATTCCGCCTCGACATCATCCACGATGATCTGCATCTCGCGCGCAGTTCGCAGAACGGTGAGGATCGCTTCAAATGGCTCGTTGCTTACCTTTTCCAAGAGTTGAGCATTGAATCGCTTCCCTATCACGGCTGCTTGACTGAGCAAAAGGCGCCCTTCCGCACTGAATGATTCAAGCCGCTGCAAGAACACGGCGCTAATGGTCGCCGGCAAGCGTCGTGACACGCCGAACTCGAGACCGTCCTTTAACAACTCCTCGGCAAACAGCGGATTCCCCTCGGCGAGCTCGAGGATGCGGAACAGGTCTTCGCCCGAGAGCTGATGGTTGGCAGGGACCGTCTCGTTTACGAGCGTCTGCATTTCCGGGCTCTCCAACGGTTCAAGCACGAGTTGCCAAACATTCGCCTGATGCGTGAGCTTGGAGAACTCCGCCGTGGGGGTCTGCCGGCGATCGAGACTCTCGCTGCGATACGTGAGTATGAACAGTAGCCGAGCCCCCTCGACGCAACTCGCCAAATACTGCAAACATTCCAGCGTTGCAGGGTCTGCCCAATGGATATCCTCAATGGCGATTACCAGTGGAGTGGCGGCTGCGCAACGCAGCAGCGTCTCGGCGATCGAGCCGAACTGGCTCGCCCGGCTATCGAAGATCACGCTGTCGATACTGCCCGATTCCGTACTTCCAAAACCGACCGAACCGGACCCCTTGCCGATCGCGGTCGGCAGTATCTTGTACAGCTCGCGAAAGATTCCAACAAGCGGCCCCATTGGCGTTGATACATGCTCGAAGAACTGACTGCGAAGGCACGTAGCGCCTTCTGCCTTGAGTTTTTGGAGCGCCTCAAGCAGGAAGCGAGTTTTACCAATGCCGGCCTCGCCAGTCACCACTACGAGCGAGCCACGACCGCGCCCAGCTTCCTGAAAGCGCTCGCGAAGTGTGGCTACCTCGCGCTCCCGTCCGACGAGACGGCGGCAAAACAGCGGTGCACCAACGATCATATCTGCCCTCGTGGAATCCGGCTAGAGTATATCATGATACCTTTCTTAAGCCAAAAATTCAGGGCGTCTGCCTAGGCGCGCCAACTCCCGTCGGCTCGCGAAGAGCCATACAAAAAATCTACGGTATATCAGTCAACTTTTTCCAATGCCGGCGATGCGGAATCAAATGCCCGCTGCACACCTTCGAACCATACGAGATGCTCGTATTCATCGCTTACGCTACGACGCGCATCGGCAAGCCCCGAAGCCTCGGAAGAATATCCCGTCGGAAATCCACGCCTTGAGTTGGGTGATCATGTCCAGGGGGCCGCCGGTTGCTCCAATGACCAGGCCCGTGTCGAAGCCGGCCATCTACTCAGAAGCTTAACGATTGTGTGCCGGCATTACCGGAACCGATAGACAGATGTTAGACGGCTTATGGCCCTGGTGTCGAAAGGAATCCACTCATGCCGGCTTTCGCGTGCTCTGTCGCGAAGCCAGGTGCTCTCGAGCAACGCGCTCTGCTGCTACAGGTCTGCGCGTTGAATTAGTAAGCCAGTTGACGAGCTAGTGTTTTTGCACGTTGACGCCATTGATTGTTTCCGGTGATCATCGCGGCCGCGCGGTATCCGTCAACAAGAGACAGTGGGCTGCCTGCAGCCTCGAGTTCGTTTATCGCGGCCTCAATCCGTTCTCTCGCATCGTTCATTCTGCCGCACGCGTGCGCAGCGAGCGCCATGCCGCGCCAAGCCATTCCAAGTAACACGACAGCGGCCTCATTCGGGCACCGTTTTCGGCGCGGGATGCAGGTCAAGCTGCCGCCTGACGAAAGCATCCGAGTAACCGCGCCCTCGTTCGGGCGTCGAGGTTTGAAAGGCGGAGCCTATGATGACCTATCGCCTTGGCATCGTCCTAACGGCCTGTTTCTTGGCGGCGGTGCTATCTGCGTGCGGCAGCGCCGTTTCGCCGCCCGCCTTCATCGCGGGTTCGCAGATTCCCGCTGGTAAGCCCCTCACGGCGCAGTCTCGAAAAGCGGCCGACGGCACCTTCGCTAATCTCTACGTCGTCAACGCCGGCAATAACACGGTTACCGTGTATGCGCCAGGACGCACGCAACCGCTGCGAACGATCTCTGACGGCATCGCCAACCCGTTCGCGTTGGCATTCGATTCATCCGGGAATCTCTATGTTCTCAATAACGCGTACTTTTCCAACGGTAACGTTACGGTGTATGCGCCCGGCAGCACGAGCGTCTCTGAAACAATCTCACAGGGGATTTCCTATCCCTTCGGGCTCGCGATCGACCGACACGATAATCTCTACGTCTCAAATACGAATAACAGCGTCGCGGTGTACGCTCCCGGCACCACGTCCCCGAAGCAACAGATTACTGATGGCATTAGCGACGCGCGGGGCCTGGCGTTCGATAGCCTGGGTAATCTTTTCGTCGCCGACTTCGGCAACTCGACGGTAACCGTCTATCGGCCGGGAGATCGAGCGCTCATTCGCACGATCTCTGGCGGTCTCACATACCCCGAATGGCTCACACTCGATGCGGCGGACAACCTCTACGTCGCCAGCGTGGGCGACTATATGTACTACATTTTCAGCTCCGTCACGGTGTATGCCCGCGGCGGCAAACGACCCATCCGAAGACTCGACAGCATCGGCGACCCGAGGGGCTTTGCGTTTGACGCAGCCGGCAATCTCTTCGTCGCCAACTGCGGATCCAATTGCTTCTATGGCTACGGAAACGGCGACGTCACCGAGTACGCTCCGGGAAGTAAGTCGGTGCTCCGAACGATCGACAAGGAAGGACCATTCCCGCGCTCAGTCGCGTTTTCACCCTCCGGCAACCTTTTCGTCGCGAACAAAAAGTCCATTACCGTCTACGTATCGGGGAAAAAGAAGCTGCTACGAACGATAACGCAGGGTGTGAACTTTCCTTTCGCAATCGCGTTCGGTCCCTAGGCGCGGATCCTTGATCCGCGGTCCTCGATTCGGTGGGTGGCGATACTACATAAGGGCTTCGGAACTTCCGGTTGGACTGCGATCGAGGTCTTGTGTAATCCAGTAAAACGAACTCATCGTTCATTTTCATGTCGTCAATCAATTGATTTACTGCCGCGCGTCTATTCGTATTGTCTGCGATGAGATAGCCCTCGAACCTTTGAAACCGAGCGCGGTGTTTGCGACCAATGCAACGGGTCTAATCTCCGCAATGTATCTTTGGAAACGCTGAATATGATCCATTAGCAAAGAATACCTAAAGGGCGATCCGCCAGCGTTCCGGCTTAACACTTCTATCTAGCGAAGGGCTTTGAAGACGATGCTCCCATCCTTTGGATCCACCAAACCGCGGCCAGGCGCATATTTGAGCGAGTAGGTTTGGCCGTCCAAGACGATCGTGTAGATGCGGCTGCTAGCGTCGAATAACTTCCACCGTCCGGTGGCGCCGTTCGAGGCGACGATCGTTCCGTCCGCACTGAACTTCGTCGCGCCGTAAATTGCCGTGCCACCGGATCCCGCGCTTCCAGCCGGCGCGCCGAAGTCTCCATAGAACGTCTGCACGATCGGATCGCCGCTCGTGCTGGGCGACGCGAACGCGACCGCGCCGCTTGCTTCGAGATCGTCAGGAGCGTGCAGCTCGGCAAGCAAATTTTAGGGTATCAAACCACTGTTAGAGCGTCGTCGTCGTATACTTGCGAGCGTAGGTTTCGTACGTCACCCGGGGGGTCCCGAGGCTCGGATGCTTCTTCAGCGCCTGACTGCGATGCGAATCGGCGAAGGTGCCAGGGGGCGAGTAACTCGAAAACCTCGACTGTTGTGGAATGGCCTCGATTCGTTGCCTCTCTCGTTCATACTATTGTGTGGCCCGCGGTTGCGGTGTCGCTGGGGTGGATCTTTCGTAGACCGCTCGCCGCTTTGATTGCGCCCCTGTGGAGCCGCTGGAACGAATCGCCTTCGGATGCGCGCATTCGCAAATCGAAGAGACTCGGAGATCCCGACGCTGACGACACACTCTTCGTTGTCCTCTCCATCGGACTGGGAATTACCATTGTGGGGTTTGGTGCCGTACTCTTCCAAACATGGAACTCGGCATGGATCGGCCTTCTTTGGGCGCTATCGTTATACGCGTTAGGCGTTTTTGTTGGTTTTCTGTTCAGCGTTTCACGTGTCGTTGAAAACACTGCTGCGGCAGGTAATGTAACATCGCCGCTTCGGTACTTGCCGAACACTGGGCTAGAGCAAATTGCCGATTGGCTCACTAAGATCATTGTCGGTTTGTCGCTCGTAGAACTAAAAAAAATCCCTAGTGTGATTCTCTCATTTTCCGCAGTGATATCGGCGTCACTCGGAAACGGCGATGGAACTAAAGGGTTAGCCTACGCCATGGTCGTGTTCTTTCCGATTGTTGGTTTTCTCGGGATGTATCTCTCTACACGGCTCTACCTCAACCAAGGAATGCGAAAGGCGGATGATCGCGAACAACAGATTGGAAATGCTGCGGGCGCCGCAGTTAACAACAGCAATACATCACTAATGAATCCAAATCTCGGAGTTACCGAGGCGGTATCAGACACCGCATCAGATATCGTCCGTATTCCGCTCGAAAAACTGAACACGGCAGGTGATATCGCAGCTTGGTCTCGCGCTCAATCAGTACTCAGGGACTGGCCGCTGGCGGTCCAGGGTTTCAAGAAGGCCGTCGCGTTAAATCCGCTCGATCCGAAACTTCGTCTCGACTACGCGGTTGCACTGTTCAACAACGAAGGTCGATCCGAGAGGGTGTCGCAGCAGATAGTCGACGAACTCGAGGTCGGTCTCAAGCTGGTTGATGCAAGCAAAGAGCCAGAGCTTGCGTCTCGCTTGCAGGAAAATCTCGTTCTTGCATCCCTGTACATGCCGCCACCCGAAAGTTTCAGAAAAGCGATTGTCGTTGTCGATCAACTCGTTCACTCGCCTCTTCCGAAACGCGCGACGACCTACTTCTACGCTGCCTGCGCATACGGTCAAAAATTCGCCTACTTAGGGAAGGAGTCGTCTAGTACTGATCCGCACGACCTTGCGACCGCGCGGCAAAAGGTGCTCGACTATACGCGTAAGGCGCTGGATCTCGACCCATCGCTTCTAAGGGCGTTCCAGAGGGTCTCTGATCCCAATTATCCCAACAAGGTAAAGCGGGATAACGACCTTGAGGCTTTTGACGATGACATGGAGTTTCGCAGCATTGTGCCTAAGTATGGACCACCGGTGTGATCCTATTTTCCGAGACGCCCTCGAATAAAGCCGTTGCTCTGTAGCGCATTAGTATTAAAAACTGCTTGAGCCGTTATAATGAGTAGCCTGCGGGTCTTTAAGACGACTGATCCTCCCGGCTGGCATTGTGAGGACCTCCCCGGTCGATCCACCAGGTGGCTAACTTGGTCGAGTGCGTTCCGCGATTTCGTTTCAAGCCTATGCAAAAGCGCGCTAAGGCGCCGCGTTCTTTTGATCGACGTTCGCGGCTGCTCTCCTTATCCGACTTCGTACTATCTGCCTCTTGACGTTCTTTCGAATCTTCATCGTGCGAAACTCTTAGAATTCGCTGCCCATTTGCATAGATTCCCCGGCCAAAGCGAGCTCTGCCTTTTTCGCGACATGCTTACTCCACCCTTGGATGGAGGGCGGATCCGAGCGGTATTTGCGTTACTTCGGACAGCGCTAGTGACGCTGCTAGGAGATGAACGCGCCGCACTCTGTTCTCCGCTTCCTAGTGCGCGCAAAGATCTGGGATTCCGTCTGCACGCTGATCTGTTTTTGACAACGCGGCTATGGCTAATTTTTGACGACGTTCCTGATGATAATACGGGAGCGTCGTTATTTATGACGCGGCGTGACCTTCTCAAGGCTGTTCGATCGATTAGGGCGATTCCCGAAGACACCGCATGCTTCGTTGCAGCACTTCTCACAAAGCCCATTGCGCGCGATTCGTTCGACCGGTTGTATAGGCTCCTCCATTGTAGCCGCAATCGCTGGCACGAAGCGCTGCGAACCGCGCTGCGGGAAAAGACCTCGGCCGTGCGGTTTCGGAGCGGAGAAGGATATCTGATCGACGACCGGCGTTGGTTACATGGTAGAACGGCGGTGTCAGGAAAGGTTACGTCAAAGCGCTTTCATCGGCTCACGTATGGACTTCGTTCCTAAGCTTAGATCTATTAAGTCGGCTCGCGCTTGCTCGCCGGTCAGACTAAATGGTATGCCCCGGCGAGGAAACGATTGGGACGGTACCTCAAAACGATTTGAGCGGTCCACGCGTTGCAGGCTCCCAGGATTCCGAATGTTTTGGGAAGTACGTTGCGTGCCTTCGCGCTCTTACTGTAGGGCGAGTCCCTACTTCTTTGCGGCGGGGCGCGATTAAACCGCGGCCGTGTCGGGGTCGGTGGCAGGCTTGCGGGTTCTGCTTGCTCTCATTGACTTTCCGAGGCGAAAGCCGGCGCATACCGGCGGTCCCCCGGTGTACGGATGTGAAGTCCGCGCTAGCCCAGAATACAAAGGGGCGCCCTTCGTCTAACACTCCTCTAAATGATCGTCCAAGATTCGCAGGGATCGATGAGGTGGCCGAGTGGTTGAAGGAGGCAGCCGGAAAACACAAGCGACTGGTCATTGGCGCCGTCATGCGCAAGCTGTTAGTCCTGGCCTTCGGCATTCTTCGGTCCGGCGTGCCTTTTGATGCCAATTACGCTTGACGCCGAATACGGTATCTATCCCGCGCCGCTGCATCGCGGGCATAGGGTTAAGGGGGTAACTCGGGCCCCCAGACGACAAGCCGCCGGATCCGGGCTTGGCTCAAAAAGACCGTTGAATAAGGCTTTTCCTGCATATCGCGCGATCTGACGGCGTCGCGCGCGGCTCGTGCAAAGTTTGCAATCGCGTTTGCAAAAACCGCAATGCGGCAAAACCGCTATCATGGTATAAGGCTTTTTCGCTTGGCTAGGCGATGCATGGTCACAGCGTCCGCATCGAGGCGCTGAGTGCGTCGAGGGTGGCTGCGGGGCGCTACGTCTCAGCCAATGTGACGCCTGCGGATCGGCTCGGAGCTCGGCGACCGGGGGGCTGATGTGAAGGACTAGGCCCATGAAGAACGAGGGACTCAATCTTCTCGAGTTCGCTCCGGCTTACGTGACGAGGCTGCCAACGGCCAGATCTACTCCGCTCGAAAACAAAACCAAACATTGGCATCTTGCCTTCCGGATTTGCCGGACCGTACACGCCGAGTACAATGTACACACCTCCTGCGGGCCATGTGGTCTTCGTGTTCTTTACAAAGATCAAATCATATGCTAGTCGAGCGGCTGCCAGCTCATTTAGAGGTTTGGGCGACGACATATGGGCAAGCACTATATTGTGTTTCAAGCCGTATGTGATCAGTAGCTGCGCGCTGGGCGCCGAAGGGTACTGCGATGCGACTCCTACCCAGTCAGCTCTACTATCAAATGGTATTGGGTAGCGCCCGCTAGCTAGCACGCGGCCACCGGACGTTATCCAAAATATAGCTAACAGCGACGCGACGACAAACGTTACTTGTTTACTCACGATACTTATCGCGATTTTGGCATTAACGCCCGACTTAGGCTCATTTCTGTCGCTCGTTCTCGATCACGAACTTTCCAAGAGCAGCATTCTCGCCAAACCCTGTGCCTCCAGGAACGGTTGTTTGTAGCCAAAGATTACGGTCAGCTGCGGTGATAATGAGGCCACCTGCAGTAGTGGGAGTGTACGTCCACGGAAAAGAGCTTTGTGGGATCACGTATGCTACGACGTGTCCACCTTGCTGAATATGACCAACAGCGCGGTCGGCGCTGAACCAAATATCTCCGTCCGAAGCAAGCGCCACACCACCGACGGCACCAGCGGCGCTTGGGACCGAAACTTCCTCAATCCTTCCAGTGTCGCTCAAATGACAGATGCGCGACCGATCGTAGTTTGGCCGAGATACAAACCATGGTTTGTCGTTACGGTCCCTGATTAGCGAGACGGGGCTACTGCAGTGCGGCGACAATTCGTACTCGACCGTGCGGCCGCCAATGTGAAATTCGCCAAGGCTGTTATCACCGGCAAACCAAACTTCGCCGCGGGCGCCGGCGTTAAGTGACGTTACGTTCTTTCCCTTTATCGCGTACTTCTGAAATACTCCGGTCGGAGATCTAACAACGATCAGGCTGGCCTCGCTCTCCCCAACATAAATGCGGCCTTGCGTGTCGATGGCAATTCCTTGAATATCGCCACGTGGTCCTGGTACTCTATACAATCGGATTTGCCCTGACGGCATTAAGCGTCCTATATAACCGACGCGGTTGTCGCTTGGATAGCATTGGCCAGGCGCTGTGTACCATATAGAACCATCGGGGCCTGCAGCGATTCCGCTAAGGCCACAACCAAAGCTTGGGACGTGAACGTCGTTCATTGAGCCGTTTGTTTTTACGCGGTGTAGTCGAGTACCACGACTTCCGAAATCTGCCTCGGCGATCCAGAGCGAGCTATCTCCCCCTCTTACCATTCCGACGGCACTGAGAAATGACTGATACGAATAGATGTCCGTAATCGCTGGCGGCCGCTCTGCAAAGTGAGTATGGTCCGGACCGGTGCAGGCGTTCAACGAACCAGCTATCAGTGAAAAGAAGAGGACAAGCCGAGTA
The DNA here is from genome assembly GCA_003140835.1 of Candidatus Tumulicola scandinaviensis. Classification (GTDB taxonomy): domain Bacteria; phylum Vulcanimicrobiota; class Vulcanimicrobiia; order Vulcanimicrobiales; family Vulcanimicrobiaceae; genus Tumulicola; species Tumulicola scandinaviensis. Next base: position 1,878 of record PLLA01000095.1, on the reverse strand, counting down.
TGAAGCATTAGTTGATCGACCGTTCATTTGTCGCAGGTACCCTCCCTCCACCTACCTTTTCTGGGGTTCGTCACTTTCAATAACTAGTGGGCGGAATGGCGGGTTTTAGCAAGTTTTGAGCAAACGACCGCCAACCAAAGTGAAGAGGTTGCCGTGAGAGGAGGGGCGATGAACATCGCGATACTCGGGTTTGCGGTGCTGGTTGCTATTGCCGGTCCTGTGCCCGCTCAGCCGGCTGATTACTCGGGCCAAGACATGTCAGGTTTCGCTACAAACTTTTTGGTAAGTGCCTATCACGTCTCGGGGCTCGACGGCACTAGCCAGGCACCTTTCAGCCTGCAGCCCTACGTAGTTTCGATACAAGCTGGAGACGACTACTTCGTGGTGTCATTCGCAAGTCAGACCACGACGGAACGTCGCGACGTCATCATGAGGGGTAGCACAGCAACCTTCCTGGCGACGCAGCAATCGACCAAACAGTTGGACCAGCTGACGTCCCCCACCGAAGGGTTTGTGCTTCCAGGCATCGTGGCGGGTGAAATCATCGCCGTTTACCGACGAGCCATTTCCGACGGTTCCATTTCAAAAGTTGCTGCGGCAAGCGCATATGACCTCAGGTTTGAGGTGGGTGCGGGCAGAGCTGAAGTCGAATTTACCATTCGCGATACGCCGCAAGAAAGTAAATCGCTGCGGGCGCAGCCAACGCCTACTCCAAAACCTAACGCGATCCATTGCCTATCTCCGTGCAGTGGGGTAGGCTATACCATCAGCGTTCTCAATCATCGCGTGAAGATACAGCGTATCCTGACCCTTTAGCGTCGTCTCACAAGGGGCGACTTTCTTCCGCATCGCTACCCGTTGCTAGAAAAGTGGAACTCTAGCAACGCCGGAACTAAGTGTCTGATGAATCTCATAAAAATATCCAGCAGTCCAGCCGACCGCGCATCCGAGCAATATAACGGGCCAACTAAATACACGTTCAGCTACATACCTCGTCATCTGACTTGCAGTTAGCATAAGAACCATCGTTAAGACGAGTGCAACCATCAACCCCGAATCGTACATTCCATCAAACCACAGGGCGAGAACGTTCCCCCCGAAGGCGGCTATTGATACCTGCGGAGGGAACAGCGCGTGGTGCACTAGCGGGCACGGCCAGTACTTCGGTGGCATACATTCGTTTCGATAGAGTGCTGCACCAAACCCCGCTCCGTCGGCGTAGGACAAGGTCCAAAGAAGGACCGTTATCCAAACTCTGAAGGATGAGAGCGCGCGCTTTCCAAGTTTGACGAACTCCACCGTAGGTGCATTCCCAGATCGGGAACCTGCCCCCTGGAAATAAAACAGATGAACCCCCACGCGCCATGGCAGCGATGGTGGTGTCACGCCGCGCACTTCTATTCCGACCTGGTCAGCGTTACTGTTGCATCCCAGGCACTGCGAGGCGTTCAAAGAGCTCGCCGATGGCCTATGAGGCGCCGGGATCGATCTGCTATGGTCGAGGCGACTCCGCGAGCACCCACGAGTTGAGATGTTCCAGGCGCGTAGCGGTTTCTAGAAAATAGGTATATGCATGTGGTGGGTAAAGGCGTCCCTTGCTGTAGTGGGATTCGTCGTCTTGGGGGTCGTCTTTCTGTTTTTTATATATCCTAACCGCCCCGCAGCCACGCCACCGATCGTGGCGACATTGCAGCTGCGAGTGCCTCGCAGCGCGGAAGCCTCGCCTCGCAGCAGCCTCGCAGCTTACCAGCTTAGAATCGCGGCGCTTAACACGTCGCCGCCTGTACCCGGGCCCGAGCCGGCTGGGAGGGGGCTCGTTTTGAAGTCGCTTAGCTCCTTCCCGCAACCCAGCTGCGCGGGATAGATACCGTATTCCGC
>PLLA01000104.1 GCA_003140835.1 Candidatus Tumulicola scandinaviensis | reverse complement strand
TACTTTGAAAACACGCCCTAGAAGGACAGGGAATTCGCCGAAGGAACGCTAGTTACCAAAATGGTGCCCGAAGTGCGTGGAATCTGCGTCGATGCGGAAGCCCGCTGTGCCCACTACGACTCGCCGTTTGATGTCATCGCAATCAAGGTGAAGTGCTGTCGCACGTACTTCGCCTGTAAGGATTGCCACAATGCCCTTGTCGATCACTCGCTCGAGCCGTGGTCCGCTGAAGAGCGCGCACACCGTGCGGTCCTTTGCGGCGTATGCCGATCAGAGCTTACGATCGCGGAGTATCTGGAGAGCTCAAGCCACTGTCCGACATGCAACGCGTCCTTCAACCCTCGCTGCCGCGAACATCATGGATACGACTTCGCCGACGCTTAGCGCTTGAGGTCTAACCCCTACCGCGAGGGCTTTCGACCGGAAAGGGCCCCGGCTAAAGCCGAGACCCACGCGAGCAGACGGGCGATCGAGTAGAAAAAGCGGATGACGCATCGGAGATTTGATCAGGACTCGTCTCGTTCAGTGAGGCGCGAGACGCACTGATAATTTATGACGCTGTGTCTTAACAGTTGTTTGTGATTCAGAGATTCTTCACGTTCCGTCGCTATGATAGAGAAGAACGCCTGGAGGCTAGGATTGGGAGGTCGCGGATGATCGTCGTGCGGGCGGCGCGGTCTCGCTCGAGAAGATAACCCGGGGTCGTTTCTACTTAAAGGGAGTAACGTAATGAGTACGACTGGTTTAGTAAAATACGCCGGTGCTCTTGTTGCACTTGTGATATGCTCGGCATGCGCCGGCGGCTCAGCGGTTGCGCCCTCAAACGCCGCGCTAAATGTCGAATACATAGGTCGAACGGCCTCCGTGAATGGCAGGCTGTCAACGGCAGCGCGCCCGAATCTGAGCGGACTGCCCCGTTACCAGACGATCGTTCCAGACCTGACCGCGAACTCGACGACGAAGCACTTCGAGTACATCATCAACTTTTACGGTAGTTTCGCCAGCATCTTCGACTATCCGACGAGCGTTAAACAGATCGGTACGATCAATAACGTCGGCGGCCAAGGCTGCACGAACGTCCTCCACGGCTATGGAAATAAAACCTTCTGGATCGTCGCAGGCACCGACCAGATCACGGAGTACAAGGTTCCCCAGACGCCGATCAAGACGCTCTCTGTTTCCGACGGTAGCCTGCCATCAAGCTGCGCCATGGATAAGGCCGGCGACCTTGCAGTCGGGATCTTGGCTGGGCCGTCTGGGGGCGACGTCCTCATTTACAAGAGCGCGAGCGGCTCGGGCACCTTCGTCAAAACGCCGTTGGACGAAGAGTTTTTCGACGGCTACGACCCCAAGGGGAACCTCTTTTTCGACGGCTTTACGGGCGACCGCACGGGCTTCGCGCTCATCGAGCTCCCGAATGGCAGCAGCAAGCCCCAAGTCATCACAACGCCCAACACGGTGCAGTTCCCCGGCTCCGTCCAGTGGGACGGCACGTACCTGACGGTTTTCGATCAGCTAGCGAACCAGATGTATCAGTACACGATCAAGGGTACCAAGGCGACGTTGAAGGGCACCATATCATTCTCGGGTTCCAGCGACTGCGCGCAGACCTGGATCGCGAAGGGCGTTGTCTATTGCGGGGATGCGGGTAACGACAACGGGGAGGTTTTCAACTACCCAGCTGGCGGTTCACCGATTGCGGTCTTTACAGGGAATTTCGACGAACCGCTCGGCACGGTGGCGGCACGGAATTAATCTGCGTCGTAGCCACCCTCATCTTCATCCTCGTCGTCGGTTCTATCCTCGCCTTCAACAAAGCCTGGGCCTTTCTCCGTTAAGCGTCAATGCTCATGGTTGGGATTAAAGCTTAGAGTTCGACCATCTCCGCGCATAATGACTCCGGTTACGACCGCCGGCCACCGGGGTAAGGCCCCAGCTAAGCGCCGAGAGCCACGCGAGCACGAGGCCATCGATGAAGAACTGGGAGCGACCGCTAGGGTGTTAGCGGCCGCTCCGTATCGTGAAAGGTTCCCAACTCGCTCGCGGTTTGCACTTCCGCGAACGTGCGCCCCCAACCGTTCCGCAGCCGGCGCGGCGTGCGGCGGATATATGCAGGGCGATACGACTCGTAGCTCACCGATCGGCAAAGTACGACGAACGACTCGAAACCGAGCCAAAAGCTCGGGAATCGCGATCGACGTAGAGCGATGACCGGCAGCAAGCATTCCCACAAGCGTGGCGCTGCTTGCGCGAATTGCGCTAACGCTATCTCACTGTCGATGACCCCCTCAGAGATCAAGGTGCCAAGTTTGTTGAAAAATCTTCCGACCAGAAACTCTGGGTGCGTGGTTGGCGCAACGCGCCCGGAAAGGATCTGGTCACGATATCCCGCGTCCTGCATGTGGCGGCCTAGATCTTCGTACACGTAGAGGCGCGAGATTGACATTGCGTCGGTCTCGTATTGTCCGAGCATATGCTGCACGGAGTCATACTGGCGCTGTTTGCTGAGATGGCGAAGCTGTTGAAGTGCGACAACGGCGGTTACCGCAATGACAACGAACTGCCCGACAACCCCAATAGCGGAGATGGTGTCCCATGGGATCATAGTTCATTCCTCGTACCGGGCACGGTCCGGTCCGTGTCTTGTCTTTGTAGGAGCGTTGGTACGGGCCTGGGTAACCCGGCTCCGACTGCGAAAGGCCCCGACTCATGCCAAGACCCCGCGAGCATGCAGGCGGTCGAGTAAAAAGCGGAAAGGCTGCTGGAACGGCATTGCTGAGAAAAGAAATGAGCCCGCTGTAGCGAGCCCGTTTCGATTGAACGACTCCGGAGGTCGCTGCTGAGAGCAGCAGTTATTAAAAGTGAGCGCACTCAAGTTTTCCGCGAATTGGGTCGGTTTGACGCCCGCAGAGCTTGAGGACAAAATTGGGCGTAACGTCACTCGTGATCGTGGCTCGTTCTGGGTCCGCGTGAGAAAATTGAATGCTGGTGAAGTATATCGTACCCTTTGGGGAGGACGGGTTGTGGACGCAGTTGTCATTTAGCACTTTAACGGCAACCTGCCCATCGGGATACTGGAATCCTATCTCCGATGTCCAGTCGCTATTAGGCTCGACGCATTGCTGCTGGACCACAAAATAAGTTGGAAGAATCGGGTATGAGTACAATGTCTGCGCGGTCAACTTTTGCCCCCAGTTGTTATGGAACTTGACCTTAACGAAGGCCGCGTCCTGAAAGGTAGGCCGCACGACGCTCGAGTTCACACCCGCGCTGGTTTGCGGTAGCCTGAGTGTGTTGCTCTGCGATGCGCCGGAGCACGCAGACAAAAAAATGACTGCGGCTCCGAGCGCCGCGGTTGGCAAAAAGACGGTTTGTATTCGCACGGATTCAGCCCCTTGCCTTAACAGGTAGAGCGAGAAAGAACCATATCCGCTGGGTAGGCGGCTTGGTGCACGTTATTCGAGAGCCGCGAGGTGCTTCCCGCGTTGGAGCAAAGCCTAGAGTTTCGCCCACGCCTCGCATGATAATACGATTACGCGCGCGCCGCCCCACAGCCGCGGGGACCCCGGGCTAGAAGCCGAGATTCACGCGAGCATGCGGGCGATCGAGTAGAAGCGGGTCATAGCGCCGTGACGTATATCAGCGCCCACCCGCATCCGCGGGATATTGGGCTGGATAGACGACTACGGCCATGTCATCCGGCACGCGGAGAAGATGCCGGACAAAGGCTGCTGACGCGGTAGCTAAATCTGCCCTAAGTCGCGGGCGTTCATGCTCCTAAATTGCGAAAGAGCGGCCTTCGTGGCCTGAATCATCAACGATTCGTTGCACCCTACCTCGCAAGGCCGCCCACACTACTGTATCTCCGCTACGAAGTAGTGGCGCTTACGACGCGTTACCGATCCAGCGATTCGTAGCACCTTGTCCTTTCCCGCTCCGATCGTTGCGAAGCCGGCATTTAGCTTATTCGTAACCGCATAAAAGGTCATCTGACCTTTTGTCGAGACCGATCCAATACCCGAAGTGACGTAGTCGTCAACGAACCATGTAGAACCATCTGGACCGGCTGCCAACCCTCCGAATGGATCCGCATAGTGTTGACTCGGGAGTGGATACTCCGTTACCTGACCACTGGGCGTGATCTTCGACACTTTCACGCCGCTGCCGCCGCTTTGGTACTGAACGAACCACACATTGCCGTCGCTGCCGGCGGCGATTGACGCAGCTAGGTAAGGCTTAGAGCCTTTCGTGACGCGAAATCGTTTTAGACCGCCCTTCAGATCCATTCGCGCAACAAAAGTGCCACAAGAAATCCATATGTTTCCGTCAGGGCCGCTCGTCATATAGTCGCCTAACGTTCCATTCGGCATGTCATAGGTCGTCACGTAGCCGTGGTCGTTAAAAACTTCGACGCTGAAATCGTTTACTTCCGCAACATATAGCCGGTCATCGCGACCGATGGCGATTCCCCACGGAAAGGCGATGCCGCAACTCTTGTCATGAAACCGTGTTAATCGGCCATTGACGATATGCCCAATACCGTTCTCGCATTGACCAGCGATGTAGTCGAACCAAATGGAGCCGTCGACGCCTTCAACTATGAACGCCGGCTGTATGGCGCTATGTGCGCCTCGAAACTGAGGTATCCGCCATTTACGAATGGTTCCGTCTAGGCTAACGTGAACGATAGCCGCGCCGTAACGGGCCGTGTACCAGATCGAACCATCATGGGCGACCATCAGGTGGTATGGGCGTACGGTGTCCCTCGTAACATTTGATAAGGAGAACGAAGGTTCGGAGACGCTACGGACGTCATCGGTCGATGCGTGGAAGTAGACAGGAGGGATAGGCGCACCGCCGCATCCTGCTAAAAAAAGCACGCCAGCGTAAATGCAAACGGCGCGCTGGGTTAAAAAAAGCGTGTTCATAACTGCCTTGTTGGTATTCTAAAAACCGGGACTCTACAGCGAAGATTTGACAAGAATGGAGACCGGCCTTCCTGGGTCTCTCTGGAACTTGGATTCTGTCGTTCTGGAGCTTGCATTGTGGGGCGATCGAGTAAAGCGCAAACCGGAGCGCTACCCAAGTGAAAGGCGCCAGCCTAAAGCGAGCGCCTCGATGCATCTGGGCGAATCGAGTTAGAAGAAGCGCATCATGTGACGTCTTCTTCATCGACGCGCAGGTCTTTGAGCGCCCGTTTCTGTAAATCGCGCAACTCCGCGGATTGCTCCGCTTGTCGTTCATTCTTGTATATGGTTGCCCATTTCTTGATCGCGTCATAGAGATCGACGCCGATCTCATCTGAATCGACTGTCTGTCTCAACTTCCGCAGCTTCCACGATATATGCTGGGCAGCCGTCATCTTCCAGTTAAACTGAAAGTGCTTTGGCTCACCTCCGCCGCCAATTTCGCTAAGCCGCGCCATGACATCCGCATAGTGACGTTGCTCAGCTTCCTCCTCAAGCTCGATGCGAGGGATAATGGCCGCTCGTAGAGTCGCTTCTTGGTCGTTGCAAGGATTTTCCGACCAGTCGATTTCGACGTAATCGTTTTGCAGAAAAGCGATGATTGTGTTGGCCTCTGTGAGGGCGCATTGCGCAGACGGTGTTGACGTGCTTTTAGGATGTTCTGAAGCTGTCAGCGTCTCGTCGTCGGCCGCAAGATTCGCCGACCCGTCCGGACCATCCAGCAGGTGGTCGAGTACATATTTTTGCAGCGAAACGCCGGCTGGTCGATCGCAGTGGTAAATGCCCAACAAGTTTGCAATCGGGTAAACAAGCGAGCCAAGGTATGTTCCATCACACAGAGCACGGCTAAGTGCAGATGGCTTAGTTGTGGCCATTGCTGTCAGATCGCTTTCGAAAAACCTGATGAGGCGATTAGCGTTCCGAATTGTGAGTTCGGCTTGGTAGCGAGCGCTGCGCAGCGCACAAATAATCCACTTGCGCTTTCCCTCGTGGTTGCGGGGCGAACCAGCCAATTCGATGGCGCGCTTGGTTCGATGTGATTTACCGACGGCTGGGACGCTGGCCTGGTCGATCATGGTTTTCACAAAACAAGTCCATCCTTTCGGCCGACCGGTCTGGCTGGCACGGTGCGGTGTGATTTAAGCGATCATTGAGGTAAGGGCGATGTCGTCGAAAACTTGCGCCGGTCGAACGTAGCCCATGAGTACTGTCAAACTTTTGTGACGGGTGGTGCGCGCGATCGAATCGAGCGAGACTTTGGCGCGCGATCGCACCGAGATCGCAAGGGAACTTGCTCAGCGCGTTCATGCTGGTCGTGAGTGGCGAGAGGCAGAGGCCGACATCGTAGCAGCGGACGTTGCACTGGGCGCGTGGGATGTGCAGACCGCTGCGCAGCTGGCGCACCGCAGTGCCTCGCAGTTGGCGTCGTGGGAAATCGGGAGCAGAGAGGTTCGCATTCACAACGCGCTTGGAAACGAATGTTTCGCGGTGCCTGGTTTCTGGCCAATGCTATCCAGAGCGATCCATTTCGGACTGCCCTGTTGCACGCATGTTGCACAAAACCCGGGTTGGAGCTCGCGGGTGGATGTGCGCCCGGTTTGATGCGGCGGATCAGTAAAGCCGTTTCGATGGCGCGCTTTTCAGCTGGAGGTATTGGGCGCGCGAGATCGTTGAGAGTTTCGATCCTAATACTGGATGGGCTTGGGATATTGATTGCGTGTCTCACCTGCTCGCGCAAGGCGCCGTGTGGAGACTTCAATCCCCCAACAAGTATGCCACTATCCACGCAGCGGGTGGACACCATAGCGTCGCGGTTCCGACGCTGCGCAACCTAACCACGAGCTGCATCGACTAGCGGCACCCCCGCCATCGAATGAAGTGATCGCGCCCTTGGCTGAGGCGACGATAAGGCGCGGCTTGCTCCGTAATTTCGAGCATTTCCAGGCGTTTAGTTCGAGAATGTTTAGGCCACAATAGTGGCGTCAAGGAGGTTCTAATGACAAAGAAGTGGTTGTTTAGTTTCGTTTCCTGCCTTGCACTAACAGGTAATGAGATACTACGTAATCGTTCCGTACACTACGGACCGAACTCTCGAACTTCGTACTTTATCGCACGAGACCGTGGAGGGCATTTCGGATCCCGACACGAGAAGTGGAGTCTGGGGTACCGCGAACGAATGCCGCGCGGATAGCGGGACACCTCAATGCGAAGTTGCAGATGCGTGTCAGTTCGAGTCGACCGGAGTTCTCTCGAACGGAATGCTCGCAGAACCTTACTGGGAGCAACGCGCAGCATGCCGGCCGCGCTCCGCGAAAGCACCAGAGCTCCGCACGGAGAAATTGCCGGCGCACGCGCCCCGTTAGTCGATTCGCTTGGCCGCGCGATTTGCGTTTTTCGCAAGCGGCCTAAACGCAGGCTAAACGAGACTCCTTCGAAACGTTCGGTTTACTTCCGAGGCGCAATACCTACAAAATGAGTCAAGACGATACCCTGATGCCCCTAACCTGCGCCCTGACGCGGGTTAAAGCGCGAACGACGGTAGGCGACCTGCATCATCGACGATCGAAAGAGGGCACACTTCGGCGGCTATGAGATCTCGCGGCAAACGGGATCGTCTTTGCCGTTGTTATGAGAGATACGTAAGGACGCGAAGGTTTTTCCCCTCGTGCGGGGGTGCTAGATGTTCGGCACCGGACCACTTCTACCCCCGCTCTGCAGGTGCTGCCTCCCCCAAGGGCCTAGTCTATAGCGGTCGGGTTGTGCGGCGGAGAAGCCGGTAATTCCCCCATTACACTATGACCTCCGCGAAGCCATCCCAGAGACGTCGTCACGTCGGAAAATCCCATCAACGCAACGGCTCGACCAACTGCGTCGCGTATCACGACGCCTGTTATATAACATTACAAACCTGCGCGTTAGGTAGTCTACACAGGAACATATACCTCAGAGAAGTAGTCGCGCTCGGTCGTCAACCGTCGAATCGGAAGCCGCAGTATCCTCGTCTAATTCGTTGCTTGGCCTCTTTCTGTTTTCAGGCGGAAGGTCTTCAGCCCACGGTTTTACTTGGCTCTCAATATCTTCTCGTCGGATCGGCCCGCGAAGACGACGTCAGGCTAGCCGAGTACCTGATTTCCCGACCGAAGTTGTAAAGTGCCGCCGGGCACTATACGGATCGATGAGTCCGCGAATCGTGTGACCACGGGTTGCGCCTCGGAGGTGGATTCGTTTGCTGCCTCGGGCCGACGTTACCGAAAATTGAAATACTCGGCAAGGTCAGTGGTGACGAAGTTTACGGCGACGCGCTCGGCGAGTAGCCCGGGCCAGGATATCCTCAGTCATTGGATGCGGTTCCAGCCGGTAGTTTGGGAAGCAGAAGGTGCCTTGGTGCATCCGGACCCAGCCTAAGCCGACTAGCGCGTGGGGCGGCTGAACGGTCTTGAGCGTCACGGCCGCTCGCGTGCGAGTGTTCATATGGCCCCCTTTACGTTCAGATCCCTTGACGACCGACGATTCGCGCGGGATAATTG
>PLLA01000010.1 GCA_003140835.1 Candidatus Tumulicola scandinaviensis | reverse complement strand
GCGGACCGTCGGGATGCACGGAGGAGTCCATCCTGGCACGGTAATGGTGTACCCTCCCGGTAAAACGCAGCCGTCTGAACAGATTCGAGACGGAGTCACCGATGTAACAGCTCTCGCGCTGGGACGGTAGCTAGAATGATTGGGAGCACCATCGCGGTTGTTATCGCTTGTCGCGCCGCGGTTGCACCCACGTCATTGTCTCCGTGCAAAGGAGCTCGCGCCTGGTCATAGAGCCCCGAGCGACGTAAAGGCGGCGGGACTTCCGCACCGCGGCCAGGAGGGCCGCGCTGAGCAACGCTGCAGCGAGCCGAAATAGGCTCTTCATTATTAGATCCTCAAGGAAGATAACGCGCCAAGAGGTTGACAGTCGCTGCCAAGCCCCGGGGCTCGATCGCCTGAGCCTGTCTGGGACCGGTCCAGCGGCAGTTTCTTTAGGCAATGCAAGTCTGCCACTGAGTACGAGGGAATCTCGCGGCAACGCATCCGAATCAGCCTCGGCCACGGGAATGGGTCGGCGCGAAAGGCGGCTACGATAGCCAGTAGAATCCGGATCCCATGAAGACTTTTGGTATGGCGCTTATCTTATCGAGCATCACGTTCTGTGCCATTACGGGCCGTGCAGTCGCTGCGGCGCCGCCGGTGGCGTGCTTTGACTCACACTGCGACACGCAGCTTGACATAACGCATGCCGATATTACTGCCTTACTCGTTGGCTGCGATACCGCCCAAAGCGGCGACCGCGTTTTGGTAAATGGGAAGGCGCAGGATGGTACCCTCTGGACGCTTCTGGGGGTTAGTCCGGTCGAAGAGAAGCCGCTCGATCCACACTGGCGGAGCGCGGCAGCGAGGTTGCAGCTTCCGATACCAACTACGTATCCCGAGGTTCGATTTCAATTACGGCCTGGATACTATAGCGCTTTGACCGTCTCGGTTGGTGATTGCAACTTCGATCCGCTGCCGCTCACAACCGCCGGCGCGAGCGGCGACCGCCACATCATCCTCATTCGCCAACCAACTCCGTCGCTTCCGGCAGTGGACGCCAGCGGGACGGGCGGTGCCTATGGCTATGTACCGCTTCCTGGCCTTCAGATAACGCTTACCGGAGGTAGCCCACAACAAACGTTTGTGGCTCGGGACGAAGTCGATCCCAATCCACTGGAGCCTCCGCATGGGGAATTCTACATGTACTTTTTCGACTCGGTTACGCCTGGGCAATACAACATGGCCGTCAGCGGATTCGGCTGGACAAAGGGACTGGGTAATGTCGTAGTTTCAAGGGCAGGCGACGTCGTGTTTCGCTATATCCATGGCAACGAACTCGGCCTGCCAGGCAAGTAGCAGTAGCGGCGTCACCTCATAGAGCAGGACACCCACCATCCCTACGATGACAGCGGAGCTTCCGATCGCGGTTCGCGTCTATCCCAACCTGGAAGGTTGGCACGCAGCTCGCGCCGGGGACATTACGAAAAAGTTAGCCTCTTCTCAGGGCGTCCGAATACGGTATCGCCTAAACGGGGCATCCGGTAGTTGGGGCTGAACCATGCGCCAACTCAAAGGTAAATCTGAATGTGTGTCGCCGCAGGAGCCGCAGGTATAGCCCCTTAGTGCTCCCGAGTCTCGCCCGGTAGTGTCATTGTCTCGGCGTTGCCATTAGTGCGAAGCCCCAGAGCTATCGAACGTGCCGAGGAAAACGTATACGCCCGGCACAGACGGCAGTAGGAGATTGAACCAGTGTACGTGGACATGCGGGCAGCGCGGAGAAGTGCGAGGTCCGCTGGGCCATACCCAGAGGATGTCAGTATCCATGTGTCAAGCAATCGTCCGTAGCCGTCCACCGCAACGTATCCAACGGACACCAGGGCGACGTCGTGCTTCGCGCACAGTCGCTGCGCTGCTCGGCGGACTTTCCAGGCGCGGAGTGCCCCAGGCTTTGCTCGCGTAGGGCCGCACCTGCGACGCTTTGCGAGGCGTTGCGAGCAGCGGTGATTTTACGGGCGCGGGCCGCTTTGCGTTCGTGCCACTTGCTGCATTGCGGAAAAGTTGTGCAAGACGCGCGGCGATCGGCTGCACCAATCGACGCCAATGCGGGAGCGTGAGTGCGAGTTCGTGGGTCAGCGGCGAAGCGATTCGACATACTCCGTTCGAGATTTCGCCAAAATCTCGCGTAGTAAAGGTCCGATCCTCAAGCAAATCAAGGAGAAACGCGTCTACGTCACCTCGCACAGGTTCCATGGCATCGAGCGCGAGCGAATCCCGATTGCGCTGGTCGGCATGCAGAACGCCCAATGACGGATCCAGCCCAAATGCGAGCAGTGCGAGCCGTGCTTCCGATTCCAAGTCCGCAGCGCATGGCTCGCGAATCATGGCGCGCGTGAAGAGCTATGGCGACGTGCTGCGCGAATACGAGTACCATCCCGAAGCAAAATGCGCTGATGCCAGCGGTGCGCCGTGCAAGAAAAGCACAATCGGGCTGCTCGGCCGGCGTCACGTGGCGATCGATGGCTTCGAGTACATTGGCAAAGAGTCGAATCGGCTAGAAGAGGTCGAAGAGCAAAGCCTAGCTGATCCTACGGCAGCCTATACCATTTTCTCCGATCCGCGGCGCGATGACTGGGCGACCAAGGTTCTGCCTGAACTCAAGTATGTAAGGCTATCAGACCTGGAAGCTGAAACGGGCCTTAACCGAAGAACGTTACAGCGGGTTAGAGCCGGTCAACGGCCTCACGCGAAGAACCGCGCGATCCTGGCCAAAGCCATTGAAGTTATACTAAGGGCTCGAGAGCCGTAACATAGCTCAAGAGCATCGCCAAGGTTGCGAGCTTGTCGCTTGCGGCCTGCTCGCGGAATCCGCGCCGGAACGCGCGTTCCGCATCCGCGGCATTGGGAGGCGTTCTGCACGCTCGTCTCATAGTAAGGGGAACGATAACAGGCAGCGGGGTGGATACGAAAGGTCTCGAAGCAAATTCCGAAGCAGCTAAGAATGAGGAGAGTTATGTCAGCGAGACAATGCGTGACAGTCGCTATCGCTCTACTACTTGCAGCATGCAACGGATCGTTCACCGAGACACAGATGGCTCCAGGTCACTTCGCTTCTACTGATTCCGGGGGGTCCAGCCCCATCAAGCACGTCATCATCATTATTCAAGAAAATCGTACCTTCGATAATATATTCCACAATTTTCCCGGAGCGAACACCGTCAACAGTGCGAAGGGCAAAGACGGCAAGACGTACACGCTTCAGCCGCTCCCGCTGAAGTACACAATCCTCGACCCCCGGCACGATCACCCGCAGTTCTTGGAGGACTACGATCAAGGGAAAGATGATGGCTTCAACAACGAAATTGTGAGGTACAAGACCGGTTCGGGGTGTTCCGACTATCTCAACCATCCGAGTTGCTGGGTGTTCTCGAACCAGCAGTGGGTCAAGCAGGCGATTTATTCGTACGTGCAACAGGTGGACGTCCAGGGATACTGGACGCTAGCGCAGCAATATGCGCTTGGCGACAATGCCTTCGCCTCGAACAACGGTCCGACATACGTGGCCCATCAGTATCTGATTGCGGGTGAATCGGGTCACGCATCCGAGGTGCCAAGCGCGCAGCCGTGGGGTTGCGACGGGCCGCCGAGCGAGACGGTCGAGCTACTCGAATACGGCCAAGCGAATCCGCCAGTATTTTCAAAAGCGACCGGACACGAAGTACCGGGACCGTTCCCGTGCTTCACCTACCCGACCATCGCAAATAACCTCGACGGCGCCGGGATTTCTTGGAGTTACTATGTCGAAGCAATGAACCCCGGCGGCAATCTCAATGCATTTGCCGCGATCCAGCAAATTTACAAGGGCTCCGATTGGAAGAACATCAAATCGCCGGACACGCGAATCATTGACGACATCTCAAACGGAACGCTTTCAGACGTATCGTGGGTAATGCCGTCGGGGACGAACTCCGATCACGCCGGCCCGCAGTCGGGGAGCGGCGGTCCTTCCTGGGTCGCGGACATCGTCAACGCCGTTGGGCAAAGTCAGTATTGGAACAGCTCGGCGATCATCGTCATGTGGGACGACTGGGGCGGCTGGTACGACCACGTGCATCGCCGCAATATCCCGCCCCCGCAAGCAGTCCCGGAGCGCGCGAGGGCTTGGGATTCCGGGTGCCCTTGATTGTCATCTCGCCCTATGCGAAGCCCGGCTACATCTCACATCAGCAGCATGAAATCGCGAGCACGCTGCACTTCATTGAGAATACTTTTGGCCTGGGGCCGATCGGTGCCGGTTCGGGAAAGACGTACGCCGACCAGCGCGCGGACGCGTTCGACGACATGTTCAACTTCACGCAGCGGCCGATCCGCTTCAAGCCGGTCGCGGTAAGATACGACGCACATTATTTCCAAACGCATCCGGATGACACGCCAGCAGATACGTACTAACCGATAATATCTATAGCCCCCGCAGCCACGCCGCCGATCGTGGCGCGATTGCAGCCTCGGCGTTCTCGCGCACGACGTACTCTGTAGTCTTATCGCACTGCTGAAGATTGACCGCACGCGGGCGGCGTACATGTTGCAGCGCCCACTTCTTGACTATCATACTCGTCTTCGCTATTACGTTTTGCAGGCTTCAAAGTCCAAAGCAAAATGGGAAGCCAATGGCAAAAAGAGCACCAAGAACTACCTGCAACAATGCGACGTCTATACGGATTGGCGCAATGCTGAAGATAAGGTCTTTGATATCATTGCAAAACGTGGAGACCGGATGGTTGGGCTCGACGAAATGAGCAAGGATGCCCGAAAGTATGTTCTTGATAAGCTCGCCAAGGAGAAGAGAATTTTTAGCCGGCGAGTCTCCCACATGGCTGAGGTTACCAAGGATACTGCTTTTGGTTCATTCTATCTCGAACATCAGATTCTTAGTGGGCACCTTCACGGGGATCAGATCACAATAATTGAAACAATCCGAGATGGTGATCTTGCTAAAGGCAACCTTGAGGTCTATTGGCAGAGCGAGCGACTCAGCCCGTATCTCGTCCTAGCAAATGCCTTCGTTTACTGCCACGAGTTTATGAAGTCGATTGAGATGATCCGAGGCTGGTGCTACGCAAAGGATAGTTCCCTTTCGCATGCCTTCCGGAAACTGCGTCGCGCGCCTACGGCTAGATAATGCGCCCTCAGGTAATTTGCTCCATTCCGTTCCGAGATATTTGGGGCGGGGATGGTGTGACGCAAGAGCAGCTAGAGCAGATGATCGCCGCGATGGATTGGCGGGATGTCGTAACAACGGCCGGCGGCATTAGTGCGATAGCTTGGCGGACCGGAATTGAGGACGATACGCACATCCCGATAATTGAGTCATTCGTTGGCGACCTACCGATCTACGGTCAGCCCTTAATTATGAAACTCCGGAGCGACCTGAGCCAAGTATTGCTTACCGATGAATCACTCTTAGCCGTCCTTCGGCTTGCGGTTGTTGGGGGGGCGATGACCGATGCCTTGACTAATTCTGAGTTTCGGGATCGATTTGTTCGAGCGGTGACAATGGCTAATGAACTAATCCACCGCGAGCTAGACCCACCGCACCGTACCGGCTCTCCCGAAGACCTCATGGCTTCCGAGATTCGGTCGAAGGCCTCGATATTCGATAACCCGCACGTCTTGCTCGCCAGGACCGCAGCCTTCCTTGATTGGGCGAAGGACGCGAATCGTCCGCAAACACCTGACGAACTGCCGATTGAATCTGATTTTCGCGCCTTTACGGGGCTGACTCCGATGGAGTACGCAGCCGGAGCGTATTCGATGCTAGGTCGCTCTGCTGGAATTAGTGGGCCAATCGGGATAAGGCGTGATTCGATCTTGTCAACGATGGACAAATGGCTCAATGGTCTAGCCGATCCCCGGGTTCCTCAAACTTGGCTTCTCGAGAATTCTCTGGTGCTCGAGGATGTGCGCCGAGAGTGGAAGGACGAGCCGTCTCTGTCGTTTGCGGGCGCAGGGAAGCTATGGCGAAAGCCGGTCGTACGCGATGGCAATACGTTCTTCGTACCATCTTCGAAGCTCGTGCTTAATGCGATGGGCGATGGAATGTATTTCGCCTTGCTTGACGGCTACCAGAACGCTAGCAAACATAAGTTTACCAGGTTATACGGCTACTTCTTTCAGGACTACGCTGCAGAAAGGATTGAGCGCGGATATGCTCACCGTTCTGATGCTGAGGTTTATCGCTCCCACATATATGGACCTAAGAACAAACGGATCGAAAGTACTGACCTCATCGTGGTGGAAAACGGAAATGTTCTATTTTTCGAAGCCGTTGCAAAGCGGACGCGGCTCGTCGAGTCGGTGTTGCGGCTTGATGCTAAATCAATCGAAGTCGACATACGAAGGGGCATTTTGAAGAAGGCCAGAGAGCTGCACAATCGGATTACCGATTTTCGAGCAGGAAGGCTGCTTCCCGAAGTTCCCCGGTTTGAAGGTCAGCGTATCTACCCGATTATCATCTCACCGAAGGATTGGCCTCGAATACAGATTCTTCGGCGGTTTTGGCCAGACGAGCAGCGCCGGGAAGGTTTGCTCGTAGACACCGAACCCGTAGAGATATTGGATATCGACGAAGTGGAGTGGCTTGAGAATATGTTGGGGAGCGGAGTTCGCCTCGCGGAGCTGCTGGATCGCAAGAACCGGCCGCCCACTGGCCGGGAGTCAGACCGTCTACAGTCGCTTCATGACTATTTAGCATTGAACGAGCCGGGGTTGATCCCACAAGACACTGAAGCCCGGATCCGCGGCGATCAGATCGGCGAGCATATCATGGAACTCGCGCGATCGTGGGGAGCGGCGTAGGCTATGCCATATAAGATCGCCCTGGGCGAACAACAAGATACGTGGTGGTCGTTCACACCCGCCGTGGCCGGGGGTCCACTTTTTGGGGACAAAGTGCGTCTGTTAACCGGGCCGCCGTGGCAATCGCCGACCGGACTCTATCGCGAGACGATGCTGACCTCCGGCGCGATGAGCAACCGAATCGAGCGTTTTAGTGGCCGCCGGGCTGGTGACGCGCCGCCAAGACGCGGAGGATCGCCGCGGCAATCAAGTTCGTCTAACCACCGAGACCAAAACGCTCATCGATGCCGCAACGACCAAAGTCCGTCGAGAACGAGCAGGCGCCTTGTAACGAGCAGGCCGAACAACGGCAACTTTCAGAACTACTTCGTAAGTTATTGGTCGGCCTTGGACGGCGGTACCATCAGACAACCATTCGACCTGGAGTTTGAAGATGCGCTCAAGCGTCATGATGATCGTAGTTTGCGGCTTGCTATTGATCGGCTGTGCTGGCCCCGGTCCAAACATAAGCCCCGGGATCGTTACTGCTGTCTCTCAGTCTGCTGCACGACGCGACCAAGCAACGTTCAAGTTGGTTTATGCTTTCCCCAATCATAAAGCCGGCGCTTACCCATATGGTTCGCTGTTTGCGCTGAATGGTTCACTGTATGGGACGACTCTAGACGGCGGATCGCAGTGCGGTTCGCTCGGCTGCGGAACGGTTTTTTCTCTGTCGCTCAAGCCGTCGGTCAAGGAAACGGTACTTCATTCTTTCGCAAATAGCCCCGACGGATGGACACCGTACTCGGGCGTTACGGCCCTCGGCAACACCATCTACGGCACCACGGTCAGACCCGGATATGGCGTCGTTTACAGCGTCGATCTGCGGTCGGGCCGCGAAGCAGTGTTGCACGATTTTGCGAGAACCCGTGACGGCCGTACTCCGATCGGTGGCATGGCGGTCGTCGGACGGACGCTCTATGGAACGACGAGCGGGGGTTATCACAAACGAGGATCGGTGTTCTCTATAGATAGCAGCGGCCTTGAAAGTGTCGTCTATCGCTTCAAAGGGAATCCGGACGGCGCAATTCCGAAAGGCGACCTCCTTGCTATCGGTAACGTGCTGTACGGCACAACCGAATCGGGCGGTTCCGACCCAGGGAACCATTGTGCCGGCAACAAGGGCTGTGGAACGGTCTTTTCGATCACGCCGGGGCCGTCGGGAGCGCATGAAACGGTTCTATACAGGTTTCAAGGGGGCGAGAACGATGGAGCAGTTCCGATGGGCGGACTGATATCCGTGAACGGTCTCCTTTATGGAGTTACTGCGTCCGGAGGCGTACCCGGTTGCGTAGATTTCGATGTTACTGGTTGCGGAACCGCGTTTTCTCTAAACCCATCTACGGGACAAGAGGTTGTCTTGCACAAGTTCCAAGGTGGAGGCGACGCTGAATTTCCCGTGGGCAATCTTGCGCACAGAAACGGAACGTTATACGGCGTAACGTACGGCACGGTTTTTTCGTTGAAGCTCGACGGTTCTGGATACACAATTTTGCATAACTTTTTGGGCGGCCGAACG
Source organism: Candidatus Tumulicola scandinaviensis (assembly GCA_003140835.1). GTDB lineage: Bacteria > Vulcanimicrobiota > Vulcanimicrobiia > Vulcanimicrobiales > Vulcanimicrobiaceae > Tumulicola > Tumulicola scandinaviensis. The sequence goes on along the minus strand of PLLA01000010.1, from coordinate 17,689 downwards.
GACGGCTCGACGCCGGAGGCCGGTCTTGTGTTATCAAACGGGATTATCTACGGCACAACCGGCTACGGCGGCGGCGGTAAAGGCTGCCATTCGGGAGGGTGCGGAACGATCTTTTCGATCACGCCACCTTAGGCCACTCAAATGCCACCAAACGTAACCGCAAAACTCGTCGGGATTCGAAGGGACTAGCCGGGACCCAAGAACGCGACAACCCATACAGGAAGGGACTTTCAGGTATTCGACGGGAGCGGCCGGGACCCCGATTCGCGGGTTCGATTCCCGATGACCCAGCAACTGTCTAAGAATAGCGTCCGGTTGACGCATACCACGAAGCGCGAGATAATTGTGGTGCGACAGCATACGCGACTTCTACTCGCATTATAATGCTGGCTAAAGTCGGCGGCCAAGATTCAGAGTTTTCAAACAAAGGCCTTTTTTGTTCGCGTTGTCGAGCCGGTGCTCCATGATGCCAATTCGAACAGGATGAATCTCTCATGCGATCAGTTGAGTCCTTTCGGGCAAATTGCCCGCCTGCTGAACGGGAAAGCGCTCTGCGTCAAACGGTTGCATCTCAACAGAATTCATTTCGTCTAAACGACCTTCTCCTCGGCTTATTTCGAAATGTTCCCCCAGCGAAGGGAGCTGACGGCGAGAGCGCGCTCGAAGTGGAAGCTCTGCCGAGGTCTCTGCGGCTAAAGAGTGACGTTAGGCTGGACTGACGTGGAAGCTAAGCAACGTCTGCGATTCGAGGAGCTGCCGGACATTCTCACGCCAAGGACCTCCTCGGCTATTTGCCCATTGGGCGGGATGCGATCTACAACGCTTTGCAATCACAAGCCATTCGTAACGTTCGCATCGGTCAAAAATTCCTAATCCCACGAGAAGCGCTACGGGAATTCCTTGGCGGTGCCGTCGAATGATTTCGTCGGCTAGGACCCATAATTCTGAGGAGAATCAGTTATGGGTTATCTAAAGAGATACGGTGACCGGAAATATCGCATTATCTACGATCTGCCTCCTGAACGCGGCAAACGTCGTCAGAAACGCGAGACCCTGGAAGGCGCATCGAAAAGGCAAGCCGAGGCGATTCTAGCGGAGCGCGAAGCTACAGTTCTCGCGCAACGTAAAGCAATCGAAAACGGTGATCAGGTCAAAGACGAAGTAACTCTTGGAGAATTGTTCGACAAATTCATGGAAACTAAGAGAGCAATGAAAGAGTCAACGACGGTAAATCGATACGCTACGTACGTTTCGCTTTATCTAAAACCGCGCTTCGGGTCGATGAAGGCTGGATCCCTGAAGCCTTTTCATCTCACCGACGCGTACACGCAATGGCAAGTGAAAGGCCCAATTGGTAAAGCCGTATCTGGTCGAACCGTCAGGCACGTTCACGAAACGCTTCGTAATATCCTAAATTGGGGAGTCCGCCGCGAACTTCTCAGCCGGAATGTCGCCGGTCTCGTGAGCGACGACGATCTCCCCAAGGTGGTCAAACCAAAGCCCGTCGCACTGACAGAAGATGAAGTTCGGGACCTCCTGAAAGAGGCCAAGTCTCCCACAAGTCGCTCGAAGAAACGTGGCTATCTGAGCTCCCAGCCGTGGTTTTATCCGGCAGTTGCCTTCGCGGTGTACACCGGAGCCCGGCGCGGGGAAGTGTTGGCCTTGCGGTGGAGTGACGCAAACCTTGACAAGGGGTCCGTCACGATCGCCAGATCGATTACGGAGCAAATGGAGATTAAGTCTCCTAAGAACGATCGGACGAGGACGGTCTCGGTGCCTGATAAGCTCTGCGCGATTCTCAAAAGTCACAGAGCAGAGCAGGCCAAAGGACGGCTGGCCCTCGGAGCCGCATACAAGGATGAGGATCTTGTTTTCCCTCATGCGGACGGCTCGCCCGTAGACCCGTGGAACTTCGGTCGGGCGGTGATCGATTGCATCAAGCGGGCCAAGGTCACGCCCATCACGCTGCACGGGCTTCGCGACACTCACGCGAGCCTTTGTGCGAAGGCTGGCGTTCCGCTCGAAGTCGTAAGTCAGCGCCTCGGCCATGCGTCTATTGGTATCACCGCCGAGCGGTACTTACACGTTTACTCAGACAGAGACGCCGACGCGGCTCGAGCCTTCGAGAGGTTGGTCGGCTAGGGAATCAAAAGGCTCCGTTGCATTTCTGTTGCACGGAGCCTCAGGCATCGCGAAAAACTCATATAGGATAAGGACGAAAAATGTAGCCCCAGCGGGATTCGAACACTGACAATGGGGTTCCGGCCACTCCCGACCGCTTCCGAATAGTGTTATCTGGTAAGGGATTTCACCCTTATCGATCCCTGGCGCTCCCGGCCAATCCCGGCCGTTCCCGACCTCTCCGTTAGAAAATGTTAGATGATACGAGCTACCTGCAACTCCGGGGCTTTGTTGGCTCAGTGGAGGCCCAACTGAACCGTAAGGGTGGCGGGCCCGAGTTATAACCTGGGCGACCTAACCCACAAGGCCCAGGCCGGCAAACCCACCCTAGGTTGAGCCGAAAACGCACTCGGTTTGGCCTGACGGGCTCAGCCGACCAGTAGGGCAATCCGAGGATCTTTGGTTTGAAGACGTCAAAGTGCCTCGGAAGCCGCCTAAGGCGTGGTTCGAGTCTGCTACCGTTCAATCGTGCACTGACTTGGCCCGCAGGGCTTACAGAGCTTATTGTGGTAGCCAAGCGAGCATGCGAGTAGTCGGGTGTTTCCTAGCAGCGACGGTGCTCGCTGCCTGTAGCATTTCTGACCCGAGCGCTGGGTCGCCCTATCCTGGCCATACTTCGTCACCAGCGACACCGCCGCCCGGTGCATGCTCGACCGGAACGCAGGTGGTCCTTGTGGACCCCGTTCCAGGAACAAGCGTTTCAAGCAAGATAGGGAAAATCGAAATAGCATCGAGCGGCGCGTTGACCACACCCAAGGCCGCTTTATCAGTTATTGCCCTCGGAGCCATGAAGGGGCAGGTAAAGGTGCTCTACGGCCCGGTACCAGCGCCCACGTTGTCGCCGGCAGCGCCGATTCCGTTTCCTAGCCCAGGCTATTATGCTGCGCGAGGTTTTTGGTTAAAACCGGCACGACCATACATTGTGCAGATTGCGGTACTGCACTCCACTTGCAAAATCACCACAATCAACGGCGCTAAATTCCGGACGCTACCAACGCCTCAACCGACCCCTTCACGTTCGTAAGGGTCCTAGCTAGCAGTTGCAGCCGCCAATCTTTGCATCGAGTGCCGTGGTCATTCCCGAAGCTCCGACCGATGTGGCGGAAATAGGTTTCTCTGCGTTCTGAACTATAGACGTTAGGCGGCTTGTAAATTCGGGTTCTTTTATGCCTCGTTCGATGGCGGCATTGATACGATCTTGGTTTTTTCCGGCCCATGCCCGAATGGCGTCCACGCCTTCTTGACTCACGGGAGGATTACCGTTGGCTACGTGTTTTGAGAGAGCATTCCGAATGACCCTTTCGAGGTCGTCTTGCGTATATGGCATACTAGTCACCTTGCTCCAAACGCTAAATCTGCGCCGAAGGCCGGCAAGCAGGAAGGCCTAGTTAGGCGTGAAGAAAGCAGTCTCCCGCTTACTTACTGAGGCGGGTTAGGTGAGATGGCCGTGCGGTTCAGGACTCTCATAGCCGGGTTAGGGGTTGTCGCGTTTATCGTTCCTCTGTGCGCCGCGGGGCAAGTGGCAAGCCCCTCACCAGCAGCGGCGTCACCACCGTCACCATCAATCACAATACCTTTCCGATTCGGACTGCCGGACAGCAGAGGACGTACTCCGCCGACGCCCGTTCTGTTCCTCTTCGCAACTGGTGGCGACGCTCCAACACAGCAAAAACTGGTCGCAATCTTTACACAAATGCTGGAGCGCGTTCAAAAGCGTTTCCGGCTGGATGATGCATCGGTCTCGCTGACAACGCTCGTTCCGCAGCCGTCGTGGCAAATATCCGACTACATCAACGCGTGCACCAGCAGTTACCAGCTCAGACTCACGGGCAATGACCAGGTAGCGGGCGCACTAATTATTGGGATCGATGAAATTTCTTTGTATACGAAATCGATGATCGTCTTGCGTGATAATCATACACGGATCCACGCGACCGTATTTTACTCTCGCTGTGATACCGTTGCATCGCCACCACCGCAGGCAGCGACAATAACTGCAACCGCAGTTCACGCTTCCGCGTCACCCCTTGGCCCGAAGTCGCAACCTGGCCATAGCGCGGAGTGGAAGTTTACGTCGCAATCGGTAGACTACGCATTGGCGACGCCGACACCGAACCCCAACGCTCCGCCATCGCCAACTCCATACTACATACAATGGAAAAGCACCGTTGCTGAGGGTGACGATAAGGCTCGCACCTGGTTGCCGATGCAAGCCCTGGGGATTCTGATGAGTGGAGTTGCTGCGTGGGCCACCCTAACTCCCAGCATTACGAAAACCACCGTTAATAGCTTATCCTTCCCGACGCCCGTACCGCTTTCGCCAGGCGGCACGGTTACCGGAAGCACAACAACGAATTCAAAGGTCACGAATGCATCTCAACTGGGAGCAGTCGCCACGGCATTTCTAGGCTCGTCACTAAACTACGAAAATGCCATAACCGCGATTCCGACAACCGACTTTCAAGGTATCAATGCCTCTATAGATACTGTAAATCGGTTTCTAGCTGCAATGGACTGTCCAGACGTACCGGATGATAGCAGTCCGACGCCTCCGCCACCAGGGACTGAAAAGCTAAAGCAGACGGCATGCTTACTCATGCTCGAAGGCAAGAGCGCATCTATGGATCGTTAGCGCGTTTTGTGACTCCAACGGGAGTCGCGGTCAAACGCCTCGCCTTGCTCGCGGCGCTATTTGTATTTCTTGGCACGTCGCCCTTTACGTTATCACCCGTTGCCCTGGCTCATCCGCAGGCTACACTCGTAGCGGCCGACGCTCTTCCGCTACTGTTCTCAACCGAGGATGCAGCCCAGACACATTGTCCACGTGATGTTGTTGCGTGGCTCAATATCTCGAGTGGCATCTACCACTACAAGGGCGAGCGATGGTACCGGTGTACGAAGCACGGCGCTTGCGCCTGCGAGAAGGAGGCGATCGCTGCGGGTGATCGGGCGACTTTGAATGGCCAATAAGTCTACATCAGGCACTACGGCCAAACGCGGCGCCCTTTGGTATTCGTTTTTCGATCGCTTTCTGCCGAGTACTCAGTCAACAGCCACTGCGACAGAGTTGGCGCACGAGATCCGAAACGTTGGCTCTTGGGTAATGATCGCCCTAGTCATAGGGCTAGTTCTTCTTGGCCTCAGCCAAAGCGGGTCTTGGCCGCTCCCCTCGCTGCTAAGCTTAGGACTTTTCGTATCGGGCGCACTAGTTGGATTTCTTTTTGGCATTCCAAGGGTCGCGGCTAATCCCCCAGATAGCGCAGGCGCAGAAACGGATTCTGAGAACGGGAAACGCCCAATACTGAACGTCAATACGAATCTCGAACAGATTTCTGATTGGTTAACAAAGATAATCGTTGGTCTCGGCTTGGTCGAGATGCGCAAAATAGCGCCCGGTGTGTCAGCGTTTGCGAAAACAATAGGCCCCGCTTTCCGATCATCACCCGCGGTAGCACCGATTGCAGTTTCGATATACTTCCCAATACTTGGATTCACGAGCGGTTACCTAATCACGCGTTTATATCTGTCGGGGCTTATTGGACGAGCGGACACTCAGCTAGAGAATTTCCGAAAGACGAAGAGCGACGTGACCAAGCTAGTCTCTGCAGCCTCGGAAGCGACATCAGGTAAAGATGATCACGAAGCTACTCCAGACGAGAAGGAGGTCGCATCTGAAAAGGCCGCACGCGTGGTCCGCCGGGTCGTCACGCCGGAGAATGTCCAATCCTTTCGATCCGGTTCGATACTCTGGGTGGACGATCGACCCGCAAACAACTCCAATTTGATCGAAGCCTTCAGGAAGCTCGGTATAAGCGTCGATTTGAGTTTGACCACTGAGGACGCACTCGCCAAGCTGTCATCCGGTCAGCGATATGACGCCATCATTACCGACATGGGCAGACAGGCAGATCCTAAAGCTGGATACACGCTCCTTAGGGCGTTTCGGGAGCGCGGTATACGAATACCGACTTTGATCTATGCGGGTTCGAGCTCAGAAGAGCACCGTCGCGAAGCAAAAGCCGCTGGCGCTGCTGATTCTACGAATAGTCCGGAGCGCGTTTTTGAATTCGTGACAGAAGCGGTGAGCAAGGGTGAGTAGTCGGTGACATGCCTTAGCGCGTTTCAGGACAGAGCACCCACCCTGCATGATGGGGATGGCGCTGCTTTTGAACTACAAAACCTACGCAAGAAGAGATAAAGCATAAATTGGAGTAATCGTTTTGAGCGCAGCCGGTGAGACCGTCGGCGCTACGAGCGCACAGCACGCCAAATTCAGAGCCTTCACGCGACCGGCCAGCTAATCTTACGGAGATGGTCCGGACTCGATATCGGAGAAGGCCAAAACAGCGCTACTCGATCCTTCGATCGATGGTTCCGCCCTTTCTGTGGCTCGTGTCGCGGGGCGCCGATGGCGTGACGGGCCGTCGGCCTCCCTCAGGCGTTTAATCCGCGCTCGTCACCTTGGTCGCGAGGATCTTTCCATTCCATCAGCCCTGTCAGCGGCTCCGTGTCAAGTGTTGCGGCGTTGTCACTTGCTTCCACCAACGCCGCGGCAACGTCGATCATTAGGAGGGCCGCCCGATCGTTTGCGAGTGATCGCCGTAGGTCGTCTGCCGCTCCCGTGGCACGTTGTAGGACAATGATGGCGCTAGCTAGCGCGCAGGGCTGTAGGGGTAGTGCCCTGGTCTGCATAGATGCCCAATGAAATCTGTCGGCGCGCGCTAGTTCGACCACGTCGCCGTATCCGCGGATTATTCGGTACAACGGATCGGTGACGTACTGCGCAAGTTCTCCCGCAGCCGCAAAATCCGAGAAAGCACTCCAAAGCCGCTGGAACAGGCCGACCGGAAGCCCCGAAAGACTCGCTCGACCGCTCATGCCGAGCGCAGCCAAAAGCAGAGACGATGGTACCTCCCCGCCGGTGCCCAAAACCCGCAGCCATGAATCCAGGAGCAATATGCCGATGCTATCGTCTGGCGACATCGTTCCGATGGGGGCATGTGCGACGGGATCGCTAATCTGTGGCCTTTGGTTGACGCCACAAATATCATAAACAATGCCCGCAACCGTGCCTAACCGACTATATGCATGAGCCGCCGCTCGGAATATCGTTCGGGCTGCCGTCGGATCGAAGAGCGCGTAAGCCGTTGCTCCCAGGACGAAGCTGCTAGCAGCGACTTTGAGCTGCATCCTCAGTGATTCCGGAGACTTTTCGTCTGCTCGCAAGTCTCGAAGCAGAGCAGAGCCGTAGCCCGTGTGACACTCGGCAAGCACCCGAACCACTTCCGGATCGAGTCCTGCAGCTTCCGATAAGTTTCCAGTCATGAGACGAAGCCACGGAGGTTCGTAAAACGCAGCGGATCAGCGTAATTCGGATTATTCTGCGTCGAGATTGGCATTGGCAGGTTGTCGCCGGCAAGCGAAGCGCGACAGGCCGGCCCATCGAACTTCTCGTACCGCTCTAGCTGGGCGGCAACGATTGCAATCTTTGCAACGACCTCACCTTCCGGGTGATATGGCAGAAATGACGCGTAGATGTTGAGATCACGCACCTCTTCGGAAAAGTCCCTAAGCTCGATGGCCTGCTTCCCAATGGTCATCACATACGCATGGTAGATATATCCAACTGATCTGAATCCGTTTGTGGCAAACCAGAGAGCTGTCATGAACGGGGCATGGATAATATTGACTCCCAGCGCCGCATCCCGTTCGACAGTTCCTGCAGTCGTCGAGATGAAAGGAGAATGCCTGCCAAACGCCTCGTCCAGATCGAGATCATCGTAGTGGTTCAGATGCCACAGAAGATTGCGTTCCGTTAGCTGTTCAGCAATCTGCGCGGTTGTTATCGGACCTACCTTGCGCCACCAATTACACTCGATTCCGTCTCTTGTGAGAATTCTGTCGGCGTGATCGTCATCATCAAAGCAAATGCCCTTAAGAACTTTTTGAAAGAACATCGCCAAGTTGCCTCAGTTCACCGGCGTCGTGTAGCGCTTTGCGTCAGTTGCGAACTCGAAGACCCGCTGCGGCCGGTTGATGCGTCCGCGGCTCCGGCCGCGCGCGGTCATTCCATAAGGGTCAGTAGAAGAGCAGGAGAACGAACCTGTGCAAAGTTCTGACATGCAATCCTCTGCCATGCGAAACGTAAGGGCAAAGCTGCCTCATCGTGTTCCCGAACGGAGTACGCGAGAACCTTAAAGGCTCCTCTACACGTGACGTAATGAACTGTTCCAAGCATCTCTGGTAAGGTATTTCGCATTTGCCAATACCTGATGCTCCCAGCCAATCCCGGCCGTTCCCGCTCGCTCCATGAGAAAATGTTAGATACGATTAGGCTTCTGAAGCACTCCTTGGGCTAAAGCTTCATCCAAAATAAACGCTGGCGTTCCAGATAGCTATTCGTGCTTCCGAGCTGTCTAGCTCCTATACATTCGGGAACAGAGCGCTATCTGGAAACGGGGGATATGCCGTGTCCACTTTCGCAGTGATTGCCTGGTCATCCGCGCTATACAACATATATGATCCGCTTGTGTCCCGCCGAACACGGAGATCAACGTACGTAAACTGATTTGGTTCTATAACATGGAAAGTTTCATTGGAGATTGGTTGATCTTCGATTGGGCTATACTTCGCAAAAGTCGTTCCACTCGTAACCTCAACCGAAACCCGATGCGGGTGGATGCCCAGCCACTGATCGGCATTCACGTAAAATGACATCGTGGCAGGAGAGGACTGGTTGTACATGGGCTGATGCGGCTCAAGCGAAAGCGATACGGTCTTGATGTTTCCAGCATCATCTTTAATAAGAATCAGGCTATCGCGAATTGGGGTACCCTCGTCATCACTTAATGAAACAACGATTGTAGCGTTCGCCTGAGGATTAATTCCGCTGCCATTCTTACTTTGATACCATGCATTGGTTTGGTCGCGCCACGTCAACGTTACTTGCGCATATGATTCCGGTGAATCGACAGACATCGCCTCCATGAGGGCGGTAAAGGGTCGATCAGACGTAGAGTTGATACCGTCGATGATCCCGCGCACACTATCCGTTATCGGCTCCGTTAATTTGCGTTGATCGGTAAACTCGTCGACGATGCCCGCGGCGGCGGATAAAACGAGCCCCTTTAGATCCTTTTCGCTTTGAGACGTGTGTGAATAGCGTTCTGTGGCTAAATCGATGACCAAGTGGGGCGCTGGCCGAGTCATGAATTCAGGGGTCAAGGTAATCACTCCGTTCGGGTGCATATCCACCTTTATCCAGCCGTAATTGATGTTCGCTGAGCTAATGCGGACCGTTCCATCGGATCCAGTCTCATGCGCCTGCCACGCCAACTGATTCTTCCAAAAGCTATGATCTGCACCCCCAAGGCTGAAGCAGTAAACATTGCGCAGGGCGGAAGTTGGATCGTTCCACGCCTTGAGCCAGCCCCCGTTCAGCTTTCGAAGGAACTCACTGCCGTAATCGAGGTCTTGAAGTACGCGCTCTCCAACCGACGTGTGCTGCTCGAACTCTCGAAATATCTTAGCGAACGCTGTTCGTCCGAGCTGCGCGAGCGAAGAACCGTGGTTCGCACCGGCACAACTAATGAATTGCAGGGGTAGGTTCCGTTGGGGCAACTTATCAACACGATTGAGAATCCAACGACGAGCAATAATTGCGCCGGTGGAATGTGTCACAACCGCAGTCTTGCGAAGGTTAAGTTTTCCCTGGATTTCGAGCGCAGAAATGCGAGCCTCTAGGCCGTCAGCGAGATCGTCGCACGATACTTCGTCATCCAATGAGACAAAAGCCGATAAAAGGATATTCTTTGTTGAAAGGCCGACGTTCTCCAGAAGCTGGGGAAGTTTGGCATAGTTATTAAGATATTGAACGCTGTACCCGTGGACCAAGAGAACGGTGTCCACAGCGAGCGGGGAAAACGCTGTTGTCGGCATTATCGGTGAACCTTTCGGTGCTAATGCTAGTTATTAGGCGGGCCTAGAGTTGGGCGATCAGATTAGGCATGTTGTAGTGTTGCGGAGAGGCGCTCACAGCACAGCAGTATGCTCTCGGGCTGGCAACGAAAGCTCCGGTGTAACCCCCCGGCCTTCAATGTTGATGTCTACTTTGTGCCTGTTGGACTGAAGACCAGCTTTAGGGTTCCATCGGAATTTTCAAGGACCGTAAGATGTACAAGGCCGTGGTCCATCACCATTTGCGTCGCTTGTGTCCTACCGCACGAAGTGCCGACCATACTTGACTTGACTGGGTCGTGATTGATCGTACGAGAGTACTCGTAGATCGTCTGGGTTCCGTTGGTTCGAACAAAGTGGAGCATATAAGGCTGACAGAATGCCGCGCCTTCTGAATAGATGGCTAGTTTATCACCGTTCGGGTATGTTATCGTGGCGCAAAGATCAGTGTCACCGCAATGATCGGCAGACGATCCTACTGAACCATCACTAAACGTTACGGTTTGAAATACCACGCCATTATCCGCGGCGGTGATGGAGACTGGCATAGCTGCCATCAGAGCCCCTATGATGCCAAGAACCCAGCGGATCATAGATGTTTCCTCTCGTTTTACCCAGCCTGGGCGACAGCGCCAGTTCCATCTTAGCACCCTAGCCGCAATCTCGTAAGTAATCGCGTCGCAGGTGTCCCTCGCAACGTCGCCGACTCGGTGGCCCCTCATCCCCGTAGAGTACGCTCAGGTCTAGGCCAGTCTTCAAGGCCAGAGTGCGCGCGGCGAGGCCGATATGGGACACGAAGCGCCCATTTCAGTCCGCCCAGGATTCAAACGACGAAACCTTCGCAGTGGCGATCATCGAGGTGACTAGCCCGCTAGGCGCGTCGAAAGCACGCCGCCGATCGCGGCGCCATTGCGTTCTCACTACGCGCGATCGCGGAGGCGACTGGCTTATCGCTCGCAGCCTGCTCGCGCATCCGTGCCGGGGCTCTCGTCCCGCATCCGCGCCAGGGAGGGGGCGGGGGACTCCAGATTTGTCGTGCTTGGGAAGGTATTGAAGGGCGTCCCGCGTCCCAGTCGTCGCACGCGTAAACGGGGAGGTGTCCAGGAAGAAATATCATTCCGCTATCTTCAATGTCAAAATGGTTAAGGGGTGCCGCCCGGCTGTTGTTGCTTGCCAGTACGCAGAAAGAAGAGAATGCCGACGAGCCCGGTGCCGATACCTGCGACGAAACGCCCTATCTCCCCGATCGTATCGCTCACTCCGCTGAGCGCGCTTGTCACCGTAATGGGCGTGTGCTCCTCGTTTTCGACCTTGATCAAAGTAGATGTCGGAAGAGATCCGATGAGGTCGAGTCGCTGCGACATTCCACCCGCTTTAACGAACCACTCAACACCCGGATGGTTGTCTATCTGCAGTGGCACCTGTGCGTAGTCCGGCGCCGGCGTAGCGCCGTTGACGTAAAGCGTGAGGTCGGGAAACGATTTGCATTTGCGCGTGCATGTCGCCGACACTTGCACGGTGTAGACAGAATCCTTTTGCGCGGCTTTCGGATAAGTCAGTGCCGACTTGTATCCGGCCAGTTGCATGCCGCCAGCAAATGGTTCGGAAACGGCTGCTCCTCCCGGAACGCTCTTCTCATTGAAAACCTTCACCATGCCGGAGTGCAACAGCTGCTGCGATGCTCGCGGGACCAACAACACATCGATCGCGGTGGTCTTTGAGGACTTTACGTACCAGCGGACCGCCGAGTCATTTGCCGACGGTGTCCAGGATCGAAGCGGTGCCGTGGTGGTTTGCGCTGCCGGAACGTCTTCCGCCTTGGCGCTTTGAAAGTACCTCGTAATGGCCGGCGGAGATTGCGGAACGCCATTGGCAAAAAGTTGTGCTGTGCGCAGCGGGTCGATGCAATTCGAATATAGGTCGACCGGAATTTCGGAATCCGTCGGCACCTGGCGCGGTACGCTCAACCCTACGTGACAATCTCCGTACTCATTTCCAGCTTGCACCGGCGTTTTGTCGACGGGGTTGTAAAAAGCTAGATAGGCGCCGACTATGGCAAGTCCGAGTAAAATCGCAACGCGAACGTAGATCGAGATTCCGCCCCCGGTGTTCGGAACGGGCACGGGGGCGACGGCGACTATGTTCCCCGACGCATCCGCGGGAGGAGTCTTTTTACGACTCTGAATCCACGACAGCAGAAGACCGAGCGCACCGGCCGCCAGAAACGCGATGCCGATGACAAGGAATGCTTCAGACCACAAAAGACAGCCCTCCGCTAAGCGTCGTCAGTCCCCGTCTAATAATAATACAATAATACACGAATCACGGCAACGAGCGCATCGGTCTCAAGCGGCCCCCTTTTTCGAAGGTTAGGTCGAAAGAACCATAACGTGCGTCCTTCGCTCCTTCGTGGTAGCCTATTGCAGTAGGAGGGTGGATGCGCCGATTTGCGTTACTTGCATGCGCGTTAGCTCTTTACGTTCCGCTCGCTCCGTACGCTCGCGGCCTGCTCGCGAATCGCGCCGGTACGCGGCTTCCGCATCCAAGGCATTAGGAGGTCCTACTATCACTAGTTGAATAACCACTAGCGAACCAGCGTTGGAGCTAACCGCCTATCTCGAGTGCGCGACTTGAGGATGCGTAGAGGATACTTACTGCGTGTCAAATCGTACTTACTACCCACCCAAGAGGTCGAGCGACCCTTGGAAACAGTACATTTTAGGTCAGCTACGCCAGTTCAAACAGAGCAAGATTGACCCCTCTCAGGCGGACCCTCAATTGCGCCGCTATGAGATAGAACTTCAGGATTGCCAAAAGCAATCAGCGCTGGTTCGCGAAGGTTCGCTGGACGACGCTGCAAGAGCTCGGTATGCCGCAGAATACGTCCGTCGTACCTTGTTGCCTTTCCACGACCAGATCAAGCAACTTCCTCCAGAACTTTCCACATCTATCCATTTACGATACCTAGTCAACTTAAAGACCGTACTTGCGCGTCTTCCGTATTGCAGACTTTGGAGACGCGCCAGACCCAGCTTTCGGCGAAGCGGGAAACACTTAAGAAGAGGGCCGACCAGTTTCCGGCGATTCTGCGCCCTCTTATAATGTTCTTCACAAGAGGCGAATTACAAAGCGAATATACGGAGCTATTCTACCTGAGAGCCGCAATGCGCGAGAGAACGAAGATTGTTTGGGCTTTTCGTTTGCTAACAGATATAGATTGGGAGCAGGTAATGACGCTTGAACTTGAAGTTGAGCGTCTCAAAATAATGATTCGCAACTGTCGCAGGGCATTAGGCCTAACAACGCGCTCCAAGCCCAATCCAGGCACCTCAAAAGCGAGAATCGCTGCTATGGATAAACGCTCGCGCGAACTCGCGGCAAGGCACCGCGATTATATTCCTCGCTTGGAGGTGTGCCCTTATTGCGAGCAACCAATCCCGGTTAACTCGCACCGGCTAGACCATATCTATCCCGTTAAGCTGGGCGGCCTCAGTATTCCCGAAAACCTGGTTTGGATATGTGAACCATGCAATTCCGCAAAAAGCGATAGAGGATTAAGTGATTTCCTGATTTCCCGCGGCTATTCAATCCAACGCGTTGTGGAAAGGCTGAGAACGCTTGGAAAGCACGTATGACTCTACTAGTTATTGGCTCGTAGGTTTGCTCAATCCAAGAATATGATAACCGGAAGACCACGCGTAGCCCTGGGCCGCCCCGCGGCTATGCTACCGATCGTGGTGCCGTTAACTGGTGGAACACTGTCAATGGGGTTCCGGCCACTCCCGACCGCTACCGAATGGTCTTATCTGGTAAGGGACTTCGCATTTTCGGGTACCATGCGCTCCCGTACCGTTCCGGCTGTTCCCGCCCGCTCCGTTAGAAAATGTTAGACGTTCACGCGGCAGACGTAGTCCGCCGAATTTCTCGCCACGTTCCTGAATCCAAAGCAACGTCCAATTAACCGTGGTCGGCGCGAGTGGTCCAAGCTCTCCGATGAAGGCGAGACGCGTGAGTGCGTGGTGCGATTCTTAAGACATACGCGATTGGGGGTGGTCGAACACTGGGCCCAAGGGGCGAAACTTGGGAACAGTGGGGATAATATCAGGCTTTTGAGTGTCCCGATGAAGTAATAGCAACGTTACTTGGCACCGACTCAGCGGTTCTAGGGCTCCGGAGGTGCGGGCTTGGCTCGTACGCTGGAATCGACGCCGTAATTAGTCTGCCTTATTGACAAACGTGATTAGACGCCGAAAATAGGCCTAAGGAGGTGCTAAATGATGCGTCGCTTCCCTTTTGTCGCAGTTTTGCTGATCGTGAGTCTTTCGTTTTGGCCAAACCCGTCGATCGCCAGACAGCGCTCTGCGATCAAGTTAACACCAACGGAAATGCTCGTCCCAGGGGCGAGTTTGTTACTACCTGACCTTAGGTGGTCATCTACAACGGTTAGCGCCTCTACAGCATGTTAAAACGTTTTATGTCTCGACTCGTGTCGCCGGCCACGTTTGCGATGTTGGGCGCAATATATATGGTCGGTTCAGTAGTTGTGTGGGTTGTTACGAAGGGCGCGGTAGGTAACCCCATAGTGTTCCCAATTTTCATCGTACTGGACCTGCTCGGATCGACGCTCCTTTTCATTGCCTTTTGCCTGTGGCTCGTCAGACTCTTTCGAGGCTCCTCCGAAATCGCCGTTTGGTTTCGCGGGTTGTCCGCTCTTAGCAAAGCAACTTTGTTCGCAGCGATTGCATTTATCGCATTGCTTGCACCATTTGCATATCAAGCGACTATTCAGGAACTGCAGCGAGGCAAGATTGCAAGCTCAAGCGGCATCTCAAAAACGTGTGTGTCGCCAACGGAATGTCGACAAGTCGTTCAAGTTGTAACTACTGCCAGCGTCTTGCATCCAGGAGATTCCACCACATTTACAGTTGCCATAGACATTCCGTGGCATATCTTGAATCCGAGAATTGACTGCTATCTGCTAGCTCCCGATGTTCAGAGTGTCTTGATAACTTGGGAGGTGCAGGACGGGCAGCCGATTTGTTCTTGGGCTATCGCGCCGAAACATCTCGGTTCTCAGATAATTGGCTTTGACGTTTGGATAAACACGGCAGCGTTTCACCGAGGATTCCACGTTACCGGTTATCGACAACTTATTGTTAGCGAATTCCCGTTGAGTCTGCCAAATCTCTCGACGGCAATAGGGGTGGCAAGTGGTGCACTTACTCTGTACCTACTAGCGACCGGCAAGAAGCTAGAAGGCGCCGGTGACAAGGCCGGTGTCCCAATGGACCCGAAGGATTCAAGAAAATTATTGGAAGATTTGGAAGGCGCCCCTCTACGCGATGACACCCAAACGGATGGAAACGATGGCATAAGTCATTAAGAGACTACTTGCACCAGAAGCAGACCAATGTCAAAAAGATATACTTGACGTAGAGTGTATCCCGACATTTGATATAATGAGACACGTTTTGATTAAACTATCGTTCGGTTCGCTGGTGATGCTAAGGTTTATCGGTTACGTAGCAGCTCTTGAATTAGCTCGCGAGCGCCCAAACGATTTTGACGCTGACTTGGCCACTCCCGACCGCTTCCGAATAGTGTTATCTGGTAAGGGGTCTCGCTCTTATCGATCCCCTGCGTTCCCGGCCAGTACCGGCCAGTTCCGGGCGCTCGGTTAGAAAATGTTAGACAGCAAGCGACCTTGACGCCGCAGCCAGTTGGTCAGAAATGTAGGTCATTAAGCATGTCGTCTAACAGGTCCGCAGGTGATGGTAGCGCCTCCGCTCGGCAGCGGCAAGCCAGTAACTACGTATAGGCTTAGAATATTATCCCGGTCCACTCGTCGAGGCTTACTGGAGCAGACTAGCCGTTCTGGCCGAGGCCAGGCTTCGATAGACTGGGCTCGAAAGATAAGCAAACTGCATTAAATCTCCCTTCAGGGTGAGGAGGTTCTAGCCGTGCATCCATGTGAGCATGCGGGCTGTCAGTGCCCGGATTACCAGTCCACAGGTGGCCAGTTCTGCGGTCGTGACGGCTGTGGTCATCGCGATATTGAACATAAGATGTAAAGGTTTTATGCTTTCGCGGCTGTGATCCGTGAGAGCATAAAGGTTGCCCGAACCGTCAGGCCTCGATATGCTATCGCCCGCTCAAACCTTTGTTTGATCCGTTTAGCGCAGCCGCCATAAGGAGGAATTTATCTTGCATTTATTATTGGGCGCCACGTTCTTGCTTGGCACTTTTGTGTACCCTGTTGGCCTCCCCGTTTCTCCCGCTTCTATCCCCAACGCTGAGTCATCATGCCAACAACGAAGCTCTGATCCATTTCCAGGCCTCGAAGATGTGATAGCTTCCACGGGAGGCGGCACGGTTAAGAAGGTCGGGGACAAGGTGATGCTGGGAGGCGCGGTTTGCGGGGAGACCCTCCAGTTCCAAGTTTCGGGATCGGCAATCGTCCGCATCGAATATTGGTTTCCTTGGGGAAAGGCTCCCTGCGGTGTATGGACGGCTGGAAGCGGCGGGCTGACGATCGGTATGGGTTGCACGGGTGGCGCTACGTGCATAACTGGAGATAAGAGTGGAACGGTTTACGCCGTGGGCGTTTCTGGATCGTTTCCGGCCTCTATTTCCTACCATACTCCGTAGTTTTGTCCGTTACCGCCTTTGATACCCAAAATCTCGCTAGCAGCGAACCTTGGGCAAGATCGCTTCTCGGCGCGGTTCTATTATAAAGCACGAAAAAGCTAGCGTGTAATAGTCTCACGGCCCATCGTCACGGATTAGCGACTCCATTCCGTGAGCACTCGCAGCCGGAGTCGTGGTGATTCTTGGGTCTGGCTCAGAGTGGGAGGATGAATTAAGATGGCTCCTTATGAGATACAAGACGTCGTCCGATCGATAGACCCAGATTCGACGGTGCTACTCTTTGGAGCGGGTTCGTCGATTCCCTCAGGTGCGCCGAGCAGTCAAAAAATTGCCGAACATTTGACAAAAACGTTTCAGCAAAATAGCGATGGCTTCAGTCTGGCCGAAGTCAGCGAGCTGGTGGAGAGAAAGACTGGTGACCGCAGAGCGCTAGTCTCCGCTGTGCGTGAGCTGTTTCGGAGCGTCGAACCAACTAGGGGGATACTCAACATCCCACGCTATGACTGGAAGGCGATCTACACCACTAACTACGATACGCTGATTGAAGAAGCTTATGGAAGGCACGGAGTGCCCCTTAGCGTCTATGATTCAAATTTCGATTTTAGGGTTCGGGGAAACATTCTGACCACAAAACTATACAAGTTACACGGGACGATAAACAAGGATATTGTTGACGGAAACAACTCGCGTCTCGTACTCACTCAAGGGGATTATAAGCACACGCAAGACTACCGCGACAAACTCTTCGACGCGTTGAAGGCGGATTTGTCAGAGGCAAACATCATCATCATCGGTCAATCCCTTGCAGATCCTGACATAAAAGCAATCATCAATCGCGCCATAGCAATTAATGAAACTGATCTAAGCGGTACGAACAGGGTCAGGCCGAGTCCACGCGCGTGTG
>PLLA01000098.1 GCA_003140835.1 Candidatus Tumulicola scandinaviensis | reverse complement strand
CCTCTTCAAGCGAGATCGTAAACGGCGGCTTCTGCTTGGCCTCGATCTCCGACACAAGAGCGTCGACCTTTGAGGCGACCGGTTTGCGTTCCGCCATCAGGGCAGCAAGCTCGGCGGTTAGCTCTTCATGCTCGACCTCGAGGGCGAGTTGATTAAGGCCAGTTGCGGCGTCTTCAGCCCGCAGAATCTCTCCGCGTATGCGCGCGAGCTCTTTGCCGGCGGCTTCGGCATCCTTGCTCGAGCTGCGGACAATGGCATGGGCGAGAGCACGCTGCGCTTCGGACACCCGTGTTTGGATCGACTGAGCCTGCGCGCGACTCTCATCGGCGAGTTTGCGTATTGCTGCGGCGGTCATGATACGTTCCGCTCGCCAAGTCCGAATTGTTGCTCATGCGCCCTTTGGGCGTTAGCCGCTCTTTCGGCGTTCGCGTCTTTGCTGACAACCAGGTCAACGCTGCGCTCTCGGGCCGCTACGGCTTCCCCGTCGAACTTGGGAACACCGTCGCACTCGGTCAACGTGTAGCCCATCGATCGAAGGTGTTCGATCTGCTCGATGTCGGTGATCGCACCGTTGAGCACGAATCCGGTAGGCGTTGAAAGCTGGGTGCCGAGACGCAGGCCGGCGACGGCATACATCTTTTCCTTGGTTTCCTTGGTAGTTGGCATGTGGGAAATTCGACCTTTCTTTAGGTGGTTGTTTGATTCTGAAATGTAAAGCGAGGCGCGGGACTCCGGTCATGGACCAAACGCCGGAATCCCACGCTTTTAAGAAGCGCCTCGCTAGCGGAGCGGATCAGTATTCAGAAGCGCTAAAGACCACTCGACTGGCTGACGGCGGAGCTTCGTCAAAGCCAACGTAAGCGCGTCCACCTGATCGTCCGTTTTGCCAAATGGGAAGGCGAGCAGCTCGCGCTCGAAGTTGAGTAGCCACGGCGCCTCGGTCGGAAGATACAGTTTCTTCGCTTCCAGGAGCCCCGTGATGCCCTCTACGCGGCTTTCCTTTGACCCCTTCACCGCAACTGGGATGATCGGCAACGTCGTGTCTTGCCGAAGCTGTTGGATCAGGGCCACGGCGTTCGACGTGTCCTCCGCATAAATGCAGCTCGGCGGAACCGGCTCGTCGAGCAGATTCTTTACGCGTCGCATGAGGGCGGGGAACTCGACCCTCGCGCGCCATACGTCGAGCACATAGTAGCCCGATTTCGTCGCACCCAGCTTCACGATCGCCGAGTAATCGTTGCGGACACCGGTCTTCGCAGCTGCGTCGAGCGCGCAAACGACTTTTGTGAACTCGGTTGGCGGCTTGTCGTAACGCTGCAGCCACTCGCCCTTGATCAGGTTGCCCTCGAGCGGAACCGGGTCCGCTTGATACTGCGTTGCGAACGCACGGCTGCCCATCGCGATCTTCTGCGCCTCGAGTAGCTCGATCGGCCAACGCTCCGGCCAAAGCGACTCGCCGACGCTACGACCGAGCGGATCGTCTTTCTCCGCGATTGCCGGCAACCGAACGACGTGCCAGTCGTTGCCGTCCGGAGAATCTTGAATCCGACCGACGAGATCGTCTTCGCCCCATCGCGTCGTAATCACGATCTGCGCACCGTTCGGTTCGAGCCGCGGCGACAGTACTTCACGGAACCAGGACCAAAGCGACTCGCGCTCGCCCTGGCTGCCGGCGCTATTCTGGAGGTCGTCGCAGATGATCAAGTTCGCGCGCCAGCCGGTGATAAGGCCGTCCGCACCGATCGCGAACATCCCGCCGTCCTCGGTCGTGTTCCAACGAGTCATCGATTGGGTATCTTGCGAAAGCACGGCTTCGAACGGCCAAGCGTCGTCCGCGAATAGTGCCCTGGTTGCCCGAGAGTTGCGTTCTGCCAGCTCGGCGCCCGCCGATGCGCTAATAATCTTGCGACGCGGGTTCCGGCCCAGGTACCACGCAGCGAAGGCCTGTTCCAGCGTGCTCTTGCCGGCGCCCGGAAACAACGTGACGATCAGACGTCGTAGTTCTCCGCGCTCGATGCGCTCGAGCAGCTCAGCGAGATGCTGTAGATGGCGCGCCGGCTGGAATCCAGGAACTAGGCGCTGCGCGAAGTCAATCAGCCGGCGACGTGCAAGCTCCTCGGCCAAAGCATCGGCCACGATCTGGCGATCGGCAATCATCTTTTTGCGCCCGTCGACAACGCGTCGAGAGCCTGGGCGAGCGATTCATGGCGACACCGCGGCGCCGAATACCAACGCCAGCGACGCCGTACGACGACACCGACGAGCGGAGCGAACCCGTCCGGTAGCGGCTGCGCCATCAGTTCCGCAAAGGCTGCTTCGATGCGTTTCCCCGCGCCACCGATCTCGACGACTACGCTGGGGTAGCTCGAACCGGCTGGCGCGAACGCCAAGAGATCGCCGGCAATGCCGTTTTCGGCCCGACGCGCACCGCGGCGCTGCCCCGATGCGGACGTGCGTGAGCACCGGTAGCTCAAGCGCGAAAATTGAGAGAGGGCGCTGCCTACTCGCTGCGCCCCCTTGGAAATCGAACTCATATCGACTGCCTAGTCCGGCTCGCCCTTGTCGCCGTCGGTTGCCTCCTCGACGATCACGAACTGGACGCGCTCGACTTCACCGTCGCGGCCTTTCATCTCAAAAATCGGGCCTGGCGTTTCCTTGAGCTTGAGCTTGATCTGGTCGGTCATTACTTAACCCTTCCGCGCCAGTGGCGCGACGTTTCGGTTGCTGGCAACTGAACTGGCTCCTCAGACATGGTGACGAACGTCACCATGTTGACGACTTTTGTAAATCTGACCGGCTCGGGCCGGCATGGGAGGACGACCCGAGCCGCATCCGTCTCACCTCTCAGGAGTGAGAACACCCTTTCTCGGTAACGTCGGCAACCGTCGACGAGCCGGCAAGAAACGATCGAATCTCGTCTTCCGATAGCCCGGCGAGGACCTTGATCGACTGACGCCTTGCGTCCACGTTGATCGTCGCGTTATCGCCGCCGAGCATTCCCGCGGCCTTCATCAGCAAGCTCAGGCCGTCACGCGCCTCCCGCAGCGCGGTGAGCGCAGTGCGTCTGTCGTCTGCGCGCTTCGCATGCTCCATGAGGTCCAGCGCTTCGTCGACCAGGCGAATGGTCGTCGAAATCAGCGTCTTGGGGTCGCTTGAATCGAAGCGTTTCGTTGCAGCCTGACTAGTAGTCGAGTCTCCAAGCGGTACTTTCTCTATTCGTCGCGGTGCCTTGAGGCAGTTCGTGCGATGGCGCTGGATGGATCCGTGCGTAAGGCCGAATCGTTCCGCCACTTGTCGATTCGTTCCACCGACCGCTATGGCTTTGGCGATCTCCGCAGTAGCCTCGTGACCGCATACGCTACACGCCCTCGGCATCGACGTTCCTTTCCGGTCTGCGAAGTTCTGCTGCTCGAACATAGCGCTGATGAGCAACCGATGCTGGAGAACGCTTGGGAGCCGGTTGCAGCGACCAGGGTCTTAGTGATTCGCGGGCTACGGGTTTGGGAAGCGTCGGGCGCTCTCGCTCGTCGGCTGGTGCATCGAGCGCTTCGCGAATCATTCGATGGACCAGTGGATCATCACCGGTGCTGTAGGGCTTGCGGCGGCTCACGCTGGCTCTCCCATGAGCACAACGGCACCCGCCATTTCGATAAGCCGGCGCACGAGTGAGTCACCCATCGCAGGATCCATGTCGCGCGCAGTCCAGTGGGCAGCTAAATCGGTCGGGGCGAGATTGGACGTAACGATGATCGGCTTGTCCTTCTCGTATCGGCAGTTGATCAGTTCGTAAAACTTCTCCGCGCTCCAAGCTGTGAAACGCTCCTTGCCCAGGTCATCAAGCACCAAGACGTCCACGGCAGCGTACTGGGCGATGATGTTGCGCTCGTTCTCGCGTATGTTTCCGTTGTGCTCGTATGAGCTCCGCAGGCGTTCGAGAACTCCAACACCCGTCTTGAATACGGCTGGTATGGCATGGTCGAGGGCGTCGTTGGCGATCGACGCTCCCAGGTGCGTCTTGCCCGAGCCTACGGTTCCGTAGAGCCAGAGACCGCGCTTGGGGTCCGCGGCTACGGCTTTAGCGGCTTCGAGTGCTTCTTCGGTCGTTGGGCTCAGCCGCCAATTCGCGAACGTTCTTGATGCAAACCTGGCGCCCAGCTCGGAATCGCGTCGCAGAACTGCGAGTTGCCGTGCGCGATCTTCAGCGATGAGCTGTGCCCGCACCTCGGCGTGTTCACGGGCTTTGCGGGCACGCCATTCGTCGAGGGTCTCACGAGGTGACGTTCCGCCAGGCTGCCTTGCACCGGCGAGAGCCGCGCTCAAGTTCATCATGTGGAGTTGACCTTTCGTTCGGGTTCGGCGGATCGGCGCTCAGCATCGGCTTTACCGCGTTCCATGGCGTGGGCGAGCCATGCTGGGGGATTTTCCGGAACGGTCTTCTGGTGCAGCGGAATCACTTTTGCGGGGTTCATCTTGGCAAGATGGTCTTGAACCCAAGACAACGTGAAGATAACGTCCCCGCGTTGATGGCTGAGCTCCGCATGAGCCGCGATAATGCGCTCGATCGGAACGTTGGCTCGAACGAGGTCCAGCGCGGTCGCTTTGTTACGCTTTTTCCATGCGGTCTTAGTCATCGACGACTTGACACGCTCGGCGACGATTGGCCAGATCGCCTCGAGAATACGTCGTGCCTCGGCTTCAGTGGGGTCGATGAGTCCGAGCTTTTCTTGGGTCGCGCTCTGAGAGTCCGAAGGACTCGAAGAGCAATCATTACCCAGAGATACACTATTTGCGCGCGAAGAAACGTCCCGATCGTTTCCGGTTTGCTTCCCGCGCGGTTCCCTTGTGAGGGAAAATCGTTTCCCATCCGTTTCCGCGTTATTCTCGGGGCGTTTCCCGTGAAATTCTGAAAGCCAGCGGCAGAGGTCACCCGTACGGAAATGCAATCGGTGATCGCGTAGAACTCGAGCGACTGAGTTCACGGACGGTTTCAGTCCCCGTCGCTCCAAGTAGATCCAGAGCGATACCGCTTCTTGTTGGACATTATTTGGCCGCATACCGCAGGTCTTTCAGCCCCTGATCGCCAGCGATTCGGCGCATGTCCGCCGCCCTCACGCCGCACCTCGATCTGCCGGAACCCGTCCCAGCTGTCGCCTTTCGAACGCCTCCACCGCGTCAAGAGGGATCCGCACGGCCCCGCCAATTCGCAGCGCCGGGATCTCGGTTCCAGCCATTCGGTAGCCGTGGGCCATCGAAATCTGCCACCGTTTAGCCAGCTGGCGTACGCTTAGGAAGCGTTGGTTTTCACTAACGTCTCTACGATCGGTCATAATTAAAAAACCGCCCGGAGGCGGTTCGTCTTTCTTAATAATGTAGATGGCTTAGATTGCGGTTACGCGGTCGCCAGCAGGTCCTCGGGCCGAACGCCGAGAGCCCCAGCCAGTTTCACGGCCGTATCAAGCGGGATCTTCGCGTGTGGATTCGCGTCGACACGCATGACGATCGCCCGCGCGACATCAGATTTTTCCGCGAGCGTGATCTGCGAGAACCCACGCGCCTTACGAAGTGGGCGAACACGGTTCACCATCGGACCCTCCATCATTTTCACTTCAAAATAAAGGCGCACCCCGGAATCGGAGTGCGCCTGGTCGGACTTAAGATTAGCACTTAAGTGCAGCAATAGTCAATATGGCCGACAATCAATTAGCGCGACAGTTGCGCAAACTAGGTACTACAGTTTTCACTTCAAAACTTAACCCCCGGGTTTTCGCCGTACGTCAGTGGTTGCCGGTCGTTTCGTACTGGCGCCAAGACGACAATCACGACGCTTTACTGCGCAACTGTTCGAGCCGGCTTCTATGCGCTTCGAGACGTTTCTGATGATCCGCAGTCGGCAGTATAAGTCCTGAAACGATGCGATTCTTTCCGTGTTGGTTTCTGTGGAAACCATTTAGCTCAGAATGATCAAGCGTTATGATCTCGAGTTGATCGGATATCGAAAGAGCATCTACGAGTAATTTTAGTTCATCGCACTCCTTTGGCGTCGAGCCGGTCATTGCGAAGTTTTCGCCAAAGCCAAACGCCTTCCAGTACCAGCGATACAGCTCAATGGCCATGCAAGATACTGCCGTGATGTTGACGGGAGGGAAAGGCAGTCCGAGTTGGGTCTGAAGAACACCCGGAATCCGCTCATCCACCTGAACGGCTTTCGCACCGATGAAGTTCGAAGTCCGACCGCCGAACCCGTGTCCTGTGACGCGCGTCACTAAGTCATCTTGGCCTAAACTAGGCAGTTCCTTTGCAATCATCCCGGCGAGTTTAGCGAGGGTGATGCGCCATGACTCCGATTTGCAGCATGATTCATCCATCTTGTGGTTAATGCGGATGAATTTTCGAGCGCCCCGACGCTTGACTGTCGACACGATCTTTTTCAGAATTCTAGATCGGTACGGCTCCGAGCGGATTGCAAGATCATGTTTGATAGCAAGGGTCTTTTCGGAGGCCATCTTGGAGGCGTTACGATGACTCCACTCCTCAAGACCCTTTTCCCACTCAACGAGCCGCCCAGCCTTAAACTCGCGTGTCTTAACCAAGAACTCGAGGAAGTGGCGTAGTGTAAACTTACTCTTCTTGCAACGCTTCAGGTCGCGAGCATTCTCTGGCGAGAGGCGCGCCGAAAGCGTTGGACCGAATCCGCCTTCAACTAAGGGTGGCCTTCCAACCCGGGCCCTGGCTTTCTTGGGTGATTTACGACGTGCACGACTACTACTTTTACTTCCGTATTCGCGAGGATTCTTGTGGAGATCCCTTAGCTCGTCGATCGATGCACCCAGAATATCGGGATCCCGATTCCGCCTCGTCTCATTCCTGGGATCCGGTTCGCCATGCGGCTCCTCCAGAACGGCTTGCCTCGTTGCATCTTCTTCAGACAGCCCCTGGCGTTGCAGTTCGCGTTTGCGCTCTTCGACCGGACGATAGGCTGCGCGGTTTGAAGTTTCCAGGCCCTTCAGCGGAATCAAGTCGATCCCGCGATCGACATCCTTCGTCGCTTGCTCCTCCGCTTGCTTTATACTAAGGCGGCCATCCGTAGCGATAAGCCTGTTGGTTCGCTTGACGATGCTCTGACGCAGCTGCTCCGCCTTCTCTTGGTCGCGTATGCGTCGTTTTTCGGATTCAGGCAACACGGAACCACCGACCACGTCAGGACCGTCGTAGGAAGTAGGATTTTCGTTCAAATCATCCCCTTGGGCCGCACACAGCAAACCCGACTGTTGCGCGATTTCATACCGGCGCTTGCATCACTCCTGCGGACAAATGTGCGAACTTTTTAGCGACGTGGGGGCTCTAGCCGCCATAAGTATGGGATATCTGAAGTCACCGACGAATCCGTCGACCGATGCCTCGCACTAAGGTCAGTGCGCGCCGGCGAGTTCGCGGGGAGGGCACCGTCCTGGAAGACCGTCAAAGGAAAACATGTGCTTCGAAGCTTCGAGGCTGGCTCATGTCGCGATGATCTACCGCAAGCCGTAGATGGCCGCACCGCCTAAGAACACCATACTGGTTCCTGGCATTGGCCCGGTGAGCCCCGACCCGTTCGTTTATCAGGTCGCGGCTCAACAGTTGGACCGTCAGCTCGATCGCTACAGAGATGTCCTGACGCTTTGCCTAGGTTTGATAGCCGTGGCCCTGGCCGCCATCGCCTTCCTGGTCGTCGATAAGGCTACCGTCCTGGATGATATATGCGGGGTGATTCTTGGGATCGGCGCTTCTCTTGCCGCATTGGCTCTGTTCTTTAAATCGGACGCTCGCGGCGCGCCTGACGCCGAAGCCTTAGCGATCGGTTATGAAACCGCGCCGCAGCTTACTCGGGCAAGGGCAAGCGGCGCTGTCCTTCTAACTATCAAGCTCAACCAGGGGCCCTTGGAGCTTAAATTGGCCGTCGCCCAACTCGCCATGATCATCATCCTGGCGGCGACAGCTGGCGGAGTGGGCGCAAAAATAGTAGAATCGAGGGGTAATGTCAATCAAGAAGCTAGCAGCCCAGATCGCCAGTACGGCTACCTTGGTGTGGAAGGAAGCCCAGCCGGACTCTGTTCGGCTTCAGAATATTGCCAGGGATCCGGTGCCGCAGAAAAAAGCCACCATCCCCAAGGTCGAGGATCTCATGTTCAAGGTGTCCTCTGGCCGCTAGCCGCGTATTGCGCTGCCTTCCCGACAGAGCGGCTATGTGAACCAGGGGCGTCAAACTGACGCCCCTTTATTTTGGCAGCCGGCCGGAGGTGGCGCCCTTGCTAACTCGCCATTCGGGTCAGCGGGATGACTAGCTTTGGGCTAGCGAAGTGGTCTAGGCATGCCCCGAACGAGTAAGACCGGTCCGCGACGGCGCACTCGTGGTGAGGGCACCGTCTACGAAAAGACGCGCACCTGGAAGACTCTCGACGGCAAGACGCGGTCGAAGAAACTCTGGGTAGCGGCCGTCAGCGAGGGGTTCATAACCGAAGATGGCCGGTCTCGTCGCCAGCGCCGGTACTTTTACGGTAAGACGGCCGGGGAAGCTCGTGCTGCCCGAGACCGATACCTCGCTGAAGCCGGAAAGCCCGCGCCGAAGCCAGAGCTCGACCCGACCACGGTCGCCGAGTTCGCTCAGCACTTTCTCGAGCATGCTCGGGCAAACACACGGGCCATGACAAGCCGAAGCTACGAACAGGTTTTGCGCCTGCACGTCCTACCCGAGATCGGCGCCTTCCCGTTGCGGGAGCTGTCGTCCGACCAAGTAAGGGCGATGTATCAGAGGCTAAAGCCGAAGGTCTCAGCGAGCATGAGAGCGCGGATCCACATCGTTTTGCGGGCCGCGCTCAACTACGCGGTGGAAACCGGCGGCCTCGCGGCCTCTCCTCTCGCGTCGATCCGGAAAGACGTTCCGCGCTATAAGCGGCAGCCGGTTGAGGCGCTGACCGAAACCCAAGCTAAGACCCTGCTTCGGGCCGCCAGCGGCGATCGGCTGGAGTCGCTGATCGTTTTGGCCCTCACAAGCGGGCTGCGGCAGGGCGAGCTCTTTGCGTTGCGTTGGCGAGACGTCGACTTGGCCCGGGGATCGCTGTTCGTCGCACGATCGGCCCAAGAGATCAACGGCGAGGTTACGTTCGTCGAGCCGAAGACCGACTCGAGCCGACGGCGGATCATGCTGTCCAAGGCCGCGATCGCCGCCCTCAAGAGCCGCCGAAGCCTAGCCGGCACCGAAGGCCACAAGAGCGAGTTGGTCTTCCCCAGCGAGCGTGGCCACGCGCTCAGGAAGTCCAACTTTATCCGCCGCGTCTGGGAGCCCCTCAGGAAGAAGGCCAAGGTCACCGCGACGTTTCACGCCCTGAGGCACACCGCCGCAAGCCTACTCCTTACCGAGGGAGTTCACCCAAAAATCGTCCAGGAAATGCTCGGGCACTCCAGCATCCGCCTCACGTTGGACACCTATTCCCACCTGATTCCGACCATGCAGGCCGGGGCGGCCGCCGCTTTTGATAGAGTTTTGGGACGGTCCTCGAGGAAGGCATCGGGTACTTAGGCGGTACATGGCGGTACAATTGGTGATGGCCCGCGAAAAGTCAAAACCCCCGAAAGTGCTTATTTTTCAGGGGTTTTAAGTGGCTCCGGATGCTGGACTCGAACCAGCGACCCGCTGATTAACAGTCAGCTGCTCTACCAACTGAGCTAATCCGGAACGAGGGACCGACTTGCGGGATTTTACCCCGAGGGCTATAGGGCCCGCAACGCCTTGGGTGATTTTGATATCTTTCTCTTAAGTTTTTAGTTGACAAAGCCGTGGGGCGAGAGTAGGCTAGGCCTATCAACTAAAACTTTAAGAGTCCAGGAGGTTCCCTCGATGGTACGGTTTGGTCTCAGTCTCGTCGCCGCCAGTCTCATCGCATTTTGCGGCTACTCGGCGCTCGGAGCCGCCGCCCACGCCTCCGATTCGGGCATGAAGGTCATCGCCGTGGTGACCGCGCACGCCCACCGGTCGTCCGTGTCCACCCTCCGCTCCCAGGCAGCGACACCGATCCTTCAATAGTCCAGCGAAGCCGACACCGGCCGGGTCCACCTGGACCTGCACTGAGATTGGGCCGGCGCGGCGTACTACTGCGGCGTGGGCCCCCTCAAAGTCGTCGCGTGGATTGCAGGCGGCATCGCGCTAGTCGCAGCTCTTGTCTTCGCCGGCACCTTCGTATCCTATTTCATCGCCGCGATGCAACGGCCGCCGCAGAGTCCGTTTTCGATCGCATGCACGCAGCTCGCGGCGCCACACGGGAACGGCGTCTTGGTGCGATTCGACATCGCCAACGCCAGCCGCAAGGATGCAACCTGGATGAACTTCGCGCTGTTCGCCACCAACGCCGATGGCCGGAATCTGACCGATTGGTCGTACGTGCTCGAGACGCGCGTCCCGGCGAGCGGAAGTATCTCAAAGGCGGTTGCGGTGCCGCTTCCCAGCGATTACCGAACGCGTCGATTCGCCGGTTTGCAGTGCAACATTGTCAACGCCGTCTTTGCCGATGGCTCGCAGCAGAGTTACGGCGGCAACACCGGCACGTTTCCGTAACCAGCCGACTACGGCTGAGATGCTTGGCGGCGGATGGTAACCGTCTGGCTGAGCTGCACCGTCGCGTTGGCCCCGGGTGGAATGCTGAAGTTCGTCTTGTTGTTCGCGCCGAGCATCGCACCGCCGATCAAGCCGACGGCTCCGCCGCCGCCCGTGTGGAAGATCGTCTGGCCTATAGCATTGCCGATCAACATGCCGGCAAGTGCGCCGATCGCCGCCTTGCCTGCAGTTCCTGCGGTACCCTTATTGGCTGCAATACTGGTAACGCTTCCCTCAATGTTTGCGGTGCTTCCGCCGTAGAGCCGCAAGTACTGAGGAACGATGACGATCTCCGGATTACGTCCCTGCCCGGCGGGCCGGACCTTAGTAACGACGCCACGGATGGTCGCCCCTTGAAACTCGGGATTCCCGCTGGGATACGGCGGCACCACGGTCATCGTGAACACGTCTCCGACGTGTGCCGAACCGGTATCGAGGCCCTGGTTGAGACGGGCGTTGAGCACCGAACCGTTGTAGAGCGTAATGCTTTCCGCAGCCGTTGCGATTGGCGCCGTTCCGGCAAAGGCCGCAACCATCGCCAGCGCGCCGAGCCGTTTCCAAATTCTCATGTCTACGTCATTCCCCGTTGGCGCCCGACCCAACGCGTTATGGCGTGGTCAGGTTACTCGTTAGCTGAATCGTAACCGGGGCGCCGGGGGAAACAACGATATTTTCATTAGATTTCTGCGCGTAAACGTAGCCGCTGGTATTGCCGGCCGGCGGCGGCGAGACCGACGGAGCCGCATCGCGACGAAAATTCATCTGCCACGCGATCGGCCCGGGGGTAACCGTTCCGTTAGGCATGGGAGGGAGCGAGAACTTGACGGCCTCCTGGCGAACCGCCGCCGTGTTGGTTTGCGTGACGTTCTTGCTCACGATGATGGCGTGAATCGAAGCGCGGCTACCGCTCTTGAACTGAATGTAGTCGAGCAAGAAGCCGATACGCGCGCGTGTCATGCCGCCGGGTCCCGCCACGTCGGTGACGTGACCGTGGATCGCCGCGCCGGTTAGATCCGGTTGCGCCGGATCGTCGATGCGCAGCTTGAAATCGGTACCAACTTTGAGCGTTGCCGAGTTTACGCCCTGTCCCAGCACGCACAGGATCTTGGTTCCGCTCGGAATGGTCGCCGCGAGAGCTACGGTCAGCGTTGCGGCCAGGGCACAGGTAACGGCGCCAGCTTTGAGGAGGGCCGGCGCCATCGTCTTCTTCAACATCGCTGCTCCTTTATTATTCCCTCGATTGCGGTCCTTTGACTGCGCCTGCGGCGCTCCGCTTAGGATGACATTTCTAGTTTGCAAAGTTGGGAACGCGCAGCGCTTCGCCGGTAAACGCGCTCGCCTTGCGTAGCGCTTCGACGCGATTTAGCCGCTCCCACGGAAGGTCGAGATCGGGACGCCCGAAGTGACCGTACGCCGCCGTCTGACGATAGATCGGACGGCGCAGGTTCAGGTGATGAATGATCGCTGCGGGCCGCAGGTCGAACACCTCGAGCACCGCCTTGGCAATGCGTTCTTCGTCGATTTTGGCCGTACCGAAGGTTTCGACAAAGAGATTCATGGGGCGCGCGACGCCGATCGCGTAAGCAACCTGCACTTCGCAGCGATCCGCTAGGCCGGCCGCAACCACGTTCTTCGCTACCCATCGCGCCGCGTAGGCGGCCGACCGGTCGACCTTCGTCGGGTCTTTACCGGAGAACGCACCGCCGCCGTGGCGCGCCATGCCGCCATAGGTATCGGCGATGATCTTACGGCCGGTCAAACCGGCGTCGCCTTTAGGACCGCCGATGACGAAGCGTCCGGTGGGGTTAACGTAGATCCGCGTGTTCCGGTCGCGCATCGACCTCGGAATAACGTGATCGATCACATTCTCGGTGACTTCGTTACGAATCACTTCGAGCGCGATGTCGGGATCGTGCTGCGTCGATATGACGACCGCCTCGACCCGGACCGGACGGTCGCCGTCGTATTCAACGGTTACTTGCGACTTGCCGTCGGGCCGCAGGTAGGGGATGTCACCGTTCTTGCGAGCGGCCGCCAAGTGGCGCGCGAGATTGTGCGCGAGCACGATCGGCAGCGGCATCAACTCGTCGGTCTCCCGGCACGCATATCCGAACATCATGCCCTGATCGCCGGCGCCGGTTCGCTCGAACTCGTCATCGTCGCCGCCTTTGGCTTCCAGCGAGGTGTCGACACCGAGCGCGATGTCCGGCGACTGTTCATCGATGGAAATACTCACGCCGCACGTATCCGCATCGAACCCGACCGACGACTTGGTATAGCCGATGTCGCGTATCACTTCGCGAACGATGCGCGGGATGTCGATGTAGGTTTTGGTCGTGACCTCACCGGCCAAGTGGATCTGACCGGTGATCGCAAACGTCTCGATGGCGACGCGCGACTGCGGATCCTCCCGCAACAAGGCGTCGAGGACCGCATCGGAGATTTGGTCCGCGATTTTGTCGGGATGGCCTTCGGTCACCGACTCGCTGGTGAAGAATCGCCGGTAGCCCACCTACGTTCCCTCCGACCACGACGCCATATACTTCACTTGTTCCGGCGTCAAGACGTCGATGTCGACGCCCATCGACGACAGCTTCAGCGTCGCAACTTCTTCGTCGATCTCGATAGGGACGTCGTAGACCTTCTTCTCGAGGTTCGCGTGCTGTTGGGCCAGATACGCCGCACTCATCGCTTGATTCGAAAACGACATATCCATGACCGCCGCCGGATGGCCTTCGCCGGCCGACAGATTCACTAAGCGGCCATCGGCGAGGATACAGACCTTGCGGCCGTCGTGCAATTGGTACTGCTCGACGAATGCTCGCGGGGCGGTCGCCCCCACGCTGATACGCTTGAGGCCCTCCAGGTCGAGCTCGTCGTTAAAATGTCCCGAGTTGCAGACGATGGCGCCATCTTTCATGAGCTTGAAATGTTCTTCGCGGATCACGTGGTAGTTGCCGGTCACGGTCACGAACACGTCTCCCAGCTTCGCGGCGTCGGCAATCGGCATCACCCGGTAGCCATCCATCTGCGCTTCGATGGCTTTGCGTGGGTCGACTTCGGTAACGATGACGTGGCCGCCCATGCCGGAAGCGCGCGACGCTATGCCGCGCCCGCACCAACCGTATCCGACAACCACGATGGTACGGCCCGCGATCAGGACGTTGGTCGCGCGGATGATGCCGTCGAGAGTCGATTGTCCGGTGCCGTAGCGGTTGTCGAACATGTGCTTGGTGAGCGCGTTGTTGACCGCGACCACCGGATACGGCAGCACGCCTTCTTTTTGCATCGCCTTCAGACGAATGACGCCCGTCGTCGTCTCTTCACAACCGCCAATCATCTGCGCGAGCAGCGCAGAGTGTTTGGTGTAGATGGTGGTGACCAAATCGCAACCGTCGTCCATCGACATCTGCGGTTTGGTGGCGATGACCGATTCGATATGCGAATAGTAGGTCTCGTTGTCTTCGCCTTTGATCGCGAACGTCGGAATGCCGTACTCGCAAAGCGCGGCCGCCACGTCGTCTTGCGTCGAAAGCGGATTGCTGGCACATAGCGCCAGTTCCGCGCCGCCGGCTTGGAGAGCCAACATCAGGTTCGCCGTCTCGGTCGTAACGTGCAGGCACGCGCCGATGCGCACGCCTTTGAGCGGCTTTTCGATCTCAAAGCGATCGCGAATCTGGGCCAACACCGGCATATAGGCCGCCGCCCACGCGATGCGCGCGCGACCGGCCTCGGCTAAACTGCGGTCTTTTACGTCGCCGGCGGTTCGATCCAAAACGGGCACTCGTTCTTCCTCTCGTGGCGTGGGTAGGACGTTCTCGGAGTGTCGGTCCTTCGGCGGGCGTCGTACGGGCTCCGCCGGTGGCTCTCCGGCCGAAGGCGCAACGCCACGCCCGCCTAACTGACCGAACGTGGAAAACCTCGACCTGTATCTCCGTAACCTCGCGTCGGCCGATCCGGTTCCGGGCGGCGGCAGCGCGGCGGCCATCGTCGCCTCGGTTGGTGCGGCATTAGTCGGAATGGTCGCCCGCATTTGCGAGCGCAACCCTAAGTACGCCGATCGCGCCGATGCGTTGCAGCAGATCGTTGCCGAGAGCGACGGCCTGCGGCAAAGGCTCGAAACAGCACGCGAACGCGACGAACGCGCCTTCGGGCAAGTCGTCGCGGCTCAAGCCTTGCCGAAGGACAATCCGGCGGAGTCGGCCGCGCGCCGTGCCGCACTCGAAACGGCCCTGCACGCCGCCGCAAAAGAACCGCTCGATGGCGCGGAGCTCGCGCTCGACGTCGTTCGTCTCGCCGAACGCGTCTTGCAGATCCCGAACAAAAACCTCGCCAGCGACGCGGGATGCGCCGCAGAGTTCGGCGCCGCCGCGTTAGCCGCATGCGCGTACAACGTCCGCGTCAACCATCGCTACATGCGCGATGCCTCGGCGATCGCCGATCAAGCCGCGATACTCGCACGCTACGAAAGCGACGCGGCCAGCGCGCTCGCGCAAGTGCGCACCGCCGTCGCTACTGCCTTGTCATCCTAACCGGTCGGCCCGACCGATGTAATCGTAAGCGGAGCCCTCTTGGGACGCGGACGAAGGAGGGTTAGATCGACGTGTAGGTCGCGGCCGCCATCGCGCCGAGAATTTGCCCGGCGACGGTTCCCGTGTCTTCGTCCTGCGGACCCTTCATCGCGCTGATGTAAAACGCGAACGCCACGTGGCGGCCGCCGCGCGTCGTCATGTACCCCGCGAGGCCTTTTTCGATGACGCTGCCGCCGTCGAGAAAGTTCTCGCTGTCGTCGGTTCCGGTCTTGGCGAATACTTTTCCACGGGCGGGCGAGTGCTTTTGAATGCCGGCTAAGGTGCCGTCGACGCCCATGACCGGTAGCCCGCGCAGCAAATAGCGATACCAGGTTTGAGTACGGGCCCAGGCGAGATAGCGCACCATGAAATCGGCCGTGAAGAACGCACTGCCACCCTCACCATCTTGTTGTGCCGCGCCTTGAAGGTCTGGACCAGCATCGCTCAACAGCTTTGCTTCCAACGCAAAGCCTTCGCGAAGATAGTCGCGCTTTGCGTGGGCGAGATACACGGCCCAAATGTAGGGCATCAGCGCCGCATGTAAATTGTCGCTGACCTTCAACGTGATATACGCGTCTTCGGAAAGCGGCGGAGATTCGTGCTGCGCGACGAGATTCGCCGGAATCAGCGCCGGCGTCACGTCGCCGGGCTGCGTGGATTCCGAAGCGGGCACGGCGACGCCGGCGTCCCGCAGCGCGAGCGCGAACGCATCCTGCGCAAATCGTTTGGGATCGCCAACCCGATACGCATAGAGCACGCTCGGTCCGGCGGCCTGGGAGCCGGTCACCGTCACCGTATGCCTGCCGGCCGCATCGGCAACGTCTTGGCTCATATCGATGGTCGCATCGCTTTTCGGCGCACCGGTCGTCGTTTTGTTGACGAACCTCGCGTACGGCGTCTGCGGTGAGACGGTGAGCGAAGCGGCATCGCCGGCATGGCTTCCCGGCGTTACCGTAACGTCGACGACGTTGTCGTTGACGACGATCGGGGAAACGGTCACGCCCGTTCCCGACTCGGCACCTTGATCCGGAAAGAGCGAGCCGTCGACGAGCACCCGTCCGTCGATGGCCGTGACTCCCGCCTTGGCAACCTGATTGGCCAGGTCGCGCAGCACCGCGAGCGGATCGCCCGGGACGGCTTTGGTTTCGGGCGAGCCGTCGTAGGCGTGATCCTCGTCTTCAAACGCGAGCGTTCCGTCGCTGCGAATGCGCTGCGATAGATTTGGATCGCCGGTGGCGACCAGTACCAGATCGCCGTGCACCACGCCGCGTGCGTCGATCGGGCCGGTGCGATAGACCGGCGTCGTCCACCGGAAGCCCGCGCCGAGCAGGGCCAAGCTGCTGCCTTCCGTGAGGAGCTTTGTAGTCGAGGCGGCGACCATCAGTTTTGCCGCATTGCGCGCAAACAGCACGCGATGCGCGTCGAGATCGTAGACCTCGGCCGCAACGATCGAATGCGCGAGGCGCGGGGTTCGCGCCGGCGCATCGATTGCCATCGCAAGCGCCGCCGCCGGCGCGACGATCACGCGAAGACTTCGACGAGTTCCAGGAACGGCGCTACGTCGGCCTCGTCGATATCCATTCCGACGCCTTGGGTGTGATAGCGAATGTCGTGAAAATCCATGCCCGCCGTCATGACCAAACCGTATTCCCGGGCCTTGGCGCGAAACTCGGCGACGTCGGCCGGCTCGTGCAGCGGATAAAAGACTTCGAGACCCTGCAAGCCGTGATGGGCCAGCTCGTCAATGAGGATGCGGTCGCGCAGTCGTCCCGGATGGGCCAGCACCGGAATCCCGCCGACCG
Source organism: Candidatus Tumulicola scandinaviensis (assembly GCA_003140835.1). Lineage (GTDB taxonomy): Bacteria > Vulcanimicrobiota > Vulcanimicrobiia > Vulcanimicrobiales > Vulcanimicrobiaceae > Tumulicola > Tumulicola scandinaviensis. Next base: position 41,638 of record PLLA01000098.1, on the reverse strand, counting down.
CGGCAATCGTTTCGATGGCTCGCTGCGGCGTGGTGTAGAGTTGCGGCACGTATCCCGGCTTTCCGCTGCCGAGAATATCGCGAAAGGCGGTGCTGACGCTCTCGGTCATGCCGGCGTGTACCAGCGCCTTGGCGACGTGCGGGCGGCCCACGGAGTGCGCCTCGTCGGATTGGCGCAACACGTCTTCGATCGTCAGACCGTAGCCGGCGGCGCGCAGCTGGTCGACCATCGTTTGAGCGCGCACGCGGCGCTGGTCCTGGTTATATTCCAGCAGATCGTTGATTGCCGACGGCCCGAGCGGAACGTTGTATCCCAGCACGTGCACTTCGTTTTCGCGCCACGTGGTATTGATTTCGATCCCGGTGATGTATCGCGAGCCGGCCGGGGGCTCGAACTTTCCGTAGGCTCCGAGCGTGTCGTGATCGGAGATGCAAAAGATTTCGACCTTTCGCTCGCCCATGAAGTCCGCCAACGCTTGTGGGGCCAAGGTGCCGTCGCTGACGTTGGTATGCGAATGCAGGTCGATCTTCACTCCGGCACCGCCGTGCCGTCGATTTGCGTCGTTGATTCTAGGATCGTAGCCTCCTCGTCGGTGTGGCGTGCGTGGCGTCGCTCGACGACGAGCGAAATGCCGGTGCGTTCGTTGTCGCTGATGGCGACCGTGATGAACGCCGGGACGCAGACGATGTCCACGCCGGCGGCTTTGAGGTAGTTGCGGGCAATGGCTACCGCTTTGATCGCTTGATTGATCGCCCCGGCGCCGACTGCTTGCAACTCGGCGCTGCCGCGTTCGCGCAGCGACGCCGCGAGGGCGCCCGCCACCGCGTTTGGATTGCTCTTCGTCGAAACCTTCAGCGGTCCGTCGGCGCTCATCGTCGGTTACGCGATTCCTCGTTGAAAGATGCGCTTGATCTCGATCGCTTTGCCGGTGTTCGTATCGATCCCCACCACGGCAGCGCAAAACTGTTTGGTTCCGGTTTTTTCGACGCTGAAGCGGTCCGAGATACCGGTCAGAAAACGGTCGAGCACCGCGCGCGACTCCATGCCGATCACGCCTTCGGTCGGGCCGGTCATGCCCACATCGGTGACGTAAGCGGTGCCGCCCGGGAGAATTTGTTCATCGGACGTCTGGACGTGCGTATGGGTTCCGTAGACGCACGACACCCGGCCGTCGAGAAAGCGCCCGAGCGCGACTTTCTCCGAACTAGCCTCGGCGTGTACGTCCACCACGATCACCGGCGTCTTTCGCCGCAACTCGTCGACCAGTGCGTCGGCGCACCGGAATGGATCGTCTACCGGGGGCATAAAGGTCCGGCCCATGACGTTGAGGACGCCCACGGTGACGCCTTCGACGATAAAGGTGCCGGAGCCCCGCCCGGGCGTCGCCGGCGGATAGTTAGCGGGCCGGATCACGCGATCGCTGCTTTCGAGGTAGCCCTTGAAGTCGCGTTTATCGAAGATGTGATTGCCGCTGGTGATGAAGTCGACGCCGCTGCCGAACATTTCCTCAGCCGTCTGGGCGGTCAAGCCGAAACCACCCGCGGCGTTTTCGCCGTTGGCCAAGCAGGCGTGAATTTGATGTTGCTCGCGCGCCAGCGCCACGCAACGTTTGAGCGTGTCGCGACCGGGGGAACCGACGACGTCCCCGATCAGCAGGACACGGATGACGGGAATCGCTATCGGCGAGCCGACGCCTTGGCTTTCTTCTGCGATTTCAGGAAGTAGACCAGCACTCGCTTCTCCTCACGGAAACCCACCAGGCTCTTCGATTGCGCCGGATCGCGCAACGCTTCGACGGCGTATAAGGCGGACTCGTCCTGCGCCGCCGGATCGGCATCGCCGTGATCGTCGGGCACCGGGTTGCGCACCACCGCATCGCCAAACCGCTCCCCGAAGAAGCCGACCTGCAGTTCCAGCTCTTCCTTGGTGAACGTCTCCAAGTCGCGCGTGATGTGGACGAACGTCATCGAGCGATCGCCCTCGCATTCGAGCCGAACGGTCCGCGCATCGTCCTTGGCGAGGCGAAGGAAACTGTGGATGTGTTCCTCGATGGCTTCGGCCAGCGCCGATTGAGCGGCGCGGTCGAGCCGCTTACGCACCGCAAACGTGAGCCGCACGGTGCGGTCGCCCGGCAGCGAGCGAATTGAAGCCAGCTCCGGAAAGCGCACGAGTAGCGCGCAAACCAAGCTCACCGTATCCGCGTTTTCAACCATGTGCCAGACTCCCATTCCACCGAGTTCAGTAGCGGCGAGGGGCGGGGTCACGACAGTACGACGAAGGCCACAGGCCTCCCCGCATCTCTCCGTAGAAAGAAACCCGCGTGACCCTCCGGGAGATTCCCGGCGCTCTCGCCCTTGGCTTGCTTGCTTCCCTGATCGCCCACACGGCGCTATACGGCGGGGACCATGCGATGGGCGGCGCCTACCACACCGTCCTACTCGAGCTAGCCGCTACCGGCTGCGCTGGTTTCGCCGTCGCGCTCGCGGCGCTGGCCTGGACGGGGTCGGGCAAGGCCGCCGACGGAAGCGTTCTCGCCGCTCGTTTGACCTCTCGCCTTCCCGGCTTCGCGTCGCTAGCGGTCTCGGCCGGCCTATGGCTCGCTATCGGCGAACGCGTCGAAGCGAGTCACGCCGACGCCGGCCTGTTCGCGACCGTCGCCGCCCTCATCATCGCCGCCGTCGCGCTCCTAACCCTGACGCGGTGGCTCGTGCGCCGGCTGGCCGGCGCCGTCATCGTCATCGCGCGTTCGCCGTTTGCCGAACGTCCGCTTCTCTGGGTCCGCCATCTCCAGCCGGCCCCCATCGCTCGCCGCTCGCCCGTTCTGCGGCGGCGCTTCGCCCGTCCTCCTCCGATCGCGAACGCCCGCGCCTAGCGCGCGCCTCCACGTTCACCCTCCTCAACTCATAGCGATCGGAGAAGTCCATGCCCCGAATTTCAACGGCGCGGGACGCCGTTTTCTTAGCATTCATTTTCGCGCTCGCAACGGCGCTCCCGGCGCTCGCGGCCACTACCGGAGTGGTTCGCGGCACGATTACCGTCGACGGAAAGCCCGCACCCGGAGCGGCCGTGATCCTCGAGGGTGAAGGCTCGCGCTTCACCACCACCACCGACGCCAGAGGCGGATACGTGTTCGCACAGGTGCCGTTCGGCTCGTACCGCGTCGTCGCGAATGCGACCGGCGCGCACGGACTTCAAGTCCTGGTTACGGTCTCGAGCGATTCGGTCGCCACCATCGACGTCGCCCTGTCGACCCACTTAAAGGAAATCGCGAGCACGACCGTCACGGCGCGTGGGGCCGGCCTCCAGGCAAACGCACCGTCGGTCAATCAACTCACGCGTTCCTCGATCCAGACCTCACCCGTCCAAAACAGTCTCGACAAACTGCTTCAGACGCTGCCCGGCGTTATCCCGTTCTCATACAACGAACCCGTCGTTAACGGTTTCCACGGCGTCACGTATAACATCGACGGCGCACCGTTGCCGCTGGCCACCACCTCGAACTTCGCGGAAATCGTGGATCCCAAAAACATCGATTCGTTGGAACTGCTGACGGGAGCGATTCCGGCCGAATACGGGGGCGACCGTATGGGCGGCGTGGTCAACATCATTACTAACCGGCCGTCGCAAATTCCGGAAGGCTTCTACGGAACGATTACCGGCGGCGCCGGCAACCAATCGCAGGGCATCGGCAGCCTCGACACCGTCGCACGCTTCGGCCCGAACGAGCTCTTCTTCAATGCCAACAGTCAGAGCACGGCCCGCGGTCTAGACGCGCCAACCTTCGTCCCGATCCACGACGACTCGTCACAAAGCGACCAGTTCTTGCGGTTCATCAGCCAAATCAGCGCCCGCTCGACCCTGTCGTTCGATTATTCGAATCAGCTCGCGCAGTTCCAGATCCCCATCAACACCGATCCGAACAATCCGTACGACCCGGTGTTCACGCCGGCTGGGACCGACGACGTGCAACGCGAGTACGACCGCTTCTCCCACATCAGCTACACGCAGACGTCGCGCGACGGAAACGGCGTCTTTCAAGTCACCCCGTGGTGGCGCTCGACGCGCGTCAACTACGACGGTGACCTCCCTAACGACGTCTTGGGATTAACCCCGTCGTTCGGCGGAGGCTCGCCGGCGCCGGCCCATAACGTCGGCTTGCTCTCGAACACCTACGCGAGCTACGTGGGACTGCGCATGTCGGATTTCCGCGCGACCGAGCATCACGCGTGGAAGGTCGGCATCGACGTCAACCGCGCGAATTTAGTCGCTACCCAAGCGTTCGGCTGTTATTTCTCGGGTTGCGCGGACTCCGGCACCCACACGCAGCCGTACTATCTGGTCGCTTCGCCGTCGCAAGCGCAAGCCGGCTCGCAAATCGGCATCTACGCCCAAGACAAGTGGCAAGTCTCGAAATACGTACAGTTCAACTACGGTCTGCGATACGACCACTCGACCGGCTACACCGGCGGCTGGCAGTTCAGCCCGCGCGCCGGCGTGACCATCTGGGACGGCGGGAAAAACACCGGCCACGCGTACTACGGGCGCTTCTACGCCGCACCGTTACTGGAGGACGTGCGCCAGGACTGCGTCGTGCTACAAGGCTGTCCGACAGTTCCGGTATACAATCTGCAGCCCGAGCGCGACGCCTACTACGAAATCGGATTCGATCACGCTTTCAACTCAAACTTTACCGGATCGATCAACCTGTTTCGCAAGACCGCCGTCAACGTGCTCGACACGACGCAACTGCTGAATACGCCGCTGTTTGCGGTCTTCAATAACGCGATCGGTCTTGACACCGGCGTCGAGTTGCGTCTCAGCAGCCGGCTCCCCAACTTCAACGAATGGTTCCTGAGTGCGACGGTGTCGGGGTCGTACGCAGCCTGCGTCTCGGGATCCACGTTTCTGTTTCCGCCGGGGACGAATGCACCCAATCAATCCTGTGTTTCGCAGCTTTCGCCCGAAGATCACGACGAAACGGTCGCGGCATCGGCCGCTTACACGTGGCGATACGGGCGAGGCCATCAATGGTTTACGACCCTGCAAAGCAACTACGGCAGCGGGTTTCCGGTTGCGTTCGAATCCGCCGACGCTACGCTAAACGGCCGGCTTCCGGCACACACCACGTTCGACGTCGCCGCCGGGCGCTACCTCACGCCGGGACACGGCGACGACCACGGTCTGGGCATCTCCTTCATCGTCACCAACGTGCTCAACCACCAGTATCCAATCAAAGTCGCCAACGGCTTCAACACCACGCAGATTGCCAACGGGCGTAACTTGTTGATGCGGCTCACGGCGCCGTTTTAGCGGTTGCAAACCGCCACCCGATTTCGAACGTCCTGCCGGCGGCATAATGATTGCCTTGCGCGTTCAGATACGTAATGCGATAGCGGTCGTTCAGCAGGTTGTCAATGCCGATCGTGAGTGCCGTGTGCCCGGGGAGTCCTATGCCTTCGACCGCGTCGAAAGTGAGGTGCGGCGGCACTTTGCAATTGCTGCTGACCGGCTGACAGTAGGCCGAAGAGAGTCCCGAACCGTACTCGCCGTCGACGGCCAGCCAGCCGCCGTGCCGGTCGTTACTCAGAAAGCCGCCAGTGGCGTCCCAGTTTTGGTCGTGATCGGCTGCCGTCCAACCCTGCGGCGCTCCGAAACACGGTGCCAGCAACTGCGTTTCACAGCCGGCATTCACCGAGCGCGCGTGCGCCAGCGAAAAGTACGCACGCCCGCCGGCTGACAGCGGCAACTGGTAGTACGCGCTCTGCACGGAGATGTTTCCGGCGGCGTAGTTGATGTCTTGATGAAGCGCCGTAACGCCGACCTGCGTGTCGTCGAGCAGGTCGACGGCGATCTTCTGCATGATGCGCAGGCCCAGCGATCCGCGCCCGATCGGCAAGTGACCGCCGATTTCGAAAACGCTGTCGCGCTGCGGCCGCAAATCGAACTGCGCCGGTAACGGCTGGTTTGGAAGATCGAGCAAGTGGGCGGCGCTCGGCGAAACGTTCTCGAGCGAAAACGGCGTGAAGAAGCGCCCGAAGTACGCGTACGCGCCAGCGCGCCGGCCGTACAGGCGCGTCAGCTTGATGCGGGGGCTGATCTGCGCAAAGCCTTCTTGAAACTGCGTCGAAAAAATCGTAAAGACATCTTGACGAAGCCCCACGTCGAGCTGCCAGATCGGCGACATCTCCCACGAGTCTTGAAGGTACGCACTCGCCGTGTGGCCGATGTTGGGCGAGTCGTCGACCACCATGTATGCAGCCCCCGGAGTCTTCGGCGTCAAAATCGGTGCGAGAAAGTTCCCCGGTTGCAACGTAACGGCGTAATTCTTGTCGACCGTCGTCACGTCGTAGGATGTGCCAAAGTCGATAGTATGCTTGCCGTCGTCGAGCGCCTCGTCGACGTTGAAGATTGCATCGCGAGCGGTGCGATCGGCGGCGAGCGAGTACGCGCACGAAGCGACGACGCCGTTCGCGCATCCCGACGGCGTTCCGCCCGCCGCAGCGTTGAGATTGTAGCCATAGGCGAAGTCGTTTTGCGGATCGCCGAAGTCGCGGATGCGCGACTGTTTGAAACCGACGCCATAACTGAGCGCACCGCCGGAGACGAGCGTGTGATGAATCTGGGCGGCCAGGAACGAGTCGTCTTGCGTTTCGTTATCGTCGGTCGCCGCCGGTTCGCCGCCGGCCACGTCGTTGGGAATTTGAAACGACTGGTAGGAATGAATGAACGTGACATTTGCATAGTCGTTGCCGATCGGTACCGTGTACCGCAAGAACGCGTTGGTTTGCGCGCCCCGGTCGTGCACGGCGCTAACATTTGGCGGATCGAGGACGCGGTCGCCTTGCGATGCCGCTAAACTGAGCGACACCTGTCCGCTCGCGGCCGGCGCGTGCACGTTGACGAACGAGGCGCCGGTCGCATACGAGCCGGCGTCGGCGTAACCCGAGGCTCCCGCCGCTCCCTGGTTGATGCGGGTGTTGACATTGATGACGGCGGCGAAACGGCCACCGTACTGCGCCGGGAAGGCACCCTCCATCACGTCCATAAAGGCGATGTCGTTGGGATCGATTTCGCTGCCGACCTCGCGGTTGAGTTCTTGAGGAACCTGCACGCCATCGACGTAGTAGTTGATGTCGCCGTGGTCGCCGTTGATGTGCACCACCCCGTTCGCCCCGCGTGCCGCCGCCGGCAGCTGCAGCAGCGTCTGCGGCAACGATCCCTGGAAAGGCATCCGGTCGAGCAGCATGTGGTTGACGGTCACGTCGGTCCCCGAGCCGTTCATCGGCGGCGCGGACGCCGCACTCGTTACGTGGCCGACCGTCGCAAGGAGTTCCACTGTCACCGAGATGCCGCTGCCTGCAAGGTCGACCGCGACGCTGCCCTCGCGGTCGCCGGACGTCGCTGTAAGGCGGTAGCTGCCCGGCACCAGGCCCGAAAACCGAAACGCACCGCCGGCACCGGTCTGCCCCTGGAGCCGGACGCCGCTGCCCTCGAGTTGCAGCTCGACCGATGCGAGTGGCCGCCCGAAGCCGTCGACGACCGTGCCGGAGATGCTGGCAGTGGCGGCGCCCAAGCCGGTGCTTGGGGTTCCCCAAGCGACCGTTAGCCACAAGGCTGCCAAAATTGCGAATCGCTTGCAAATCATTATTTGCGATGGATTAGCAAATATCCCCGGGCGTTCCTTCCTTCCAGGACTCCCGCCGCTAGCCGGGGGATTTAAGGGGCTCGCACCATGTTCGATCTCGACCGCGGCACGATTATCGTCACCGGAGGCGCCGGCCTTATTGGCAGCGCTGTCGTTTGGGCGTTGAACCGGCGCGGCATCGACGACATTCTGATCATCGACCGGCTCGACCGCTCGGAGAAATGGCGGCATCTGGTGCCGCTGCGCTTCTCCGACTATATCGACGCCGACGAATTCGAACAGCGCACGTCCGACGGCGACGATTTCGGCGGAGTCGGGACGGTCTTTCATCTGGGCGCCTGCTCTGCGACGACCGAAGACGACGCCGATTACCTGATGCGCAACAACTATGAGTACACGAAGCATCTCGCGCACTGGGCCGGGGAGAATGCCGAGCGGTTCGTTTATGCCTCATCGGCGGCGACCTACGGCGCTCTCGAAGACGACCTCTCCGACGAGGCCGACCTCAGGACGCTTCGCCCGCTCAACATGTACGCGTATTCAAAGCACCTTTTCGATCTCTACGCGGCGCGTGTCGAGCTCGACCGAAGCATCTGCGGCATAAAATACTTCAACGTCTTCGGCCCGAATGAAGACCATAAGGGCGACATGCGCAGCGTCGTATGCAAGGCCTACGAACAAATACGGGATTCCGGCAGCGTGAAGCTCTTCAAAAGCCACCGGCCCGAGTTTCGCGACGGCGAACAGCGGCGCGACTTCATTTACGTGAAGGATGCGGCCGACATGACGCTGCATCTTGCCGAATCGGACGCCGCCGGCTTGTTCAACGTTGGGTTTGGCCGCGCGCAGACCTGGCTCGAGTTGGTGCGGCCGATTTTTCCCGCGCTCGGCCTATCCGAGCGCATCGAGTTCGTCGACATGCCCGAACGCTTGCGCGGAAAATACCAGTACTCGACCTGCGCGCGCATGGACCGCATACGCGCGACCGGTTACGATGCACCGCCCACGCCGCTGGGCGACGCGGTGGCCGACTATGTTACCAACTACTTAGTGCCGGGCCGTTGCCTCGACCCGGCTGAATCGAAGTAAAAGAGGTTCGATGCCGTCTCAACCGTCTCGCGCCGAACGCCGGCGCCACTCGCGCGGGGGTTCCGCGCCACCGCCGCACCGCGATCCGATGATGCCCATTTACATCGGCGTCGCCGCCTTGATTCTGATCGTGATCGCCATTTTCGGCGGCATGCGCTTGCAGCAGAGTCTCGCGCTGAAAGCGGCCTACGCGACGCCCTCGCCCGGTCCGAACGCGAGCGCGAAGCCGATATTGCTGACCGACGGCGGCGCCATCGGAGCGCCGAGCTTCAAGCCGGCCAACACCTCCGCCGGAGGCACCGGAAAACCGGTCGATGGCATTGGTTGCGAGGCCATGGAGGGTCAGAGTCTTCACATTCACGCCCACGTGGCGCTCTTCGACCATGGCCGGCAGATTCAAGTTCCGCGGCTCGTCGGTTTCACGGCGAGCCCGGCGCTCCCGGGCGGCGGCTGCCTGTATTGGATTCACACGCACGACACGAGCGGCATCATTCACATCGAAGCGCCCGAGGTCCAGGCCCCCGGTGGCGGCCACTACACGCTCGGCATGCTCTTCGATATTTGGGGCGAGCCGCTCGGTCCGAAGGGCGTTGCGGGCTTCATCGGTCCGGTAACAGCCTACGTCAACGGCGCAAAATTCGACGGCGATCTTCGGACGATTCCGCTCCTGTCGCACCAGCAAATTACGTTAGAAGTCGGAACGCCCGTCGTCCCGCCTCCCAACTATGCGTTTCCCCCGGCCGATTAGCTCGTCTCGGAGTTCAGCGTAAGGCTTTTTGAATGGCGGCGGCGAGTTCGCCGTACGATAGCTCGCCGGAGTTAAGGTAGGCCACGTTCTTATCCCGGCCGATTATCGCGATGGTCGGGAAACCGCCTTGCAGGTAACTGTTGGCGACGTTCAGCGAGGCGTCGTATGCAACCGGGTACTGGACATCGAACCGTTGCATCCAGTTGAGAACATCGAGTTGCGAGGCCGGCGACGTATTGTCCATCCCCGTGTCGCTGCCCGACACGCCGACGAAATCCACCCGCGATTTGTACGCGCGATAGAGCCGGTCGATGACGGCGGTTTCACGTTGGCAGTGCGGACACCAGGTCGCAAAGACCTCGAGGAACACCGGCTTGTTCGTCTTGTTTAGCTCGAAGAGGCCGGCGGTCGTGGCGACGGCAAAGTTTGGCGCGGGCTGGCCGGCTTGAGCCTTACTGACGGTCGGCGCCTGCGCAGCCGATGCCAAACGATGCGACGGCCAGATCGCATACCACGCGATCGCCGCGATCGCGAGCACCGCAACTGCGACGAGCGACGCGATGCCGAGCAAACGTTGGTTCATGACGAGCGAAGTCTCCGATCGACGGCAAAGGCGCCCGGGGCGCCGTAGATGATGAATGCGCTCGCGAGCGCGAAACCCAGATCGAACGCGACGTGAGGCCAGTCGGCAACGGCCGCGTCGGCCGGCCCGAAGCAGCCGCAGTTGGCCGGAATCTGCCGCATCACGGCCGAAGCGACGGCGGCCGCGTAGACGACGAACTGCGCGCACGCAACCGTCGCCGCAATCCGCGTAAAGAGCCCGACGATCAGATAGAAGCCGAGCAGCATTTCGAAGAACGGCAACCCCAGGGCAAGCGCGCCGATTGCCACCGGCGGCAGCAACCTGAAACCGGCCATGGCCGCCGCCAACTCAACCGAATGACCAATCTTGAGGGCCCCGGCAACCAGAAGCAAGCCTCCGATGATCAGGCGGATGGCGAAAACGGCGGCGTTCACCGCGCCTTTCGTTGCGCGGGCGGGGTCGCAACGACCTCTTTCTCACCGCCGCCGCCGTCCGTTGGCGTAGTATAGGAGGGATGTCCAATACCGGCCGACCGCTTCTCGCGACGCTCGCCGTCGCAGTTTTCGCCGGCTGCGCAGTACCGGGTACGGCTGCACCCGACTTCACGCTTATCGCCGACAGCGGCCAACCGTGGACGCTTTCGGCGCAACGGGGCCGGCCGGTCTTACTGACCTTCGGCTTCACCCACTGCGCCGACACCTGCCCGGCCACGCTGGCACGACTCACCCGCCTGACCCAATCGCTCGGTACGCGTGGAAGCCGCGTCGAAATCGCCATGATGACCGTCGACCCGCATCGCGACACGCCGCCGGTGATGCACAGCTTCGTCGCGCGCTTCGGCGGTCCGATCGTCGGTCTCACCGGCACGCCAGCACATGTCGGAACCGTTGAGGACGCGTATCACGTCTACGCCCAACGCATTCCGGGCAAACATCCTCGCGTGCACGACTACGACGTCGCCCACTCGGCGGTCATCTATGCGATCGACTCGCACGGCAACGTTCGCGCCATCCGAAACGACGACGATTCGGATGCGACGTTGACCGGCACCGTTCGCGAGTTGTTGCAGTGATGCTGCAGTTCATCCTCGCAGCCGTCGCGGCGTTTACCGTCGTGCCGGTGCACGGGTCGCTACTGGATCGTCTGGCCGACGGAAGTGCGATCGTTCGCACCGACGCCGTTCCGCAAACGCTGCCGTCGTCGATCCGGCGCTATCGCATCGTTCCCGCGCATGCGGCAACCGCCGGCGTCCAAATCGACGCCCTTCTCGACCGCTCCACCACGCCGTGGATTTTGCGCGACGCCGTCGCGGCGGGGCCGTTTTCGCCGGGACTGCCGGAGCCGGGGCGAGTGATTCCCGTCGAGTTGGGAAGCCCGCTGCCGCCGGCCCGTTTGGTGGACCAAGACGGGCGCATCGTCGAACTCGATCGCGCGTTTCTCGGCAAGACCACGCTGATCGCGTTCGTCTTTTCGCGCTGCCCGGATCGCACGCTCTGCCCGGCGATAAGCGGCAAGTTTGCATATCTGCAAGCGCATCTCGATCCTGCCAGGTTCGCATTGGTCGAAATCACGCTCGATCCGCCGTACGATTCGCCGGCCGTGCTACGCCGATATGGTGCCGCGTACGCGGCCGACCCGCGCATATGGTCGCTGCTCACGGGCAACGGATCGACCGTCCAACGAGTCCTCGACGAATTTCGCATTAGCTCGATGCGCGTTTCCACCAGCAACTTTTTGCACGACGACAAGCTCTTCATCGTGACGTCCGAAGGGCGCATCGGCTTCATTGCCGACACTGCCGGCTGGGATCCGCAAGCGGCACTCGCGGAGGCACGATCGATCGCCGGCCTATCGAGCAATCCGTTCGAGCGTTTCAAACTCTCGCTCGTCGCTAGCGTGGTGGCGATATGCGGCGGCAGCCAGTTCGCAGGCATCGTGCTGTTGGAACTCGCGTTGTTCTTCTTGATCGTGCTGCTCGTCGCCGGCGCGTTGTGGTGGGTCGCTCGTATCCTATGGGCCAAAACGTAGCTGGCGGAACCCTCGCATCGCTCGCCTGCCGGAAGGGCCGCTCGGCTGGGTGGCGATAAAGGGCTACTAGGCTCATGGCAGCACCGCGCAAGCCGATCGAACCCGCAACACCGGAGCAGACGGCGTTCTTAGAGCGCGCCGTCGAGCAGTACGGCAAGGCGACCTATAACTTTGCCTTTCGCTTGACGCGGAACGAAACCGATGCCCGCGACCTGACCCAAGAGGCCTTCATCCGCGTCTACCGGGCCTGGCGAAGCTTCAAACCGGGCACGTCGTTCCTCTCCTGGATCTACCGAATCGTCACCAATCTGCACCGGGACGAACTTCGGCGGCAAAAGGGACGTTATCTTGTTGAGATTCCGGAGGACAACGAGCCGCGGGCCTTTGCCGGCAGCCGGCCGCTAGCAGAGAATCCGATCGACGACTACGTCGAAGGATACCTCAGCGAACCGGTCTCGAAGGCACTCGACGCGCTCTCTTCCGAGCAGCGCCAAATCGTGGTACTGGCCGACATCGAGGAATGCAGCTATGCGGAGATTGCGGGAATCGTCGGTTGTTCGGTGGGCACGGTGCGGTCGCGGCTGCATCGCGCGCGCAGCCAGCTTCGTAAACTCGTCACACGGAACTTAAAATCGCCATCATGAACCAACAGCATCCGTCCATCGATCAACTCGTCGACTACACTCACGGCGAACTTTCCGCCCGTGAAGATGCCGACGTGCACTCCCACTTGGCCGCCTGCGCCGAGTGCGCGGAAGCGCACGACGTCGAGACGCGCGTGGGCGAACTCTTGCGCCGGCACGCTCGAGAAGAGGAGCACGAGCTTCCGCCGGGTCTCACGACGGCGATTTACGCGCGCGCGTCGAGCGAGCGAGTCGCCGCGCCTTGGTGGTCGTGGCAGTGGCTGACAGCCATCCCGCGCTCGACGATCGCCGTCCCCGTCGTCGCGGCGATCGTGGTAGTGATGTACGCCGCCATGGGGGGCTGGCACGGCACACCGAAAAACGATGCAGTCGACGCCGCCGCGTATCTCCAGAACCACGTCGCGCTGGCGAGTACGATGCCGTTTGAAGAGAGCGCGGCCGCTCCGGCGATGTTGGCCTCGGGCGAGAGCCCGTGACGCGCTTCAAAGTATTGGCGGGCGCGGCGGCGCTCGCGGCCAGTCTTTCGCTGGCCAGCGCCGCGCCGAACGACGAGCCGGCCGACGGCTTCGTCTTCGACGCGATGACCGCACCGGCTACGGTTTCGTACAGCGGAACCGTTGAAGACGTGAGCATTGGAAATCAACGATCCGAGGCCTCCGTTTATCGCATCGAGCACCGCGCCCCGAACCTGACCGAGCGTTTCTACCTGTCGCCGTCGCGCTTGCACGGCGATTCGATCGTCATCCGCGGCGAGCAGAGCTTTTTCGTAGACGTTCGCCGGCATCGCGTGTTGCAGACCGAAAACGATGCCGCCAACGACCAAATTGCCCGCGACGACAACTACATTCTGCTGCGCTCCAACTATCGCGCAGTCAAACAGGCGGAGGAGTCATTCGACGGCCGCGAAGTCCGCAGCATCGCGCTGATTAACAAGTACACAAATAACGTCACGATGCTGGTGCGAGTCGACCTGCAAAGCAAGCTCGTTCTGGACAAGCAGCAGTTCGCGTCGGACGGTTCGCTCGTCTCGGAGGTTCGCTTTGAAAGCGTTCGCTATACCGCCGACATTCCCGAGGCCGACTTTCGTTTACCCAAGCAGTTCGCAACCGTGCACGGTCCGACGTTCGGCGAGCCGTCCAAGGACGTCGCAGAGGTAGTGCGGACGGCCGGTTTTCCGGCCCGCGGGCCCAAGTTTCTGCCCGACGGTTTTTCCCCCGTCGAAGGCCACATGATCGAGCTCAAAAATATTCCGACGCTTCAGTTACTCTACTCCGACGGCATTCGCACCGTGTCGCTCTTCGAGAATGCGGGCGAGGTCGCCGTCGACTTGCAGCCGCTGCATCCGCAGCCGGCGAGCATTTCCGGGCACGACGCGCACTATGCCGAGCAGGGACCCAACACGCTCCTGACTTGGGCCGACGGACCGCTGCACTTCGCATTGGTCGGCGATCTCCGAATCGACGAACTCCAACGCATCGCCGCCTCGCTTTAATCAAAATGCGGCGCCGCGCGCCTCCGCTCGGGATGACAAGGAAAGAAAAGAAGAGAGGCCTCCGCGGTTGCGGAGGCCTCTCGGTTTCTACGTCACGTAGGTGCGACTAGATTTTGACGTTCGCCGTGATGTAGAACTGGAACGGAGTCTTAGTCGAGTTTCCGTCTTGGTTGAATGGACCGAAGAGCGGGCTGTACGGATACTTGACCAGCGGCTGAATGATCGAGCCGTTGTAGCCGGCCGGATTGTACTGATTACCGACCGGGAAGATTTCGCTTCCGAAACCGCCCGCGTTGTATCCGCAAACGTTGCCGTTCGACGAGGTCCACGGTGCCTTGGTGCCGCCCCAGCAGGTGTTGAAGAGGTTCGCCAGCACGCCGGTCAACGACAGGCGCGGGCTCACGTCGTAAGTCATCTGCAGGTTCATGGCAACGAGGTTGGGCTGCGTGAACGATCCGAGCGGATCGAAGACGCCCGTGTAAGTGTCTGGAACCGCTCCGATAGATCCGCACGAGAGGGCATCGTAACGACCGCCGCCGTTGAATCCGGGAGCGCCCGGTAGAACCGCGCCGCAACCGGCCGGGTTGATGCCCGGGTTGGTTTGCGGAACGCCGTACTTACCGCCCGCTGCGAACGTGAAGGACGGGGTAATGGCCCACTTGTCGTGCTTGTAGTTAAGAATCAGGGAAGCCGCGTACGGCACACCGTAGGCTGCACCGGCCGAGCCGATACCGCCTGGGAAGATGTCGAACGTCGGGAACGCCGTTCCCGGATCGATCAGCGGCTGCGGGTTATTCCAGTACGGATTGCCAACGTCGCCCGCCGTACAGTGATAAACCGGCGCGCCGGCCGTGGTGTAGCAGGGAGCCGCCGCAACCGTTTGGCCGGCCGCGTTGGTCGCAGTGCCGCAATACGGAACGTGGTTGGCTCCAATTCGGCCGACCCACTTTCCGTTCGGTCCGCACGCCTGCGTGTAGGCGTTGTACGCCGAGATTTGCTGGTTCGTGCCGCCGATGACCGTCGTGCCGTAGAGGCCCGACGGCAGGCTGCCGTAGTGGATGTACGAGTTCGTGTACGCAAAGGAGAGAACGCCTGCGAATCCATTTCGCGAGAAATCGCCCTTTTGCAACTGGAACTCAATGCCTTGGCTACGCTGATCGCCGACGTTCAGACCCGAAACGAACCCAGTCTTCTGATCGAGGAAGAAGTTCTGGATCTGGTCTTGCGTCTGCCGGAGGAACGGCGTCAGCTTCAACGACATGTCCGTCCCCTTAAAGTGGTGTTCCCACGAAACGTCATAGTTGATCGAGGTCGGGGGAACGATCGGGTAGCCGGGTGAGGTGCGCCCGAACTGGTAGAAGTTTGCAGCATCGTACGCCGCCAGGTTTTCCTGGAGCGTATTGTACTGCTCGAACGCTGAGTTCGGAGCTTGCGTATACCGGCCGTACGAGAAGCGGATGACGTTGCCGGGATCCGCCGTGTACGTGCCGCTGATGCGCGGCTGGTAGATGTTGAAGGTACTATTCGCCGGCGCATTCGTCCAGTTAGCGTTGTGGAAACCGGACGGACATGGCTGCGTCGGGTTCAGTCCACTGCCGATGCCTGCTTTCGGAGTCGGCTTACCGCTGACGTCGTTGATACAGTAATCGGTATTGAAAGCGTTCGTCCAGAAGTTGCGGGCCGCGCCCGTGTCGGTATTCGACCCATCGAACGTGAAGCTGTCCAACCGAATGCCGGCGTTGAACAACCAGCGGTCCGACGGACGGAACTCGTCGGTCAGTGAAGCCGAGAAGAACTTCGGAATCACCTGGTTATACGTCGCGTGCAGACCGTTTTCGGCCAGAATGTACTCGCACTGCGCGCCGCCGCACTTGAGCCCACTCACGTCGGGAACGGTTCCCCCTTGAATGGTGCCGAAGGTGACGCCGCTCCCGTTACACTGGACGGGAACTGCTTTCGTGCCGGCGGTCGGTGCCGCGTAGCAGAGCCCACCGTAGGGATTTGCGGAGCTCACAACCGCTGCCGCGGTTACTCCGCCGACGGCATAGAACGAGTTGTTGTCGCGAATGCTGTTCGCCGTAACGTACGACGCCTGCGCGCTCACGAGGTTTTGTGCGTTGATCTGGTTTTGATAGCTAGCGCTGAGGCCGCGTGTATGCGACGTCAGCTCGTAATCTGGCGAGCAGCAGCCGGCAAAGTCGGCGTAGGTCGTCTGCGCGCCGTTTTGCAGCCAGTCGCTGTAGTACGTGTAGCCGTAGAGACGGAAGAACGCCGACGAGCCGAAGTTCTTCGTGTACTGCAGCTTGACGATCTCCTGGTTGTTCCAGATGTTATCGCTGTAGTTATTAGGAATCGGCTGGAATGGAGCCGTACGATTTTGACTGCTCGGGAAGTAGTACGGTTTCACGCAGCCTGCCTGGCCGTTAAGGCCTCCAGCAGAGAACGTTTTGCCGACCGCACCGGGGCAACCCCAGGTGACGCTGTCGATGAAGACCGGCGCGCCGAGGTGAATGGCGTTGGCGCATGCTGCGCCGGTTGACAGTCCGCCGCAGCCGGAGGTCGACGTGATGTCGTTGGTCGTCGAATAGAACTGATTGAGCAGCGACTCGCTGTCCCACAGTAACTGGACGTCGTCACGACCCGCGTCGTTGCGATGCGGGATGCCTACGTGGAAGTTCGCCACCACGTCGCGCGCCGAAAGCGACGACAGCAACGCGTAGTTGAACGGTCCCATGTAGTAGTAGAACGGCGCCGGCGCACCCACCAGATAGTTGGTGGTGGGAGCATAGCTAATGTTGGGTGTGAGCGACATTGGCGCGCCGACCCAGTTGTCTAAGCTGGCGCCGTTTTGATTGTCGACGTAGTTGAAGGCTTGGTTGTAGCCGGCGACGCCGACGTACCACGAAAACAGCCGGTCGGGCGTCGAGCCGCCGGTTTCCACCATCGCACGATGGTAGAAGGTCGGCGTGCCGATCCCGAGTTCTGCTTGCGCGTAACCCGGATAGGTGCCGGTCTTGATGACCTGGTTAATATAGCCCGAGAGACCTTGGCTCTCCGAGTTGGCCGGGTTCGCGCCGGTGTAGACCTGCACTTCGGCGTTGCCGAGTGACGAAGCCGAGCTCGACGGATAGTTGTCGAACGACCGGTTTACCGGGACACCGTCGAATTCGTAGCCGACTTGGTCGTAGTCGCCGCCGCGAATCGTGACGGTTTGGAAGTAACCCGTTTGGTTGGCCGGGACGTACGCGCCGGGAACGCTGGCGACGGCCGAGTAGGCCGAGTTCAGCGATCCGCCGCCGCCCAGGGCCGAGGCGGCCTTTTGCATAGCGGCGTTGACCGAATAAATATCGGCCGTCGTACCGGATTTTACGAGCGTCCCCGCCCCAGTGGCAGAAACGTGCGCGATGGTCTTGAGCGACTTCGGAACGCGTACCGTCAAAGTTTGAACGGTATCGGCGAAGACGACTTGACCGGGGACGCTGAGCGACTGATAGCCGCTCTTGGCTACGGTCACGGTATACGTGTCTGGCGGTAGCGTCAGAAACGTAAAGCGACCCGAAGCATCGGTCGTGCCGGTAGCGACTTGCGACGGACTTGCGACCGTCACTTGCGCTCCCGCGACCGGTGCCGCACTGTCGGCATCGAGAACGCTACCGCTCAAACCGCCCGTCGTGCCGGCCAGTGCCCATGTTCCCTGGCAGGCAAATGCGACGAGCAGTACCAGAGCGGTAACGATATGCCGGAATGATTTCCGGATCATTAATACCTCCTCAGGTAGTTGCTGTGCAAGCCAAAACGGGCAAACCCGGCCGGGTTTCCCTTTTTGGCCCGCTGGGAACGCTAGTTCGCAGCGTCCGCTTTGCATCCTTGAGGATTCTCTGAGATTCGCGGCCGGAATCCCGCGCTCAGCGGCCATCGCTGACCGCCGCGATGTGCCGGATCGACTCGCCGATCGCCTCGAGGTCGTAACCACCCTCCAGCACGTAAGCGACCCGGCCCTCGCAATGGCGCTCGGCAGTGGCCTTAATGACGACCGCCAGATGCCCGGCGGCCTCGACGCCGACGCCGAGGTCGCCCACCGGGTCGCCGGCCACGTAGTCGAAGCCCGCGCTCACGATCAGGAGGTCGGGCCGGACGGCGGCGGCCACCCGCGGCAGCAGTTCCTCCCAGGTCTCAACGAAGGCTCGAGTCGAGATCCCGGCCGCGGTCAACGGGACGTTAACGATCAGGTCATCTCCGAGCGCGTAGCCTTCGCGACCCGTGCCTGGATAGGCCGGAAAGGCGTGGGTCGAGACGTAGGAGAGGCCGTTGCCGGCGACCGCCTGGGTCCCGTTACCGTGGTGGTAGTCGAAATCGACCACCAGCACCCGGCCGCCGCTGCGGGCGCGATAGGCCCGCGCTGCTATCGCGACATTGTTGAACAGGCAGAAACCCATCCCGCGATCGGGCTCGGCGTGATGGCCGGGCGGCCGCACCAGCGCGAAAACCGCCTCGCGACCGGCGACGCACGCTTCGACCGCAACGATCGCCCCGCCGGCGGCCCGGCGCGCGACCTCGAGCGAGCGCCCGTCAACGAGCACGTCGCCCGTCGAAAGCTCGTGGGACTCCTGAAGCCCGGCAACTTCGCGGCGGACCAACTCCAAATAGGCTGGGGTATGAACCCGCAGGATGTCGTCGTCGCCGGCGTCGCGCGCGGAAAGGGTTTCGCGGATGACGCCGTCGGCCCGTAAACGAGCGGCGACCACTTCTACGCGCCGGGGAGATTCGGGATGCCCCAGGCCGCGGAGGTGGTCGCCGTAGATAGCGTCGGTGACGAACTTCAGTGTTTAGACTTCGAGGTGCAGGGGTCGGACGCCGACTTCCGCACGTTCGCGTACGCCTGGGTGCCTTTGCGCATCATCGGCAAAAGCCGCTTGTACGTGGCCGTAGCCTTGGAACACTGATTCGCGTTTTGATACGATTTCGCCGCGATGTAGAGCAGCGTCGGGTTTTGATCCATGAAACCGCGTGCGTTCTTATCGAGCACGTCGAAGATCTGGGCCGCTTCTTTGTAGTTTCTCAACTCAAAGTCGGCGCCGGCGACGCAGCTCAACGTTTCGGGCGAGCGTTGAATTTCGAAGCTCTTCCCGCACGAATCGCGCGCGCCCGTATAGTTGTGCGCCTGCGAATACGCTTGACCGAGCAAGGCGTATCCCTGCGCATCGGGCGACACTTGCGTGTAGTGCTTCAAGTAGCCGATGCTGTCGGTGACTTTTCCGTTCTGCATCGAGATCTCTCCCAGGCCGATCAGCGCACCGGCGTTGTCGGGATCCAGCGCCAGCGCGGCTTGCAGCTTAGCCGCCGCCTTGTCCCATTGATGGATCGATGCATAGTAGTTGCCGTATGCAACGAACGGGCCCGGCACCTTGGGAAACTGCGTGGTCGCTTGTTCGAGAATCGCTTCGCCTTGCGGATTCTTTTTCTCGGCGAAGAAATAACTGGCCTTACGCACCATGATTTGGGCTTTTTGGTCGTCGCTCGGGGCCGCGACGATGGCGTCGTCGTAGGCGGCAACGGTTTGCGCGTCGTCATGTTGCTTGGCGTAGAGATCGGCTTTGTACACGAGTGCTTGAACGCTCTTGGGGTCGATCATCAACGCTCGGTTAATCGTCTGAAGCGCCATCGGGATATTATTTTGCTGCGCGTAGGTGGTCGCGATCTGGTAGATCGGCGACGTATCTTTTGGATTCAACTTATACGCTAGCTCGAATTGCGCGCGGGCGTCGTCGAATTTCTGTTCGGCGGCATAGATACTGCCCAGCGTCATCAACGCCAGCGGCTCGGTTTTGTTGAAGGTAACGGCACGTTTAGCAACGCGCTCGGCATCCGCCGAACGGTTCGTTTTGAGGTAGACTTCGGATAACTGAGCGAGGACGCCCATGTTGGTGGGATCGAGATTCGACGCCTGTTCCAAATCGTAGGTCGCGGTCCGGATGTCGCCAAGCTCTTCGTGCGCGAAGCCGTCGTAGTAGTAGACTTGCGCGGTCTTATCGCCGACTTGCAGCAAGTGTTGCGTAAGTTGAATGGTCAGGTCGGGGCGGCTGATTCCCAAAAACTGGGCCGCCAGCTCGGACATGGCCTGCTGGTCGTTGGGATTCGCTTTCAACTTTGCTTCGAGTCGCGGAATAGCGACGTTCGGCGGCTCGGGACTCGCGGTGGGCAATGCCGACGGAGAGGGCGAGGGACTCGGCGATGCAGCCTTGCCTCCGAAAAGGCCGGCTTGCGCCGAGGGCGTGGTCGCGGCGAACGCCGCAAACGCGCAACCGAGCGCGACGATAACGGAGAGAACGAGTCTTTTCATGTTTCCTTTTTATGTGCTCATGCTTTGGCGGCTTCGACCAGCCGAGTGAGTTCGGGAACGATCTTGAAGGCATCGCCGACGACGAGCAAATCGGAGAACTCCGCAATCGCCGCCGCGGCGTCTTTGTTGATCGCGACGATCGCACCCGACGATCGCATTCCGACCTTGTGTTGGATCGCACCCGAGATTCCAACGGCTATATAAAGGTTGGGTGTGACCGTCTTGCCGGTCTGTCCGATCTGCAAACTGTACGGCACCCATCCCGCATCGGCCGCCGCCCGCGAAGCGCCGACCGCCCCGCCTAAGGCGTGCGCGAGAGGTTTCAGCAGCGTGTCGAACGGTTCCGGGCCGCCGAGCCCACGACCGCCTGCAACCACGACCGGCGCTTCCTCGAGGGCTAACTCGCCGGAGCCTTCCTCAACGTCTTCCTCAATCACGGCGGCGTACGGCTTGCCCGACGGCTTTTCGAGCGTTTGCATAGTTGCGCCAGCACCGCCCGCGGCGGCTGCGAAGGCGTTCGGCCGCACCGTCGCGATGCCATACTCGGCGGGTTTGATTGCGCAGGTCGTGATTAACGCGCCGCCCATCTTCGGCGAAACGCAGGCCACCGTTCCATTTTCGATTTTGAATTCGGTTACGTCGGCACCGATGCCGGCTCCCAGGCGCGCCGCCAAACGTCCCGCCAGATCCCGTCCCGAAAGCGTGTTCGGAATGAGAATCAATGAAGGCCCGATAGCACGGGCCGCGGCCTCAACGTAGTCGACCGCAGGGTCGAGCAGATACGTATCGAGGTCGGGATCGTCGTTGACGTACACACCGTTGAGGGGATAAGTCTTCAC
The DNA here is from genome assembly GCA_003140835.1 of Candidatus Tumulicola scandinaviensis. Classification (GTDB taxonomy): domain Bacteria; phylum Vulcanimicrobiota; class Vulcanimicrobiia; order Vulcanimicrobiales; family Vulcanimicrobiaceae; genus Tumulicola; species Tumulicola scandinaviensis. The sequence goes on along the minus strand of PLLA01000098.1, from coordinate 20,230 downwards.
CTGCTCGGCCAGCGTCGTCGCGCCGGGACCGACGATGACCGCGTGCGCTTGGCCGCCGAGTGCATCGGCCAGGGTACGGGCCTCGGTAGCCATCTCGAAGGTGACTTTGCGCGTTTCGCCCCGGCGGTGCTCGACGTAAACGATGACGTTTTTCACGCTTATACCAGCTTCTTCTCTTTGAGGAAATCGAAGATGGCCTGCGCGCCGGCAGCGCCGTCGGCCGCCTCGACCGTGCGTCCCTTGCCGCGAGCCGGAGGCGGTGCGAACGCTTCGAGCTGCATCTTCGCGCCGTCGCTGCCGACTGCCAGGTCCAGCCCGATGTCGGCCAACGTCAGCGGCGCAATCGTCTTTTTCTTCGCGCCCATGATGCCTTTGAGCGAGGCGTAGCGGGGCTCGCCGAACGTCAGCGCGGTGGTCAGCAACGCCGGCAGCGGTCCGCGTACGGTTTGATAGCCGCTGTCGGTTTCGCGTTCGACGCGCAGCGTGCCGTCGGCAATTTCCGCTTTGCGCGCGTTGGTAATACAAGGCACGCCGAGATGTTCAGCCAGCGCGCCGGGAACCGCGCCGGTACTCCCGTCGTCGGTCAGGCCGCCGACGATCAGCAGGTCGAACCCGATTTTTTTCAGCGCCTGCGACATTGCATAGGCCGTAGCCCACACATCGCTGCCCTCTAGGCCCGCGTCGCTGAGGAAGACCGCCTCGTCGGCACCCATGGCCAGAGCCTTGCGCAACGTCTCTTTCAACGCTTCGGGGGCCATGCTGAAGACAACGACGCTGGTATCACCACCGGCGCGTTCCTTTAACTGCAGGGCCGCTTCGAGCGCGTATTCGTCGTACGGATTCAGGACCGTCTCGACGCCCGAGCGCACGAGACGCTTCGTCGCCGAATCGATGCGCTTCTCGGCATTGGGATCCGGCACGAGTTTGACCGTCACCACGATCTTCACGTGGACTTACCGACCTCCAAAAGAAAGGGGCGATGGGAAAAGAACCTGGCGCTATTGGTTCCCCCGGCGAACCAGACCTGCCGCATAGGCATTAAAATCCGGAGAGGGACGACCGCTTGCGGTAAGAACCCGGGCGAGATGAATCGACACAGCATGGTCCTCGCCGTGGTGCTCGCCGCATGTTCGGCTCTGGCTCCGCATCCCGGTCTCGCAGCACCGGCGGTAACGCTGGTATTGGACGCTTCGCAGGCGTCTCGGGGGATCATGTTCGTTCACGAGCGCATTCCGGTGACCGCCGGCAGCTTCACGCTGGTGTATCCAAAGTGGATCCCCGGCGAACACGGCCCGACCGGCCCGCTCAACGATCTTGCCGCCCTGCGCATCGTCGCCGGCGGAAACGCACTCGACTGGCGGCGCGATCCGGTCGACCTCTACGCGTTCCACGTCGACGTGCCGGCGGCCATCCAAATGCTCGACGTCGACTTCGACGTGCTGCTCAACGCGCCCGACGATACGATGTCGTCGCACTCGGTCGCCATCGTTAACTGGAATCGCGTCTTGCTCTATCAAGAAGGCGTCAACTCGCGCGGTTACTTCGTCAAGCCGTCGATCGAACTGCCGGAGGGTTGGGATTACGCCACCGCGCTGCGAGACGGCACGAAAACCGGAAACCGGGTCGACTTTGCGACGACGTCGCTCGAAATGCTGGTAGATTCGCCGCTCGATTTGGGCCGCTACGTAAAGAAATGGGACCTTTGGAACGATGGCGCTGCGTTCGTGCAGCTCGACGCGTTTGCCGACTATCCGCAAGATCTCGACATTCCCGAAGCGCTGCTGAAGGCCTACGATCGGGTGCCGGCGGAGGCGTTTGCGATGTACGGGTCGCGTCACTTCGTCGACTACCATGCGCTGCTGGCATTGAGCGACGACATCGGCTTTCAAGGAATCGAACACCACCAATCCAGCGACAATCGCGCGCCCGACGATTTTCTCACCGATCCGTCGCAATCGCTGGCGTCGGGGGATCTGGTTACCCACGAATTCTCACACTCCTGGAACGGCAAGTATCGCCGGCCGGCGGACTTGACGACGCCGAACTTCCAAGTGCCGATGAAAACCGATTTGCTGTGGGTGTACGAGGGCATGAATCAGTATCTGGGCGATCTCCTCTCGTTCCGGGCCGGCATTCGCGAGCCAAAGCAGTATCCCGAATACTTGGCGACGGTGTATTCCGACATGGATTTGGAGTCGGGGCGTTCGACGACGCCGCTCATCGATCTCACTACCGGCGCGCCGTACTACTACTTCGCCCGTGGCGCGTACGGATCGATTCGCCGCAACGCCAACGACTTCTACACCGAAGGGGAGCTGATCTGGTTGGACGTCGACACGATCGTCCGCGCGCGTTCGCACAACGCGCGCTCGCTCGACACGTTTCTGCATCGCTTTACCGAACCGTCATCGACCGGGCCGATGGTCGTTACCTACACGCGCGAACAAGTGGAAAACATGCTCGACGGCGTCGAGCCGTACGACTGGCACGCGTTCTTCGAGAAATACGTCTATCATCCGAGCCTCCATCCGCCGACCGACGAGCTGGAACGCGCCGGTTGGAAACTCGTGTATACCTCGAAGCCCAACGAGTTCATTACCGCCAACCAGGCCTCGGATCACGACGTCGAGGGGTGGTACTCGTACGGCATGAACGTTTCCGAAAAAGGCGTGGTACGCGACGTCCGCCCGGATTCTCCGGCGTGGAAAGCGGGGCTGGCTCCCGACATGACGATCCTGGCCGTCAACGGCCAGGAGTTTTCATCCGACGCGCTCGAGTACGCGCTACGAAACGCGCAGCATTCGATGGCGCCCATTTCGCTCATCGTCAAGCAGACGGGGTGGTACCAAACGCTGTCGATGAACTACCACGACGGCATTCGCTACCCCCACCTCGAGCGCATCGAGGGGACGCCCGACATGCTCGCGTCGATCGTCGCCCCGCACGCAAAATAGCTTCTACTGCCGCGCGAGCAGCATTTTCATTTCCGCGTTGTCGTCCTTGATCAAATCGCCACTGACGTCGACGACCACGTTATGCAGCGTGCCGGTGAACGGAAATGGCCCGGTGTAGGCATCGGTCACCGGCGAGCCGGGATCGGAACCGCACTGGAATCCGCCGGACAGACTGGGCGATAAAGGAATCGTCACCGGCAAGTCGGTTTGCCCGACGAGTTTTCCGTCGATGTAGAGTTGAGCGCGGCCCGGCGCACCTTTGCCGACGGCGATGTCCGGTTTGCCGGTCGGCTCGAACTCGAAGCGAAGCTTGTGTCTCCCCTCGGTGATCGACGCCGTCGACTCGACGTGAAACCGTTTGATCGTGAGATAGTTGTAGTCGTATTGGAGCTTGTCGTCCTTGACGAAAAACGTGAAGCCCCCGTCGACGCCGCCGGCCGAGAGAAGCACGCCCTGCGCTCCTCCGGCGGGTATCTCGACGTCGGCTTCAAACGAGTGCGGCCGGTTGAGGACTCTCGGCGAAGAGTTCGGCGGGACCGTTTGGGTGCCGGCATAGTACGTGTAGCGCGTACGATCCTTCGCGATTTGCGGCCGCTCGTCGGCGAACCGAAGCGTGCCGCGGCTGTCGATCGGAAGCACGTCGTATTTGCCGGCCTCAACGTACCAGCGCCCAACCATCTCGATGAGCTTATCGCGGTGCTCCGCTGCCACGTTGTGGTTTTCGGCGAAATCCTCGTCGATGTGGTAGAGTTCCCACGCGGTAGCGTCGAGTTCGGTCAGCTTGGCTGCGTCGATCGGCGCGCCGAACTGTAGTCCCGATTCCACGAACGACGTTCCGGGCCACGGACACACCGCGCGCCAGCCGTCGTGATAAATCGACCGATGACCGAACATTTCGAAATACTGCGTGTGATGTTTGGTGGGTGCATCGGCGTTATCGAGCGCGTGAGAGAAGCTGACGCCCTGTATCGGCGCTTGCGCGACGCCGCCGATCGCATCTGGCGGATCTATTCCGAGCGCTTCGAGCACGGTCGGAACCATGTCGACGGCGTGGGCGTATTGGGTACGAACTTCGCCCCTGGCTTTCAATCCTTTCGGCCAGTGCACGAGGAACGGATCGCTCACGCCGCCGCGATACGTCTCGCGCTTCCACCTGCGAAACGGCGTATTGCCCGCAAACGTCCAGCCCCAGGCGTAGTGGTTGAAGGTTTTCGGGCCGCCGAGTTCGTCGATCATCTTGAGGCCCATTTCGGCCGTCTCCGGCACGTTGTTGAAGAACAGGCTCTCGTTGACCGAGCCGTGCGGGCCACCTTCGGCGCTCGCGCCGTTATCGCTGACGAACATGATTAACGTGTTGTCGAATTCGCCAATGGTCTTGAGGAAATCGAACAGCCGGCCATACTGATGATCGGTGTGCGTGAGGAATCCGGCGAAGACTTCCATCATGCGCGCGTATAGGCGTTTTTCGTCGACGGGAAGCGAGTCCCAGTCCTGAACGTCCGGATCGTGGCGCGAGAGCACGGCATCTTTGGGAACGATACCGAGTTCTTTTTGGCGAGCGAAGGTCTTTTCGCGATACGCGTCCCAGCCATCGTCAAACGCACCCTTGTAGCGGTCGGCCCATTCTTTCGGAACGTGATGCGGCGCGTGCATCGCTCCCGGACAAAAATACATGAAGAACGGCTTGTTCGGAGCGACCTGCTTCGAGTCGGCGATGAACGCCATCGCTTTGTCGACGAGGTCGACCGTGAGATGGTAGCCTTCCTCAGGTGTCTTCGGTGCGTCGACCGTATGGTTATCGTGCACGAGGTCTGGATAGTATTGATTCGTGTCGCCGCCCAAAAAGCCGTAATATCGCTCGAACCCGCGGCCGAGCGGCCAGCGGTCGTAGGGGCCCGCGGCCGAAACCTGGTCGGCCGGCGTGAGGTGCCACTTGCCGGGCGCGTAGGTATTGTAGCCGTGCTCGAGCAGCATCTCGGAAAGCATTCCGTTTTCGAACGGAATGTTGCCGTTGCTGCCCGGGAAGCCTACTGAGCCTTCGGTGATGCACGCCATCGCATTCGAGTGATGGTTGCGTCCCGTCAGGATGCACGAGCGCGTGGGCGAGCAGAGCGCGGTGGTGTGCATGTTGTTAAAGACGAGCCCGTTCTTCGCAAGGGCATCGATGTTCGGCGTCTCGATCGGGCTGCCGTAGCAGCCCATCTGTCCGAAGCCAGTGTCGTCTTGTACGATGAAGAGGACGTTGGGCGCGCCGTCTTTGGCGCGCCCAGGCTGCGGCCACGTGGGTGACGATTGATCGAACGTGCGGCCGATAACGCCGTTGAACGCCGTCCCCGGCCTGTACTCTTTCAAACTCATAGGACGGCATTATCGCACGCTATGGCGCGCGACGCCTATCCCGCAAACGCAATGTTATTGATCCGGAGGGCGTAAAAACGTCTCCGGCGGTATGGCCGCAGGATAGGCCATGTCTACGAGGCGATATTGCCAGACGCCGTGGCTCAGTCTGATGCCTAACGTGCGAACTTCGCTTTCGATGATTCCGTCGGTCTGCAGCCAGTATCCGCCGACGTCGGCGTAGTGCTGCTCGACGGATCCGCTAAATCCGGATTCCGAGACGTTGAAGCGCATGGTGCAGAAATGCATGTTGCGCAAGTCGACCACGACGTCGGCCAGCTGATGCTGTGGATTTTCGTCGCGCGAAATGAGATGCAGGGCATGTCCAGCATCGCCGTTCGAGCAAGTCGCGGCACCCTTGTCGACGACGCTATAGATGTTCGTGCCGATGACTTGCACGACGGCAATGGTCCGCAAGTCGGGCGTAGATCCGGGCGTCGGCGTTGCCGAGGCCGAGACCGGCGGCTCGGCCTTTTGATAGAAGAGCATGCCGTCGCGCAGCGCGCGAAACGCACCGTACCACGTGGGATCGAAGAAAGCCCGCGTGCTGACAAGGCGGCGTCCGTCCGCCTCAACGATTTCGGACGCGTAATCGTCGGTTCGATGACGCAGTGCCCACGACGTCGGCAGCGCCGGGCGAGCCGGCGAGTAGCTCGTCATTTCGAGCCATACCAAATGACGAATCACCCTCAGCCCGATTGCTAAACCGTAGCCTTGACCTTCCATCGAGTACGTCAGGTATTGCGGCTGGCGAAGTGCGCGCATCGACTCAACGGCGGTCGAGTAGAAGGCCTCGACGGTGGGCGGCGCTACGGCGTTTTGTGCCTTCGATTGCCCGAAGACGGCGGTAAAGCAGACGAAAACGGCGGCGACAGCATATCGTACTCGCACCGAAGCAGCCGCGGGCGGCCTCAGGGACAGCGGTGCGCTGTTGGCCGCTCGTGATTTTCTTGTTCGAGTAACGCAAGTTGCTGCGGCGTTAGAACGCCGCGGACATCATCGTGCAGTGCGTGCATCGCGACGGGATCGAACGGGCTCCCGGCGGGGTGGACGCGCGAGAAAGAGTCGATCAACGATTGAATTCGCTGCTGCTGGCCGGCCATGAGACCGAGCGATCCAAACCGTCGCATGTACCGTTCGTACAACACCTGCGCCGATGGCGTGACCCGCGGCGGGCAGGTTTGTTGGTACCCCGGTGGCGGCGCTTGCTGCGGGTACATCTGCGCCTGCGCGGGGCCGGGAGCGGCCGTCGACAGTACGACCAGTGCGATTGCGAAAAACGTGCGTATGCTCACCAGCCGGCGCTTCGCGCTCGGCAGGCGGCGGTACTTTCCGCGACGATGAAAGCGCGGTTAAAATTGGCAAAGGAGTCGCCCATTCGGTCTTAAAACGTTCGTAGCCGGGTGAGGGTGCTTTATGCGCCCGCTTCATTTCTGCGGATCGGAAAACCGAAAGGGCGCTCACGATGGAAACCCAGGCTATCGCGATCGAGCTTACCAAACTCGTCGTTGCTCAAACGAGACCGGCGGTTGGGGCAGACTACTTCCGCCTAGCAACCGATTACCTGAGCGTATACCGGTACATCTTGCACGATCTGCACCAAAACGGCGGCGGCTCGGCCAGCGGAAACGGGCTTTCGGCCTCCACCAGCACGCCCTAATCCGTCGGGCTCGCGTTTTGCGACTCGTCTTTCCAAAGATGCAACATAACGTAGAATAAAAACGCCGTGCTGAGCCCGAAGAGCAACATTCCGTCTCCCGCCTCGGTTGCACCCATCATGCGCCACTGCTGGTCAGGAACGAGTCCTGAAGCGCCGCGCGTCGTGATCGAGTCAACCGAATACAGCGCGGCAGCGGCAGGCGTCGGCAGCGCGCCGAGCTTTACGTAAACGAGGGCCCAGACCATGGCTTCTATCGCGTGCAGTACGGCGAGCGACAAAGCGACTACGACGATGAGCACGATGGTCGAGGCCGGGTTGTCGACGAAGGCAAACCCTTGGCGCAAAAGCCTATTTCGCGCCCGCCGGCTCGTATTCCCAACGAAAACGATTCCAACGACGTGAATTGCGATCGTTATTGCGACGATCGCCAAGCTCCAGATCCAACTCGCACTCCACGTGCCCCAGCCGTTCACCGTAACGAAATCCCGCCTGCTACGGTCTTCGTTGCGCAGGAAGTAGGCCCGGGGCGCCGCACTCGTCGCGGCTATTCGTGGGTTTGCACGATCGGGAAATTCCCCATCAAGAGTGAGATGGCTGCGTCTACTTCCTTAATTGTCGCGTTTGGATCTCCGGTAAGTGCGGCTTGATGGCAACGATTTGCTGCATCGACAACGAAGGCCGGCACTGCACGCTTATCGTTTAACAATTCCTCGACGTAACTGAAGAAGGTAGCCGCTGCCAACAGTGGGTCGCTGCGTTGTTCCTCCAGCCATTGGACCATGTGAGCCGCCTCGTCCAACAGCACCGGAAGGCCATCTTCGTTTGCTTGCGGTTCCTGCATTGCACGCTCGCTTATTTCGGTCAAAAAGTACGCCGTGGCGCCCCCCGCGAATCGCGTATTGGGCGCTCGCACAGCGAAGGGTACTAGGGCGTCTGGGTTGGGCGGTATTCCCGGATCGCCTGCAAACTGCACCTCGCCGCGGCTTTCCCTAGCGCATTGGAGGCTGACGTTGACCGATGTGACCAGAATCGAAAAGACGCGCTTTGCGCGGCCTCACAATGGCACAGGGATGAGAATTCGAAACGCGGCCGGGGAGAGCTCCCTCAGCCGCGCTTACGCTCGTATCGTACGTTACGTGCTGCAGCCGGCGTGGCCGCAGTGGCAATGACCGTGGTCGTTAGCCGACTTACACGCTTCGCTGCAATACTCGCCGCTCGTTGCTTGGCATTTACAACCTTCGCCTTTACATGGCATATCTCGAGCCCTCCGTAAACGGCCTATACCCAGTCCTGCGAGCTTCTACGCCGACAGGTTTTTGTGCCGGCGCTTGTCTATATAGTGCAGGCTCGAACCTGCGGCGCGATGAGTTGCGTGAAGTCGAGGGCGGCGTCTTGCGGTTGCAGTCGAGCAACGATGACTTCGCTCATGCAAGAACCAGAGCCGCGCTCATAGAGACGGGACAAAAACCAGAATCCCCACCCTTGACGTGATGCGTCATCGGCTCGAGCCCGTCGCGACCGTGTGGGGATAGGATCTCACGGCTTACAAAAAAAAGAAGCTTCCGAGACAGCGCTTGGTTGCCAGCTTTCACCTATGAACCCGCATCTCGGAAAGCTGGCCTCGAATGACGCCCTGATATAACGATAGCGCTCCTGCACGTTTCCGTACGCCTCCCCTTCTATGATGGTTTCGTACCCAGCACTTACTCAACAAAGGAGCTTATTCGTGAACCACCGCTCGGCCATACTTCTCATCGCCCCGCTTGCGGCGGCGCTTACGCTGCCAAGTTGCGGAGGCAGTAATTTTGTAGGGACGCCCGGCGCGAACAGCGCGCTGCCGGCGACGCCTACCGGAGCGCATCGGAGCGCCCATTCCTGGATGAAAACGGCAGGCCACTTCCAGAAACTGTTGTACATCGCAGACTCCGGCTCAGCCACGGTAAAGGTATACACCTATCCGGGGTTGGCGTACACGGGCGAGCTAACCGGCTTCGTGCAACCGCTATTCGACTGCGCCGATAACAGCGGAAACGTCTGGATCTCCGACTACGGTCCCAGTGGCACACTTTACGAATACGCACATGGCGGTACGACGCCGATCAACGAGTTAACCGATCTCCCGTATCCATACGCGTGCGCCGTCAATCGTCAAAACGGCAATCTCGCGGTGGCCATCAACGTCGAGACGGCGTCGACCCACTTGGGCGAAGTTGCCGTTTATCACAACGGCTCCGGTCGACCGAGCATCTACAGCGACAATAACTTTACGTTGAACTCTGGCTTAGCTTACGACAATTCCGGAAATCTCTTCGTTGACGGCTTCGCCGCGGGCGACGTATTCCATTACGCGGAATTGCCAACCGGTAGTTCTACCTTTACCGATATCACCCTAAGCACGACGCCGAATTCGCCCGGAACCGTCGCCTGGGACGGGCAGTACATCGACGTCGCCGATCTCACGAACACGATTTATCAAACGCAGGGCGCGTCGGTCATGAAGACGATCACGCTCAAGCTGAAACAAGATACCCTGCGCGGTTTCTTCGTGCCATCAGCCAAACAGGTCATTGCCCTGGACGCATACGCGAACGTTGCGGGCGTCTTTCACTACCCGCTCGGAGGCAGCCCAAAGGCACGCATCAAGAGCGGACTCAACACGCCATGGGACGTCGTGATTAGCAAGTAGGATACTTGAATCTAATGCTCGCCCTAGAGGGCCGGCGATTGGCCCGCGCGCGACGCTTCGGGACTGAGGCGGCGCGCGCGGTACAAAACGATGCCTGCTCTACTGAGGCGCCGCGCCGCAAGACTCATGGGATGGCCTGGACTCGAACCCACGCTCGGGGATTCCGGCCGGTCCCGTCCGTTACCGAAAAGTGTTAATCCGTCAGGCTATTCCGTCGCACGGGTTCCCGGACCATCCCTGCCGATTCCGGCCGTTTCCGACCCGCACGTGACAAAATGTGACACGGAGCCGCTCGCTACTACGGAACCTGGCACGTACATGGCGGAGACTGTGGTTCCCCGAATGTCTCGTCATGTCGCTAAGGCTTCGCTGCCGAGTGCAAACGCGTGTGCGTATGCGATCGCGCGGTCATTCTTTGACGCACCTCGTACACCTGACACAAGCTGCATCGCCGGAGTACCACCCACACGATTCGCGATCAGATGAGGGCCGCGGGCGGCAGTAGGCCGTGTTGAGAGCGCCGAAGGTGGCGCCCTCGGAGGGCCGCGCTTTGTTTTGCCACCGCTGGATCGTTTTGTGGGTCGTTGCTTGCTTACTCGGCGCTGATCTCGCTTGGCCGGGGGTCGGTTGCAGTACTTACCGCGCCGAACTGGCCTGGAATCCGCGCGATGGAATGCTCTACGTCCCCGCGATAAGTTTCCGCGGCAACGGGGTTTACGCTTATAATTCCCGTACGACGAGCCAAGTTCGGTATCTTCCGGTCGAAGGAAACGAGCATCCGTCGCTGATCAGCATCGAGGCATAAATGCGCCGTTCGAATATCGCGTTAACGTTCGCCGTGATCATCGCTGCCGGCTGCTCGCAGCAGGGCTTTCCGGCGTCCCCGTCCGTCACGAACGTGCCGCGCGCGGCGGCATCGCAGCGTCTCCGCGACGCCGCGACGTACAAGAACCTCTACAGTTTTCAAAGCAATCCCGACGGCGGATCCCCGGTCGGCGAATTCGCGTCGCTGGACGGCAAGCTTTACGGCGCGACGATGCATGGCGGCAACAATCACGACGGAACCGTCTATTCCATTCTGCCGGGCAGCAAGGAGAGCGTCGTCTATAGTTTTCCCGGCGGCGCGGACGGTGCGTTGCCCGAGGGCGGCCTGTGGACCGCTAAGGGCAAACTCTTCGGGACGACGCGAGCCGGCGGATTACACGACGCCGGAACGGTGTTCGTCATCGACCCGAAGAGCGGGCAACGCCTCGCGTATAGCTTCAAGAATGCTCCCGACGGCGACGCTCCGGTCGGCGACCTCTGGGGGTTTCCCAACGACGCGCTGATCTACGGGACCACCAGTTTCGGCGGCGAGGACAACGTCGGCACGGTCTACTACTCGGATCCTTCCAAAAACTTCGAAGACGTCATCTATAACTTCAAGATGAAGCGCGATGGAGCTAGGCCGTTGGCCGGCCTCGTTCTCATGAACACAACGCTCTACGGGACGACAGCCGATGGCGGAGCATACGGTTTCGGCACCGTGTACGCAATCGAAATGGGTGGTGGCGAGCGTGTCGTTCATAACTTTCGCGGCCCACCGTCCGACGGCGCCGCACCCCAGTCGCAACTCGCGGTGATGGACGGAAAACTCTATGGAACCACGCCGCACGGCGGCAGCGCCAACGGCGGCACTCTCTTCATGGTCACGCCAAATGGGACGGAACAGCTTCTGGTGAATTTCAAGCGCGCGAGCGGAAGCGCACCGGTTGCAGGCGTCACAGTGTACAACAAGACGTTGTACGGGACGACGTCGCGCGGCGGCAGTGCGGACGCCGGCACCATCTTCGCGTTCTCGTCAGGAGCGCTCACGACGCTGCATACGTTTAAAGGCAGTGCGGACGGCCGCGAACCCCTGTCACGCCTCACCGCCTTCAATGGTGTCCTCTACGGTACGACGTACGCAGGCGGCACCGAAGGCAGAGGCACGGTGTTCGCACTCACTCCGTAGAAGCGTTATTCGCGCGTCTATAACGAGCGCGAGGCGGCAGCCGCGAGCGTGTTTAAACGCGGGTATGGAGTGGTGCAAAGCCCTTAATAACGAGGCCAATACTTTTTGGGATGGCCGGGACTCGAATCCGCTCCAACGTTGTGCCGCCGAGTATCGCTAAGCAACGCGACGTCGCGCAAAAGCCTGCTACGCAAGGGTTTCGGCTGCATCACTTATGCCGTCCGGTCCCGTCCAAGGCCATCGCGTAACCTCGGTGGTTGCCACGTACGGCAACCGAATGGCAACCGCGGTCGGCCCTGGTTCACTCGTGATTAGCCGCATCGCCGCGACCGAAGCGCCCGCGTTTTAGTCGCGCGCAGCGAACCCTCGCCGCTGCGAGAGCGGCAATAAATACAAGAAATGCCACCGTGCAGCTGCGTCGCGGGATAGATACCGTATTTCGCGTCAAGCGTAATTCGCATCAAAAGCGACGCCGGACCGAAGAATGCCGTAGGCGAGAACCAAGAGTTTGCGCATGACTGCGCCGATGATCAGCCGCTTGTGCTTCCCTGCCGCCGCGAGCCGGTCGGCAAAGATCTTAAGAACTGGGTTGAACCTCAGGGCGACGATCGCCGGCATGTAGAGCGCCTTGCGAAGGCGTGAGTTGCCAGTCTTGCAAAGGCGGGGACGGCCATGAATGGATGTCCCGGAGCGGCGATGCCGCGGTGATAGTCCAGCGAACGCTGCGACGGCTTTAGCCGATTCGAAACGATCCAAATGCGGGATCTCACCCAGCAACGATCCTGCAGTCGTTTCCCCGATTCCCGGGATCGATGTCAGGAGATCGCGCTTGCGCTTCAGGTCCGGATGGTCGTCGAAGTGCTGGCGAATCTCCCGTTCAACCTGTGCGATCTGCTCTTCCAAAGTGACGATCACCTGGCGAATGAAAGCCTTTACGATGGAAGCCTCGGACGATTGTTCGTAGATCGATTGCTGCACGCGCGTCGTCTTGAGGTGTTCGTAGTGGCGCATAAAAGCTTGTAGTACACGGATTTCCGGCGGTGGCGGAAGCCATGACTCGGGACTCTGGCTCTTGCAGAATCGGGCGATCAATGCGGCGTCGACCGCATCCGTCTTGGTGCGCAGCAGCTCGCTTTGCGCGAACGCCTTGATGCGCGCTGGGTTGACCACGCTAACCCGGTGTTCGATGCCGTGCAGGTAGAGCGCTAACGCTTCCCAATACGCGCCCGTCGCTTCCATGCAGATGTGGACGTCGACGGCTTGGCGATTTCTCAGCCACGCGACCAGCTGCTCAAAGCCTTTCAACGAGTTTGGGAAGACCTTCTTGGCCGCACCGCGATCGCTCAAGAGACAAGCATGAAAGGTTTCCTTCGAAAGATCGATTCCTAAGAACGATGCCATATGTGCAGCCTCCAATGACGGCGTCTCTTCTGGATCGACCTTGTGCATTCGAGCTGACGCGACGTGCGTCGCTCACGATACCGTCCGATCTCTACAGACGCCACGGGGCAGGCCGCCTATCTATCCCGCGGGTTTACGACCCAAGGAGTTCAACCAGCGTGACCTGCCCTACCGGCATCATACAAGGAGTTGGCGAGGGCAAAACGGGCCCCCCTCCTCGAGATGCCGATCTGCTTGGCGGCAAAGCTGCCGCGATCTAAGCGGTAAGGTAAGCCAAAACTGCGAGGCTGCTGCGAGCCGAGGTTCCCGCGCTGCGAGGCGCTCGTAGGTGTAATGGCGCCACGATCGGTGGGGCGGCTGCGGGGCGGCTAAGGGACCGAGATGGCGGCAACTCGAGGCAGGGCGGTTCAAACGATTAAAAAACACACAAGCTAAGGGTCAATTTCGTTGGCAGCCTGCTCGCTATTCCATTGGGTCTTTGTTTCCTATCGATCGGGCTCAACCGCTTCGCTCCACTGACGTTGTACGATTGGGCGGAGTCCAACGGTAGCATAGGTGCTCGATGCCTTAGACCGTTCCTTTGGATGAATGCGCGTCCGTTACCCACTTCAAGTACCAAAGAGCGATTTAATCGCGTTGGTTCTGGAATTACGGCATTTTTCATAGGGTTGGGCGCGATAACAGCCGGACTGATCAATGTGCTAACGACAATCGCATCGTTCATTCACTAGTTCCGGCGTTCGCAACTCAACCAAGGGCGCCAGAGGCGCTTTCCGTGACCGACGGCGTTGCGCTCTCTAAGTCTGCTTATTGGCTTCATCCGTGGTTACAGACGCGACGCAATACCACACGTCATCCAACGGCTCTTTAAGACCCGACAACGCAGTCGTTCGATCCACGTCATGGAATGCGAGTTCTAGCGCCGATTTGACCACGTCATCCCAGGGCCTTTGCTTTAAGTCCGCGCCGACGTCGTATCCACTCGTTCCCCATGCGTGAGGTTTTGATGGACTCGTATCAAACGTAAATATGTCGAATCCTAGAATGACTCGTCCCGAGTGTGCCAGTTCCCTTAGCGCTTGCTTTATATCAGATCGCGACCAGCAAACCTCTGTCCCGACAAGTCGCGCTTTCGCGCGCATATCTTCGGAAACGTCGAGCCACTCGGTCATTTGGCTCGTTGCGAGCGTACCGGGGGCGGCGCCACTTGCACCGCAATCGCGTCATCAGGCGGAAACAATTGAAGCGCCTCTTCGACGGGATCCAGCTTCATCCAGTCCAGAAACCGCAAGCGTCCACCCTGTGACACAAGAAAGGCCATAACCTGTACTCCGTCTTCATCGTCATAAAAGCCATCCGTTAGCGGTACGTCTAATCGTTCGGTTGAGGCTACAGACCTATCGTCAGGGAGCAAGAACAGCGTCGTTCTCGTGCTCGTGTCAAATGCGACCTTCACGCCAATAAGTTGTGCTCTGTAAGCCGCACACCCGTGAAAGTCTACCGAAAGCATCCGCGCAAGAACCCGCATTTCGTCGGAGCTAGGATCACGCCACTCTTCACGATTCATGTTTCAACCGCCCCGCAATCGACCAATTGCCACTGTCCGGTGCTGGTGTAAAACATTCGCCTGCCTGCAATCTTGATTTCAAGGCTGGGATCGTGGTCTAGATCTTCGATTAGCTGCTTAGCGAACCAAAGTTGCTGCCTTGTATCTTCGAAAAAGATGCTTTCCGCAAAGTCGATCTGAAGCTCACCAATAGGGATTACGCCAGTAACCGATGGCGTTGTAAAGCCGTAAGATACACCTATCTTCCCGGCAAGACCAAGACGCTCCGTTTCAGGAGTGACTCTGATACGAACGAGTTGCGGCATTCACTGAGGTTTAGCGTGCTGACACGGGCCTCCCGGGTGTGGCACTAACTGTCCGAGGGAAACTTAGGGATCGATCTTCATCGTTGGTCAAGAGCTGAAGCGCGCTAGGCCTCGGGGCTGCGG
Organism: Candidatus Tumulicola scandinaviensis; assembly: GCA_003140835.1. GTDB lineage: Bacteria > Vulcanimicrobiota > Vulcanimicrobiia > Vulcanimicrobiales > Vulcanimicrobiaceae > Tumulicola > Tumulicola scandinaviensis. The sequence goes on along the minus strand of PLLA01000098.1, from coordinate 5,144 downwards.
ATCGGCGGGGTGCCTGGCGATCGATGCGGAGCTATCGGCGGCTGGGGTGCGGGGAGGAAGGGGTGACGGTTCTGGCGATCCGTGTGTGGAATCCGCAACCTCATGAAAGAATCGGCACTTCGTCAAGTCCGAAGTATTTTATTTGCCGCGTTGCCGCTTGCCGTGTTGGGATCTGCGAGCGGCTGTGCTCAGAGCGATCAGCAAGTTCAGCAAACTCGCGTAGGAACCGGTAATGGCGGCATCCACCAGCTAGTCTTTAAAGTTGATGAAAGCCGTGACTTAAAGCGCTCAAAGGCGACTGATTCGCAAATCGTTGTCGTCATGAGGAAAAGATTGGCTGCGGCCAGAATTAGAGCCTACGCATTCGCGTCGCGTGACGAGGCTATACATGTTACGATCTATGACACTTCCAAGGTTTCGTATGTCGCGAAGTTACTTTCGGCCAACGGTAACATCGTGCTGCGAATCCAGCCGAGTGGTCCGAAGTACTATGCTCCCTCGGCGCGACCTTTCAGCGGAGCTCAATTCGTTTTCTTTCCGGGCGGTAACCGAATCGGACTCGCCTCCTCTGATCCACGTTCACTCGCGCACTTCACGGGTAGGTACCTGAGTCGACGTCTGGGGATCTACGTGGACGGCAAGTTAATATCGAACGCGGTGTTAACCAGCCCCCTGTCGGAATCAATTATGCTTTGGGGCCCCAACTTCTCGGACCAGCAGCTACTCCTTATTGTCGCAGTCATCCAATCCGGGCCGCTTCCGGCGCATGTAAAACTCGTAGCGTCGTCGCCTATTTCACCGACATAAAAGATGCTAAGGCCGCCGCTCAGCAGCCAACGCTTGCATTTTGGCAGCGAGCCATTTTTCGATGTTATTCGGTCGTAAGGTAAGAGCATTGTGCGCCTCTCTTATTTTCATACTGTGAGGCTGCGGTGAGCTAAGCTTCCCGTGATGCGAGGAGCTCGCGGGTGTAATGGCGCCACGATCGGCGGCGTCGGGTTAGGGCTGCTGCGAGCTAGGTTTCCCGTGCTGCGAGATCTGGCTTAGCGAATAGGCGGGACTGCGGACGCGACCTGCGCTTAGCGGGTTTCCGTGGCGCTGCGTTGCCCAGTGAACGATTTAACGACGCGAATCTTGCCTACGATGCTTCTGTTAAAGGCCGAGAGGTCTTCCGCAGGGATCCAATACTCGACGTGCTCCTTGCCGCCAACTTGATGTCGTTCGTACTTTGCTAAGAACGCTTTTGCGACCTGGAACTCTGTTACGTAGCCCCGCGGTGTGTTCCACTTGGACGCTATTTCTTCAGCATAGCGAGAGCTGCAAACGGGGTAGAATATTGGCTGCTCGGGCAGGCGTGGCGGGAACGCAGAAAAGTTGGAAGCAGCTATCAGAGAAAGTTCCTCTTCTCCAACTGGTCTAAAAAGTATTTCGATGGATGCTACCCAGATGCTCACGGTGTGCCGACCGCGTTCTGGGAGAAAGGCGACTCGTTTCTTATGGCGCACGTGGACATATTGCCAGATCACCCGACGTCCGATTTGATAAAGGTTGTCCGATATCGATATCGTTGTCAACGTTTCGCGAGTGATAGATTCCGTTACAGTGCCATCATCGCAGAGAATCCTAAAGACCGGCCAATCGTTCATGGATTCCATCGCTAGATCGCAGATAGTTCCGTATACAGTATGGACGGCCAATTCACCGTTATCTATCGCTGACCACCACTCCCGGCTTCCGAATAGACCATGCTCTTGCAAAATTCCGTAGTCAGCGGTATTCAGTGTCGCCTCTTGAATGTTCTTGACGCCTCGCGCATCATCCCATAACGTGTAAACCTTCGTGTAGCCGGGCTGTTCTCGTTCAAGATTCATGCCCGCATCGTTGCTAAAGCGTTTCGGCTAGTCCTGTTAGTGCATCCCAATGCCTCGGATGCGGGACGCGAGCTCCGGCGCGGATGCGGGAGCAGGCGGCGAGCGATAGCCCCGTCGCCTTTGCGATTTCCGCGAGTGTGAAGGCATCGAGCTTCGGCACGACCTCGCGTAGGAACCACGCCGGATCGCGTCCAGCGGATTCGGCGCCTCGCGCCCAGACGCGATTGCGACGATGCTGCTCGGAAATGGCCTCGCCGCGCTTGGGCCCAACCCGATCGCTCGCACGCGGATCATTGCCCTCGGCGGCTTGGGCCGCGAGCGCTTTGCGAGCAGCTTCGATTGCTCGCAGGCCGCGCTCCCGACGCGCCTCGGGAATGCACGCATCGCAGTGGCGCCGCCTGCGCTTTAATACCGGGCCGCTGCATATCTCGCAAGTCGCCGCATTCCTGAGCAAGCTCTCCAGGCGCGGAACAGCGGATCGAAGCCTCGCGCCCATTCGCGATTGTGGCGACGCTGCTCGGGAGTGGGAAATCCGAGTCTTTCGTTATTTTTAGAACCAAGAAGAGGGGTTTAGACGCCACAATGCGGCCAGGCAGTCGAAGTTCGGGTGCCTTCGCATGACGAGCTTTAAAACAGTGAGAATCGCAAGATAGGTTAGGGATGCCAAACCAACTGCTATCACGAGATCGACTAATGCGCACGTACGGATGTGTAGTCTCAAGCATAGCACGAGTGAAGGCCATTTCACGGCCAAGGCAATACAAAAGGTTGCAACGCCAAGCAAAGCGGCCAGGCTAGACGAACTCCACTTATCCCAAGAATAGAGTAGCGCCTGCTCGTGATCGCGGCGGTTACGTTCCCAGCAGTTGCGGAATAGATCGCGTTGCGCTTCCACCGACATCCCGCGCACAGTTGGGATGATAAGTCGCCCCTTGCTCCACCACAGGTTCGTTGCCCATGACTGCGCGGCGTACGGCGGTAAGGCGTTTAGGAACTCTTCAGAGCTCTGTAGCCGAATAGAAACCCAAGGCACAAGCATATATCGCACGATTTCGATGTCAGCGATCTCACGCCAGGCCAAGCCAACACCACGGTACCAAAAACGATCAGAAGTCAGCCTAATCATCGGACTCGGTTGACTCATGAGCCAGAGTGTACACGCGGGGAAGATGCCGCAAACGACCACAAATCCTACGAGCGAGAGCGCGATCCACGCCACCGTTGTGAGCACTCGCTCATTTGAGTGGATGAGCGCCTCTGTTGCGGCGACAATGATGATCCCAGGCGGCACCAGCAACAACGCTAGAAAGCGTAGGTCCAGCTGTTCGTAAAGCAGGATTTCGCCGGCGTTACGATCTTGGGCTAATGTCGTCATCAATGCATCCTAAGTAACTAGACTGCCGATGCCTTCCAATGCGTCAGGTCTGCGACTCGCATCGAGTATATTCTACAATGGTGTGGAACGCCTCCCAATGCCTCGGATGCGGGATACGCGTCCCGGCGCGAATCCGTGAGCAGGCCGCGAGCGAAAGCCCCGTAGCATCGGCGATCGCGCTTAGTGGAAAGGCGTCGAGCTTCGGAGCGACCTCGCGCAGGAACCAGGCCTTGTCGCGAGCTTCGGTCTTGCCGTCGCGCGACCAGTTGCGGTTGCGAGCATTTTGTTCCATGCATCGGATTTCTTGCGGCTGGCATCCGGCGGAGGATTGTAGCGAGTATTGTTTTCGGCGCTATAAACGGCTCTGCGCCGTGTGAAACAATAGCCTGCACGTTGGAATCCGCGAGGTATCCCTTGTCAGCCGAGACACGCTTCATGGAGAATCGCTTGGCGGACGTTTCGAGTAGCTCCTGGAGCACCCGCGAATCGTGGACCCGGTTGTCTGACTTTTAACAAAGGGTCGGCTCACTCTCTCGTAAAAATCAACCGTGGATGAAGCGGGCCGTTTGGGTTTTCCGTATAGGCGCGTCGCTGTGCATTAGCGTAGGCGGAGTTGCGTTAGGCGATGCCACGACTGGAAAACCTATCACCATTAATGCATCGGGGACCTTTCAAGATAAGGGCGTTTGGCTGTATCGTAATGCTGATGGGAAGTTCGGCTTCGGCCCGGCCACAATAGGAACGAACGAGTTGCTAGTGATGCCACCTCCGTCATCACCCTCCGGCGGTGGCGTCGCTGGCGTGGAAATAATCCGGCACTCGTTTTTCACGCTTGGTTATCCACTGCATATCGCTCTTGTGGAAAAGCTTTTCGCCGCTTCTTACCAAACGACAATCACGGCCAGTAATAACAACGAACTCTGGAAATACGATTATGGTGACCCCGTTACCAAGGAAAAGCCCTCTCTCGGGCTCGGCAGCCGACCCGCATTTAAGGCTTGGGGACCCTTCCCTGCCGACGCCGTTCCGTTCGCGCAGTCTCCTGAACCCGACATTCGGGCCGCATTTGACTTTGCCAAAGGCGCGCTAAACTCGATTTCAAACATGCCCCAGACGCAAAAGGACCTAGCGAACTACGGGATTCTCTTTGCGGACGACGGCGACACGATATGGGTAGAACTAGGTCCGCGTTTTGCGCCCAATGAAACCCCGCATCTTGGCTGCCAGACGCAACTCGGACGTGACATGGTCTTTGGATTCGACAAAAAGCAGCCCGATAGCCAGGGCTTCGCGGGAAAGTTTCTTCAATGCTTTTGACGCTGGGCGAGTCCTAACTCGGCAATGCAGGTCGCTCTGCACAGTACCTACACTTTTGGTTCGGTAAACTGTCAGCCGGTTGAAGGCTGGTACATCTTTAGGGCGGACTTCAATCCTGACTAAAGACCGCTCGGAGCAAAACACGAATATTCCTTGCGGCGAGGGAAGACCAGTGCGAGCGAACAGGCTCGCTAAGGAACTCGTAGCGAAGCGTCCGATTCGAAAGGAGGTTTCCAAGAGTGCGACCTTCCGCCATGGCGGCATTGTCTTGCAGGTTCTTCATGCTGCTGACGGTGTTGGTGCTGTCCTTCGCCGCGACTGAGGGGAAAAGCGTTGCGGCGACTGAGTTCTGCCCAGCCGAGGTCCAACATCTATCACCCGTGGGTGCGCGAATGGGCAGCGCGGCCCTTACCTACGTTTACGAACTCAGGGCGATGACGCCTCGGTCGGTTAGTGCGGCTATTATCGCCGATACTGACACCGGATGGTATACATGGAGTGTTTCAGGCGTGGAACTAAAACGGACGGTGCTACCTCTAGATGAAGCGATTAGCAATGCATCGTCTCTAGTTACAGCCTCG
>PLLA01000116.1 GCA_003140835.1 Candidatus Tumulicola scandinaviensis | reverse complement strand
TTAGCTTTAGTCGAACAGCCTGCTCCAGAACCGTTCCACACGGACTCAATCCAGCCACGGCCCTTACCCCCTAGCGTAAGGCTGGTCCCGCCGACGGCAACTACGCTGGGGAAATCCGCCGGGTCAGAGATGCCGTACCCGGAATCACCGGTACTTGCCAAGTACGTTATATGGCGGGTGTCAAAATACGAACCGCGGGCGCCACTTCCGCTAAAGCTGTTGCTGACAATCGTGGCGCCAAGATTTACCGCTTGAGCCTCCGCGGTTTCAATGTCGCTCCAACTATTGGAGTTCGCCTCGATCAAGTAGATGGCGCATAAAGGGCAACTCGCCGAAACCATTTCCACATCGAGATCGATCTCGAGACCCCAACCCGTNNTTGCCTGCGGGATACTTACGCTGTTGGCCATCCTGATTGAACTTTCTAAAGGAAACGGTCGGGAGTCCAAAGAGCGATCTGTACGCAGCAAGGTCCGTCGCGACGTTCGGGTTGTCATACGCGTCTACGACGGCAACGATTTGCCCCGCGCCTTTACTAGACGATGGAAGGTTATAGGCTGCTTGCAAATCTGATGGCGCGTAACCTGAGACGTTCGGAGACACTCCGGTCAGGACCAGAGCATCGCATTGAGCCTCACCGACGCGGCTCCCGTTACATGCAGAAACGGCTCTCAACCTTTGATGTGGAGTGTAACCCGAGAGTGCCTTCGCTTGAGGCCCTCCAGGGATCAGCGCTTGTACGGANNGCTGATCCGCTGCTTGCGTTACAAGCCGCCAGAGCGAAGATCGCAGCGGCCGTAGCCGCAAACTTCCACGAATAATTCAAGGCCGTAACCCCCTCGTTAGCTCTGGACGGCAAGCGGTGCCTGCAAGGCGGGTGGTAATCATGGACTAACAACTGCGGCCACCGGTTCTGAAAGGTATCGAGCGATGTACTTGACAAACTGACCAGACGGATATTTGAAGAGCCCAATATTAAAATTCCCCAAGTCCGGGTTGGTGACGTCGTAGCGCCGTACGCAGAACTGGATCAGCCTCGCTGCATTCAATTTCGTTGATCCCGTGATCGTTGAGCCCGAAACGTGATAAATCACAACATTCAGCTGGTCTCCAAGTGCTATATAGCCATGCGTAAACTGGACTCCGCCAGGGTAGGAGATATTCTGATTCAAGGTGATGTCCTTGAACGTCTTGCTACCTCTTGGNNTCGACGAAGATGTTGCCTTTATCGTCGTAGTCCAACAAGAACATCTCAGAGAAGCTCGGATCAGAATAGTTGGCCGGGTTACCCTGGGCTTTCTTGTAAATAGAAATGCTTCCGGGGCCACCACTCGCCGTTTGAAGGTTAGTAACGGCTAGGGTGCCGTTTCGTTTGTTGATGGAGCATCCGACCGGAGACTGTCCTGTGTCGTCCAGCGTTGCGATAGGTGTTGTGCCAGCATGCGCGTACTCGATAAGAGAGCCCGCTATTTGCGAGGTCCCGGTGTTTACTATCCAGACGTTCCCAGAGTTGTCAACGCACTCGCCCTCCGGAAAATTGAACCCAGTGAGTGTCCCTACTAATTTTCCTTTTGGATAGGAATACACGTAAACGTCGTTTCTGCCGGCATCTGAAACATACAGAAGCTGGTTATTGGTCGCATCTGACGCCATCCATGATTTACNNGTATTCAAGTTGGCAATCCCACCCAGGATAAGGCCAGTTGGACGATTTCCAGGATTTCGGGCGACCCAATCGCCATTACCGCGCGGTAGCGTGCTAAACGATGCTACCTGTGCGCCGCCATTTGCACAGCCGCTCAAAATGGCCACAGCCATAAGAATGGCTGGTGCATTCCGACTTGCGTTTGAAATTCTCATGTGATAGTAACTCCCCTAATTGTTCCGGCAAAACGAGTTAGTCGTAAAAAGATCGGTATGGATGGACCTATTCGGGCGAGGTACTTTAGGGGCATTTGCGAAATCGTGTCCAATTCATGAACCGACGGAAGGATTCGCTCGGGCACTTGAGGGGTTTGCTTCGAAAGTTGGACGANNTATTGCTTAGGGAGCCGCTGGTAATAGCTCACTTTCGAAAGATACGGAGGCCAATCCCCAGCGATCCACATCAGCTAAAAGTTGGTGTCCGTGAGTTCGTCACAGCTGCTGTAGCGTTGCTACCTCCGCGCCATAGAGCTATAATTACTCGAGCGGACCTCGGTGGTGAGGTCCATCGAGCGATCGCCGCATCGCTTGGCATATCTCAGCGATACTTTTATAAGGAGAGACGGCGAGCGCTTATTCGACTTGCCGAGCTGCTTGCCGAGCCAAAGCTATCGATTCCAAAAGAGCGTCTGACGACGAGTGTGCCGATAGCGGACAAGTTCGAGTACGTTGAAGCGTTAACGCGAATCGGAAACGTTGAGCCCGCGATAGCGGTCCTTGAGACTCTTGTGTCGTTAGATGTTAGCGCTAACTCGAAACTACGCGCCGCTCATCGTCTGGCGGTTTTGCTCGCCGACATCGGCTCCATCGACGAGGCCACACGCGCCTTGGACGGGGCCCGACGATTGCTAAGTCAATCGCAGGTTGAAGTTGAAGAGGTACGTATCGCTCAAGACGACATCGACTTTGCTGAAGCGAAAATAGCATGGCTTCGCTCTAAGGTAACTGAGGCTGAGGAGCGTGCCCGACGTTTGATTGGGAGGCTGAAAGCATCCTTTTCGGATAACAGGAAGAACGTTCTTCTCGCCTCGGCCCTGCTCTTGTTGTTTGACATCCTTTCCTATCGGGGGGCTTTCGCGGAGCTGCTCGACGTTGCGCTGGACGCGCAAGAAGCGCTTGAAAAGGCGTCGGACAATAGCGTTCTAACGGTGCGCGCTCTTGCCGCGGCCGCTTATGCGAAGCATCACTTGGCTGGAACGACCACGATGAGTCTCCAGAACCTCGCCTTTGCAAATAGCATGGCCATGAGGATGGGGGCGGTCCGTGAATCACTGAGCGTGACCACTATGCTTTGTGGTATGTACGTGCTGCGCGAGGAGGCAAAGCGAGGCCTTGATCTCGCCCTTCCGATGATGGCTACCGCTCGATTTATAAGTCCCGCCGAGGCTCTAAATGGATACTTTAATGTCGCGTTAGCCGCCAGCCTTAGCGGTGAAGCGCGTACGGCGCGGTCTCTCATCACGCAAGCCATGTCGCAGTTGCCACCGAATAGTTCATGCCCACCGCTTCTGCAACTCGCAGCTGTTGAGGCTGCAATTAAGGAACGAGAGTTTGCAGAAGCCCTTTCATTGGTTTCCGTCTGTCGCGATTACTTCGAAAGAACCTCGTCCACAAGGCTGATCGGTCATACGCTCTATCTGCAGGCACTTGCCTATAGTGGCCTTGGAAGGGGACGAGAAGCGCTTCACGTGATTCGCGACGCTGTTAAGACTTGCGAACAGTTCGGATCACCGTTTTCACGATATCGTGCATACTCGATCTCCTTTGCACTGAGTGGCAAACGTGCGCACGCGCAGCACGCTTCCGACTTGATCAGATCCCTTCAAGCTTAAGAGTTAGGAATCTCGGCAGTCGTCAAGTTCCTAACGTCAAAAGCCACTACTAACGGACGGCTTCCGTCGTGGAAATCGTCTGACGTTATGATGCCGAGCCGCTCCAGCGTCGCTTCGATCTTCTAAGAGTTGACCGCTGCAGCACCGTTCCTCGGTTTACGAACGCCTTGACGACGGAACGGCTCACTTTGGCTTCCCGCGCTACGATTGAGATGCCAGCGGCCAGGGCTATCGTTACGAGGTTGGCTCCACTCATGCCGGTGCCTCAGCGCTGTAGCCGTCGACTATCAATTGTACAGTGCCGCTCTGCACTGTACATTCCGCGTGCAT
>PLLA01000128.1 GCA_003140835.1 Candidatus Tumulicola scandinaviensis | reverse complement strand
TCTTCCCGGCGCACGCTGAGCGTAGCGACCCTGACGCCGGCACTTCCCAAAGCGAGCTGAGCGGAGCCGAAGGCGAAGCGACCTCGCTCTCCCTGGCTGGGTGGGCGACGCCGCAGGCGTTGTCCGCACAGCCACCGGCTTGCGTAACGAAAAACGTCTGATGCGCGAAACCGAACTGCAGCGCCTCTTGCATGGTCATGCTAGAATAATAGCAAAGTTAGTATTAAAGTCAATCATAAAGTTTTCACTGCCAAGAACGGAGGCAAACGGGCCGCCAATGCTTTCAGAAGATCTAATTACGAAAATTGGAGGCGACCTCGAAGCGATGCCGCCCAAGCCCGGATCGCAGCGCGAAATCGAGCTCTTGCTCACCCAAATCGAAGCGAAGATCCGAGCCGCCCAGGAGCGCGGATGCACGTACAATGACATTGCCAAACAAATAACCGCCAGTGGCTATGCCATCAGGAGCAGCACATTGCGGGTTGCCATGCAGCGACGGCGCAAGGCCGACCCAAAACGCGCGAAATAGCTCGACCGACCGACGACGGTGCTCGTGCAGGCGGGGAGCTATGACGCAGCCATCTCTTTTGGAAAAGGCAGCGCGCTTGTGAGAGACTGTCGGCTATTCCGGCTTGTTGCCGTCTGACGAGGACCGGCGATCGAGTGCGCAGCGGTCAGAGCGGGTCGAAACTGTCCGGCTGGGCTGGTAGTGCTGGGCTTAGGTGAGCGAAAGTGCGCGGAGCGCGTCGGCGGTCCGCGCTTTCGGTGGCCATTGGAAGGCGGTTACAGCGTACCCGGTCGCTCCATGGCTACAGGCTTGCATATGAGGTGAGGTACCTGGCGACTCGATCGCTTAGACACCGAAGTTCACGCGGCGACGGGGGCGATTTTGGCCGATGTCCGGGTTTTAGCACGAGCGCTCCGCAGTACCGAAGAACGGCACGTGCCACGCATCTTCATGCAAGTCGAAGTCCTCAAAGAGATCGCGCTGCTGGGCGACTATGGCTTCAGCAATGCCGGTGGCACCAGCGCGGCAGCTGTCGCATTGGAGTTCGTCGAGCAGGCACTCGCTACGATGCGCATCGCGCGCCGCTCGCAAGATTGCAAGCATGCGCGCGTTGTATATCGACTCGACACGCGACCGAAGGGTAGAGCGCCTCCGGCTCGAAGCCGAAGGCGCCTTCCCCGTCACATGCTTTGACCTTGAGCCGAGGCAGTGAGTTCAAACTCCTGGCCGCACTCCGCGCACGCACCGCGCGCCGGATCATCGTCGTACGGCTCGATCTCGTCATGCAGACAGATCTCCTCATTCGCATCATCGATCGTCGTCGGGGTTACGTTCCTGGGACCGACCAGGTCGTCGACGACGCTGTAGCCATCGAGGACGGATTCGTCGAGCCCCTTGCGGCCAACGATCGCGCCGACGCCGAGATAATCGCGTTCCTGAACGGGAGCGAAGAGATCCAGCGCGCGTTCGGTGGCAAGATGCGCGCTGAGGTCGCCAATGAGCTCTCCCAGCTGCTTGGTGAACTTCGAAACCTTCGGCTCAGTGTCGTGACCGTATTTGAACTGGCGGGCGGCGATCGCCGCAAAGCGGACCTGCAGATGCTGCAGGTCCTTCAGCAACGTGTGGTCGATGCGGTCGGCTCGACCATATTCGGTCTCAAATTGGCGGATGTGCTCCTCGCGTTGCGCGCGCGCTTCATGCAAGAGTTCTTGGGCGCGCTGCTTGAGCAGACGATTGGCTTCCGAACGGGTGATCGTGGGGAGTGCCGGCGCGTCGATCGTTGCGATCGCGCCCCCATTCGAACGTGCTTTACGGGGTTTGGACATGCGTGTTCTCCTGTGCAGATGAATAGGTGAAAAAGGCAGCGCCCTTGTCAGAGCGCCGTTGCGGATCGTTTCGCGCCGGTGGGTTAGACGAGGCGCATCTTGGGTGCGGCCAGTTTATAGCCGATGCCGTGAACGGTGAGGATCAAACGCGGCGGCTGCGGCTCGTTCAGCTTGCACCGCAGACGTGCTACGTGGACGTCGACGGTGCGTTCGTCGCCATCGTAGCTGCGCGGCCAAACAAGGTCGAGCAGCTGCGAGCGAATGAAGACCTGTCCCGGATGACGAGCCAAAAGCTCGAGCAGGTCGAACTCGCGGGTCTTCAAGGGGATCTCGCGGCGGTCCAGATGCACGGTGCGCTGGTTTGGATCGATGACGAGTCCGCCGAGAGTGATCGTTTGCGGGGTCCGAGCCGCAGTCCGGATATCACCCGCGCGCGCGATCGCATAGCCGGCGCGCTNNCCCGGATCTCCTCGTCGTCTAACGATCGCGTGGCGAGGCGACAGCTGCCAGGGCGCGGTTCGACGAGGCCCCTGCTCGGCGGTGATGACGGAATCATGGGAGTTCCTCCGAGGTCGATAAATGAAGAGAGCCCGCCGGCTGGCGAGCTCTCTTGCAAAGCAAATGGGAAGGTTACGCGGCGCTGCGCCGTCGGCTAGCGCGACCGCGCGATTCGAACGTGGACGCGTTGAAGCCATCGTCTTCTGAGCCGGGCTCGGCGTCGTCTAGCGGGTGCACGCCGAGCACGCGGCGCACCGCGTAACCCGCCGCCAACAGGCGAGAGGCCTCCGCGCGGTCGAGTTCGTCGAGTGACATCGGCTGCTCGGCGGGATCGAACCCCCACGCCAGCGCGCCGGTGCCATCAGAAATCATCACTTGAAGTGTTTCGCGCATCGCGATACTTGGCCGCGTTACGCGGTACAGTTCACACAGGGCGTTCGCATGGTCGTTTGCGTTGTTGAACATCCACTCCGTGGTAACCGGGTTCCATTGCCCGCCATGAGCCTTCATCGCTGTGCGGCAATAGATAGTACGCTCGTCTTTGATCATATGAAGGTCGGACATCTTTTGATTCTCCTTTCGCGCTCGAGGCGCTCGCCGTTGATGGGACCCGTGTAGCCCCAGGCGCCGCGGGACGCAAGGACGGAGCGCAGCGCAGAGGCGTGGACCGGAGGGCACCGAGGACCGCAAGCCGCTCCTTGCGTCACGCGGCGACTGGGGCTAGGATCCCATCAACTCAACGGCGAGCGCCTCGCGCGCGAAAGGATGCGCATGGCGCGTGTACTGATGGCACGATTTTACCTTCTAAGCATCGCCAAGCTGAATCCTGAAGTACTGACCGTGGCTCGGCGATAGTTCTTTGTTCGAAGCCCTGCGCAGAACACGCCCTCGCAGGGCGGCGGTCTATTGCGATGACTCAGTTATTTCTTGCACGGTTTGAAAACGCGCAGCCACGTACTCGTCAGCCATCTGGCCCAGTGACTTCTTCGTTCGCTGCGCGTGCTCGCGCAGGAGAGCGAGCTTGGCCGGCTCGACTGTCGTCGTAATCCGAACCCGTCGCGCCCTTCCGAGTTTCGGTCTCCCGACGTGGCGCTGTGGATCTGCGGCGGCCTCGTTAGGATCCATGGGCGAGCTCGCGGGCGCAATCGTCAAAGACGTCCGCTAGCGTCATACCCCGTTGCGCGAGAATCTGACGCGTCCACTGCGCGACCGACGTGTGTACGTACACCCGAGCCTCGGCACCAATCACCGGGCGGCCCTTCCGAGATTGCACCGGCTCATCAGTTTGCGCCGTCTTTTCACGCTTGAGGTTCGGCCGCGGAGCACGACGCCGGCGCCCGCGTGATCCGCCGTTACGGGGTACCTCCCGTCGCATGAGCTCGGCGATCGTCGGCTCCGACTCCTCACGCTCGAACTCTTCTTCCGGCGCCGGTAGGCTGACAATGATTCGGCCCTTGTGATCGATTCGTACCCCGCGGTCGCGCAGCCACTCGAACTCGTCGCGATTGGTCACAGCTGCAGACCTGAAACGAACCTCTCGAGGCTCATGTGTGACGTTCCAGTCGGAGCAGCACGGCCATCGCTTCAATCTCGGTCAGCGCTTCGAGGCGATCTGATCGCCCCTTGGTTGCTGAGCGAACGAGAGTCGCAACATCAACCGCACTCACGCCGCGCCGCTCCAGGGCGCACGCAATATCGCGACGCTGTTCGTGAGAAAGCCGTTCGCCGCGGGCCGCCATTCGGGAGAGCATGCGGTCGACGAGCTGCCGACGCATCGTCGTGACCTCCGCGCGATAGCAGCGCAGGAGCGACACGTGATCCTCCTCCGCCAGCGAATGCGCTCTTCGGCAAAGCGAATTGCCGAGCGGAGTTGGTCATCGCTCAGCGCGGAATAGTCAATATGGGCATTAGAATCCATGGAAGCCACGCTTTAAGTAAGGAGGTAGTAGATGAGGCGTGGTGCCGGCTTCCGCCATCGAACCTACTGCGTTGCGACAGTCCGGTCGATGGCGGGGCACTTCTTTGCCTCAAAGCATAGCAAAGTTCGAAGTAAAGTCAATAGGAAACGACGGCCAGTTGCACGTAGCCCGTTAAGGCCATGGCGAGTACGAAGTTCAGCAAGCGCTTCAAGGAGCTTGTGGCGGACATGAGTGACACCGAGTTGGGCTTCATCCTCGGAGTGTCGGCCACGGCGGCCGGAAAAATGCGAAGTGGGGACATCAAAAGCCTCAAGTTGCAAGCGGCGTTGCGGTTAGCCAGAGAGTTGCAGATCTCACCTTGGTTCCTTGGCGGCGAACCCGAACCGATTAAGCAACATTCTGCCGACGGGATTGCGAAGAGACGTGACCAGTCGATGGCGTCCTTGCACCTTTCGCAACCGGCTCACTCCGCAGAGCATGAGCGAATTCTGCAAGAAGTCACAAGGTTGGGTGCGCGCGTTAGCCGTTTGGAACGCGCGCTAAAGAAATCCAACATTCCTTGAGAAGCCCTGCGCAAAAGGCTTGGCTGCATAGCGCGGCGTCACCCCACTCACGACTCCATTCTTTCGGGCCCGACCTCCGAAGGGATCTGTCGCGTCGCGCTGGTGCAATTCTCGCCGTCACCCAGGACAGTCGGTTCCGTCATTAAGCCATTCTGCCCTTAGCGGTATTCCGGTCGCAGTCGGCAATTCGTTGAAACCGTTATCGACAGCGCACGCCAGTCGGACTGCAACCTTGTACAGTGCCGCTACGCACCGCACATCCGGCAGCGCGGCTCCAGCCATCGATAACCATCAATTCTCAGTACCAAACTTCTGGAGACGTCTTGCGTGTTGCGCTCAGACTAAACCGGGGTCACAAGCGATTAGGCCGCAGCATAGGGATGGCACAAGTGAAGTGGGTTAACGTCTTAGCTCGGGAAGAACGTTGCGCTGGCCGAGTCCAGTATGCCCTTGACGGATTCGCGCATCTCTTGAATCAAATCGACGACCGACTGACGGGGGGCTCCGGAGTCTTGTTCGAGCCAATAATTCGGTGTCATATACCATGCGCCACGACCGGAATGCCTCCCCTTCACAAAGACACTTATAGGCGGCCCGTGCTCAAGTAGCGAGAGCTTGCGGTGCTTGTCGATGATATCGATGCGATGAAGCCACCACAATACGTCGCAACCGCCCTTGTAGGGGCATTGGCTTTCAATGAATGCTCGAGCGCTGGGCGAAACAAAACGCATCGACTTGTGCTTTTCAAGCTGCTCTCGGCTCTCGCAAATTGGGAATGTCGGGTGACGACCGCTTTTGCCATTCTGGAATGCGAGTGCGGACATCAAATAATCGAGAGCGGTACGAATATTATGGACCGCGTCGCCTACGATAAAGGCCAGGTGACCGGGAATTTCCGGTATGAGGATTTTGCGGAGATGGTCGTATGGATAGTCGAGGCCATCCTCTGCGGTTACAGGCCGAGTTGGGATTTCGCCAACCTCGCCAATCTCCGCTACTAGCCTATCGACGTGCACGTCAGCCCAGGTCAATTTTGCGTAGGCGTCCGCAAGCGGTCCCGATTCGACCGTGATCTCATCCAAAGCGATAACGATCTGGGTTCATGGATTCCTTCCGCCGCCATCCATTATATCGACCAATGACAGTGGCGGCGAGGACGGTGCCCCGGCCGTTCGCAGTCTGCCGGCATAGATTGAAAGCGAGGCAACGGTAGTTAGCAAGTCATCAATATCAGAATTCTTGCCGCTCGACAACTCCTAACCCGTAGGGCGTCATCGTCTAACGCCTCTCGTTCACCTTGGTAGCTTAGACGCCGGACCTCGCGCGCACGAAGCCGGGCAAGCGAGCCGGGAAAATAGCATTACGCCCGCCGATCAACAACCCGACGTGCACGCGCGAATAACCTCTTTACTGATTGGCGAGTATCTCGCGTTCAAATGGAAAGGCATGAGGCTTGCTCCCTACGATCTCAATCGTATGCGTTTTGGTCTTCGTGCCTTGCTTGTTGACCAGCGCGTATCCGGCAGCAAGCGCTGCTCGAATATGTGCACGTTCGGCGATCGGTAATATCTTGCCAAGTGTTTGGTTCGGCAGAGCAGCAATCGTCCCCACTAAGAGAATGCGACTCCCTGACTTACTGTTGTTGACGGCGGTCATAAGGTTGAGGTTGTTGAACTGCGTTTTAATGCGTGAGCGTAAGTTTCCAGCTTTACCAACGTAGATCGGCTCGATCATGTTTCCGTGTTGGCGCGCGAAGACATAAATGCCGGCGGCGGCTGCCGGAATCTGTTCGAAATTAAAATGCTTGATACTATCGAAAAAGCCACGCGAGCCTTTGGAAATCGTGAGCTTGCCAAGCCATTTAACCTCAATCCTCATGACAGTCTCTCCGTGGCAGCAATTTTCCGCAATGGGGTCCAGCTTAGTTTGTACTATCGGGGCCTTTGCTTGCTTTTTGTATGGCCTGGCTTGCGCAACAACGGCAAGCCTCCCGGCCAATAGACTGCCTAAGGGGATGCCTGCGCCGCTACAATAGGCTGTTCATCGGACGGCGGCTCGCTCCTTGCATGGCCTCGTTTCTGTGCCGTATCGGTGTTAAGAAAGCCGCCGGCATTTGCTTCCCTTGATGTACAAGAAGGGCGGCGGCGACATCGAGCGGCTCCCCCAAATGATGAGCGGCGACCTGTTGACAATCTGGGATATCGAGCCGATCGATTACGTGAGAAAGCACGATCCCGTCGAGGGCGCGGAGTGTGACAGGCGTCGACTAAGCCTCGAGATCGAGGGCGTCCAGCCTATAGATTATGCACGCGACCTCCTGCGCCCAATTAGCTTCGAGTCATAGCACTTCCGCACGAAACGGCAGGAGTCGCGGGCAGTTGCTGCGTGTACTTTGGCCCCAGAGACTTTACATCGCACGCACTCGTCGAGGTGGTGCTCGCGAGTATCCATGCAATCAGCAAACAGAACTCCCGATGACTCTTATATTTCGGATTCCTACACAGTCGCTCCCTCGAGAGAAACGTATCGCGTGCAGACCTATGCTGCGTCTTGCTCATTGCGCAACACACCGAGACGCTCGTGCACCGAGCACAACGCAATGTCCACGTCGGACAATGGTATCGAAACTCCGGGGCACTGCATTCTGATGCAGCGCGCTTCGGTCGTGATGAGCGTCTTGAGATCGGACAGCACTCGAAGCGCTTCGTCGGCGACCATCCACTCAGCTTCAGCCAATGTGGCTTCGTGAATGCGACTCATAAGAGCAATCACGGGCCGTCTCCCCAGTTCAATCAACTGTCCATAAGTGCCCATCCGTCGCAGCGTCGCCCAATCAGCTGAACCGGAGATGAAAGCGTACTTCAGAAGGTCATAGATATCCATCTCGCTCTCAATCAATACTCCCGCTAGGCGGCGTCTCACCCCCGAAAAGATGAAGGGCAGCACGTCGTCAATATCTATTTCGTGCTCGCTCACATAGTCATCTGGATCCGGCAGCATCTCCCCATAGTAATGCTTGAAGAGGGCGCTGATTGCGCCACGCGTTAGCATCAGAGCAACAGCTAGGTGGGAAGCGTCAATGCGAGGGTAAATGGCATGCCTTGCTCTGCCACCAAGTGGTACGATTAGAGACAAATTCTTCTCGGTTACCCAGCCGTTCGAAAACCCTTCGGCTTTAAGTCCGGTCACGACGGAGTCGCATTTTTGCTTCGTCGCCGGCTTCTGTAGGAACGGCACAATGACGCCAGCACGGCCCATGCGCGCGTACTCGAGATTCAATAACCGCTCAAGACTGTTCGTGTGCAGGGTCAACGCGATTATCGCATTCTCGTAAGTTCCGCGCGCCTCGTGCTCATCGGCCTCTTCGAAGCACCGAACGATAAATCCCTTGGCTCCAGTTGTTTGCATCATGTGTCTGCTCCTTGCGCTGTTGTGTTGGCGTGGATGCGTCACGCGTCCACCAGCGCATACTAACACACTAGGCGCGCCACAGTTCATGTGTCAAAAACTATTTTATTACGATGAAAAGCTTGCACGTTTTCAGTTTTATTTCTGAAAGACCCCAGGAAACTCCGCGCACAAAGAAATCACTAGATCGCGCGTTTTGCTATGTTTAAGTTGTGAGTAGCGAGGCAAACCGCCCAAGAATAGAAACTAAGCTTTCACGTTTTTCACGGGTTAATGATCTTTGTCGAAGGAGTAAACCGCCGACAGCTACGGCCGCGGGGAACCTGAGCGACTTCGTTGGCTTCATGCTTCGCATGTAAAGGGGTCAGGGGTTCGAGTCCGCCATGTCCACAAAAAAAGCTCAACGAAGTAGACTAAGATTCACCGCGTATTTCGCTTCCCCATTACCTCAATGTGCACTCAGAGTGCGATGCAATGCGCCGTTGCGAGTGTCGCGTCTAAACGATACGCTCGGTCTTGATTTCACCGCTGAGAAGCCCGCGGAGGACATCGACCTCAAACCCTTCGAGGTCTGTTCCGCCTTTGCTCGCATTAGGCCCCTCCGCAACTTTGGCGTTCGCCCAGTCAAAATCAAGACCGCCAAATCCCATTTCCTTCACGAACCGTTTTGCTGCGCGTATGGGATCCTTCTTCGCAAACACCTCAATTGACATCGAGCGTTTCTGACTCTTAATCACCACTTCGACGTGTCGAATTTGGCGACTAGTTTTTCCGCTCATGCTGCGTTGCCCCCTAACAGGCTTTCGACCCTCGCCACTGTTGTCGCTTACGCCCTGCCTACAGGTGGCAAGGACAAACAAAGCTAAGCTGATGGAACAATTCTGACCCCTCCTGTGAACAAGGGTACGCTATTCGACGTTTCAGCAACTATAGCTGCCTTTGGAAAAGCCGCCGAGCGTTCCTCGTCTCAAAAACGGCATTAGGTCGGGGGGCTTGTTTTCACTCGCTGGTTTGACGATACTGGGGTCGATGCAGTCTATAGGCGGAGGTTGCTGAGGCGTGCAGTCTTACGGCGGCCAAATCGTCTATTCAGCCACAGATCTCAACAATTTCTTGGCGTGCGCCTATCTGACGACGCTCGATCTGGATGCCGTTCGCGAAGGCCTCCCGCGACCGCAGACGGCCGATGAAGCCGCACTCTTAGGCCGACTCGGCGAGCAGCATGAACAACGTTACTTGGGCCAACTGCGCTCGTTGAATTTCGACATCGCGGAGATAGACCCCAAAGCCCCGCTCGAGATTGCCGCCCGGGCAACGCTTGCAGCAATGCGCTCCGGCAGAGAGGTCATCTATCAGGCGACTTTCCTCAACGGCGAGTGGATGGGGCGAGCCGATTTTCTGCGAAAGGTCGTACATCAAAACGGCCAGCACGGTTCAGCGTGGCCATGGCATTACGAAGTCGAAGATGCGAAACTGGCGCTCCACACGCAGCCATACTTTCTGCTGCAGCTTTGCTATTACAGCGAGCACGTAGCCCGCATCCAGGGCGTCGACCCCGAAGGCATGCACGTCATCCTCGGCGATGAGACACGTCATCGCTTCCGGTATGCTGAATTCTCCGCCTACTATCGTGCCGTCAAAGTGGCGTTCGTCAAACGCCTCGAAGGAGGCACCGCTGCGACCTATCCACTGCCGGTCGAGCACTGCGAGCTTTGCGTGTGGAGACCAGGCTGTGACGAGCGCTGGCAGACCGACGACCATCTCAAGCTAGTCGCAAACATTACGAGGCTGCAGATCGCGCGGCTTAATGCCGCGGGTATTACCACGCTGGCGCAACTGGGGACGGTTGGACCCGACGAGCGCCCACAAAATATAGAGCGCGCAACATTCGACAAGCTGAGCCGTCAGGCGCGGTTGCAACTCGCACAGCGGAAAGCCGAAGCCGCTGGCGCTCACGAACCGGCACCACCGGAGTTTCTGCCGCACGACGATGTTGAATGGCGGAAAAAGGGCTTCGCCCTGCTCCCTGCACCGTCGCCTCAAGACGTCTTCTTCGACATGGAAGGCGATCCGTATTACGACGTCGTGGCGAGCCTCGAGTACCTGTTCGGCATATATACGCCCGACGACGGCGCGTTTCGCGCGTTTTGGGGATGCGATCGCTCGGTCGAACCTCGCAACGACCGTCTGGCCGAAAAGCGCGCTTTCGAACGGTTCATCGACTTCGTGATGGAGCGCTATCGCCGCTTTCCCGACATGCATATCTATCACTATGCTTCGTATGAGAAGACCAAACTCCAGGAGCTTTCGCAGCGTCACGCGACACGCGAAGACGAAGTGACGACGATCCTGCGCAACGATCTGCTGGTCGACCTCTACCGCGTCGTGCGGCAGAGTATCGCCGTTGGCCAGCCCGGATACTCCATTAAACTGCTCGAACTCTACTATGGAAAGCGCGATGTCGTGCCGATCAAGACAGGCGGACAGTCCATTCTCTACTTCGAGCAATGGCTCGCGAGCCGCTACGACGCGCGGACGCGCAACGAGGCGATCCTCGAGGAACTCGAAACGTACAACAAGTTCGACTGTGTTTCAACCTACGGCTTGCGCGAGTGGCTGCTAACCCTTCGTGAACGCCTGCAGCGCGCACGTCACCTCGACATCCCCTACTTCTCCGGCCCTCAGGAGGAGCCGGCGACCGAGCGAGCCGACGCTCATCAAGAGCTCAAGGATCGTCTCAAGGCCTGCATTCCGGAGGATTTCGATCCTGAGCAGAACGATCCGCGGTTTGACGACGTGCGCCCGCTTTGGATGGCACTGGAAATGTTGGAGTATCACTGGCGCGAGGATAAACCCGTCTATTGGCTCTTCCACGACCGCTGCGCGACCCATCAGGAAGATCCGCAAGATCTTATCGACGACAGCGAATCGCTGGTGCATCTGGAGTTTGTCGATCGCGAACCAGTTGGCGGCCAATCGAAGTCGGTCTACGAACGCTACCGTTATCCACTTCAGGAGTTCAAACTAGACAGCGGAGCGTGCTTCGCCCCGCATCTCAAAAAGGAAGTGGGGGCCATCGTGCGCGTAGAGGAAGGAGACGAGTGGGGAACGATCACGATCCTTCGCGCTCCGCGTCATCTTGCGCGCGAAATCACCAATGCGATCGTCGTTCGCAATATCGTGCAGGCGAAGTCCATTCGCGCCGCCCTGGCTCGTTTTTCGGAAAGTCTGCTCGACGACAATTGTCGAAATAAATTTTCGGCCGCGTTCGACATCCTCACAAACGGCATTCCTCGCTTCAAAAGCGGCACTCGACCGAGGCTTCAACCGGAGATTCCTGAAGAGACGTCGATTCAGCCTCTCCTAAACGATCTCGACAACAGTTACCTGTTTATCCAGGGGCCACCCGGATCGGGAAAGACCTATACGGGGGCACGTCTCATCGCGAGCCTGCTCCAGGAAGGGTTACGCATCGGCATCTCAGCCAACAGCCACAAGGCGATCCACAATCTGCTGGCCGAGATCGAAGGCGTCGCTCACGAACGCAATACGCCCTTCCTGGGCATCAAGAAGATCAGCAAGGACAATTCCGAATCCGAGTACGGGTCGCCGTGCGGATACATCGTAAATGCCGACTCGTTTGAATCCGATGAGGCGCAACTGTTCGCCGGAACGGCTTGGGCGATTTGCCCCGCATTCGTCGACAACCCGCTAGACTATCTCTTCATTGACGAAGCGGGACAAGTCGCCTTACCGCATGCGATTGCCATGAGCACGAAGGCGAAGAACGTCGTTTTGCTCGGAGATCCGCTGCAGCTACCGCAGGTCGCACACACCTCGCATCCCGGTGGCGTCGGCAACTCGGTGCTGCAACACCTCATCGGCGATGAGTTGCGGCCCGTCGCCCCTGACAGGGGCATTCTGCTGACCCAAAGCTATCGCATGAATGGGCCAATCTGCCGCTTCGTCTCGGAGATGATGTACCTCAGCGGGCAGTTGAAAAT
>PLLA01000055.1:28310-28538 GCA_003140835.1 Candidatus Tumulicola scandinaviensis | reverse complement strand
TTCATGCCGCAGTGGGATTTCTTGAACTTCCTTGCCGAGCAGGGCCGTCGGTATCCGTCCTTCCATCTCATGATGGAAACCGAGGGTGTCGATCTCATCCAGAACGACGAGCGCGTCGGCGGCGTGCGCGCCGCCGCTAAGACCGGCGACTTCACCATCGCCGCCGACCTGGTCGTTGGAACGGACGGCCGGCACTCGACCGTACGCCGGCTAGCCGGGTTCGAGGTT
>PLLA01000055.1:0-28241 GCA_003140835.1 Candidatus Tumulicola scandinaviensis | reverse complement strand
GAGCCTCAAAGCCGCCGGACTCGGTAGTCTGCACGACGACATCGCGCAAACCGTACCCGCACTGCGCGGACGGATGAACGAGATCGACGACTGGTCGAAGGTATCGTTGCTCGAGGTTCGCGTGGACCGCTTACCGCGGTGGCACCGTCCGGGTCTGCTCTGCATCGGCGATGCAGCGCACGCGATGTCGCCGATTGGCGGCGTCGGAATTAATCTGGCAATCCAGGACGCGGTCGCGGCGGCAAACCTACTCGCGGAACCGCTGCGCGCCGGGGCCGTAACCGACGCGTTGCTTGCGGCCGTGCAAGAACGGCGCACGTTTCCGACGCGCGTCACGCAAGCGTTTCAAGTTTTCATACAAAACCGAGCGATCGATCCGCTCATGCAAGGCGTGGACGTCCGGCGGCCGCCGTTGGCCATGCGGCTGCTCGACGAGTTCCCCTACCTTCGGCGCTTCCCGGCTCGCCTGCTGGGGCTCGGTGTCCGGCCCGAACGCATCCGCACGCCGGAAGTTACCGCGGGATAGCCGCTTTCTTGAAGTAATCGTACGTCGCTTGCAGACCGTCGAGGAACGGAGTTGACGGCTCCCAAGCGAGATCGCGTCTTGCGCGCGAAGCGTCGAACTGCGCGTCGCGCGCATCGCCCGGACGCCGCGGAGCATGGGTAACCGGCGCGTCGAAGCCGCTCGCACCGACTAAGGCGCGGTAGATCGAGTTGACGCTGGTTTTGACCCCGGTGCCGATAACGTAGCGGCCTCCCGCACCGCGCTCGAGCGCGGCAACGTTCGCGCGCGCGACGTCGGCGGCATAAACGTAATCGCGCGTCTGCTCGCCATCCCAATCGATCCGCACCCCTTCGTGTCTCAGAAATGCGGCCGCGAAAATGGCGATGACCCCGGCTTCGCCGTTGGGATCTTGACGCGGCCCGTAGACGTTGCCGTAACGCAGCGCCGTAAAGTCCAGACCTTTTTCGCTCCGATAGTATCGAAGGTAGTGCTCGGCAACCATTTTCGTGATGCCGTACGGCGACGTCGGCTGCTGAGGGGTATCGTCGGTAATCGGCAAACGTTCCGGATTACCGAACGTGGCGCCGCTCGAAGCGAAGAGCACCTTGCGAACGCCCGCCTTTACCGAATTTTCGAGGACGTTGAGCAGGCCGACGACGTTGACCTGAGCATCGTAAATCGGGTCGCGGGTCGAGATTGCGACCGAATGCTGCGCGGCGTGATGGTTCACGACCTCCGGTTTGAACTCGCTGAAGATGCGGCTGACGTTCTCGTCGCGGATGTCCATGTGGACGAAGCTCGCGCGTTCGGGAACGTTCGCGCGACGACCGCCGCCCTGCTCCCATAGCGAATCGAGCACGAGTACGTCGTGACCCTCGGCCATGTACGCGTCGACGACGTGCGATCCGATAAATCCGGCGCCGCCGGTGACGATGATACGCAGAATCCGATCTCCTTTCGAAACCCGCCTTCCGTCGCAGAAGGGGTTGGCCGATGCCGCCCTTTGCATTAATCCTCTGCTCGGCTGCCGCGGTGTTGGGTACCCTCGCAGCGACGGCACTCTCGCTCGATGTGCGCGCGTGCGTTGGAGCCGGATTGGGTAACGCTGTGCGCGTTTGCGTTTTCCGGCTCGTGCAAGCCACGCCAGTTTCGCGCGCTATTGCTGGCGACCCTGGCGGCCGCTGCGCTCAATGCCGAAGTACGCCACGGAAGTCAACCGCGCATCGCCGAACGACGCACGGCCACGTACTCCGGCACGGTCCTCGAACGCTCCGCATCCGGAATCCTCATCGGCCTCGCTCCCGGCGGCCTTCGCGTTCTCGCGCGGGCGGAGGAGATATGCCCGCCATCGGGTCGGACGTCGTCGTGCGGGGCCGGCTCGAGCCGTTCGACGACGCGCGGAACCCCGGCGAAACGAGCGAGAATGCAATCGAACGCGAGCGCGGGCTGGACGCGCAACTCGAAGCGGCGACGGTGCTCTCGAGCAGCGCCGGTTCGCCGTGGGATTCGCGCACCTGGCTATCGCGAGCGCACGAATGGGCTCACGAGCAGTTCGCCCTCCGCCTCGGCGAGCCGTTTGCCTCCGTCGTGGCCGGCGAACTGTGGGGCGAGCGCTCGTCACCTCCGCCCGACCTGCGCGCAGAATTCCAGGAGACGGGAACCGTTCACGATTTGGTTACCGCCGGTTTGCATCTCGGAGCGGTCCTCCCGTCGCCCTCGCGCTTTTGCGGCTGTTTGCGCTGCCGCGCGCGCTCACGTGCATCGCCGCCGCGTTCGCAATATGGCTCTTCGTGTGCTGGAGCGGAGCGCAGCTGCCGGCGGTTCGAGCGGCTTCTATGGCTACTGCGGCTCTTGCCGCGCGCGCGTTCGGTCGCGCGAGTCTGTCGTGGAACGCGCGCGCAATCGCCGCGATCGGGGTTCCGTTCGAACGCCCCGAAAGCGTCGCGTCGGCCTCGTTCGCTCTTTCATTCTTGTGCGTCGGTGCGATCTTTGCGTGCGCGGTGCTGCTGGAACGGTGGATCGAGGGACGCATCGCACTCCCGGCCCGTGTCCGCGAAGCACTCGTCCTTTCGCTGGCGACGCAATGCGGCACGTGGCCGCTCACGGCTGCCGTCTTCCTCCAATTTTCGCCCTACGCCGCCCTCGCCAATCTCGCAGTCGTGCCGTGCGTGGCGGCGATCATGGCGCTGGGCGCCGCGCAACTCGCGCTGACATGGTCGGCGCCGCTCGCGCAAGCGGTCGCGAATCTCAACTCGTGGCTGCTCGCATGGATGCTCGGGATGGTGCGGACGCTGCCGGCATTACCGGACGCGCGGATCGCGATGACGCCGGCGCCGGCATGGTCTATTCTTGGATACGATGCGGCGCTCGTCGCCGCCCCGCTGCTTTTGCGGCTCGGAGCGCGCACCGCCGCCGTGGCCGCGCTGGCAGTGACCGCCGGATTCGTCATTTTCCCGCCTCGCATCCAGGACGGGCGCCTACGCATCACGATGCTCGATGTGGGACAAGCCGACTCCATCGTGGTGCAAACTCCTGCGGGCCACGCGTTTCTCGTCGATGCGGGCGGCCGGCTAGAACGCGGAGGCCAAGGCAACGATTCCAGCGCCGAAACGATCGGCGACCGCATCGTCGTACCGTTTTTGTTGCGAAGCGGCATTCATCGACTCGACGCCGTCGTGCTGTCGCATCCGCATGGCGATCACGCGGGCGGCGTCGCGCCCGTGTTGCGACGAGTCGGGGTGGCCGAGCTTGCCGATAGCGGACAGCGTTACGGCGGACATGCCTACCGAGTCGCGCTGGAAACGGCGCGCTCGCAAGGGTTGCCGATCGTTTATCCGCGCGCGGGATTCGAGTGGCGTCTCGACGACGGCGTGTCGCTGCATTTCCTCGGGCCGTCCGTGCCGTTCATCGCGAACTCGCGCAAACGACATCAACCAAAACTCCGTCGCGTTCGTGCTGCGCTACCGCTCCTTTTGCATGCTCTTTACCGGCGACGCCGGCGCTACCGCCGAAGAGCGTTTTCTCAGCCAGGGCGCCGACCTGCACTGCGACATTCTGAAAGTCGGTCATCGCGGATCCGCGTATAGCTCTTCGCCGGCATTCGTGGCAGCGGTGCGCCCGCGCTACGCGCTGATCTCGGTCGGCCGGCATAACCTGTTCGGGCACCCCGCTTCGCAGACGCTCCGAACGCTGGAACGAGCGGGTGCACGTGTGTATCGGACGGACCGCATGGGCGCTATCACGCTCTCGACCGACGGCGCAGCATTCGCGATCGACGCGATGCTTGCGGATCCGTCAACCCAATGACGTTGCCGCGGGCATCGCGTCCGATTTCGACGTCGCTGCTGCGCGTTGTAAGAGGAGTTCGCGTTCGCGCGCGTTGCGCGTGAGCGACGCCGCGCGCTCGAACTCGGAGCGAGCGTCGTCCAAACGGCCGAGCTTCGCCAAAAGATCGGCCCGCGCGCCCGGCAACAGGTGATAGGTTTGTAGCGACGCATCACCTTTCAACGCGTCGAGGAGTTCGAGTCCGGCGGCCGGACCAAACGCCATCGAAACCGCAATCGCGCGATTGAGCCGGACCACCGCCGACGGCGCGATTTGTACGAGCGCGTCGTAAAGGGCCACGATGCGTTCCCAGTCGGTTTCAGCCGGTGCTTGCGCTCGAGCGTGGCAGGCGGCGATCGCGGCCTGGAGTGCGTACGGCCCGAGAGCCACGCCGAGCGACTCGGCCCGCATCAGCGCCGCGAATCCGCGACCAATCAGGAGCTGATCCCAACGCTGCCGATCTTGGTCGAAAAGCAAGACCGGCCTGCCGCCCGCGCCCACGCGTGCGCGCAAGCGCGACGCCTGTAATTCCATCAGTGCAACGAGTCCGTGGACTTCCGCTTCCAGCGGAGCGAGGCCGGCGAGAACTCGTCCCAAACGCAACGCGTCTTCACAGAGCGCCGGTCGGACCCAGTCCTCTCCCGCCGTCGCCGAATACCCCTCGTTGAAAATGAGATAGACGACTTCGAGCACCGACGCCAGCCTCGGCGCGCGTTCGGCACCGGAAGGCACTTCGAACGGAACGCGTGCGGCCGCCAAGGTCCGCTTCGCGCGCACGATGCGCTGCGCGACCGTCGCTTCCGAAACGAGGAACGCGCGCGCGATTTCCGCCGTCGTCAAGCCTCCGAGCAAGCGAAGCGTTAAGGCCACGCGTCCTTCGGTCGGCAAGACGGAGTGACACGCGACGAACACGAGTCGCAGCAGATCGTCGCCGATGTCGTCGTCGAAATCGGGTTGCTCGGCGTCCTGTCGAAGCTGCAAATCGCGCGCTAGATCCGGCTGCTTACGCTCGAACCGTGCATTTCGGCGAAGGCGGTCGATGGCGCGATGCTTCGCCGTGCTCGCGAGCCAGGCGCCCGGGTTGCGCGGTACGCCCGACGCGGGCCACCGCTCGAGCGCGGCGACGAATGCGTCTTGCGCGAGCTCTTCGGCAACGCCGACGTCGCGTAGCATCCGCGCCAGGCCCGCGATAAGCCTTGGAGACTCGATTCTCCACACCGCTTCGAGCGTGCGCCGAATATCGGGCGATCCGTTCACGTTCGCTCGCGCAGGCGCCGTTCCGCGTCGCGCAGCTCCGGGGTGGCAGCGTCACCGAAGTCTTCAGCTTCGAATATCTGACGAATCTCGACTTCGCCGTCGACAAAAGGAGCGCGAGAAATCCATTCGACGGCCTCTTCTTTCGACTTCGCCTGGATCAGCCAGAAGCCGGCGATGAGTTCCTTCGTTTCGGTGAACGGACCGTCGGTGACCGTCGGTTTGCCGGCGTCGAAGGTGATTCGAGCACCCTTCGAGCTGGCTTGAAGCCCTTCGCCCGCCAGCATCACGCCCGCCTTCACCATCGTCTCGTTGAAGCGGCCCATCTCCTCAAGCTGCTCTCGGGTTGGAAGCACGCCGGCTTCCGAGTCGGCAGTTGCCTTGACCATAGCAATGAATCGCACAGATGTTTCTCCTTGTTTTCGAGCATCCTATACTCAGACGTCGAACGGCAATGCCCAAAATCGACGCGACGTAACAAATTCGAATACGGACCCGTGCTCGGAGATTTACGATCCTCGCAGCAGAGCATTCGTTTCGCCGTAACCGGCGCTACGATCGGAAAAGAGCACGCTGCTGTTGCCGTCACGCAAAAATGCTTGCGCCGCGTCCCGGGCCGTCCCGTAGGCTAGTTTCGCAAGCGAGGAGCCGGCACTCACGCGGCGGACTCCAAGTTGGTACAGCTCCGAAGCGGACGGCAGGCCCGGAACGGCCAGAAGATTGAGCGGGCGCTCGACGGCGACTGCGACGCGCGCAATGGCGTCGCGCTCTTGGAGATCGGGAACGAAGATGCCGTCGGCACCGGCGCCGGCGTATCGCGCTGCACGCGCGATTGCCTCGCGTACCGCATCCTCACCGGACGCGAGCTCGCGCAAGAATACGTCGGTGCGAGCGTTCACGAAAACGTCGCCACCTTGGCGGTTTACTCGTTGTTTTACGGCCGCGATCTTTGCGACGAGGCGTTCCGGCGTGCCGGTTCCATCTTCGAGATTGATGCCGGCAACCCCGAGAGCCTGGAGCTGCGCGACCAAGTTCGCGACCTCGTCAGGGTCGTCCGAGTAACCGCCTTCGAGGTCCACGCTCAGCGGCAGATCCGGCACCACCGCACGGATCGCGCCGACGGCCGACAGAAGGCTTGCTTGCGGCAATGCGTCGCCGTCGGAATATCCGCAGGCCCATGCGAGGCCGGCACTGGTGGTCGCAGTGGCCTTCGACCCGGCGGCGGCGAACAGCGCGGCCGAAGCGGCGTCCCAGACGTTGGTAAGCATCAAAATTCGATCCGACGCGTGAAGCGCGCGAAAAGCGGAGAAGGCTTCGGTTCCGGTCCGGTTCACGATAACTCCAGTCTCATTTCCAGCAGATTTACGCTCGAAGTTTGCGCCGGTCCGACGCCTCTAGAGGGAAGCGGCGCTGCCCGGACGGTATTTCTGCGCTGATGGTGCACCGAAATCTTCTGACGGCGGCGATCGTTGCCGTGCTTTCCTTGGCCGCGTGTTCGGGCGGAGGATCCGGAGGCGGATCGTTGCCGGCCGGCCCCGGCGCAAAGCCGACCGCGTCGCCGACCACCTCGCCGGCTCCGCAATATATCAAACACGTCGTCATCATGATTCAGGAGAATCGGAGCTTCGACAACTTCTTCGCGACGTATCCCGGTGCCGACGGTACGACCACCGGAAAAACACACGACGGCGGCACCGTCCCGCTGAAAGAAGTCGGGCTGATTTCCTTCGACATCGATCATACGTGGCAAGGGTTTCAAACCGAATACGACGGCGGCAAAATGGACGGGTTCGACGAGATCCACCTCGGGGCTTGGGGCGGCGGCCCACCCGCGGGCGTCTACGCATACCAGTACGTCAAGCCAGCCGACATTCAGCCGTATTGGACGATGGCGCAGCAATACGTGCTCGCCGATCACATGTTTGAAACGCAAAGCAGCGGAAGTTTCGTCGGCCATCAAGACCTCATCGCTGGCGCTACGGCGATCAATTCGACGCAAAGCATCGTGAACTACCCTGATAGCTCGATCTGGGGATGCGACGCACCAAAGGCGACGGTAACGTCGCTAATCACCAGCAGTCACGAATTCTTACCGGGCAAGGGGCCGTTTCCGTGCTTCACGTACCGCACGCTGCGCGACTCGCTCGACGCCGGCGCCGTTTCGTGGAGGTACTACGTGCCGCCGTTCGCCACGTTCGGCCGCCTGTGGAGCGCGTTCGATGCCATCGATGCCGTTCGGCACGGACCCGAGTGGACCACCAACATCTCATCTCCGGAGACCAACGTTTTCAAGGATATTTCAAACGGGACGCTGCCGGCGGTGTCGTGGCTGATACCGGACTTTCCGAACTCCGACCATCCCGGGCGCGCCGTCACCGGCGGCCCTTCGTGGGTGGCCTCGGTCGTGAATGCCATCGGTAAGAACGCCAAGCTTTGGAATTCGACGGCGATTATCGTCGTGTGGGACGATTGGGGCGGGTTTTACGATCACGTCGCGCCGCCGCAGCTGGACTACCAGGGCTTGGGCATTCGCGTGCCGATGCTGGTCATTTCGCCGTACGCGAAAAAAGGGTACGTTTCGCACACTCAATACGAGTTCGGCAGCATTTTGAAATTCGTCGAAAACAACTGGCAGCTTCAGCCGATCGGGACGACCGACGTGCGAGCGAACGGCCTCGATGACGTTTTCGATTTTACGCAACACCCGCGATCGTTCCAACCTATTCCGGCAGCGTTTCCGCAATCGTACTTCGAGCACCGCCGGCCGTCGTACGAGCCCGTCGACACCGAGTAAGGCCGGCGGCGACCGGCCGCTAGTGGTGCGTCGGCGAAGGCTGCGGCGCGGTCGGAACCGCAACCACCGTCGCGGAAACGATTCGGTCGAGTTTGGGGAAGTTTTTGTTGAGGTACGCCTTACCCTGAGTGACGATCGACGTCTGATCGGGCGACTCGCCGTAGGCGGAATAGATCCTCCGAACCACGCTCATCCCCGACACGATTTTTCCGAAGGGTGAGAAGCCCATTCCGTCGAGACGTGCGTTGTCGGTCAGATTGATAAAGATTTGCGTCGTTCGGGTATTCGGACCGGCGGATGCAAAGCTCAAGTATCCCGCACGATTGCTTTGGGCGACCGGATCGTCGTCGATACTGGCGTTGCTCCAAGCTTTGTCCACGACCGGATCCGGACTCAGTCCGAACTGCACGACGAACCCGGGAACCACCCGGAAGAATGCGGCGCCGCTAAAGAACCCGTGCTTTACCAGATTGTAAAATCGATCGGCACCATGCGGAGCCCACGCGCGGGTTACCGCAACCTCGAAGTTGCCGGCCGTCGTTTTGAACGCAACGTCGTAGCGAGCGGGTGCTTTCGCGTTGAGTGCCGCCGGCTTGTGCAGCGCGGGATCCGTGGCGGCAGCGGTCGGGCCGGTCGTCGAAATCGCGGCCAAAGCGGCAAAAAAGACGCTTACGATATTTTTCACGGGGCCCTTCATTCGCTCAGCCGGGCCACGCAGGCCTCTCTCGCCGACCATTGCAACCATTCGCGCCTCGCAAACGTTGAAGGCATTGCAAGATGATATACGCACCCCCAGCTTCGCCCGTGGCGTCCCTCGACATCGTCAGCCGGAAGTCGAAGGATCGCCTCGTCCAAGAGCCTTCCGAGCCTGTTTACGGCGGTTACGCCAACGGTCGTGGCGAGATTTTTCTTTTCGGCGAGTCCCTCGTTTACCGTGTCAACTTCAAGAACCAGACGGTTCAGCAGCGCCCGCAACTTAACCCTGGGGCGCAGGCGCGCTACGACGCGACCGAAGCTGGAGAGCCGTTCGAGTACTGCAACGTGAGCTTTCGCCGGCTTAGCAGCGCGGAAATCATCGAAATCTGCGCGTCCGGCGCATTCCGAGTCACGCCGAAGCTTCTGAGCTAGCTAGGGCGGGCTAGCTTCGACGTCCAGGCGTAAAGGCCGAGGACGGCAACCACGAAGGCGATGGCGCCGATCGGCGCCGCGGCCGGCGCGAACGAGTCGGCGACGACCGAGAGCGGATTGGCCTTGTTGCTAACTACGATCAGGCCCGCGAGTAGCACCCCGAACAGACTTTCTCCGACGATCAAGCCCGACGCCATCAGGACGCCGAGCTGTTTGGCTTTGCCGGCATTGCTCTGTCGATTGGCCCAGCGATTGTAGTACCAGCCCAAAATCGCCCCGAGAACGACCGGTGCGGTCGTCGAAGCGGGCAGATAGATGCCTAAGCCGACGGCCAGCGGAGGTAACCGAAAACGGCCGCTCGCGCGCAGGAGTTCGTCGACGCCGACGATCGCCAGGCCGACCAAAGCGCCCGCCCCGATCAGCCTCCAATCGATTTGCCCCTGAATGACGCCCTTGGCTAGGGCCGAGATCAGGGTCGCCTGCGGAGCGGGCAGCGGCTGGGCGACGGTGGCGTGGTGCGGCGCGCCCGCGAAGCCGTAGGCCCGATTGAGCAGGTCCAGGATCGGCGGTATGACCACCGCTCCCATCGCGACGCCGAAAATCAGCGCCACCTGTTGGCGCCACGGCGTGGCATCGACGAGCTGGCCGGTCTTGAGATCCTGAAGATTGTCGTTCGCGATGGTCGCCACGCAGACGAGTATCGCGGTGACGAACAGGGCGTAGGCAACCAGTGCCGACCCGGCGGCCGGCGTCGAGCGATGTCCCAGCGCGAGCAGGAGCAGCGACGCACCGATGACGGCCAAAATCGCCAGCCCCGATACCGGACTGTTGGAAGAGCCGATGAGTCCGGCCATATACCCGCAAGCGGCCGCGACTAAGAAGCCGGCGACCACGATGTACGCGATGGCGCCGATTGCCAGCGGCACGGCCTGCGGTGCCAGCGCGCTGCCCGAAAGAAAGGCCGCCAGCAGGACGGCCAGCGGTATCAAACATGCGACGCCGATCACACCGACGATCGCGATGGGAATGTCGCGCTCCGTCCGCGGCAGTTCGGCCCCGCCGGCCGCACGATGACGCGACGCCGCGATCGCTGATGCAACGCCGCCCCACACCGGCTTCGCCAAGCGCCCGAGCGTCCAGATTGCCGCGACTCCGATCGCGCCGGCACCGACGAATCGCACCTGGTGGGACCAGACGGCGGTGGCAATGTCGGCGGCCGCCCCGGCCATCGGATGGAGCGAGGTGAGGAGCGGCGTCGCGATGCCCCACGCGATGACGAGTCCGGCAAGTATGGCGAGTCCGACCGAAAGGCCGATCAGATGTCCGGCTCCGACCAGCGCGAGCGACAGGGAAAACCCCATCCCGGTGGTCGCGGCACCCGCTCGAAAGTAAGCGGCGATCTCGCCCGCAAAGACCCGCGCGCCGGCGATCGCGGCAAAGCCGCCCGACGCCAGCGTTCCGGTCACCAGCGCGATCAGTCCCGTTCGATTGTGCTCCACGTCGGCGGCCGTGCCGGTGCCGACGCCAACCTTCAACACTTCGGCGGCAGCGACGCCCTCGGGATACGGCAAGTCCGATTGGGTTACCAGCGCGCGGCGCAACGGGACGCTGTACATCACGCCGAGGATTCCGCCGATCGCGCAAATACCGAACGACTCCCAAAACGGAAAGCCCGTCCACCAGCCGATCATGACCAAGCCCGGCAACACAAAGATAATTGCGGAAATCGTGCCGGCTGCCGAAGCGACCGTCTGCACGATGTTGTTCTCGAAGATGGTAGCGTTTTTGAAGGCCCGCAGCACGGCCATCGAAATCACGGCCGCCGGAATGGTCGACGCAAACGTCAATCCAACTTTCAGACCGAGATAGACGTTCGCGGCAGTAAAGACCAGCGTGATCGCCGCGCCGAGAACGAGCCCGCGTACGGTGAGCTCCAGCCTCGAATCCCGCGGGCCGTCCATCGCCGACTCTTCTTCGACTTAAAGAACAAAGCCCGCAGCACAAGTCTGCGGGCTTTGTCGTTTGTCCGGCCGTTTTCGCCTGTTTGAGATCGTTACCAACCCCTCACCGACGTACTTCGAATCCGGTTTGTTCCAGGCACTCGGATCGCGCTTTCGCGATGATCGTCTACGTGCGTGGACCGCGGTTTCTTACAATCCGCACTTCCATGTTATGTGAAGTGTTGGTATGTTATCAAAGCAAAAATGCAACCGCAAGCGTTTTTCGAAGCGCTCCACAGCGTCTCCACAGAAAATTTCGCTTACTCACAACTTATAAACTTTGCGACCGCCGATACGGTCGCGCGCGGGCGCTAAATGAGGCGCGTCCCCACGTAGATTAAGGTCAAAGCGACGGCGGGACGCAACCAGCGCGTGTGGATCCGCGTGCAAAGCTTGGCGCCGATGTAAACCCCAGGCAACGATCCGATCAGCAGGTTGAGCGCCAATCCAACGTTGACGTCGCCCATCGTCCAGCGTCCGAGCGCCGCGGCTGGAATCAGGAAAGCCGCAAAGGCGATGTCCGAGCCAATCAGTTCGGGAAGTCCGACGAGCGGCAGTGCCAACGCGAGGAGAGGCAGGGTAACGGCGCCACTGCCGATCGACGTAAGGGTGACGATGAGCCCGACGACCGCCCCGATGCCAATGACGCGCACGCGACGCCCCGCCTTCCATTCGAACTCGCCCTTCACGCCGTGATGCTGCGATAGCTTCAAGAAGGGTTGGGCGAGAATCATCGCCGCGGCGAGAAACAACGTGACGCCGATTGCGCGACGCGTCCAGAGTTCGACGAGCGTAATATCGACATGATGACGAAGCCAGAACAGCAGCGCGAGACCGACGAAGCTAGCCGGCAGGCCACCCCACAGCAGAGCCTTCACGATCTCCGGATTGACGGTCCCTTGCCGGCGATGGAGGAATGCACCGTAGAGCCGGGTGGGAACGCTGTACAGCAAATCCGTTCCCACTGCGACCAAAGGATTGACCTTGAGGATTTGAACCAGCAGGGGCGTCATGATGCTGCCGCCTCCGACGCCGGTCAAGCCGACCAAAATTCCCACCAGCAGCCCAATGAGAATGAGCTCGAAGTCAACAAAGTTCAGTTGCAACTAAATTCTCCGAGGCCACATCCGACGACTCGTATCTGCACGGTCTGGGGATGGCCTCGTTCGCGGCTCACCCGCGCGCTTCCCCGCGTCTCCGACGGTAGCGCTACGCGACCTTGGATTCGAACCTCCGGCACCGTGATGGCGCTCCCTTCAAGTACGTCAGGCGACAATTAATACGTCAAAGGCGATCACCTGAGGTGAGACTTAAATCACCATTATGCCGTCACAATGGTAACCACAGTCTTCTTTACGCCTTCCTGCTTCGAAGGGGTGGAGCGGCCTCCTCCCGGGCGGAGGCCTCGGACTGGAGCTAAGCGCGCGCTACGGGCGTACCCTCGCTGCTTCGGAAAACCGCCAGTTCGGTCGGCACGACAAAGACTTCTTCGCCCTTGATGAGGGACAGATCGCGGAAGCGCTCTTGGGACATCTCCACCTGAACCGGTGCCCCCCACTCGGTAACGGCTTCGACCTTGACCAGCGGACCGGCCGCGTTGATGTGCTTGGTGGTCGCGCGGAAGTGATTCGGGTGGTCGGGCAGCCGCCGCGAGATTTCGAGCGAATGCGGGCGCACGAAAACCAAATGATCGGTGGCCGTCTGATGGATGTACGTCGTGCCTTCTTCGATTCGTCCGTGAAAGAGATTGACGCTGCCCAAGAAGTTGAACACGAACGACGTGGCCGGATGATTGTACACGTCGTCGGGCGCGCCGATCTGCTCGATTTTTCCTCGATTCATGACGGCAACGTGATCGGCCACCTCGAGCGCCTCTTCTTGATCGTGAGTGACGAAGATGCTGGTGATGTGCACTTCGTCGTGCAGATTTCGCAACCAGCGACGCAGCTCCAGGCGTACCTTTGCGTCCAGCGCCCCGAACGGCTCGTCGAGAAGCAGCACGCTGGGCTCGACCGCCAGCGCGCGCGCCAGCGCGACGCGCTGGCGCTGGCCGCCGGAAAGCTGCGACGGGTAGCGCGAGGCTTGATTGCGCAACTGGATGAGACGCAGTAACTCCTCGACCTTGGCCCGGATCCGTTCCTCGCTCGGTCTGGACGAACGCGGACGCACTCGCAGACCGAAAGCGATGTTCTCGAAGACGGTCATGTGCCGGAAAAGTGCGTAGTGCTGAAAAACGAAACCGACCTGCCGTTCGCCCGGCGATCGTTGAGAGATATCGGCGCCGTCGAACGCGATCGTGCCGGCATCGGCAAACTCCAAGCCGGCGATGATACGCAGCAACGTCGTCTTTCCGGAGCCCGACGGGCCAAGCAAGGCCACCAACTTGCCGGCAGGGATTTCGAGATCGACGTTATCGAGGGCGACGAAATCGCCGAAGGCTTTGGTCACGCCGCGCACGTTGATACTCACGATTGCGTTCTCCACTCTACGATGCTCTTTGCGACCAACGTTACGAGCGCGAGCAGCGCCAGCAGCGATGCGACCGCAAAGGCCGGGACGAATTGATAGTCGTTGTAAAGAAATTCGATGTGCAGGGGCATCGTATCCGTGAGACCGCGGATATGCCCGGATACGACCGACACCGCTCCGAACTCGCCCATCGCACGCGCGTTACACAGGATGACGCCGTACAGCAGCGCCCACTTGACGTTGGGAAGGGTCACGCGCCAAAACGTCTTCCAACCGTTCGCTCCGAGCGTCAAGGCGGCTTCTTCTTCATCGTTACCCTGCGCTTGAATCGTCGGCAGAAGCTCTCGTGCCACGAACGGAAACGTCACGAAGATCGTTACGAGCACGATTCCCGGAATGGCAAAGATGATCCGGACGCCGTGAGCGATGAGCCACGGTCCGAACAACCCTTGCAGCCCAAACAGCAACACGAAAACCAGTCCCGCAACGACCGGCGAGACCGAAAACGGCAAATCGATCAGCGTGATCAACAGACTCTTGCCGAAAAACTCGAACTTGCCGATCACCCACGCCGCCGCGATGCCGAAAGCCACGTTGAGCGGTACCGAGATTCCGGCGGCCAGCAGCGTCAACCGAATCGCCGATAGCGTGTCGGGATCGGCAAAGGTTTTGAAATACGCGAACGCGCCCTTTTCCAGTGCGGTCGAAAACACCACGGCCAACGGCAAGAAAAGAAATACCGCCAGGAAGGCCGCCGCCGTCCCGATCAATAGCCACCGAACGCCGGCGGGTTCCGAGGTCGCGCCGGTTCGAGGCACCGTCGCCGGCTGCCGGTTCGGGCGCGCTTCGCCCCAAGTAATCGCTTCAGCCAATTGGAAGAACCTCGAGTTCCTCGCGTCCGAGCCGGCTGCCGCTCCACTTCTGCAGCAGATTGATCGCCAGTAGCATAGCGAACGACACGACCAGCATGGCCACCGCGATCGCGGTCGCGCCCGCATAGTCGTACTGTTCCAACTTGGTAACGATCAGCAACGGGGTGATTTCCGTGCGCATCGGCATGTTGCCGGCGATGAAAATGACCGATCCGTACTCGCCGACCGCGCGCGCAAAAGCCAGCGCAAAACCGGTGAGCGCGGCTGGAAGAATCGTCGGCAGAAGAACGCGGCCGAACGTCTGCCAGCGACCGGCGCCGAGACTCGCCGCCGCCTCTTCGAGTTCCGAATCGAGATCTTCGAGCACCGGCTGAACGGTGCGCACGACGAACGGAAGCCCGATGAACGTGAGGGCGATGACGATGCCCAGACGCGTGTAGGCGGCGTGCACGCCAAGCGCAAGCAACGGGCGGCCGAGCCAGCCGTTCGGCGCGTAAATCGACGTAAGCGCGATGCCGGCCACCGCGGTCGGCAGCGCGAACGGCAGATCTACGAGCGAATCGAACAACCGCTTCAGCGGGAAAGTGTAGCGCACCAATACCCACGCCGTAAGGACGCCGAAAAACAAATTGACGACCGCGGCGACCAGCGAGCACCCGAACGTGACTTCGTACGAAGCAATCGCACGCGCGGCCGTAACGATGTGCCAAAACGAGCCCCAGCCGAGCGTCGATGCTTTCCAAAACGTCACCGAAAGCGGAATGAGCACGATCAAGCTCAGATACAGCACGCTGAACCCTAGCGTGAGACCGAAGCCGGGCAAGATGCTCCGCTGTCGTAACGCGAGTGCCATGGCGACGGTTACTGGCCCGGCTGGTAGATCTGGTCGAACACCGCGCCGTCGGCGAAGAACGTCGCTTGCGCCTTCTGCCATCCGCCGAATACCTGATCGACGGTGACCAGCTTGACGTTGGCAAACGTCGACGCGTATTTCTTTGCGACGGCCGGCAAACGCGGACGGAAGAAATGCCGCGCGATGATATCTTGACCTTGGGGTGAGTAGAGATACCGGACGTACGCTTCGGCGACCGCCCGAGTCCCCTTGGCGTCGACGACCTTGTCGACGACCGCTACCGGCGGCTCGGCGAGAATGCTTATCGAGGGCACGACGATTTGAAACTTGTCGGGCCCCAAATCGCGCACCGCGAGCAGCGCGTCGCTCTCCCATCCTACGAGAACGTCGCCGATGCCGCGCTCGACGAACGTCGTGGTGGCTCCGCGGGCGCCCGAATCCAAAACCGGAACGTTTTTGTACAGACGGCTGACAAAGTCGTGGGCGGACGCGTCGTTCCCGCCGGGCCGTTTCAGCGCGTATGCCCAGGCCGCCAAGAAATTCCAGCGCGCACCGCCCGACGTTTTGGGGTTCGGCATGATCACCGAAGTGCCGGGCTTCACCAAATCGTTCCAGTCGTGAATCTTTTTGGGATTACCCTTGTGCACCAAGAAGACGATGGTCGACGTGTACGGCGTGCTGTTGTCGGGAAGCCGCGACTGCCAGTTGTCCGGAAGCAGTTTCGCCGTTTTGGCGATGGCGTCGATGTCGTAGGCCAGCGCCAGCGTCACGACGTCGGCTTGCAAACCGTCGATAACCGCCCGGGCCTGCTTTCCCGAACCAGCGTTGGATTGCTGGACGCTCACGGATTGTCCCGACTTTGCTTTCCAATACTTGGCAAAGGCCGCGTTGTAGTCGTTATACAGCTCACGGGTGGGGTCGAAGGAAACGTTGAGGATGGTCGATGGCCCGGCCGCTCGCGCGCCGGCGAGGGTTCCAAGACCGACCGTTATGACCGCGAGGGCTGCGAGAAATCCGAGTTTCAGAACGGCCTTCATTCTGGTGGCGCTCCTTTGAATTCGAAACGTGTGAAGGGAAAAAAGACCTCAGTCACTTTTCTAAATCTACGATGGTGACTAAAGTTCCTTTTCCCGTTCACACGGATCGGAGCGCCGGGCCTTACGCTCGAGGCCGGGAAATGCGAATCGCACCGCCGGGGCGGTGCGATGTCGATCTGCTAGGGCTGCATCGTCGGGGTTGCGGACGGCGACGGCGTGGGAGCCGGCTGAGCCGACGCTCCGAGCGCTCCTGCCCCGAGCGCGACGATGCTCATCAGCATGATGGCTGCGAACCATCCCTTCATGAAATATCCTCCTATCGGCTATCGAGAGAGAACCTGGTACCCTCTCCTACCACCCAATGCTGCCGCTCACACGTACCGAGGGGTAGGTCGCTCGAGGTTCAGACAAGAGGCTAGGAAATGAGTGAGGCCACGGTCACGGCCAGCGTCGCCAGCGCGGCGGCTACGGTAAAGACTAGAATTCGTGTCGTCATGGCAGTCCCTCCAGTCGTAATACGAGCGCCGCGACTACGGGTTTCGCGCCTTCAGATTAAACCGAAACGAGCTCCGCGCCGGGCCGCCAGTTGGCCGGGCAGAGGCCGCCGGTTTGGAGCGCCTGAAGCACGCGCAAGGTCTCGTCGACGCTTCGTCCCACGGCATCGTCGGTCACGACTGCATATCGGAGACGGCTTTCCGGATCGATGATGAACAGGCCGCGCCGAGCCGCGCCGGAGCTCTCGTCGAGCACGCCGTACGCGCGGGCGGTTTCCTTGGTGAAGTCGGCCGCCAGCGGATAGCGCGTCCCGGGAATGCCATTGTTTTCGCGGGCGGTATTTAGCCACGCCCAGTGGCTGAAGACCGAGTCGGTCGAGCAACCCAGGATGTCGGCGTCGAACTCCTGGAACTCGTCGCGACGGTCCGAGAACGCGCGAATCTCGGTCGGGCACACAAACGTGAAGTCGAGCGGATAAAAGAAGAGCACCAGCCATTTCCCGCGGTAGCCAGCTAGGCTGACCTCTTTTCCGAGATCCTGCGGACCGGTCGCATCTTTGGTGCTTGGCATAACGAAATCGGGGGCGGGCAAACCAACTTGAGCCAGCATCGAAATTCCCTGCATCCTTCGTCAAAAGCAACCGCGCCGGAAACCGGCTACGGCGGCGGGGTGGCCGCCCCAAGCACCTTAGCCGCCGGCTCCGAAAATGAAAATGACTTTCATCGCGCAAACGCAGCGCTCCCCGCTGGGTCGTAGCGGATAGAGGGGCGCCGCCTGCGCTGCGGCAACCAGCACGACCACAGATGAGCGTAGTCGATCTTCCGTACACCGCCGACGTAGCCGCCGAAACCGATCCGATTTTCCGGCCGCTCGCGCACGTGATCCCGCCGGTCGAGTGGCCCTTACACGCTCCCTACGTCTCCGCGATCAACCGCCTCAAGCGCGACCGCAATGCGGTGATCTTGGCGCACAACTACCAGGTGCCGGAGATCTTCTACACGGTGGCCGACATCGTCGGCGACTCGCTGGCACTGGCAATGAAGGCCGCCGAAACCAAAGCCGACGTCATCGTGCTCTGCGGCGTGCACTTCATGGCGGAAACCGCCAAGCTCGTCAATCCCGGCAAAACCGTGCTGGTTCCCGACCTCAAGGCCGGGTGTTCGCTGGCCGAATCCATCACGGCGGCCGACGTTCGACTCCTGCGTGAAAAATATCCGGGCGTTCCCGTCGTCACCTACGTGAATACGTCGGCCGAAGTCAAAGCCGAGTCGGACGTATGCGTCACCAGCGGCAACGCCCTCCAGATCGTCGAGGCGCTCGGCGTTCCGCGCATCATCTTTTTGCCCGACGAGTATTTGGCCAAATACGTCGCTTCGAAAACCAACGTCGAAATCGTGGCTTGGAAAGGTCACTGCGAAGTGCACGAGCGCTTCAGCGGCGACGACGTGCGGCGTTTCCGGCGCGACGATCCGTCGCTGGTGGTTATCGCTCATCCCGAGTGCCCGCCAGACGTTCTTGCCGAAGCGGATTTCGTCGGATCGACCCAAGGCATGACCGAATACGTCGGCGAGCTGAGCGCCAAACGTGCGTCCGAACGGCGTCCGCGCGTGCTGTTGATGACCGAATGTTCGATGGCCGACAACGTGTCCGGGCGTTACCCCTCGATCGAGTTCGTACGCCCGTGTAATCTCTGCCCGCACATGAAACGCAACACGTTGCCGAAAGTGCTGCATTCGCTCGAGGCGATGGAGTTCGAAGTCACGATCGACCCGGAGATCGCGGCTCGCGCTCGGCGCGCGGTCGAGCGCATGCTCGAGTTTAGCCGGCAGCCGCGCGATTAAGGTTCGGACGACGATGGAGGAACGCCGCGGCGGCGTCTTAGTGGTTGGCGCCGGCATCGCCGGATTGATGGCTGCCCTCAAGCTCGCACCGATGAACGTGACGGTGCTTTGTAAAACACGGCTCGGAAAAGGCTCGGCGACCGGCTGGGCTCAGGGCGGCATTGCCGCGGCCATCGGCAAAGACGATTCACCCAGTCTCCACGCGATCGATACCCGGCGCGCAGGGGCCGGTATTAGCGACGAAAAGATCGTCGAAATTCTCACGCGCGACGCCCCGGCGCGCATCGAAGAACTCCTCGAACTCGGCGCGGCCTTCGATCGCGACGACTCCGGCGAGCTCATGCTCGGACGCGAAGCCGCGCACCAGCGCCGGCGCATCGTCAAGGCCGGAGGCGATGCAACCGGACATGCGATCTTACGCACACTCATCGAAGCGGTGGCCGCCCATCCGTCCATCGACGTCGTCGAAAACGTCACCGCCGCGGATCTAATCGTGGAAAATGGAATCGTCCGTGGCGTCTACGGTTGCGACAATGCTACCAATGCGACCATCGCCTGCACGGCGGATGCGACGGTGTTGGCGACCGGCGGCATCGGCCGTCTGTATCGTTACACGACCAATCCCGTGCAAGCCACCGGCGACGGAATCGCCATGGCCGCACGCGCCGGGGCGCTCCTGGCCGACATGGAGTTCGTCCAGTTTCATCCGACGGCATTGGCCATCGGCCGCGACCCAATGCCGTTGGTCACCGAAGCGGTTCGAGGCGAGGGAGCCGTCCTCGTCAACGACCTCGGCGACCGCTTCATGCTCGACGTTCATCCAGATGCCGAGCTCGGCCCGCGCGACGTCGTTGCGCGCGCGATCTTCGAGCAGCTGCAACGCGGTCGCACCGTCGGGCTCGACGCGCGCGCGGCGATCGGTGCGCACTTTCCGCAGGAGTTTCCGACCGTATTCGGATTCTGCGTGTCGGCCGGCATCGATCCGCGCGTGCAAAACATTCCGGTCGCGCCCGCGGCGCATTACCACATGGGTGGAATCGCGGTCGACGAGTGGGGCCGCACGACGCTCGAAGGTCTGTGGTCGTGCGGAGAATCCAGCGCCACCGGCGTCCACGGCGCCAACCGGCTCGCCAGCAACTCACTGCTCGAAGCCCTGGTCTACGGGTCGCGCGTCGCTACCAACGTGGCCGGAGCCGGCTTGCCGTCGCGCCCTACGGGGCGCCTCGAGTACCGGATGCGCCCAGCCGGCGCCGACGGTCAGGCCCAAGCCGTAAGCGATCTGCGCAACGTGATGTATACCAACGCCGGTTTAGTCCGTCACGAGCGTGGATTGCGCGTAGCGCTCGCGCGAATCGAGGAGCTCGGCGCAGCCTTCGGCGATGCAGGAAACGAACTGCGCAATCTCTTGGTGGTCGGACGCTTGATCGTCGATGCGGCGCTGGCACGCTCGGAGAGCCGCGGCAGCCATTTCCGCAGCGACTACGCGCAATCCGACGAAGCCTTGGCGAAGCGATCGTTTACGCGCTTGGGCAGCCTTGCCTGAACCCGGCCGCATCGTCGTCGAGCCCCTGGTGCGCGCCGCATTGCTCGAAGACATCGGACACGGCGGCGATCTCACGACCGATGCAACGATTCCGCCCGGCCGCATGGCGACGGCGCGCGTCGTCGCTCGCCGCCCGGGTGTCGTGGCGGGGCTCGGCGCGGCCATGCTCGCGTTTCGGCTCCTCGACGACTCGATGCAAATCGACGCAGCGATCGCCGACGGCGAACCGGTACGCCCCGGTGAGTGCATCGTCGAAATCCGCGGCCACGCTCGAGCCATTCTTACCGCGGAGCGCACGGCGCTCAATTTCTTGGGTCGCCTTTCAGGCATTGCAACCGCGACGCGAACGCTGGTCGACCTGGTCGCGGGGACGCGCGCTCGGGTTGCCGATACCCGCAAGACGACGCCGGGTCTGCGTGCGCTCGAAAAGTATGCGGTGCGCTGCGGCGGCGGCACGAATCATCGCTTCGGCTTAGGCGATGCCGTGCTCGTCAAGGACAATCACTTGGCGGTGACCGGATCGGTTCGCGCCGCGGTGGCGGCGGTTCGCGCGCACGTCGGTCACACGGTCAAGGTCGAAGTCGAAGTCGATACACTGGATCAGCTGCGCGAGGCCCTCGACGAGCCGATCGACGCGGTGCTGCTCGACAACATGACGCCGGACCAGCTCGCCGAAGCGGTGCGATTGGTGAACGGACGCATGCTCACGGAGGCTAGCGGCGGCGTCACGTCCGAAACGATTCGGGCGATTGCGCGCAGCGGCGTGGACGTCATCAGCGTTGGATGGCTCACGCACGGCGCGCCCGCGCTGGATCTCAGTCTCGAAGTCGACGGCCTTAGTTGACGGAAAGGAGTGCGAATGCGACGATCGCGCCGATCACGGCGACGAACAAGGATAGCACGTACCCCATCAGCGCCGGCAAACGAACGACGCGACCCTCGCGAAAGCCCCGGTCGGTAACGCCGTAGCGCCACGCGCCGAGGACGGCGACAAGGATTCCGAAGATCGCCATCGCCGTGCCGAACGCGGTTGACACGCCTTCCTTCACCGTGGCCAGGTGCGCGATCTCGGAAAATTCGCGCGTGAACAACGAAAAACGCGCGATGACGAACCCGAACGCGATAAACGCCAGGGCAGTCCGAACGTACGCGAGGTAGGTTCGTTCGTTTGCCAGCGTGTCGTTTGCGCGGACGTCCGTTTCGGTTTGACTCATGGCGCCGGCGGACCGCCGTCGATCGTCGTGGGCGCGCCGAGTTCCCGAAAGCGGTCGATCTCGGCTTGCGTGAGCGGCAAAACCTTGGCGACGAGTTCCCCGCTTTGCCAGCGCATCCAAATCTTCTGGCCGCCGGGAACGTCGAAGCGCCGGCCGTCGAGCGTCGTAACGACCACCGGCAACGCCGGGTCGCTCACGTGGTAGACGTTAACGCGCACTCCGTCCAGCGGGTCCGACGAGATGTCGCCCTCGGTTCCGCGCACCGCTACCGAACCGGTCGCCGTCGTGAACGTGTAGTTCGCGAGCGCGCCACCGGGATGCTCGACGCGAAAGCGAAGTTTGCCGCCGAAAACGACGAAATGCGCGGCCGCCGTCACGCCGTTAAACGTGTCGAGCTTCAGCGTCGTATCGCTCGCCAGCACGACTCGCGACGAATCGGGGAGCACGATCGCGCCCATCGACGCGGCACCCGTTTGGGCAACGTCGTCGTCGGAAAGCGCGATCGACGCCGTGGCGGCCAACGCGTGCGGCCGGCCGGTGTCGTACGCGATATACCTGACGTTGCCGCGCACGTTGGTCAGCACCTTGTCGCTCGTTTCGGCAAGCGCGGGCCCCGCCGGCCCGCTCGCGGCGCCGACGGCCGCCGCCAGAGTCAACGCGATCGTAACCGCCGATGCCTTCACGCTTCCTTTCTTCGCCACGAACGGAGCGAATGCCGCCGGCCGCGAAGCCACCCGAACTATGTCCGCAGAAGGCATTGCCGAATCCCCGCCCTCGTCGCAAAAGACGGGTTACGATCCCGACACGCCGCCCGCGCTGGTGTCGTTTATGGCCGGCGGGTGGATCGACCGCGAGCCGGACCGCCGGCCGCATCCGCAGGCAGCGCGATTCCGGGCGCGACGCGAAGCGCTGTCGCGCGCGTATCCCGGAACGTACGTCATCGTCCCCGCGGGGCGCGAACGCGTTCGCGCGAACGACACGTATTTTCGTTTCCGAACCGCAAGTGACTTCGCGTATTTGATGGGGGACGGCGAGCCCGAGGCGCTGCTCGTGATGGAACCCCACGGCGCCGGACATCGCAGCGTATTGTTCGCGCGCGAACATAACCGTGGGACGCCGGAGTATTTTACCGACCGCATGCACGGCGAGCTGTGGGTGGGGACACATCGCGGCGTCGACGAGAGCGCGGCGTATTACTGCGTGGATGCCTGCCGGCCGTTGCCCGCGCGCATTCCGTATCTCGAGGAGTTGCGCGAAGCCACCGCCGCGCGCGCGCTTTTGCGCGGCACCGACGACGCAATCGATGCGCTCTTCGAAGCCAACGATCGTGACGGCGACCTAGCCTCCCACCTCTCCGAGGCGCGTCTCATCAAAGACGGATACGAACTGGCCGAGCTGCGCGAGGCCTGCGCGCTCACGAAGCGGGGCTTCGACGACGCGATTCGCGCCATGCGGCATGCCGGGAGCGAGCGCGAAATCGAAGCGGCCTTCTGCAGCCGCTCGCGCATCGAAGGCAACGACGTGGGATACCTGACGATCGCCGCCGCCGGCCATCACGCCTGTACGCTCCATTGGACTCGAAACGACGGCGCGATGACGCCGGGCGCGTTGCTGCTCCTCGACGCCGGTGCCGAGCGCCGGTCGCTCTACACTGCCGACGTCACGCGCACGCTTCCCATTTCCGGCCGGTATTCGGGCGAACAGCTTGCGATCTACGACCTCGTTTGGGAAGCGCAGCGCGCCGCCATCGAGGCGGTCGTTCCCGGAAACGATTTTCTCGAACCGAATCGTCGCGCTATGCGCGTCCTCGCTCAAGGGCTCATCGATCTGGGGATTCTTAACACGACGCTGGACGACGCCCTCGACCCGGCGAATTCGTTCTACCGGCGCTACACGCTTCACAACGTCAGCCATATGCTCGGCATCGACGTCCACGATTGCGCTCGCGCTCGCGCGCAGTCGTACCGGTACGGGACGCTGCGCGAAGGCATGGTGCTGACGGTCGAGCCGGGCCTCTATTTCCAAGCTGACGACGCGACCGTGCCGGAGCGCTTCCGCGGAATCGGGGTGCGAATCGAAGACGACCTTGCGGTCACGAGCGACGGCGCCGAGAATCTCTCGGCGATCCTCCCCTCA
This sequence comes from Candidatus Tumulicola scandinaviensis, assembly GCA_003140835.1. GTDB lineage: Bacteria > Vulcanimicrobiota > Vulcanimicrobiia > Vulcanimicrobiales > Vulcanimicrobiaceae > Tumulicola > Tumulicola scandinaviensis. The sequence continues at coordinate 4,776 of PLLA01000055.1, read as the reverse complement.
AAAGCCGGGGCAGTTGAAGACTGGATCGCCGAGGTGTGGAACGCGTAGCTAGGTCGGCATCACCGAAGTGCCCGGCGGCGGTGCGCTGCCGGCCGGCGGTTCCGGCGGCGAAAGCAGGCCTCCGCCGTGCGCGAGCAGGGCATCCTCGATCGGCCAACGGCTGAACGCGAGAATCAAGAGGCAAACCAGCGGACCGATCGACGGTACGAGGCAGAGCAGCCCGAGTGCCCCGTTCATTCCGGTCTTGGTAAAGACGCGCCAAAAGAGCCAAACGAAGAAAATCGTCAACGCGCACACGATGACAATGATGAACAACATCATGCCGCCGAAGATGCCGGCGGCGGCGGCGTTGGTAGCGCTATCGCTCGCGCTGTTCATGCAAAAACCTCCACATTCTACGAAAAGAGGAGCAACCTAAAACCGACTGCGGTGCGGCGGCTGACGGCTCCTTCAGGCACGCCGACCGGCGCGCTCAGTGGACGGTTCAGCCGCGTGGCGGCGACCCCCATCCGGATTGGACGTACGCTCCGTCGATAACGATGGCCGGAACCGTTGGATCGCCGCCAGTGTAGTCGAACATGCGCTTGCGCTGCGCGCGATCGTTTTGGGCGTCGTGCAACTCGTACTGCGTCCCGGCGGCGTCGTAGTACGCGATCGCCGCGCGGCAGTATGGGCAGTCCGGCGAAATGTAGAGATCCAGCTTCGATCCGTGCGCGACGTGCTCGACGTCCGGCTTCATGTAGCGTATTTTCGGAATCAGGACTTCGGCTGCCTGGCACGCAAAGAGCCGAAGATGCCCCTCATCCTGGTACCGACTCCACTGGGAAACCTGCGGGACGTGACGCTTCGCGCGCTCGACGTCCTGCGCGACGCCGAGTTAATCGTCGCCGAGGACACGCGGGTGGCGCGCAAGTTGCTGCAAGCGCTCGGCATCGCGGGCCGGGAGCTATGGAGCTATCGCGAACAAAACGCCGCGAACGTCACGGCCGGAATCGTCGAGCGCGCGCGCTCCGGCCTGGTCGCCGTAACGTGCGACGCCGGCATGCCCGGCATTTCAGATCCCGGAAGCGACCTGGTGGCGGCCGCCCGAGCGGCAGGCGTCGCCGTCGAGGCGTTGCCGGGTCCGAGCGCGGCTTTCGGGGTGGCGGCGTTGTCTGGATTCTCGTTGCGCCGGTTTACCTTCGAGGGATTCCCGGCACGCAGCTCGCAGGCGCGCCGCGCGGGCTTCGCGCAAGCGTTGCGCGCAAACGTCACGACCATCTGGTACGAATCGCCGCGCCGGATTCGCGCGACGCTGGCGGACTTGGAGGCGGCGGCGCCAGGCGCGCGGGTTTTCTTGGTTCGCGAGTACACAAAACGGCACGAACAACAAACGTTTGGGAGCCCGGCCGACGTCGCGGCCGCTTTACCGGAACCGGTGCGCGGCGAAGTGGCGTTTGCGGTTGCGCCATACCGCGTCGCGGCGCTCAGCGTCGCCGAGACGAACGCCGGGGATGCCGATGCGGCCATCGACCAGCTCCTCGCCGAGAACCGGCGCGTTGGTGAGATCGCGAAGGTGCTCGCACGGCGCGGCCTCGGAAATCGTGCTGACCTCTACGCGCGCGCGAGCGCGCGCAAGGCGGCTGGAAAGGGCGGCGCCGTATCCACCGAAAGCGGCCGACCATGACCCGCGCCTACTACGTCACCACCCCGATCTACTATATTAGCGGCAACCCTCACGTCGGCCACGCCTATACGACGGTGGTTGCCGACGTGCTGGCGCGCACGGCACGAACTGCCGGCCCGACGCATTTTCTCACCGGCACCGACGAGCATGGGCAAAAAATCGAGCGCTCGGCGAAGCAAGCCGGCCGCACACCACAGGAATTTGCCACCGCGATCTCGGGCGAGTTCCGCGGTCTCTGGGATCGCCTCGGCATCACCTACGACGATTTCGTTCGCACCACCGAGCCTCGTCACAAGCGCGGCGTGCAAAAACTGTTCGCAACGCTACGCGATCGCGGGTACGTCTACAAAGGCTCCTATACGGGTCAATACTGCGTTTCCGACGAAGCGTGGGTCGACGTGCCTCCCGGTGCGCCATGCCCTGATTGTGGACGAATCACCGAAACCGTCAGCGAGGAAAACTACTTTTTCAAACTCTCGGCCTTCGAACGCAAGCTTCTCGAGTTCTACGACGCCAATCCCGATTTCATGCAGCCGGAGTCGACGCGCCGCGAAGTTATCTCGTTTGTGCGAAGCGGGCTGAGCGATGTTTCCATCAGCCGCACTGCGCTGAAGTGGGGTGTCCCGGTTCCCCGCGACGAAGAGCATGTTATCTATGTCTGGTTCGATGCGCTGGCCAATTACATCACGGCTTTGGGTTATGGCTCAGAGGACGTCCAAGACCAGGAAAAATTCGGGAAATTCTGGCCTGCGAACATGCACCTCATCGGCAAGGAGATCAGCCGCTTCCACTGCGTTTACTGGCCCGCCTTCCTCATGGCTGCCGGCATTCCCGTGCCGCTCTCCGTGCGCGCCAACGGCTGGCTGCTCTTTGATCAGGGCAAGATGTCGAAATCGCGCGGCAACATTGTCCGCGCTGAAACCGTACAAGAGGTCCTCGGCGCCGACGCGCTCCGCTACTTCCTGCTGCGCGAAATTCCCTTCGGTCAGGATGGCAATTTTTCCTTCGACGTCCTGGTCCAGCGCTACAACGGCGACCTGGCCAACGGCTACGGCAATCTCGTTAGCCGCGTCGTAAACATGGTGCACAAGTACTTCGGTGGCGTTGTGCCCGAAGCGCTTTCCGAAACTCCTGCGGAAGCCGGTCTTCGTGTCAGCCGCGCTGAGTTCACTATTTTTGAATTTGGGCGGCTCTTTGATGAGCTGAATTTCTCTGAGGCTCTCAAGAATGTCTGGATTATGGTTGCCGAAACCGATAGTTATCTCACCGCCAACGCACCTTGGAAAAAGCCCGAGGGACGCAGCGACGAGGAACACAAACGACTTCAGGCGCGCGTGCTGGCAACTGCCGCAGAGGCCATCCGCATCATAACGGCGCTGGTCTACCCCATCCTGCCCGACGCCGCAGCCAAAGTCTGGCGCCAGCTTGGATTGGGCGAGATCGCCGATGCCGCGAAGCAATCCTTCCTCACCCACCTTGCGTGGGGCGGATTGAAGCCCGGAACGAAGTTTAGCGAGCCCGCGCCGCTGTTTCCCCGCGCGGAGAAGGACGCAGTGGAACGCATGCAAAATCTCGAAGACGAAAACAATCGCAGCGCCGTTGAAGCTGCAAGCTCGGAAACCGCAGGCAAGAATCAGCCCGCGGCTCCAGCGCCGCCCACCGCCTCTCCGTCCGTTGCTCCAGTCATGTCGACGGACCCGGACGAGTCAAAAGCGAATGAGAATCTGACCCCCACCACCGTTGTCTCGCACGATAGGGAGAAGCCGGTCGAAACCACCAAGGTTCACCAGGTTGCCGCAGATCTCTCGAGTAGTCGGCTAAGCTCGACACCGTCAGACGCGCCGGTAGACGCACCGCTGACACCCCAGCAATCAGCCGCAGGAGAGTCAGCCCCACCACAGGTGCCGGAAGACAAAAAGCCAAACCCTAGCCAGGCGCCGCAGCAGACTGCTTCCGAGCCAACCGCCGCTTCCGGAGAGTCTGAGCACATCACTATCGATGATTTCGCAAAAGTGGAGCTGCGGGTTGCCCAGGTGCTCGTCGCGGAGCGCATCCCCAAGGCCGACAAGCTGCTGCGCCTTGAAGTCGATCTAGGCTACGAGAAGCGCCAGATTCTCGCCGGCATCGCACAATACTACGAGCCGGAGAAACTCATCGGCCGCAAAATCGTCATCGTGGCCAATCTTGCCCCGCGCAAAATGCGAGGCCTCGAATCGAATGGCATGCTGCTCGCCGCCTCACTGCCCGACGGTGCGCCCGTCCTCGCTGGCTTCCTCGAAGAAGTCCCAATCGGCGCACGGCTGAAGTAGTAGGGCAGTCCGATCTCCAACAGAAGAATGCCCGGCGCCGCATACACATAGATTGTGCTATCTTTACACATAGGGAGAGAGCGGCTTATGCGCACCAACATCGACATTGACGACAAGTTGATGAAGCAGGCAATGAAGGCGACTGGGGCAACCACCAAGAAGGCCGCGGTGGAAGCGGCATTGCGCAAATTGGTGCAGATTCACGCGCAGGGCGCCATTCGCAATCTTCGAGGAAAGATCGTGTGGCGAGGGCACGATGATGACTGGTTCGCGCCGGACGAAGAGATTCTGGCCAAACGTCAAGCGGAGAACCGTGTTTCCGTTGAACATTGGATCAAGCCAGGTAAACCGGATGTCAAATCCGGCACGACAGGCAAAGAAAGTCATCGCTAGGCAATGGTCATCGTCGACACCTCCGTACTGATCGACTATTTGTCCGATCGTTCAACCCCTCAAACCGATTGGCTGGAACAGCGCAGCGATCTTCGCCGGATTGGCGTCACAAGCCTGATTCTCTGCGAGGTCCTACAGGGAATTCGCAGCGACGATCAATTCTCAGACGCGCTGAAGGTCATGAGTCAATTCGCACTGTACGAAACTGGAAGCAACGCCCTGGCAGTCGCCTCTGCGCGAAACTACCGGAAGCTGCGGGGTCTGGGCATCACGATTCGTAGCACAATCGACAGCTTCATTGCGACCTTCTGCATAGAAGCGGGTCATCAACTTCTGCATAGCGATCGCGACTTCGACGTATTCGAGAAACACCTTGGCTTGAAAGTGGATTCGTCAGAAGAATTCATG
>PLLA01000111.1 GCA_003140835.1 Candidatus Tumulicola scandinaviensis | reverse complement strand
CCGGGGAGCCCATGTCACCCTCATGACCGATCGAAGGCGGGCACGCGCAATGCTCGTTGCACTTACCGCACATGTTGCACCCAATTTTGTCGCCACTGCACCCGCAGCTGTAAGAACTCTCGCTCATTCGCTTCCCCTTTGCTCGTCAGCCAGGCGTCACCCAATGTCGGGTCCGCTAGCGGTGCTTGCTAAGCTGGCCGGCGACCGCAGAAAACCAGCCGGGTAACTGCTGGGCGATAACGGTTCCGATCACACCCAGCACCACGAAAAAAGCCTTGTTCAGCCAACTGTGCCGGCCTGCGGTGCGCTTTGTCCGCAACGACTGCGCATATTGATGCAGGTCGGCCCATCCGCTCGCGACGCCTGTGCTGATACAGTTACGCAACACGACATCAAAGAGATAAATCGAGGCGTCTGGATCGGAGGACGCGCTTAGTCCATCGTGGCAGCGAGCGGAGATATCATCAAATGCTCTTTCTGTGATACGCTGAAGCTCCTCGCACAACTCTCTATCCAAATTTTCGTAGTATTGCAATCCGCCATTCTCACCCGCCCGCATGAGCTGCTGCGTTGCCAGTTCTGATCGTGCAGCTACTTCCTCCGTGACGGCATTCATGAAAATGTCGATTGTGGGCGTGATCCCGTTTGCTGCCGCTTCCGCCATGATGCGCCTGAACTGTCTGTCAAAAGCCTGTAGGCGTGGCATCAACTCGGAGTGGAACGAATTCCAGGCAAGGGTCGAAACATGCTGTGGCAACATGCCGATCGCTTCCGAGTGCGCAACTCCTAGCCCTCCGCTTCCCGTTTATCGGCTGCGTGGGAACGAACAGGCACGCCAGGATCGACCGCGATCCGCGCCCTTGCAGGGCGTGCGAATGCAAGCGTCAGGCTTCAGATGCGGTTGGGGCGTGATGGCGTCGATCGGGATTTGCGAGAATTGCGTTACACAGGCGGTCCACCGGGTAGCACTGGCTTAGGCTTTACCGGCAAATTCTCGGTATACGTCAATCACTTCTAGCGCGACCTTCGTTGGGTCACCCGAATGCGCGTACCATTCGTACCGCTTCACACTCCTACGTCCTTTGTGAACGCCGCTCAGCAACGAAATGACGATTTGCACTACGCCATCTTTGCCACCAGGCTCATAGTCGATGCCGATTACGAAGCCGACCTCTCCTGTGGTGGTCATTAGGTGGTCAGACAGGCCACCATTGCCACCGATCTGCCAAGCCAAAGAAAGCGAAAGCTAAACGGTATCAAGGCGTTGCCGATCGTGGAGATGGGGGGTCGTACGCCGGCTCAAAGCCTGACTCCTTACGCGGATCATAATTTCCGCGATCTGTGTGCTTTACGTCGAAACCAAGAGCGCCAGTTCTCGCGGCAACGGTCGCACGCACTCTGTGAACGTCGTTGCTGCCAACCCTCGCAAAGTGTGGAATGTGAGGACTCATACGTAATGGCGAAGGCCAGAGCGGATGCCGACTGCCCGCCTTCGGCACGAACCCCCTAAGCGGGAATTATACACTTGGTTCAAATGAGCCTGAGGCGGGGCAAAGTCGCTTACTCTGATATGCTGGTGCAATGGCAACGGATACTTACCCGGTCGGGGGCGGATTCATTATCACATTGCGTGCACCGGGCGTCGCCCCGACCGACCACCTTGTGGCCGAACTAACAGGACCCGTTGACGCCGAAGAAGCGCCGCAAGCCGTGCTTAAAACGCGCGCCGACCCCTCGAAGCCAAGTGCGCAAAGGCGACGCACAGCCTCAAAGTCTCAGCCGTCAGGAACGAAGCCCAAGTCGCTGAAATAAAAGCCGGTTAAGGACTTCAATTTTAGTGTGACGCAATTCGTTGGTTAGCAAGCTCGCAAACACTCTTCGGTTCGCAAGGCCACATCCCGGAACGCCAGTGTGAACCTTACTCATAGCGCGCGAGCGCACTTTGGGACACATCATGGAATGATGCAAATCGTGCCAATGGAGAACTTCGGCGTGACGCGAGGCGCGCCCCCGAACATCCCGCCACCGATGACCGTCGTTCCGCGATAGCCCTCTTTGGCGAAGTTGGGAAATCCACGGCCAGGGGAGGGCGCCAGGGCGCAAGAATGATGTAGAACCTCATCAGCATTAAGGCAGGCCGACCTTGGCTTTTACCCTTGTTCGACATGCAGATCCACCTCGTCGAACCCTAGGAAGGCCGCTGCACCGGTTCGGCAAGCTGCAGGCCGCTGCTTGTCGTGAAACTCGTGGCTAGACCGAACGGCCGACCGCGGTCGAACAAGACTCCGAGCGTACCTATTCCTCCCGATGCTGTCTTGGCAGCGCGCAGGGTTCTACGGTACTTCCATCAGCCACAGCGTCTTCGCCGAGACGGCCTGGTGACACGATATATGCCGGCATATATAGATGCGAGCGACAGCGACCAGTTCTGGATGGAATCGATTGATGCAATCGTTAGGTCAGCTATAGCTGGAGAGCCGTCGCGCACGCGCATCATAATCGAACGCACCGCGTTGGATGGCGAGCCGGTCAGCGCGGTTGCGAAGTCGCTTGGCCTTTCCGAACGGCAGCTCTACCGTGATCGCGCCTTAGCCACCGATGCGATTGCTCGCCAACTCATTGTGGCTCGCCAGGAACATCAACGCGCGACCGTTACGGTCGCACGGCCTCTCGACTTGCATCTCTCATACGCTCATATGCTCGAGCAACTGGGTCAATTGGATGCTGCGGAGACGACATTGTCCCGACTCGCCGGTCAAATCGACAGCCTGCGTGATCGCGTTATTGTGAACTCGCACGTTGCGCGATTGCTTTTAGCGCAGGGTCGGAGAAAAGATGCCGAATCTGCCGCTAGGCTAGCCCTGTCCGAAGCGATCTTGACCGACGGCGATACGTTGGCGCGAAGCGTTGTAGAGTGCGTTCTTGGGGAGATCGCGCTAAACAGCGGGGAAATGGTTAGCGCTCAGGCCCTTCTGCGTCGTTCCGCTGTCGGGCTTAGGTCGCTGTTAGCCGGCACTGATCGTGAGCATGCCTGTGCAAGCCTAGCGCGTGCACTCATCACGCAATCCTGCGTTGAGGCTTCCATTGGTCAGTATGAGAAAGCCTGCCAATCGGCACGCGAAGCACAACACGAACTCCGAGACTTGGCTCGCCCGAATCAATCACTACAACTGGCTGCACGCGTGGCGCTAGCTACCGCTTCAGCCTTCGTATGGTCAGATCCGAGTGCTATTGAAGAGGAGATGCGCGCGTGCTACGACGCAGCTCTTGCGCGAAACTCTATTATGAGCGCCGTCGAAGTCTCTTTTTTTCTCTCGTGGATCTATCGCTTTCGTGGAGAAGCGGCCCGGGCATTCGAGTTGTTTTCGTCGCTGCTTCCGATCGTTCGTGGCCTGTCCACAAGCCGATCGAAAGCTGCATTTTTCCTGACGTTCGCTAATATGTTGAGCGAGTGCGCGCAGCAAGATGGCGCAGCGATGCGGATGCTGCTCGAGGGAGCGCAATCAACTCTTCCGGACCAACCAGACCTGGAGGCGCACATTCTCCTTACCACGGCTCGCGTACGACTTGCCGGAGGTGCCGACATGGAGGCCATGAATGCGGCTGACGAAGCAGCGTTCCTCTTTTCTCGCCTGGGATATACAGAGCTGTTCGGCGTGAGCCTTCACCTCGAAGGCAAAGCGTGGGCCAAAATGCAGCGCGTTGGCGATGCCGTTAGAACCGTTCGGCGATCTGTCGAGGCATTGTCGCTCGCCAGCCATCCGGTAGAGCTCGAAAGGGCGCGAAATACGTTGTATCACCTGACCGGCAACGGCCGGAACACGAGGCGCGGGGCTTGACGTAGGGAGAATGCCAGCATTGAGACACCGGGCCTCCCTTGCGGACCGTATGGTTGTCTGAGGCGCCGAGGTTTCAAGGATGTGGAGAGCTCGCTTCGCGTAGAGTTTTCTGTCAGGTAGGGTGACAATGGTCGGATGAGCATCGGCGAAAACGTTGGATTGAGGCGCTGTTGCGCTTGGCGACCAAATAAGGTCCCACGCTGGTGGCATTGATGCCACGCTGTCGGAGGAGCGATTTTTAGTTATGAACAGTACCAAAAGAACTCGTACTATTGTTGGACTCGTCGCCGTTACTGCCTTGCTGTCGGCATGCAATGGTACGCCTGGGTCGGTAGCCGACTCCATACCGTCGAGCATAGGCCCGGGCACAAGCTTAAACACCAGCGGTTTGGCTGCGGGAAAGCAGGTCTTCGGATCAGCAAGGAAGCCAGTTAGTGCCGATGGCTTGCGCTTCGACCCCGGAAAGACCGCCGCGATCCTGTATGTAAGCGATGGTGAGGCAACCGGCGCGGCATATAAAATGCCAGCTCGCCAGCACAAGCCTCCGTTTTGCAATTTCCAAGGTGACGGCCTTGTAAACAGCATTGGCGTTGACGCCGATGGCACACTTTGGGTGCCCGAGAATGGCCCCAACCTTAAGGTTATATCGTTCGCCCCAAACTGCGGAGCGCAGGGCGTAACACTCGCGCCTCCTCCGTACTACGATCCGATCGGAATTGTCTTCGGGGCCGATGGAACGAAGTTCGTTCTCATGGTCTCGCAGTCAGGGAGTCAAATCGGGAAAAATGGCAGCATGGTTTCGGTGTATGCCAACGGGTCTACCAGCCCTACAGGCCAACTGAGTGATAGACGTTTGAATTATGTTGCAAGTGCAGTCGGTGTTGATTCCCTTGGAAACGTGTACGTTGCGTGCTGTGCTTCCAAAACACGCAAACACACTCACGATATTTACGTCATACGCTTCAAACAAGGCGGAAGCACCAAACACGGTCAGAGAATCCTGCTCGGGCAGTTAGGTCAACCAGCGGGATCTATCTTGTTCGATCAATCGGGCAATATGATCGTTCCCGATCTTTTGAAGAACACGGTAAACGTCTACGCCCCGCCGTATAGCGGAAGCCCCACAGTATATCCGCTGAAGGGCCAGCCGTGGCAGTGCGCGTTCAATGCAAACAAAACGATGCTGGCGTGTGCGAACATGACCTCAGGCAGAGTGGACCTTTATTCCTACCCCTCCCTCGCCTACAGCTATAGCCTTCGAAAGCAGATCCAGAGCGGACTTCCTCCGGACGCCGTGGCGTTCGCTCCGGCTCCGGCAAACTAGATTTGGACCCTTAGGGAAGCGCACCGCATTGGGCTGATCGCGTCCAATCCGTAGCCGCGCGTCAGCGGTAGTTATTAATGGCGCGCTCGATTGCGGGCCTTCCCCGGTCCGCCACCACGAATAAGAGAGCCCGAATGATAGGCTTTCTTTCGTCTGGTCCTGAGAGAGCACCACTAAGCCCGCCGATCGCATCGACCGAATTCCGGCGGCACCTTTAGCGCTAACTATATGAACCGGCTAGGAGTTCCCTTAGCGAAAGCAGAGGCACTCGTCAGCGATGCAATCGTAGGCGGCTACTAGTCGTATTATATGAAAGTCGACAAATCCCATGGCGGCCCGTAACTTTGCAAGAAAAGCACGCAGCGTAGCTCGATACGCTGGTTGGCGGCGCCGTCACCGAGGCGCTCGCTGCAGGTTCGGGCCCACAACGGGCCCACGCGCGCATCCTGACGATGAGAAACCCTTGTAAAATAAGGACGAAAAATGTAGGCCCCAGCGGGATTCGAAAACTATAACTGCGGTCCTCGCCAATCCTGACTGATACTGAAAAGCCTTACCCTGTAGTGGTTTTTCAATTTGTCGGTCCCTAGCCGTTCCGGCCCAAACCGGCCTGTTTCTGACCCCTGACTAAGATCATGAATCGGCGTGCGGAGAAGCCGAAGGGCCCCCGTCTTCGTCGTAGCGAAAAGCAAGCAAATCTCGTTGGATTTCTATAGGCCTCGATGAAAGGATAGTCGATGAAACTCTTCTCGTGCTTTGTTATGGGACTGCTCGTGACTGCCGGCGCTACGCTCGCCGCGATGCAGTCGGCTCCCGTTATGTTCACGCCCGACAGCCTCCACTGGGTGGCCGCCACCGGCCCTGCGAAGGGCTCTTGGAATG
>PLLA01000058.1 GCA_003140835.1 Candidatus Tumulicola scandinaviensis | reverse complement strand
CGCGTAACTGAAACAGAGGGCGGTGTTGAAAAACCACGACCGTAATATCGGTCTGGTACTTCGCGAACATGGGCGCCAGATTTACGATTTTGAGTCCTACCTTGCCGGTACGCTTCCGATGAGCGGAGTTACAAGCGCTTTTCTCGCGACCGGGAATGGTAGTAACATCCCATTGGACTTAGACGAAGGCGCGTTCTACGGAGAGGGGCTGCCATCGGGACAATACACGCTAAACCTCGTGTTTTCTCAGCCAGGAGGCTTACTGTGCAGACTTCCGGTAACCATTGACCGCAGCGCGCGCATCGCTACGTTTCTAAACCTGCAACCTGATGACATTCGACGTTCAGTTGGCTATCTAATAAAATATCCGGGGAAGCCCGAAGTTTTCGACCTTCTTTGGGGCGCGCATCAGATACGATGCATGGGGAACCGAATCGCGCGCAGCAGGATAGCCTACGTACGATGTTTGTTCGCGAAGGCGGCGCTTCGGCTACTCAAATGGTTAAGCTGCTTTTGACGCTTGTTCGACGCAGCGTTTTGACAAGTCTGGCAGCTATGGTCGTCGCCTTCTTGCCAGTCGGCCTCCGCGCGGGCACGTACTCGCTTGACGGAATCGTTCTCGGCTCCAGCCTCCGGGATGTTATAGCAAGTGCAGGTCATCCAGACGAAAAAATCGGGGCGACGTACTACTGGTACGGCAAAGACCCGTACCAGTGGGACGCTTCGGACCTTAGTATCCTCTCCCTAATCACTGACGACAGAAACAGGGTGGCGGTCCTGGATTTGACCGCTCGTTCCTATTACGTGGGAAATATGACCCTGTCAATCGGTCGCAGCAAACAGTCGCTGATGTTCGGCATGACGACTTACAAGGATTTTACTCCTCCCAAAGGAGCGGTGCGAGACGGCCTATGCTTCACGCGAGGGTTTAAATCGCCGTGCAAGTCGTTTCATTGGTCCGATGGCACGGAACTCGTCACGGTATTTGGCAGGGATTGGACCACGGAGGCTTGGCACTTTGGCAAGGAACATCGAGACGCATCTCAATCGTTTCTGAGTGAGGTAGTTCTCGCGGGGCGTGACGCTTTTGTCCCCAACCGCCCATAACGAATGGCCAGAATCATGAACACCTTCGACCCTGACCGGGACATAGAAAATGCTAAGGCGCTAACATCGGTATTCGGCGTGTGGCCCTCCTTCCACGACGCCGAGATTATCGAGTTAGTCCTGCGCCGAGGCCCGGTAGTTCCGTCCCTGGAGTGCCTTATCCACGTCTTTGAGTCAACGGGTGAAGTGGACCAAAAGGGCTACCACGTTCTCAAAAACCATGTCTTAGTCCGGCTCCAGTTTGCAGATATACGTCTGCACGACCTCGCTGATTTTAATCACCAAAACGTCATCTACGAACTCGTCATTAGCTCTGGCTCCAAAGCCGAGCGGTTCTCAGTAGCTATCTCGACTTCGTTCGGCTGCGAGGCTCACTTCGATTGTAACGCAATAGCGGTTGTTTCTGTTGAATCATTCACCGAGTAGTTTGGATGACTTAGCAGCTACCCAAACCAGTTAGTCCTCGGCTGAAATCGTAAGTCACAGCCGGGAACATCGTAGAACCCATACCGGGACACGAAGGCGTTACTTATCGTATCCGACGCCGTGAGGGGCGGCAGACTCAGGCTAACACGCCGCGCGAGCACCGAGGTGTCGTGGAAAAGCTGATTCCCTTCGTCAGTCAGAGTCATCGAAGGTTGGTTTAAGAAGCCTGCGGACGATAGAGCCGACCATGATTGCGCCACATAGTATCGTCCGGACTCCAAATGCATCTTCTCGCATTTGTCTTGAGAGTCTTGATGCTCCTGAAACGCCAGCACTCCAATGAACGACCCCATTGCGGCGATGCCAAGCTGGATGCTGGCCCTAATGTGCGCGTCGTAGCAGTCCTTGAAGCGCGCGATGTTAGACTCGTTCTCTGCTCGCTTGTACACGACGAAAGCCTGACTTACGTCGCCAGAAGAAAGCAGGGCTTTTGCCTTTCGCATTTCCAGGAGGACTTTATCAGCCCCCGCCTTCGCGGCGGGACACTCGTCGGCGCCAGTAATCTCTGGAGCAAAGTAGGCTACGAATAGCCCCTGACCCTGGGTCGGTTGGCAGTTCACCACCTTTGGCAAGTACTTTGCTTTGCGCGAGGCCGCTATGGCTGCAGCGTCCATTGCTTTGTTATTTGAACTCTTATAAATGGTGGTATCGATGACGGTTCCTGCAGAATCCACCGTAACAAGAACTAGAACCGAGACGGGTCCTAGGTTCAACTTCCCCGCTGATTCGGGGTAATCTGGTTCTGCCGCTTCCGTCACTGAAACATCTGCTCGGCGACAACTATCCTGACCGCCCGGCGACAACTATCATGGCCGCTGCGGAGCGGGTCAGCAGTATAGGTCGGCGCTTTCGGATGCGGAGGCTATGCCCTCCTTCCGTTCCTCGTCTTTTCCTTGAAGAAATAGGAGCAGCAGTCGTGCTGTGGGCAGGGTGGATGAGCCCCTTGCTTGTCGCAACCTGATGCTTGTGGAACTCATCCACGCTGTCCACAGCTGGCGCGATTTTTATTTTTTACCAGCAGGTTGACGCGTCTGCTTTTCCTGTGCGCTACGCCGGCGGTAGCTTTCAACGTTCATCTCGAGGATCGTCGCGTGGTGAACGAGCCGATCGATCGCCGCCAAGGTCATCGCCGGATCCACGAAAACATCGCCCCATTGCGAGAAGGGTGTGTTGGCGGTGATCCCGATGCTTTTTCGTTCGTAGCGTTCGGAGATCAGTTCGAAAAGCACCGAGGTTTCAGCCTGGTCGCGGCGCACATAGCTCAGGTCGTCGAGGATAATCAAGTCGAAACGGTCGAGCTTGGTCAGTTCTTGCGGAAGCCGCAAATCCCGCCGCGCAGCCTGAAGGCGTTGCACCAAATCGCTGCAACGCGTGAAGAGCACGCGTCTCCCCGCGTCGATCAACGCGTGTCCAATCCCGCTAAGCAAGTGACTCTTGCCGCTTCCGGGTGCTCCAAACGCCAAAAGACAAGCGCCTCGATCGAGCCATTCGTGCCCTTCGGTCAGCGCGATGATCCGTGCGTGCGAAATCGTTGGAACGGCGGAGAAGTCGAAGCTCGAAAGCCGCTTGTCAGGGCTAAGCCCCGAGGCGGCGCGATGCCGTTCGAAACGCCGAACCTCGCGTTCGTTCATCTCTTGCTCCAACAGCCGCTCAAGCAGCTGACGTGCCGGCCAGCCTTCGCGATCGGATTGATCGCAGAGTTCGGTGGCCAGTCGTTTGATCGTCGGCAGCCGCAGTTCGGTCAACATCATTCCAAGACGGCCGTCGGCGTTGAGCTTTGCACCGCTCATGATGCCACCTCGAGAAGCGCGTCGTACGCCGTCAGCGACGGCAGCGTTACGACAACGCAGGGGATGGCACTCGGGCGCGGCGCAAGCCGCTGCGTGAGCATGTCCAGATCGGGCAGCTCGTTACTTGCGTGCAGCTGCTCGAGTTCGAGCGCGAGCGTTGCTTCGTGGCCGTCAGCGGCCAGGGCCAGCAGGCCGACGATGGTCTTGCACGCTTGCCGTTCGGGAAGTTGGGCGTTCAGGTTCTCCCAGGTCTGCCGATAGATCGTGCGCGGGAAAACGTCGTCGCGAAATACCCAGCGGGCAAAGGCTCCAGGCTTGCGCTTGAGGTTCTCGACGAGATGGCGGTAATCGATCTGTCGTGCATGGCGTTGCCCGGTGGAGCGAACTGCGCGCGGGCACTCGAACACGCATTGACCGCTCAGATAGCATTCTACGCGATCGACGTACACGCGCGCGCTCAAGCGATGGCCGATGAGCCGGCTCGGCGCGCTGTACTGCTCGCCTTTCACGGTGAAGATGCCATACTTGCTCACGCGCGCCGGCAGCTCGTCAAACTCCGCGGTTCGGCGCGTCGGAAGTGGATGCAGTGCGGAGCGCTCGGCAACCAGGCGTTTCTCTACGCGTGCGTTCATGCGCTGTACGACGATCTCGATGAATGCCTCGTACGCCTGACGATCGTCGAAAGCGCTGGAGCCGCGCAAGAGCAACGCTTGGCGTAGCGCCGTCTTGAGCGACCCGTGGCGGGATTCGATGCTGCCATTTTCGTGCGATTCGCCTGGGTTGTTGCGAGAAGGACGCATCCCATAATGCGCGCACAGCGCCGCATAGCGGCTCGTCCACTCGCGCCGCTCCAGATCGCAAAGATTCTTGAACGCCGCCGAAAGGCTGTCCGTGCGGTGCTCTTCGGGAGCACCGCCTAAGCGCCAGAGCGCGCGCTGCAAACCAGCCGAGAGGGCCTGGAAACTTTCTCCGCCGTCGACGACTTCGGCTGACCGCCATCCGGAATGCGCCAGCGCAAACTGGTACAGCCGATGCGGGAACACCATGCGAGCGATCGTTACTCCCAGGCCGCCGGCGTCGGTGAAGTCGGAGAGGCCTTGACGACCCGGCGGATGTTCTTGCGCGAAGAAGACGTTGCGCTCGCGGCCATGCGTTGCGCGCCACTGCCGCAGGCGCCGTTGAAGCGTACGCAGCGTGTTGGAGCCGTATTCGCCCGGATGGCGGCGCTGGAGTTCTTCCAACAACGTCACGGCGCTCAGATGCGGGCTTGTCTGTAATAACGGCACCAGCTCGGCTTCCCAAACGGCCGCAAGCGGATCGGGGCCAGTCCGCCATTGTCGCGGCGGACGTTGTGAAGGCAGCGATTCGAGGGATTCGATGCGGCGAGCGCTGCGCTCGCTGATGCCGGCCTTGGCGGCTGCGGCAGACTGGGTGCGCGTGCGGCGCTGGGCCTTGAACTTGAGCACTTGGTGATCGGTGATCCTTTTGCCGGGCATTCCACGAGCCTTCGACCTCGCGTCGGCGCTCGCGGTCCCCGCTCCTGGACCTTCCGGCTTAGGCCCTCAACCGGCCAAGATAGTTGTCGTCAACCGGCCAAGATAGTTGTCGCCGGCCAAACATCCGAGTTTGGCCTACCACACGTAGGTGGCGAAGTAGGCGCAGATAATGACTGCGGAGCCGAAGGCTGCTGCGCCTGAGCAGTCGTCGGTATTGAGAGCACAATCAACGCAGTAAGAAGAACCAAACCTGCGGCTCGCTTCCTAACCAATATCCTTCTGTCACTGAGCGCATAGGAAAGCAACTCCCGTTCCGCCGATTTAACAACCATCGGCGGCAGAGTCAATCCTAAAACGGTCAAACCTTTGATTCTTATCGAAATACACGGTCAGAACGTCGCCAAAGACCACGCAAAGGCCAATGGTATGCGTAAAAGTAACCTGCAACCTGGTGTCGCAGAACGTCTCGCATTTCACGGCCAGTCCATCCCCTGGATACGACTGACCTGCCGTGAACGTCTCGCCCTCGTACCAAGGCGCACCAATAATACGGAGCGTGCGCTCGAACGAGGTTCTAGTCGGGCGACCCTTCAGCGCGCGCAAAGCCATCGATTCTTTAATTCGCCCAGGTATGTCGGGTACGCCTATGGTCAAAAAGGCCAGAACGCCAACAACAAACACAATCACACAGATGATGATGGCAGCCAACCGCCACTTGCGCCGCCTCATGGTGTGTTCTTCAGGCACAGTGACCGAATCGCAGCTTCAGCCTGCGGGTCCGGTGAAACGTTGCTAGGACGCACGTAAACGGCCATGTACCGGCGTGGGCCCCAGTCTGTGCTTACACCCTCCCAGATTTGGTCCTGATTGTGCCTCTTGACCATGAGCACGGCACGATGGCCGCCGCAGATGGAAATGTCTTTCCATTCTGGCTCGCGATGAACTGGAAGCGGATTAGTGACGCTCTGCGCCATAATGCTTTCGTGCAAGCCAGAACCCTTCACCCAAACCTCGCCGCCTGATGGCACTGGTGAGTAGACCCAACCCGGAGGAGCCTGAAATGCAATGTCGTTCGTGAAGCTGCGATTGCAGGCAAGAAGGACGACAGCCGAAAGGACTGTTAATAAGGCCACCTTGCGCGTCGGCATCGACGAAAGGCCCTCTATCCTTCTAGGCCGGGAGTGGCTGTGGAGGCTTCGCACCTGTGCGTGTTCGTGATACCGCAAGGCTAGGGTAGTTGAACCATTCCAAGAGCCTCTTCTATGGCCGTAATTTCGTTCTTTGAAACAGGCCGCGACTGCCACCGGTTGTCCGAGTCTCGCGAGAAGACGTAGCCAGAGAACGGGAACGCGCCAAGTGCGTTAGGAGGTTCGTAGACGATTACATCGATGTATACGGCCCCCGCAGGCATCCGCTTTACATTGTACGTGAACAGAAACTCGTAAGCTGCAATGGCGGCGCTTTGTGGCGATAGCGTTTGACGTGAAACCTGGACCGCGACAACAAGCTTGTGGTTCAGGACCGGCGTCTTGCCCATCCCGACCCCAAACACCGGCGGCGTACCGATGTGGGTTCCGCTAACGTCTGATTCCGCATTGAACGGTATAGGATAATCCGACTTGGCACCGGTTACGCTGATGCCGCCGTTCGAGCGAAGCTCAACAGCGAAGGTGCCGCTTCCCAGGACGGGATGACAGCCCTCGGTTTCGGGCGCAAAGGTACTCATACGGGCAAGCTTGACAGCCTCGACGTCGGCTTCCCGGTGGCCACTCGATTTATGCAGAGCTACGGATTCTACGACTCCATAGAGATTTACGGTAACTGTTACTTCCGATGGAATGACCGACTTTGCAAGGTGTGCTGGTGCCGTAGACTTGAGGAGGCCGGCGGTTATAAATGTAACAGGTTTCCGTGGACAAACAACTGCAGACGAAGTCGCGGTGTTTGATTGCTGCGACACTAAGACGGCTAGGGCAAATACCATCTAGCGGCTCGAACCCGAGGAGCTAAATAGCTTGGCGACGTCCGCACACGACTGCCATGGCTTGTCGCTTAAACACTGCATAATATTTCCCACTGTCACCCGACTCGCACTGGGATAAGCATCGTAGAAGCCATCGATGCCGTTTATGTAAAAGCCTAACTTCTTTGAAAACGACGGTGGCGTCCCTTTTACATCTCGGGAAACCTTGCTGAGTTCTTTGTCAAGAAGAGTCCAATCGGACGATTTCTTCAGCTTGTCATTTATGAGCATCAGCCAAACCTTAGTATCATAATCAGTGAAGGCGCGCCACCATCCGTTTACGAGTCCATCTATTTCGCCTTCGACGACCTTCAGCTTCTCCTCACGAGTTAGATGGCTCCACCAGTCATGTTGCATGAGTTTCGACGGCGCAATGCGACTAGCAGTTGGCCTCGGTTCGTCGTTTTCAGACCAGACGGCCCAATTGCCTGAATCAGCATTGCTAATCATCTCTTGCAGATGCTTTAGTGCGGCCGGGTCAATCGTCGTAGACGTGTAGTCATGTAGAACCGATTGGAGAGCGACCTTTCCGGCGTCAAGAGCCCTTTTTGCTTCGGTCACTTGGCCTGCCAAATGCCAAAACACTCCGGCAACAACGTATGCTCCCACCCCGTCAAGTGGATATTCACCGTCCCGAGGCGCACGACCCTGATGAAGGCAGTCCTGGAAGACATTCGCCGAAGCCTCCCTTAGTGCCGCAGCTTCAACGTATCGCTTCTCATTGGCCAGAGTCGTCGATTGCTGATACAGCAGGTTGAACGCTGTGTCGCAGTTGTCGGGGAGGGCTACTTGGGTAACCGGTTGGGCGAGGGCGTTGGAATATGGAGTCAGCAGCGCCAAAATCATACTGGCCGTCAATAATGCCCGCATACCGAAGTATTCTCGAAGGCGCTACCAACCTGCCTGTAAAACGGACCTTGCATCTGGTAAGCCCGAAAAAACCTGCTACGCGGCCTGAGGATAGCATGATACCTGCACTACTGGCGGTTTCGCTCACGGCGTTGTCCTGGGACGATGGCCGCGTAAAACTAAATGTTCCATCGACCGTACAGGTACGCGAGCGAAAAGAAAACTTCGAGACGATGGAATATGACCTCTTCGAGGGTGACGGTACTCAACCGCTCCTAACCATCATCGATGGCGGTGGCGCGTATGACTTCACCAAGTACAAAAAGCTATGCCTTAATGGCAGACAAGCCTGGGGATGGGATTTGTCGGGCTCGGGCAGCGTGGTCGTAGGTGAGCCAGGGTTCTCGGCTGTCGCGGCCTACTGGGAAGACCTCTCTGGCGAACGCCTCGATGAGGCTAAAGCGATAGTCAACTCGATTCGTATTGACTTTGGCTTGACGTGCTAGGGTCGGGTCATCGGCTCCAGCCAGGCGTTGCTACTGCGCTAAGGTGGTGGAGTGAACTCATAGACTACGATATAAACGTCCCCGACGTGCCTGCAATAGGCAGTCGCTGCATCGTACCTGGATAGACGAGTCGCGTTTAAAGCTGCCGCGTCGAGGGCTGGGTAGCCAGAAGTAGCGAGAATCCACGTGTCAACGAGCTTTCCTTTATCGCTTATCGCTACGTAGAGAATCGCCACGGCCGGTTGAGCCAAGACACCGGTGAGGGAATCGGGAACGGCTGGTTCGACTACTCCAGGCACCGATGCCGTTGAAAAGGGAACCTTGCAGGTCGTTGGCGCGAAGGATTCCGCGATAGGAACTGCCGCAGAGACATCCGTTGCAGTTACCGGACTGGGGTCGAGTGGGCCATGAAGCTGAACCATTTCGGGCTTCACACCTTGCCTCGAAACGTCGGGTACCTCGCAGTTAAAAACTCCTTTTGCGTCCCAACCAAATATCTTTTCGCCATTAGTCTTGGCGGACGCAACCCACGCATGGCGTATCATTGTATCCGCTGGAAACAGAACCGTAAGGGTTGAGGACTCTGCCGTGCGGTAAGTGTATTGAAACCGCTCATCCCTCTGTTTCAGTTACGC
>PLLA01000037.1 GCA_003140835.1 Candidatus Tumulicola scandinaviensis | reverse complement strand
GCGTAACTGAAACAGAGGGCGACATCGACCAAGTAAATGAGCATGGCGCGTTAACGACGCTCTTTACTCTACGTCCTGGATCGTATATTGACCCACCAGATCTTATTCGTACTTTGGTGACGCCGGATAAGAAGCTCTGGTTTTACGATTTCCGAGGGGGCCTCCGCGGGTGCGGGCTCGATGGACACTGCGTGCACACGACACTTGGGAGTCCATATCTCTACGTCGAGTCCCTACAGGGAACCCTAACGACCTATTCGCCGGCGGATCATAACGTATACGTCTGCAACAATAATACGTCGACGATCTACAAAGTATCGCTCTCAGGGAGAAGACTAG
Source organism: Candidatus Tumulicola scandinaviensis (assembly GCA_003140835.1). Classification (GTDB taxonomy): domain Bacteria; phylum Vulcanimicrobiota; class Vulcanimicrobiia; order Vulcanimicrobiales; family Vulcanimicrobiaceae; genus Tumulicola; species Tumulicola scandinaviensis. The sequence continues at coordinate 45,391 of PLLA01000037.1, read as the reverse complement.
GCAGTTACACCAACCCTGAAATCGGACGCGGCTTCTGTGCCATGCAATACTATCACAACGACATATGGGTCACACTCAATGGCGACTCACAGCTCCGCCCGATGCTGGGACGATTGACGCCGAGTGGACAGTTTAGCGAAATATCGTTGCCCTTCCATGGTGGCTACGAAGTCGGAGCCATGACTGAGGGACCGGATGGGCATTTGTGGTACTTGCGTGGTCGAAGTGTCGGCAAGGTTCTTTCTTCATTGTAACGCAGAATGAAAAGTGCCGCCCGGAACTATACGCTTTTATTCGAATGGCCGCGTCCCTCGACTGCGCGCCTTCGGCGCTCCGCTCAGGATGACAATGCGGTCCTTCGCGACTCCGCCGATTCCAGGTGCTGCACAACTACAATGGACGCTGATGGAACCTGCTGCGCGGCATAGCGTCCGCACGTCGATCACTGGGGTCGTGGTTCGCAGAGCCACCGGCGCCGACTTGGAGGCTTTGCGCCGTATTTATAACGAGGGGATCGAGGACCGAATAGCGACTTTGGAGACTGATTCCAAGTCCAATGAGGAGATGGCGCAATGGTGGGAACAGCACACCGATCGCTATAGCGTTGTCGTAGCAACGGACAAGGGCCAAGTCGTCGGCTGGGCTTCGCTAAATCGCTTCTCGCATCGATGCGCCCACGCAGACATTGCAGATCTTTCTGTCTACGTTGCTCGCAGTCATCGCGGCGTCGGAATCGGTGCGAAGCTTCTCCTTACCCTAATGCAAGACGCGGCGAACGAGGATTTTTCAAGATCGTGCTTCATGCACTCAACTTTAACGAGCAGGGAAAGCGACTCTATCGAAAGGCTGGATTTGTAGAGGTCGGCGTATTTAAGCGAAACGGTCGGCTCGACGGTCGATATGTCGATGTCGTCGCCATGGAACTATTGCTTCAATGACGGCTTTCGAAAGCTGTCTCCGTTTACTACGCAATGCGAAATGCGCCTCGAAAAATCAAGAGCTGACAAGCGCGAATAGTCTTCAAACGTCTGCCCCGTGGGCGACCAAAGTCTAGGAAATGAAAGTTTACGATCGAAGGGTTACGCTCGTCAGGACCATATAGCTTCGAAACTTAGCCCGACCGTTCTCGCCATCGAGCCGTAGACTAGAGCACTAATGAAACCAGCGGATTGGACCGCGCTCTTCTTCGACCAGCTCTCCGGTTTGGTGGGCGCGCATGTCGAATACCATTTGCCGGCGCAATAAGCTTAGAGCAAATCGACAGGGCCGCGATCTGGGCTGCGCGGGAAACTAATATCTATCCTCGACCTCATAGAGATAATCGTTGCCGCCCATAGTTCCGGCTATGTAAATGCGTGCTCTTACGTCGTCAGCTCCGAGCGACAGGATAACGATTCCAGGAGTTAAGTTAAGGGTTTTTAGCACCTTCCCCCCGGTGCCTTCGCGCACTTGAATGGAGTTCTGCCCTGCGCTAAGATAAATGTGATTGAGGTGTGAATTGACGCCCATAAAGTTCGGCGTATACGAAAGGGGCACGGTTTTTTCGATCTTTTCGCTGCGCCCGTCGATGATATTTAGTCCGTGAGTGGCTTGCGCGTACAGTACGTCGGTGATCCGGTTTACACCAAGGGCAACGCCGAATGAGGTGGGGCTAAGGGCAAACGATGCTAAGGGATTGACTTCAAAGTTGCCCGCACTATCGTTGAAGTAGTATTTCCCGGTTACAGGGTTGAGGACGCTGATCCCACCCATGACGCCCCCGCTACCGATAGGGCCGGCAACGACCGCGTAGGTGTCGGCGTTAATCGCCCACACGGGATCGTTATCAGAACCGCACTGCGCCGCGATCCAACCATAGCGGCGAACACCATCCACCCAGCTGGTGATTGGGCAACGGCTCAGCGAAATCGTCGTGATGTCGGACAGTTTTCTACCGGAATACACGTCAACATCTCTACCGTAAAGTCCCGGCAGCCACACGTTGTGCGTCTTCCAATCCACATTGTTTGCTCCGCCGAATTTATTGACGGTTGCAAGGATTGAAAGAGACGATCCTCCTTTCACCACGGTCGTGTGGTTACCACTGAGATTAATTCCAGAACTGACGTAGATATGATTGAGTGCCGGGTCTACCGCCATGTAGCAGCACGAGTCGCCCGCAATTCGAATTTGCGTTGGCCCAGCTGGGGTGGCGAAATGGAAAGATGTTGCAGCGTTCTGGGTGCTCGTTGGAGACAGGCCACTCGTTGCACCGCCGCAGGCGGCTAAAATCGCCGCGCTAAGAAATGCGCCGACGAGGTTGGCTGGGCGTCTAGCCATCGAACTCCTCATTTTTCTGAGGACAAACCGGTTTCGCGCCGAGAGCAAAAACCCAAGATCGACACGATCGGGCCCTCGGAGCAAGAATGCGCTTTCCCGCTGCTACTGTCAATTTACGACGTAGCGCGGCAACTATTAGTAACGACCGACCCTTCGCTTGCTCATGGGGCCGTCTAGATGTATCATTCTAGCAGCCAACTAGGCGCTGGGTCTGGCCAATGGGAAGACAATCGTGTTCCATCCTAACCGGACCCCTTATCGGGCTCGGCGCCGTTGTGCTTAAGCGGAGGGTACATGCACTCACGAATAGGCGCAGCGGGCATCGCCTTTGCCGTCGTTATTTTTGCCGGTTGTTCGGGCGCACCCCAATCGAATCTCACGCCAGCAAACGGGCTCGGGCCGTCGGTGGGATCGCCGACGACACTGATGCGCGCTTTGAACGCGGGTCAGGAGAGCGCGATCTATCGTTTTGGAGGAAAGCCCGATGCGGGCGCACCGTTCGGCAACGTGCTACTCGACGGCAATGGCAACATCTTTGGAATCTCGAATGGGGGTGGTACGTCCGACGACGGCGCCGTGTATAAAGTATTGCCCTCGGGCAGCGAGCAGGTCCTGTACTCTTTCCAAGGCGGCAGCGACGGAGCAGGCTCGGAGTCAGGCTTGATTGCCGGCAAAGACGGCGTACTGTACGGCATGACGGACTTCGGCGGGGGCGCCTTTGCTTGCACCTTCGGCTGCGGGACCGTCTTTGAAATGGTGCCGAGCGGATCGGGCTACAGCGAACGGGTGATCTATGCGTTTCAGGGCTCACCCGACGGCTCATCCCCACTAGGGAATCTGCTTCTCGACAAAACAGGCGCACTCTACGGCACCACAAACACGGGTGGCACATCTGCAACGTGCACGAACGGTTCGGGAGTCCCAGGATGTGGCACCGTCTTTAAGCTGACGTCTAACGGCTCGGGCTACAGCGAACAGCTCCTCTACAGTTTTCAGGGTGGAAGCGACGGCAAGTATCCCAAAGACACGCTGATTGCCGATAGCACGGGCGCGCTGTACGGCACGACCGAATTCGGCGGCGGCACGAGCGGATGCTATCCGATTTCCAGCGCCGATAGCAGCTGCGGGCTCGTGTTCAAAATAACGTCTTCCGGCAACGAAAAGGTGCTTTATCGCTTCCAAGGCGGAGCGAATGACGGAGGCAATCCGCGGTCTGCCCTGTTGGCGAGGAGAAAGCTCGCAGGCGCCCGCCCCGGCTCGCTTTTCGGCACGACCAGCTATGGCGGGAGTACCACGGTATGCGGTTCCGGGATCGGCTGCGGTACGGTTTTTGAGCTGACTCCGGCGAAATCGGGTTACGCGGAACGAGTCATCCACAACTTCAGCACCACGCCCGGAGATGGCGTCGTTCCGTCCAACCAAAATGGGCTTCTGTCCGATGCAAATGGCAATCTCTTTGGCACAACCGTCAGCGGCGGGAAATTCTGCTGCGCTCGTGGCGGCGGCATCGTGTTCGAGCTAACTCCTTCAGGCTCGAGTTACACAGAAACCATTCTCCACAATTTCAAAGGCTTAGCCGAAGGCGCGTTTCCTCACGCTAGTCTGAGCGCCGATGCCGTAGGTACCCTGTACGGCGCAGCCTTCAGCGGCGCCGGCGGGCACTGCCGCGGAGGCTGCGGATTGCTTTTCAAAGTGTCGCCATAACGGCGAGCGCCAGAGCAAGCTGTAAGCTCTAGCGCGTTGCGACTGCGCCGTTTATAACGTCTTAATGAACGCGAGGAGATCCGCGTTTATGACGTTTGCGTTTGTCGTCGGCATGCCGTGTGGATACCCCTCGTACGTCTTCAGCTGACTGTTCTTCACCAGCCGGTGGGACAGTGGTGCAGAGTCTGCATAAGGTACGACCTGGTCATCATCGCCATGCATTACGAGCGTTGGTACGGCGATCTTCTTGAGATCGTCAGTGAAGTCGAATTGCGAAAATGCAACGATACCGTCGTAGTGGGCCTTGGCGCCACCCATCATCCCCTGGCGCCACCAATTGAGGACGATCCCCTGCTGGGGCTTTGCACCAGGCCGATTGTAACCGTAGAACGGGCCTGCGGCGAATTCGTAATAGAATTCCGCACGATTGTTTGCGACTTGCTCTTGAAAACCATCGAATACTGATTTTGGCGTGCCATCCGGATTCGCCGGTGTCTGAAGCATAAGCGGTGGAACGGAACTAATCATTACGGCAGCGGCGACCCGACTTTCGCCGTGACGCGCGATGTAATGCACGACCTCGCCGCCTCCAGTCGAGTGCCCGACGTGAATGGCGTTTTTGAGATCGAGATGCTCGGCAAGCGTCGCCAGATCATCTGCGTAGTGGTCCATGTCGTGCCCGCCGGCAGTTTGCGTCGACCTGCCGTGACCCCGCCGATCGTGAGCGATCACGCGGAATCCCCGATCAGAAAGAACATCATTTGCGTGTCCCAGTCGTCGGTCGAAAGCGGCCAACCATGGCTGAACACGATGGGCCGGCCCGAGCCCCAGTCTTTGTAGAAGATGTGTAAGCCATCGTTCGTAGTAACGTAGTCACTGTGCATTCTTACTACTCCTGTATTAGGAAAGTGCGTTGTATGCTTACGGGTAACGGCCAGCTGCATTTCTAGACCAAGATCGCTTATCTCGGGCTCATAACTCTTCTAATCAATATCGTCCCTGGTACCGAGGTCAACATGCAACTCAGGAGCTGGCAAGCATGCCCAAGCTCGGTTAGGCGAGTACATTCCGCCAGGATTCGATCACGTTTCACCACGACGCGCGGCAGTTGCTGATGGCAACGAGTCGCGAGACCGGAGCCGAGTTCTCTGATGGCTCGACGCTACGCGCAGGACAAAGAGCGTTGTCGTATTCTTGCTGCTCCGGCGTAATGCCTTACGCGCGACGCCTCGAATCGATCTCGGGCTTGCCAAAGCGTTACCGACACGATAAATAATGCGTATGGCACTTTGCCTTCTAAAAATAACACCCCTTACGCCTTCCATTGGAGCGGTTGCCGCTGGGGTGGATCTTCGTGCAGTCCTAAGCGACAGCACGATAGCGAGTATCAGCGCCGCTCTGGATCAACATCTGGTACTTTTCTTCGAACATCAGGAGTTAGACCCAGTACAGCAACGCGATTTCGCGGCACGCTTTGGGACGCTTTACACGCACCCGTTCTATCCGGGCGACGAGCAAGCGCCTGAGATCATGGTCTTGGCGCATGATGAGACTCGCCGAGCTAACAGTGACCGCTGGCACAACGACGTTACCTACCTGGAGAAGCCCCCGCAAGCGGCGGTGCTATATGCGGAAGAAATTCCGGAAATCGGCGGCGACACGTTGTGGGCTAACATGTGTTTAGCGTACGAGACGCTCTCGCCACCCTTGCGGGAACTCGTGTCGAACCTTCGAGCCGTGCACTCGTTCGCGAAGAACTTTACGCCGGAGCGTTTTCGAGCGCTTGGCATGGAAGATCGACGCGAACAGCTATACGCCGAGCACCCGCCGGTCTCTCACCCGGTCGCTCGCACGAACCTCGCAACGGGGCGTAAAGCGCTATTCGTCAACCAAGACTTCACGACGCACATCGAAGGCCTTTCGGCGCGCGAAGGCGATGCGCTACTACGATTCTTGTTCGAGCATATGGCGCAACCGGAATTTCAGGTGCGTTGGCGCTGGCGGCCGCACACGGTGGCATTCTGGGACAACCGCTGGGCGCAACACTGTGCGCTGGCCGATTACTTTCCAAATCGCCGGCGTATGCGCCGCGCCACCATTCTTGGAGACCGACCCGTTTAAGGTTGGTGCAGATCGCCGTATTTGAGCGACGTTGCGGTATTGAACAGGATGATTGGTCCGCGAAGGGCCGCGCCGTCGGAAAGCAACTGTCGCAGCGCCGCCAGGGTCGCGCCGCCCTCGACGGTAGCATCGATGCCCTCGTAGGCATGCAACTCGTTCGTGGCGGCTCGCGCACCGTCATCGGTTACCGCTAGCGCGTAACCGCTTGACTCACGAAGCGCGCGGAGCGTCAGCCGGTCGCCTATTCCGCTCGGCACCCGCAGGCCCCAGATACTCGTCGAAGCTCCTTCGATCCGAGTTGCGGATTCATCGCCACGGCAAAAGGCCTCGACGATCGGCGCGCATCCCTCGGCCTGCACGCTGACCAGCGTAGGGCGGGTTGCGCCGATCCAGCCCGCTTCCTGAAGCTCATCAAAGGCCTTCCACATCGCGACGATGCCCGTTCCGCCGCCCGTCGGGTAAACGATCGTGCCCGGAACTGCGCCGAGTTGCTCGACCAACTCGAACGCCATGGTTTTCTTGCCTTCGACCCGGTACGGTTCGCGGAAAGTCGCTACATTAAACGCACCGGTTTCGCGCGCGTACTCAGCGGCCATGCGACCGGCGTCGTCGATCAGTCCGTCGACGAGCACAACCTCGGCGCCGAAGCCCTGCATCTCGTCGATCAACGTTCGAGGCGTATCTTTGGGAACATACAAGCGCGCCGGAATCCCGGCTCGGGCGGCATACGCGGCCAGCGCGCCGCCGGCGTTGCCGGCACTCGGCGCGACGAAGGCCTGGACCCCCAATCGTTTCGCTACGGTAACGGCGACGGACATACCGCGCGACTTGAACGATCCCGTTGGATTTTGGGCCTCGTCCTTTACGAGAATTGCGTGTTCGGTTTCCATTTGCTTTGCCAGCCGCGAGAGCGGGATGAGCGGCGTCGCGCCTTCGCCGAGCGATATTGGTTCTTCGTCGCCGGCGATCGGGAGCAGTTCACGGTAGCGCCACACCGTCCAAGGGCGTGACGCCATGGTTTCACGCCGAATCTTGTGGGGAGCATATCGAACGAGCAGCGGTGCGCCGTCTTCGAGACAAACGGTCGCAAGCCGTTCGGCTGGATAGCGATGCGCTCCATCCCGCGAGCATTCCAAGTACGAGATCGCCATGAAATTTCGGCTTGGCTCGGGAGGCCATAGAGGCCTTCTCCCGTAGACGCTCGGCATGGCTGCGCTCGTACGGCGCCTTGGCGTTTTCGACGTGTTGCTCATCGTGATGGGCAGCGTCATCGGCTCGGGCATCTTCCGCGCGCCATCGGTCGTGGCGCAGCGCGTGCAGTCACCGGTGGTGATGCTCGGGGCATGGGTCACGGGAGGCATCGTTGCGCTGTTCGGCGCCTTCGTGCTCGGCGAACTGGCTGCGCGCCGTCCGGACGGATGCGGCGCTTACGTCTACTTGCGCGACGCCTTTCATCCGATGGTTGCGTTCGCCTATGGCTGGACGTCGTTGCTCGTTTCGCTTACCGGCGGCATCGCGGCGGCCGCAGTGCTTTTCGCCGGGTATTTCGAGCCACTGACCAATTTTCGGGTCGCACCCACGATTCTCGCGGTAGCCGCGATCGTCGCGCTCACCGTCGTCAACTCTCTCGGGGTTCGCATGGGGGGCGGCGCGCAGAATGTCTTAATGCTGCTGAAGGTTGCGGGACTCGGCGCCATCATCGTTGCCGGCTTCATCGCCCAGCCGGCGGTAGCGAATCACTCGGGTGCGACGGTCGTTGCACCGATCGATGCGCTCACCGGTTTTGGCGTCGCGATGATTCCCGTGCTGTTTGCGTACAACGGTGCGACGGTAGCAACATTTATGACGAGGGAGACCAAGAGCGCCGGCCGCGCGTTTCCGTTGGGGCTTTGGGGTGGGATGCTGGCGGTTATCGTTCTCTACGTACTGGTCAATGCCGTGTGTATTCGCGTTCTAGGGAGCGCCGGTTTAGCCCGAACCGCAACGCCGGCTTCCGACGTGCTGCGCATCGCTACGGGACCGGTCGGCGAGCGCCTCGTGGCGTTAGCCATCGTCATCTCGACGCTTGGATTTATCAGCAACCGAATCCTGTCATCACCTCGCCTGTATCATGCGATGGCTCAAGACGGGCTCTTCTTCCGCCAAGTCGCCTGGATCGACCCCAAGACGAGGGTGCCGATCTTAGCGATTGCGCTGCAAGGCGTCTTTGCGATCGCGATGGCGCTTTCGGGAAGCTACGAGCGCATACTGAACTACGTCGTGTCGACGAGTTACGTTTTCACCGGCCTGCTTGCCGTCGCTTTATTCATCATTCGAGCTCAGGATCGACGCGCCGGCGTCTCAGCCGAAGGGCAGTTTCGCGCGCCTTGGCATCCTTTTTCGACAGTTATAGTACTTGTAACGTCCTGGGGTATTGCCGTCGATACGTACATCAAGTATCCAGCTGATGGGCTGATTGGCTTCGCCATCGTGCTCAGCGCAATTCCCGTCTATCTCCTTTGGATACGCCGGCTCACACCGAGGGCGCCGGACCGTTTATGACGCCCACACCTCGTGATCCAGTGCGGAGAGACCGGCGACTACCTACAGCCAGGAGATGCGAGCCGGTCTTCGACCGTGCGGGTCAGGATGCTCGGCTCCGACGCCGATGACGACTGGGAACACGGGAACCAAGTCACGAGGAATTCCGAGTTCATGCTTGGTGTCGGCGAGGCGAAGCCACGGCCGCGAGAAGCCGATCGGACAGGTTGCGTAACCCGAACCAAAAAGCTGCCAGCATGAAGGTCTGGGCAGCCAAGCAACAGTCCTCCGCGGCCTGCTCGTCATCGCCGGTGGCGCAGATCACGACGAGCACTGGAGCGTTGTGAAAAATGTTGACATCCGGCGCCAAGGTGCCGGCATGCTCGGCAAGCGGTCCGCTCCCAGCCAGCAGATAGCTCTTGGCACATTCCGAGTATTCCTTCAGCCGATCTGCGCCCCATACAACGGCAAAAGCCCATGGCTGCAGGTTCATGGCACTCGGAGCTTGTGTTGCGATGACGATCAATCGTTCGAGCTCCGACTGGCTGAGTTGGTCGGCCGCGTATTTGCGAACGGCGCGGCGACCATAGATGGCGTTGAGAAGTTCGGTTGAAGTTTGCGCGTGCATGGTTTTGCTCCTTGGTTCGATCTGGCTAAAGAAGGCGCCGTTTGCGCAGGATCAGCAGCAGTAGGCCGCTGATCGCGACCTCGACGGCGACGATGATCCAGAACGCTCCGGGCGCAGACGACAACGGAAGGCCGCGGACGTTCATGCCGTAGAATTCGCTGATGACGAAGAATGGAAGCACGAGCGTCGCGATCGCGGAAAATACCTTCGTGGCATAATCCATGCGCATTGACGACCGTGCCAGATAGCTATCGGTCGTGTTTGCAATGAGCTCACGGTAAGCGTCGAGGGAATCGATGATCCGTTGAGCGTGGTCGAAAACATCACGAAAGTAAAGCCTGGCGTCGCCCGAGATCAGGGCAGTCGAGCGATGGGCCAACGCGTCGAAGATCGTGCGCTGCGGAAGGATGCTGCGCCTTGCCGCGAACGCCAGGCGGCGGATTTTGAGAATCTCATCGAACGTGCGATGGTCGAGCTGATCCATGTCGCCGTGTTCGAGACGATCGACTCCGGCGTCGACGCGATCCAAAATAGGAAAATACTCATCGACGACCGCGTCGCAGACGAGGTGCGCGAGACGAGCGGGGCCGCCTTGCTCGATCAGTTCCGGTTCCCGCTCGAATTGCGCCATTGCGAGGTTGACGCTGGAAGACACGCCGGCGTGTACGCTCACGAGATAGTTTGGGCCGATGAAAAGGCACAGCTTCTTGACGCCGAGTTCGCGTCCGTCAAAAGGCTTTTCGGGATCGAAGCGCATCGCACGCAGCACGACGAAGAGATATCCGTCATACTCCTCAAGTTTCACCCGCGTTCGCGGATTGAGGGTGTCCTCGATCGCTAAGGAGTGAAATCCAAAGACGTCCGCCAGCAGCCCGTGCTGTTCCGGAACCGCGCTATCGATGTCGAGCCAGAACGGGTCCGCCTTGAGATCGAGGAGGCGACGAATTTCATCGGGCCTAACGTTCGATGCGTGAAAGACGTTACGATGAGGGTCGCGCGTTCGAAGCGTGGTCACGTATTCGAGTCGCTTGGCGCCGGGCTTATCTTGAGGGGTGGCCAAACGCATGTTCTAAGCGACACCGATGAAGTCATGATCCATCCTCCCGAAAGACGATGGAGCTATTTTAAGTTCGAACTGGGAAGCGGTATGGAAGATTGAAAGAAGAGGGCACCGGGGCACGGATTGTGCCATTCTACCTCACGCATCGATTCGCTTTTGGAACCGCAGCACGGCGGTTGTAAAGACGGCAAGCCCCAGCACCAGCAGTAGCAGCACCTGGGGCCATAGGTAATCGATACCGACTCCCTTGATGATAATACCGCGTACGATCGTCAAAAAATATCGCAGGGGAATCAAGTACGAAAGCCACCGAAGCACGGTAGGCATTGCGTCGATCGGAAAAATGAAACCCGAGAGCAGCATGCTGGGCATAAGCAAGAATTGGATAAGCTGGACCGCTTGAACGTAGGTTTTAGCGACGGTAGAAACGAGCGTTCCCATCCCGAGCGTCGTAAAGAAAAAGGCAAGCACGGTGAAATACAGCAACACGACGCTTCCCAGAATCGGCACCTGGAACCAAAATACGGCCAGCAGCAAGATCGTGGTGACGTTGATGTAGCCGATCGTCATCAACGGGATCATTTTGCCCAGCATCAGTTCGCTCGATCGGATTGGACTGACGATGAGTTGCTCGAGCGTGCCAAGTTCGCGTTCGCGCACGATCGTGCTCATGCTGAGAAACGTCATTGTAAACTGCATGACCAAAGCCAGCACTCCGGGTACGATAAAGACCTCTTGTCGAAGTCCCGGGTTGTACCAAGCTCGCGTGCGCACGTCGACTCCGACGCCTGGAATAGGCTCGCCGGACAAACGCAGCTGTCGAATAATCATATGTTGAGTGACGCTGGTGCCCACTGCCTGTGCGGCCGATAGTGCTGTCTGGGCCGCCGTCGCGTCCGATGCATCGACGGCGACCATTACGGTCGGCATTTTTTTCTCGTGCAGCAGTTTGGCATAGTCGGGCGGAATGACAATGCCTGCGAGGGCGTGGCCATCGTCGATGTGTCGAACCAGGTCTCCCATACTTTTCGCCTGGTAGTCGATGGAGAAGTATGATGAGTTCGTAAACGCTCTCAAGAGATCCCGGCTCTCCGCGGTCTGGGACGTATCCCAAACTATAGTCGGCTGATGACGGACCTCGCTCGAAAGGTAGCCGTAAAGGATCACCTGGATGAGGGGTAAGAGCATCGTTGCGGCCACCGTGCGGTGATCGCGAAAGAACTGCCGGTATTCCTTAACCGCGATTGTCCAGACGCGCTTCCAGTTCACGCGCTGCTCACGAGTGCAGCGAATACGTCTTCGAGAGAAGGCGCGATTTCACTCAACCCTTCGGCGCCAAAACCGCTTTCGTCCACGGCACGGCGAAGCCGGTCGATGTCTTCGCGGCGCGGAAGCGTCACGTGCACCGAAGATCCGTAAAGGGCGGAGCTGAGCACGAAGGGTAGGGCCCCGATCGCATCAAGGATTGCCACGCTTTGGTGCGATGGGATTTCAACGGTAATGCCGGCGCTCGGGCGACGCTTAAGGTCCTCCGGCGTGCCCTGGGCGATTATTCGGCCGCTGTATATCAGGGCAAGCGTGTTACAGTGCTCGGCTTCATCCATGTAATGCGTGCTGACCATGACGGTCGCGCCTTCTTCCGCTAGACCGGCGATGAGGTCCCAAAATTCGCGGCGCGACACCGGATCGACTCCAGCCGTGGGTTCATCTAAAAAGAGGACCTTCGGGTGGTGTAACAGCGTGCAGCCCAGAGCGAGGCGTTTACGGATTCCGCCGGGTAACGCTCCGGCCAGCTCGTGACGCCGGCCCGTTAAACCGACACGCTCCATCCACTCTTCGACGGCCTTATCCTGCGCACGTCCGTAGATCTCAAACATGCCGGCGTAGAACCTCAAGTGTTCTTCGACGGTGAGATCGTTCCACAGGCTCGAACCCTGCGACATGTAACCGATTCGCAGTTTTACCGCTTCCGGGTCACGCGCGACGTCAAATCCGAGCACGTCGGCCCGCCCCGACGACGGTGCGAGGACGCCGCACAACATACGGATCGCGGTTGACTTCCCGGCTCCGTTCGGTCCCAAAAACCCCCATATTTCGCCCGCGCGGATTTCGAACGAGATCGCGTCCACCGCGACGAAGTCACCGAAACGGCGCGACAGTCCCTCAGCGCAGACCGTCACCAACGGTACGGCCACGCTCACGCCATTAACCTTGCGACGAAGGCGTCTTCCAATGTCGGCGATATTTTGCGCAGCGACGCGTCGGGGATCGCTCCGTCCGTCAGGCGCCGTCGTATCCGAGGGATGGCTTCATCGGCGGAATCGACGAGCGCGTGGAGCGTTTCACCCAAAATTTCTACGCTGCGGACGATCGAGTCGTCGCGAAGGATGCGCCGGGCACCGGCTCGATCGCGACAGGCGATTTCTATAACGTCACCCCGCAGCGCGCTCTTCAGATCTTCCGGGCGTCCGCAGTCGACCAGAGAGCCGCGCATGATAAATCCCACACGGGTGGCTCGCTCCGCTTCATCCATGTACGGCGTCGTAACAAAAATAGTCGTCCCGGCTCTATTTATTCCATAGAGAATTTTCCAAAATTCACGCCGCGATACTGGATCGACGCCGGCCGTCGGCTCATCAAGCAAAACGGTTGGCGGATTGTGAATGAGCGTGCACGCCAGTGCCAGCTTCTGTTTCATTCCTCCGGAAAGCTCTTCGGCTAGTCGTGATTCAAAACGGGACAGCGCAAAGTCGTCGAGCAACTCGGTCGAACGTCGATCGAACTGACGCGATGAAACACCAAAGATGTCGCCGTAAAAGCGCAGATTCTCGATCACTGAGAGGTCGGGGTAGAGACTAAAACGTTGCGGCATATAGCCGATCGCTCCTTGAACCCTCGCCGTATCGGCAACGACGTCAACCCCGTCGACCAACAGCGAACCTTCGTCAATGGCCAGAGCACCGCAAATGAGCCGCATCACCGTGGTCTTTCCCGCACCGTCCGGGCCCACCAAAGCGAAGATTTCCCCCGGCTTCACCGCGACGGTCAATCGATTAACCGCCGTCATCGTTCCGAATCGGCGCGTTACATCGCGAGCCTCTATCGCAGCGATACCCGTCGTCACGTTACGACACTCTGGCGTTAGACGTGAATTGCAGCATCGACCGGAAGACCCGGCTTTAGCGTACCGGTCGGGTCGGCAAACTGGATTTTGACGCGGAAGACGAGATATTCGATTCGTTCTTGTTTGGTTTGGACGTTTTCCGGGGTGAACTCAGCGGTGTCGCCGATCTGGGTAATCGTTCCCGGAAAGGTACGCCCCGGCACGCCGTCGATCGTTACGTCCGCTTGCATCCCCGTTCGGATCCGTGGTAGGTCGGTTTCGCTGACGTACACATAGGCATAGGGATGATTGAGGTCACCGACAGTCATCACCGCAGCGCCCGGCTGAACGAGGTCGCCGACTTCAAAATTATGGGAGATCACGAAACCGTCGAACGGAGCCAACAGTCGGGTTTCTCGAACTTGATCTTGCGCCAGATCGAACGCGGCTCGAGCTTGACCGAGGGCCGCCTCAGCGGCGACCAACTGCGCGTGGCGTTGCTCGACGAGCCGCTTTTCGGCCTCGGCGTTTTGAAAAACCGCAATCGATTGGTGCTGTTGTTCGCGCGATGCCACGACGTCGAGCTGTCGGATAGCGACCGTGTGCAGGTTCGCCTGAGCGGTCGCCTCGGCGTCGCGAGCCGCTTGCAGCTGCGCCGCCATTGCGTCGTACTGCGCCGTGGCATCGTCGAGCGACTGCTGCGGTTCGTCACCACTGCGCACCAGACTCTTCGTGCGGTTGATATCTATTCGCGCCTTATCGAAGGCAGCTTGGGCGTTAGCGAGTTGACTACGAGCTTCGTCTACACCGAGCACGGCTGTGTGCGACTGGATGCCGAGGTTTTCGCCCGATTGTCCTAACCGCGAGCGTGCAATCATCACGCCTTCGCTGGCCTCCGCGAGGGTCGTTTGGTAGGTGTCGCGCTGCAAATCGTAGGCGGCTTGCGCGACCGCAACCTGTGCGACCGCGGCCGCGATGTTGGCGCGTGCTTGCTCAAGCCCGAACCCCGGATCGACTTTCTCTAAGACCGCTACCAGCTTCCCTTTGCCGACCCGATCGCCGTCACGAACGCGTAAGTCGACTAGGCGCCCCTGGACCTTGCTCGCGATGTCGGATTCGGTCGCCTCGATCGTCCCGGATCCCTCGACTACAGCGGCCCCAGCGAGGTTCCCCATCATGGCCTTCGTTGCAAGCGCGACAGCCAAAGCCAGCACGACCAACAAAATGATGCCCAGACTCATCGGTAAGCGAACATGGCCCGGTAAAGGCACGCTGATAGGGTGTTTAGCCATACTCGAAAGCTTAGGTTGCGCCTGGGAATTTATGGCGAAGGCCTTCTCCACGCTTGTGAAGATGATCGATGCTCACTGGCCGTTTAGCGTGGATCCTCTGAAAGCGTCTGCCAGTCGAGGTATGCCGGCGGTCGCCCGCCCGATTGTCCCGGCGGCTTTTGGGGAGACGCCGGTGGGCGTGGTGCAGAAGCGGGATGCGATGGCACGGCCACTGGTCGCAAGCACGGATGCGTATGTAGCGGCCGCGGTGGCAACCCGGCGTTGTCCGTAAATCGCGCCCCCGCAAGATTCGTGTCGCTCGCCACCGCCGGAAGCGCAGAGAAAACTGCGACGACGAAAATGGACATCGCGAAAGTCGTTCGAAGGCTCGAAAAGAGCCGTGCCAGCGGCGCCATAGCCCGATTCTAGGTGGGTCCCGAGAAGAACTCGTGAGGTTCGTCTTCTTCGGCTCTTCTTTTGACCAGACTCCCCGCCAAACGCTTCCCAGGCAAGGTTGGGGGCGTACGCTTCGGAAATCTATTCTCGCACGCAGTTACCTTGCGTGCAATCAGCTAATCGCACGAGTGAGCAGCCTAAAAGGGGCGGTCCCGAGCGAGCGAAGAGGAGGGGGTAGACGGTGCCATACGCCGATCCTTGCGCATCCTTCGACAGCGCGGTCCGGCACATGTTCAGATATCTCAATAATCCCCCGCGCCTCAAGCAAAATCCGCTCGTTCGGCATTTCTTTGAAGGTACCCCAAAGGCTCCGGAGACGTCGGTTCAGGCGCGAGATCGAGCGGCGCTCGAGCTCATCCATCGGCTGGTTCGCGAAGGCGCCGAGCGATGCCGCGACGACGATTTGGCTGCGAGTCGTCACAAGCAAGCGACGAGCGGGTATGCGATCGTCCTGCTCAACTGTTTGCAAGGGCAGCCCATCAAGTCGGTGGCGGCAAAACTAGGCATCTCGCCTCCGCAATGCTATCGAGAACGTGCCGATCTTTGCCGGCGTATCGCAAAGTATATTCAGCACTACGCCGACACCTCCACGTCGGGTATCGTCTCGGTACTGGATGAGTTTCGAAGCCGCATGTACCGTGCCACGATCCGCTTCGATATCGGCGATTTCGACGGTGCGATCCACGACTACGACTACCTCATACGGTCGGCATCGATATCGGGAAAGATCGAAGCGCTTTGTAGGAGCGCCATGGCCTTCGCGGAGCAAGGCCTGTTGCGGCAAGCAAAGGATGCGTCCTCATCGGCGCACGTGCTGCTTGAGGCAAATCGCGCGCTGCTGCCGCGGTCGAAACAAGAAGTCGCTCGAGCGCAAATCGAGTTGACTTGGTGGCGCCTCGCAGCCGAGACCCTCGATGGCGCAGTTTGCGTCGACACGATCGACGCGGCGGCATCGCGCCTAAGTCCGATCCAAGCAACGGCCGACGATGCGACGAAGGAACTCTATGCCGAGATCCTCGTGAATCGGAGTTGGACGCGACGAAATTTCGGCGACTCTACGTCGGGTGTGGATCCGTACCTCTCCGAGGCTGCCGAAATATTGCAGGGGGTCCATGCGCCTATGCCGGTGCGCTGCCTCCGAGTTGCACTGATCCTCGAGCGAGTACGCAACGGCGGCATGACGGATGCCTCTCGTTGGCGACCGGCACGTCTGCGTTTGGAAGCCTTAGCGGATCTCTCCAAACGCGCACGCGCACTCGGCTCGCTGGACCTGAACATGAGCGCGGCTCTCGGCTTTGTAGAGTACGGAGCGCAGATCGGCAATGTCGATCTGGCATGGGATTCCGCCCGCTATTCGCTTTCGATCGCTAAGCAACACCCGAACCGCCACTTCCTTGCGCGGATCGCCATCCACATAGCCGGAATACTGATTTACACGAAACGTTGGCACCACGTAAAAACGCTTCTCGGAGCCGTCGACCGGAACGCCGTCACCGAGGTCCGGCGGGACATCGTAGACTTTCTAAAGGCGCGCTACTATCTCCGATCCGGGGCATACCGGCAAGCATGGTCTTTAGCCACAGCCCCCTGGCGAGTCGAGGATAGTCCGCTTTGCTCGGCCAGGATGAGCGCGGTAGCAGCCAGCGCGGCAGACGCTTTAGACCGCCGTCGCGACGCCACGAATCTCATCGAAGAGGCGGTTTCGAAACTCGAGGGCATTCGAAGCGTTCTCCCGTTGAGAGATGGCTACGCAACGGCGGCCGAAATCACCGGCCGGTCACAGTTCCTCCGTAAAGCGGAGGAGCTGACGCGCCTCCTCACCACGTAAATCTCCGCTTTATCGAAGCGCCGTCCGTTTTATCAGGATTGGCGCGCCCGCAGCCGGCGGTCTGGTATCATCGCTATCCTAGAATCCGGTCTTGCTGTCAAAGAGGAGCAGACGTCCATGACGACCTCGACTTCGACCCGGTATGCGCTAAGCGTTCTGGCCGCATTAGCCGTACTGAGCGGCTGCGGCGGCGGCCCGTCACAGCTGGGCATCGCATCGCCAATCCAGCAACAGAGCACCGCCGGAGTGGAGCATCGTACGCCACTGAGCCTACTTCGACTGCAGGCACAGGGGAAGTTGCCGGGTCCGTTTCCGGTTCCGGTGTTGCAGCAGCAGCTAAGGCAAATCGAGGGGCATGGTCGGCCGTATCTCGGCTTTCACGGAGATGCGGCCAAGGTCGGGATCTGGGCCACGGCAAGTGCAACCGACTATCTTCTCGGACAGAGTGCGAACGGGAGGAAGGAAAAAACGTTGATCGCTATCGACGTTGAGCGGCACGACTGCTATGACCCGATCGGCGTAAAGGTCGACGGCGCGCAAAACGTTTGGGTCGCCTGTGCGTATAATTCGAACGCCTCCGCCAGCGAGCTGCTGGAATATAACAGGACCGGTACTCTGGAGCAAATCTACAACTGGCAACCGTGCCCGCCGAGTGCCTCCTTTTGCTTCACGGATGGATACGACGCTGCATTTGACTCCAAAGGCCACGTCTTTGCGTCTGTAGCGTTCTATAACTACGCAGTCGGCAGCCAAGAGTACGCCCGGGCCGGCTTTGAATGGTGGAATGCGAAATCTCCCAATTCGCCGACGTTAATCAGTACCGGCAACCGGTGTAGTCCCGTCTGCAGCCTGTACTTTATGGACGTCGATCCTTCGGGAAACATCTGGTTCGACTACTCGGGCGTCGTCGGCTCGCAGCAGGGATATGGACTCGCCGAGATTACAAACCCGACGACGAATCCGCAGATCGTCTACGTACTCCCGATAGGCACGTATCAATTTGCGGGCGGCGTCTACATAAGCAATGCCGGCAAGACGCTCAACGTTACGGATGACATTCCGCGGGTTATCTACCAGTACCATATGCCCTTGACGCCAAGTTCCAAGCCGTTCAACGTGCTTGGTCCGACACCGACGAACGGGATCGGCGTAGGCAGTCCATCCTCGGGTGGTTTTAACAAATCGGAGACGCGCTTGGTCGAAGCCGACGGGTACGGATGGCTCGACATCGGAATCGTTTCGTCCAACACGTGGTTGAGAGTTCAAAATCCGGGCGGCAACTTCGCTCTCGGCCTCGGAGGCGCTGCGTACACCCCTTCAGATAAATAGTCGAGCATAAGGCCGAACGAGGCGGTTTGCTCTGCATGTCGGCCCGAGATCGACGCCAAATCTTCAGCGGCGTATCCGCCCGACAGCAAGGACCATTTCAACGGCCCTATCGCGCAAGTTCTCCGCGGCGCGTATATATCTCGAATTCGATGGCGATCGCCTTAGCATAACAATCTTCAAGCAGAGACTCGACGATCGGGTCATAACGTGATTTACCCCAGGCGTGGCGATCGCTCCATTCGCTCAAAACGACGATGGTTCTGTTGTCAACGCTCAGTAGGACTTGCGCGGTTAAGAACCCGGGTAAGTTCTTGTTTCCTTCCGCGGCCAGACCATCGAGCGTCTTGGCCAACAAACCGGCAGCGTCTTTTGGATCGATCTTGACCTTAATTACGCTGACTACCGGCTTGTCGTACGCCTCGGCGTCGCGATCATCGATCAAATTCATTCGTTTTCAGCAGCCCTTCTCGGACGGCTCAGTGTTCCCCTAAATTAGCCAAGCTTCCCTTTCACCCGTAGATGCTTAGGCAGCCGACGATCGCAGTCGGTCGCGTCCTAACGACTGCGCGCCTTCGGCGCTCCGCTCAGGATGACAAAGCGATAGCGTCCTAATTTCAACGAACCGCCTATTCCTCAAATCCTGGTCTCAAGAGCGGGCGACTAACCACCGCCGCACTGCGACGACGGCCCAGATTGCTTCGATCAGGCCAAAGGGCCACGCACCCTGCAAGAAGCCATAGATTGAGCCCATGACGCACGCAAGGGCGAAAGCCAAGATGAAAAACGGGCTGCGCTTTTCGAGCGCGTAGGTTACGAGCATCGCAGTTACGGCCACTAGCCCAAAGGCTGTCAAAGGAGTCACTAATGCCTATTTTCTACTCGAATCCACTAGCAACTGTCCGAGATCCTTTGAACGCAGGCGATAACTCTCGGTTATCCGCAGCGACGGTGAGCGTCACTTCAAGGCTCGAGCGCTCGCGTCTCGGCGTCCTGCGCCGGAAGGCCGCCGGCGGATAGGTCCGTCGTAGCACGACTCGTAGCAAGGATGATAAGGCGGTCCTAGGAAGCGGGCCACAACAACCCCTTCTAGAAGGTACAGTCCCACCGGGCAAAACATCCCCGATCGGCGTCTGCCGTCGTCCCGGCGACGGGAAGATGCATAACGTCACCAGCATTTTTTTCTCACCCTAAGAAAGAGGCTCTCTTCATGCAAGCACTTCGCCTCCTCGCTCTCGCAGGCGTCCTCGGAACCGCCGTTGCTCCGGCAGCTCTGGTTCTTACCCCGACCGCCGCGATGGCCCAATCGAAACAGCCCACGAAGCAACAGTTAGAGACCGCTGTCAAAGCCGCAAATCCGACGATCGGCCAGCTCCGCCAGCTCAAACAGCTAGAGCCGAATATGAATACTATGACCCCCGCGCAGCTCCAACAGGCGCTCCACAAAATCTTCTCGAGCCAACAACTCGCCGCAATCAGCCAATCACTCAAGGCGCAAGGCGTCTCGATGCCCGGTCACTAGCCGAGCCGCTCGAATCGATTAACGACGGGAGTTCACGCCTCCGTCGTTTTCTTTTTGTATCCAACAGCGCAAGTACGCGCGATCCGTAGTTAGTAGGTGGCGTCCTTCGACTGCGCGCCTTNNCTTCGGCGCTCCGCTCAGGATGGCAAAATGCGGCGACGCTCAGGATGTCAAAGGGCAGGAGCTGGTCGCTTGACTGTCAACGTGTCGGCGCACTCGTGGCTCCGACCCGCAAGCCGGAATACTCGGAGGACTTCCCTATGAATCACGGTTGCCGTTTTCTGTCTGCGAAGGCGTTCGCCATTTGCCTTCTCTTGATACCAATGGCGTGCTCCGGAGCGGAGCATTCAACAGTTCCAGGACCTACCGGCGGTTTAGGCTCCGGGCACGGAGTCTTCGTTACGGCAAATGTGCATTTTTTCAACAAATCTGACCGCTGCGCTAAAATAACGGTTTACTGGAGCTATGCTCTCATTCCGGGCTGGCACGAAGATTCGGACGTTCCTCCGCATTACGTTCATGCCGATCAGGAATGGCATTTCACCATGGATTACAATCAGATCGGCGTGGGCGCCGCCCAAATGAAGGTTCGCGCGCAGGTCTATAACGCCGCTGACAATAGCTGTATCGGCTCTCAAGGGAGCGACCTGGAAGCCATCGTTCACAATATAAGTGCTAACGAGGACCGAGTCGCATCCCTTCACTCGGTCCTCTCAGGTGAATATGGCGTTTACGGTCTGAACCTTACTCAACCGTAAAANNCGCTTCGCGCCTCCGCTCAGGATGACAAGGCTCAGTTGCGCGGGGCCGGATCGTTTGCGATCCCATCCGGGAGCTGACCAGACAGACCGTTACTATAGCTGTAGAGATAACTCCCGGCGGGATACGTGTAAATATCCACTTTGCTGTAAAAGCCGTTGCTGCAGTACAACTTGGTTTGGAAGCGCCCCAGGGTGCACATCGTTGGAGCATTCTGCATGGGCAGTTGGGTTGTTGGTTTGCTTTGTGTGTACGGCGGCGAATAGATATACATAGCGGGGACGCCCGGGGCCAAGGCCAGCATGTTTTGGCTCCGGTCGAATTGGAGGCTGCCGGGGAACCCGAGAGCTATATTGTGAAAAAGCTTAGCCGGCATGTTCCCGTGCGGGAACTCTGCGACGTAGGTGCCGGTGCTACCCGGATCGCGGTACGAAACCCAAACATTGTTACGGTTGTCTACGGCGAGGCCTTGCGGCGTACTGATGTCGGGATCGGTCAGCGTCTTAGTGACGGCGGTTCCAGTGTACTGCAAGATGTTTCCCGGGCCGCCGCTGTTCGCTACCGCGTTTGTAACGTACACGTGGCCGTTTGTATCAAACGCGACGTTATCGGGTAGAGTGTCGCCCGACACGGTGAGGACGGTCTTCGCCGGTCCGCAATCCGGACCGTACTCCGTGACGGTTTTGGGATTGGCACCTTGGTCGGGGACCCACAGATTCCCGGACTGATCGACACCGATGCCGCCGTTAACGCTTACGAATGGACCTACCGTGCAGGCCGGCGCGTTATTAGCTCGGTTAGGCTTCCGGTAGCCGTAAACGGTGGTGCCGCCAATTGTGCTGAGATAGGTCATGCCGTTGTCGCTATTCGGGTTAAAGGTCGATGCCGCGCCCGAAGTACTTTGCTGTTGCAAGTTCGGCGAAATAGGGCTGCCGGCTTGCGAGCTTCCCGAGCAGCCGACAAGGAGCATTGCTATGACGGTCGTGCCCAGCGCGAGCCCGACTAGATTGTCCCGATGCATGACATGTTCTCCCTCGAAACTCTAAAGGCTTAGCTTAAACGGAGCGGCCCCCGAAGTCGGTACGATATAGCACCAGGAGATGCCGAAAAGCCAACGCCATTTTAATCGCTGGTCCCGCCGGCCTGGGTACATAACTCACCGGAGCGGGCTCGTTCCTGACCCAAGGTACACACCGCCAAGGGGTATGTTCGAGCGGGCTCGCTCTAGATTATTCTGTAGGGACTACGGATAAACGCCGCGATCTCGTCGAGTGCCTGATTCGCCGCCTCAAACGTAGCCAGCTGCGATGGGAAGACGTGAAGCATTCCCTCCCAGACGTCAAGTCGCACGTCGACACCGGCATCCTCGGCACGCTGCGCGAAGCGCATCGAATCATCGAGGAGCATTTCGTCATCGCCCACATGAATTCGAATCGGAGGAAAACCTCCGAGGTCTCGTTCGAGGGGTGCGAACGGCAGCGAGGGAGCGGCATCGCCGAGATACAAGGCGATCAGTTCGCAGGCTTGCTGTTTGGTAAACAATAGATCTGCCGCGTCGCGCGACTCCCACGTCACGCCGGAGAGCGACAGGTCCGTCACGGGTGACAGCAGCAGCGTACCTTTCGGCTGCGCTCTGAATTCCTGGCGCACGATCCACTCCAACAATTCGAGCGCAAGTGCGCCGCCCGCCGAATCGCCCGCAACGATCACATCCCCGAGGCCGCGATCGAACAAGCCTTTGTACACGGCCCGCACATCTTCTACCGCAGCCGGGAATGGGTGCTCCGGGGCCAAGCGATACCCAGCGATGAACACGGCTGCGCCGGCTCGTGCAGCGATGTGTCCGACGAAGTTTCGGTACGCATCTGCCGAGCCCCAGACAAACCAGCCTCCGTGCAGATAGAGCACCGCGCGGTTTGTCGCAACGGCTGGCCGGCACCATACGCCAGGAACGCCGGCAATGGTCTCGGATACATATTCGATTCCGTCGGCCGCAGGCGTTCGCAGCATGATGGCGTCGAAAGCTGCGCGCGCGGCGATTCCACGTAGTTCACCTTTGTGCGGAGCCCGCATAGGCCGCAGCGCAGCCCCGGCGCTGGCGTCGGCCGGCCTCAGCGGGTGCCAAACGACGTTGGGAGAGGTTTTCATCTAACCGAGCCGCGCGTCTTGCGACATCACGCTACTTCTATCAGCTAAGATCATCCGCACCGCTTTACCGTTCGAGCATAATCTGAGTAGCTCGGAAAACGCTGACTTCCGCGGCATCGTAACCCGATTTCGCCCGCCCTGATAACGGCCCAGTGGCCGATTCGCATCGCCTCATAAGGCCCTGCGTCCTTCGACTGCGCGTCTTCGGCGCTCCGCTCAGGATGACAAAGCGCTCCGCTCAGGATGACAACGCAGCTCGCAGCCGAGCTAGTTGATCGAGCAGCTCGCACAGCTCGGCCCGATCGAAGGTTTTCAAAAGCGATTCACGGACCGTCGAGATTTCGAGCGTCTGCACCTCGTCGCCTGACCGGCCAACCCCTTGCACGTCGCGAAAGCCGTTACGATCTACGGCGAGGGTGAAGGTCTCGCGCCAGGGCTCGGTGCCGCCCTGGAAACCGGATCTGATCTCCAAGGTCGCATTCAAGTCGCTATTACTCATCGGGTTTTCCATTCTCGCGCTCAGGCGGTAAAAGGCGATTCAGATTATACGTAATCGCGGCTATCGAAATATTAACGTCGCGCGGAGCCACAGCCGCCGACGGCCGAAGGGTGATACGAATACACTTGCTGACGGGTTGATTGCTCTTATCAGCGACACTCCGGACCGGGACGAGAACGTTAGTCTCGGGATAGTACGTCGCCGCACAATGACGCGAAATAGTATACGGGACCACGAGAAAGCTTGGCGCTATCCTGGTCTCGCCCTCGAAATGACTTAGAATGTCGACGAGTTGCCCAGCCTGAAGGCCGGCCTCTCGCACGTCATCGACATTGAGGAAAATCACCCTGCGACCGCCGTACACCCCGCGATAACGATCGTCGAGCCCATAAATCGTCGAGTTAAACTGATCGTGCGATCGTATCGTCATCATGAGGTACTCGCCCGGTCCAAGATCGTGTTTCGGAATCGGTGTAACCGAGAATTGCGCCTTGCCGGAAGCCGTTTCAAAACGCCGATCGCGAGCGCCATTCGGAAGGTAGAACGTCTTCTCGACACGGATCCGTTGATTGAAATTCTCAAAGCCGGGAACAACGCGTGAAATCGCGTCTCGAATTAAATCGTAGTTGCCTGCGAGCGAGCGCCAGGGAACCGGCGATTCACCCAGAGTGGCATGAGCGATGCCGGCGACGATTGCGACATCGCTTCGGACGACGGGCGATACTGGGGGAAGCCGTCCGCGCGACGAGCCGATCTCACCCATCGCGTCTTCGACCGTGACAAACTGCTCGCAACCATCTTGTGCATCGCGCTCCGAACGCCCGATGCACGGCAAAATTAGGGCCTGTTCTCCAGTTACTATATGCGAGCGGTTCAACTTGGTAGACACATATGCGGTCAAACGGCAGTGCTGTATCGCGTGCGCCGCGTAAGCCGTGTCCGGAACGTTCGAGATGAAGTTGCCGCTGATCGCAACGAACACCTTGATCTGCCTCTCGCACATGGCGTGAAGCGTTTCTACGGTATCTTTGCCCCATTTCGCCGGCGGGGTAAAATTGAACTCGCTTCCGAGGGCTTTGAGAAAACGTTTTGAAGGCCGCTCCCAGATGCCCATCGTGCGATCGCCTTGGACGTTGGAGTGCCCACGCACGCAGCACGTCCCGGCGCCCGGCCTTCCCATGTGCCCACCCAATAATAGAAGGTTCACTACCGCAGCGACGTTGTCGACGCCGTTTTTCTGCTGCGTCAATCCCATCGCCCAAACGCCGATCATCCGTTTCGACGCCGCGCACAACCGCCCCGCAGCGTCAATCTGTTCCCTTGTAAGCCCGCTGCCATCGACGAGCTCGTCCCAGGTCGTGCCCTTGAGATCATCCGCAAGCGACGCAAATCCCGATGTGTATTCGTTTATGAAGGCGTGATCCAAGCCGCCGTCGCGGCCGGCATCGTCCTCCCCAAGCATGAATTTCATGATTCCCTTGATCAGGGCAACGTCGCCGTTGATGCGGATCGGAAGATAGAGATCTGCGAGCGCAGTTCCGTCCCCGAGCAAAGCCAATGGGAGCTCAAGAGGATTCCGATAGTCTTGAGGGTTTGGGTTGGCTACCCGCATCAGCCCCGTCTCGGGCAGCGGATTTACCGCGATGATCTTCGCGCCCTGAGCTTTCGCCGCTTGGAGCGATGTCAGCATGCGAGGATGATTTGTGCCGGGATTGTTGCCAAATATGACGATCAGATCGCATTTCTCAAAATCGTTAACCGTTACGGTTCCCTTGCCGATGCCTAAGGTTTCCGTCAATCCGACGCCGGACGATTCGTGGCACATATTCGAACAATC
Source organism: Candidatus Tumulicola scandinaviensis (assembly GCA_003140835.1). GTDB lineage: Bacteria > Vulcanimicrobiota > Vulcanimicrobiia > Vulcanimicrobiales > Vulcanimicrobiaceae > Tumulicola > Tumulicola scandinaviensis. Next base: position 20,290 of record PLLA01000037.1, on the reverse strand, counting down.
CGGAAGGTTATTGGTTCCAAACTGCCGCGCGAACAACTGAAGGAGAAAGGCCGGTTCGTTCGTCGTCTTTCCTGAGGTGTAGAAAGCGGCTTCGTCCGGCGACGCCAGCGCTTTCAACTCGTCCGCAACGAGTTGGAAGGCCGCCTCCCACGAAATGGGCTCGTAATGCTCGGCGCCGCGCCGAAGGATCATCGGCTCGGTCAGACGTCCTTGTTGATTTAGCCAGTAGTCTGATTTTTCGGCGAGTTCGAGAACCGAATGCTCTGCGAAGAACTCGCGGGTGATGCGCTTCTTCGTCGCTTCGTCGGCCAATGCTTTTGCACCATTCTCGCAAAATTCAAAGACCTTTCGATGATCGGGATTACCCCAGGCACAGCTTTGGCAGTCGAATCCATCCCGCTGGTTTATCCGGGTAAGTGTCTCCGCGGTCCGCAGCGGTCCCATCTCTCCCAGGGTAAACTGGAACGTCTTTGAAATAGCGGGGAGTCCAGCGGCCGTCATGTGCGCCTTGTCAATCCGAGTCCCGGCGATCTCTTGCGGGTTCTGGGCGCGGCGAGCGATCGTATCGGTCGCCGCTTTCAATATGGCAGCTGCTTCGCGCTTAGCCGCTTCACCTTGTCCGACGGCTTCCTTGCTTCGATACGATTCGAAACATTGCGTTGCGGTCGTGGGATTATCGCTGCGCGTGTCGGACATGTCGCCGTCCTCACTGTCCCCAGTTCTTCAACCTGCTAGCCCAGCACGCTTTGCCGCCCGTACATATCGCCCCTCTTCACGCCCCGATGATTCGGCTTCCGCCGACATCCCGCATGCGTCCGCGTCCCAGGGGCGAAAGCTTGGGTTTAATGCAACTCGCCGACTGGGCGAGAGGGATCGTGCGTGCGATCATCGCGATCGATCGATCCGCCATCGAGGTGGGGTTCACGCTGCGGTGCACGCTCGGAGTCGCGATTCCGCTCGTCATTGCCATTGCCGCCGGCCACGCGAGCCTAGGGTTTGCGCCGGCCGTCGGCGCGCTGATTTGCGGCTTCACGTCACTCCAAGGAATCTATCGCTCCCGAATCACGACCGTTCTCGCGGTCGCGATCGGCATTACGGCAGCGAGCTTCATCGGCACGCTGGCGGCACCGTACGTTGCTGCGCTCGTCGCGATGACCGCTATCGTCGGCTATCTCTACGGCACAATATCACAGCTCGGGATGCCGGCAAGCGTTGCGGCGCTCAACACGACCGTTGCATTCATCATTTTCTCGAGTCTGCCTCACGCGCCGCGTCAGGACCTGGAACAGTCGGCGCTGCTGTTGAGCGGCGCCTTGATTCAAGCTTTCCTGCTGCTGATCGCCTGGCCGATCGATCGCTTCACGATAGAACGGCGCGGCTTGGCCGCTGCGTATCGCGAACTCGCCGGCTTCGCGCAGTCGCTCGCTAAAGCCGACGCCACCGTGCCTCCGATCGCCGCTTTCAGCACTGCGCGCCAGATCGTGGCCGATCAACAGCCCTTGACGCGCGCTCGAGACATCGCTCGCGTTACGCGGATTCTTATGGACGCCGAAGCGCTGCGTCACCGACTCGCCGCGATGACGGCGCTGCGACACGATGGGCTCGCAGACGTTCCTGAAGAGTTTTCGCAGCTCGGACAGGCCATCGGAAAGCAGCTCGACGCCCTGGCAGCGACGCTAGAGGGCACGACCGGCGCGGATGAGCTGCAAAGCGTTAGTCTGCAAACGCTCGCTGCGTTCCAAGCCTTCGAGCGCGCCTACCCAGGGGAAGAGTTCGCGCTCGCCTTGGCTCGAGACATGGCCGCACACCTACAAGACGCGACGCAGGCCATAGCCGTTGTAGCCACCGGCCACCCCGCGCGCTTGCTGCTGAGTTCCCAACCGCGCCCCGCCGCGTATATCGAGACCCGCATCGCTTGGTTTAGCAGCGACGCGATCCGTAACGCTTGCATTCTGAGCTTCGCCATGCTGATCGGTCACACGATCTTTTCGGCGGACCGCGGATATTGGATTGCCCTGACCGCCGCCCTCGTGCTGCGACCGGACCTGCAGGGCACGATCAACCGCGGTTTCGCCCGCGTCGCCGGAACGCTGTTGGGCGCCGTCGTCGCGGCGCTAGCACTGGTTGCATTCCACGGAAACCCGGTTTTGCAGAGCGCCGGGATGGTCGCCGCTGCCGGCGTTTGCTACCTCACGCTCATGCCGAACTACGCACTCTTTAGCACGGCGATGACGATCTTCGTCATCCTGGCGCTCAGTCTGGGCGGCACGTACACCGGCACGATCGCCGACCGCGTGTTCGACACGCTCGGCGGCGGAACGCTCGCGATGGCGGGCTATCTGCTGTTCCCGACGTGGGCGCGCCGGCGGACGCGTCCGCTGCTTACCGATTTTATCGACGCGCAACGCGAGTTTGCCCTCGTCCTCCTCGGCACCTATGCCGATTCCGGTCGCACAGAATGTGACAAGCTTGCCGAAATCCGGACGCGCGCCTGGAAAACGCGTACGGAACTCGAGACGGCCATCGACCGCGCAAGAGCGGAACCACGGCAACGGCATACGATTGACACGGATCGAGCACTCGATATCCTCGCCGCAACGCAAAGCTTCGCTTTGGTAAACATGGCACTCGAAAGCGGTCTCGAGACGATGCCGCCCGCGCCGCCGCTTCCGGGGTTGCTACCGATCCGCGACGCGCTCGATCGCGCAATGCGCGAAATTGCCGAGGCGCTGCGAGAAATGCGCCGCGCCGATATCGACAACTCGCTCGCGGACGCCTACGATCGATTGAGTCCAGGCACGGAGGTCAGCCATCCGACACACCTCTTCGTCATTCACTACGCTGGGGGGTACGTTCAAAGCGTTAAAACTCTCGCCGCACTAACGGGGCTCTGAGAGAGGGTCTAGAGCAGCTTTTCGATATCTATGGGTAACGTGCGCACGCGCACGCCGGTCGCGTGATATACGGCCGACGCGATGGCCGATGCCATTCCCGCTAGCCCGATCTCGCCGACGCCACGAGCGCCCAGTTCGTTCAGCTTCGTATCGGGATAGTCGAGGAACGTGACGTCCATACGCGGTGTGTCGGCGTTGGTCGCGACGATGTAGTCGGCCAAGTTACTGTTAATCGGAGCGCCCGTGCGCGGGTCGTAGTGCGCCTCCTCGAGCAGCGCCATGCCGACGCCCATCACGACCGCGCCCTCGATCTGGTTTAGCGCGGCGCGCGGATTGACGATCCGGCCGGCATCGATGACCGTAACTACGCGGTTGACGCGGAGCCGTGCGATTTCGGGCTGCCACGCAATCTCAAGAAAGTGCGCGCCGTACGAGTGCGACGAACGCTTCGGATGTTCTTCACCGAATGTGCTCGCTGCTTTGCCACCCCCCGAGACCATCGCTACCGATGCATTTTGCAAAACCTCGTGGTAATCGATCTGCTTGCCAGAAGCGCCGTTCCGAGCGACGATTTTACCGCTTTGAAAATTCAGATCCTCGGGGGACCAACCTTTGAAAGGTTGCCTTTCCAGGGTGGTCGCGAGACCGATCGCCGATTTCATCGCGGCCCGCGCCGCTTCCAGAACCGCCGGGATCACCGAAGCCGTTACCATCGAGCCCCCGGAGGTGGGCCCCGGCGGCAGGCGCGTGTCGCCTAGCTCGACGGTTATACGCCCGATCGGAATGCCGGTCGTTTCGGCTACCAGTTGAGCTAGCACCGTGTACGTACCGGTGCCGATGTCCTGCGTTCCAATCGCTACGCGAGCCGAGCCGTCCGCGTGAAGTTCCACTCGCGCTTCGGCGGCGAAACGCGCTGCAAGCCACGAGCAGCCGGACATTCCCCATCCAAGAATGCTGCCATCTTTGCGCATCGATCCGATCGCAGGTGAGCGCAGGGACCAGCCGAACTTCTCGGCCCCCACCGTCAGACATTCGGCGTAATGGCGCGATGAGAAAGGAACGTCGAGGCTTTGGTCTCGCGTCGGTTCGTTCTGCAGGCGAAGCTGCACGGGATCCAAACCTAGCTCGATCGCCAGTTCGTCGTACGCAGACTCGGTAGCGAACAGGCCGGGGACTGCGCCGGGCCCGCGCATCGCGGTCGGCGAGCCAATGTTCCGCCGCGTCTGCCCCCCGGTCACGAGCAAGTTCGACGTTCCGTAGAAGTGTGGCGTCGCTTCACCACAATTTTCATCGTATTCATCGAGCATCCCGGCGTCGTTGACGGCTTCGTGTCGTAGGGACGTGAGACTTCCGTTACGCTGCGCGCTCATCCGCACACGTTGTTGCGTCCGCGCACGGTGGCCAACAGTTTGGAACATCTGCTTGCGCGTTACAACGAGTTTTACCGGGCGGCCGAGGTTGCGCGCAGCCGCTGCCGCAAGCGTCCCGTGCGACCAGGGCCAGAGTTTTCCGCCGAAGCCCGAGCCAAGAAATTTCATAACGATCCGGACGTTCTCGCGGGGCACGTTGAGAATTTCGCTGACGACGTTACGATGGTTTACGATCGCTTGCGTGGTTTCATAGAGCGTGAACCCATCGTCATCGTAGGTTGCCAGCGACGCGTGCAGTTCTATCGGGTTATGCGTTTCGGCGGGGGTTATGTAGGTTCGATCGATTTTGATGGGCGAAGCATCGTACGCAGCCTCGGGATCGCCGCGCCGGCTCACCTCGGCCGGCTCGTCGTCCGCCACAAGCTGGAGTTCGACGTTTGGAGCGGCGACGTCGGCATACACGACATCGACGACTGAGGCGGCGGCCGTTGCGTCTTCAAAGGTCTCGGCGACGACGAGCGCCACATATTGCCCGTAATAGCGAATGACATCGTCGGCAAACGGTGGTCGCGCCTCATCGATCGCGCCGGCTTCAGGCGATGGCTTATATAACGCCCCGACGTTTCCACGGTGATAGATCTCGACGATGCCCGGCATCTCCCGAGCCTTCGAGATATTCAACGCTGCAATGCGACCGTTGGCGATGGTGCTGCCGACGGGCACCGCATAGGCCACGCGCTCTTTCGTATGATCGGACGTATACGCTGCAGTTCCGGTCACCTTGAGCGGCCCTTCGATACGTGCGAGGGATTGACCGATGATTCCGGGATCCATCCGCTACGTTACCGCCGTGGCTACGCTCAAAGCGTGAACGAGGCAGCGCTTTGCCAGCTCGACCTTGAACCCGTTCCGCGATTGAGGCTTCGCATCGCTCAGAAGAATCTGCGCTGCGTCTGCAAAGCGCTCACGCGTCGCCGGTTGCCCTTCTAGTGCCGCCTCCACGTCGAGGTTGCGCCAAGGTTTCGTAGCAATGCCGCCCATCGCGACGCGCGCGCGTTGCATGACACCGCCCTTGATCGTAACTACGACCGCGGCGGACGCAAGCGCGAACTCGAAAGACGCTCGATCGCGTAATTTTACGTAGGTCGAACCCGCGCCGGGGGCCGGCGGAGGTAGGGTCACCGACGTCACAAGGTCGCCCGGCTCGAGAATCGTTTCACGCTCCGGCGTTTGGCCGGGCAGCAGGTAGAAGTCTCCGATCGGGACGCTGCGCTCGCCGTTAGAGCCGGTGACGTGGACCGTCGCTTCGAGCGCAGTGAGTGCGACATTTTGATCGGAGGGGTTTGTGGCTATGCAATGCGCGCTCGTTCCGAGGATCGCGAGGTTACGATTAAATCCTCCAATCGCCGCGCAGCCGCTGCCCGGCGAGCGCTTGTTGCACGCCATCGCAGCGTCGCGAAAGTAGACGCAGCGCGTGCGCTGCAAGAGGTTACCACCGGTCGACGCCATGTTCCGCAACTGCACCGACGCACCCGAAAGCAACGCTTGCGAGAGCAGTGGGTAGTCGCGCACGACGTCGGGGTGATGGGCGACATCAGAGTTGCGCGCGAGAGCGCCGATATGGAGCCCGCCGTCGGGCGTTCGCCTCACCTCGGCAAGCGGAAGGGCGTTGAGATCGATGATGCCCGCGGGGCGCTCGACGTCGAGCTTCATCAAATCGACCAGCGTCGTCCCTCCGGCAAGGAACTTGACGTCGCCGCGTGCGCTGCGCAGCGCATCCGCAATGGTGCGGGCACGAGTAAAGGTAAACGAATTCACGTTGCGTTCTCTTTACGCACCGACTGTATTGCGGCAACGATATTTTGATAAGCGCCACAGCGGCAGACGTTGCCGCTCATACATTCGGCCACTTCGGCATCGGATTCCCCGCAAGGCTCAGCTAATAGCGCGACCGCCGACATGATTTGCCCGGGGGTACAATAGCCGCACTGGTAGCCGTCGAGTTCGACGAAGGCCCTCTGCATTGGATGCAAGTTGTCTGGGGTTCCCAGGCCTTCAATCGTGTCGATCGCTGCGCCCTCATGCGTCGCTGCGAATGAAAGGCACGAGTTGACGCGCCGGCCGTTGACGTGTACCGTGCAAGCGCCGCACTGGCCATGGTCGCAGCCCTTTTTCGTCCCGGTGAGACCAAGTTCGTCGCGCAGCGTATCGAGCAAGGTCGCGCGCGGGTCGACCGCCAACCCGACCGGCTTTCCGTTGACGGTAAAGGCAACTTCCACGCGGTCGGTGCGGAATTCATGACTGGCCATAAGAGACTCCCATTAAATTTAAATGACGGTAGCTCCTATCGCATTCACCACTGGCCGCCGCCGCCGAACGGTCGGCCGCGTTGCAAATCGCACCATGCGCGAAGGAAGCAGCAGGATGCTCGCCTGCGAACGCCAGATGGGCTGGGTTACGGCGCGAGATGTGCTCTAGTATGAATCGGGCGGTATTTGCGACGGTGGCATCGCGATGAGATCGGAGACGGTCACAGACGTTCGGACGGCAACGTACGCGCCCGGCTTTTGCGAGAAATCGAAGCAATCCGACAGATCATCCGAGCGACGGTCAGTCGTGCCGATCTCAGGCAATCCGAAGACCTTTTCAGTGAACTTGAGAATGCTGCCAAATTCGTGACGATGGTGTGATACATACCCGCGTTTAGCATACGGCGAGATGACGATCATAGGCACGCGAAACCCCAGCCCCATCGCATCCAGTTGAGGCGGAGCGACGTGGTCGTACCAACCTCCCCAATCATCCCAGACCACGATGAGCGCGGTCGTCTTCCAAAGGTTGCTGCGCCCGAGCGCGTTCGCGATCGATGCGACCCATTGCGGACCTAAGTCGGTACGTGTGGCAATCGTCCGGCCGCCAATCCCATATTGTGAATGATCGGAACTGCGAAAGTCCGGCGTCACCCATGAGACGGCAGGCAGCGAACCTTTAGCAATATCCGTGAGTACGCGCGTCTCCGGCGTAATCACATCGTTCTCCCAATCGCCGCCGTATCGAATGTGCTTGATGGCATCGAAGGCTGACCAGATGGAGCCTAAATCATCCGATGGAGGCGCATACGAACGCCAAGAGATATCGTGCCGATCGAGCATATCGGCGAGTGTGGGATAGTCGAAGCAAGGAAATACTCTGCGGCCGTCCGTGCCGCGGGGACCGAGTAAGGCAACCGTCACGCCTTCTGGCGAATCACATCCCCACCAAAAGACGTTTCTTGCCGTCCGGTTAGGATTATCGACGGCCGTACCGGATTCGCCCGAGATCAAATATTGATGCGCGGGAAAACTCGGACCGCCAACCGACTCGAACGTCTCGTCGGCAAAGGTAAACGAGCGCGCGAGCGTCCAGTAAGGTTTGGTTTCGGCGCGTGGCACGACAGCATAGGGATAGTCGCCATTCTTCTGTTTCGGCAGCGTGCCGATAGTGTCGAAGCCATCCATTTTTCCATCATCGTACGAATTGAGGAACGTCTGGCGCGCATGGTCGACGTCGACCGGATCGTTGAGGCTAACCGGACGTAGTCGCACGATCGACCCGTCGTGGCGCTTACCGTATTGCACCGTATCTGCGCCGGGAAATCCGTTAAAAAGATTGTCAACGCTTCGGTTTTCTTGAATGACGATGACCACGTGCTGGATCAAGCGAGCCGGCCCGGCGGCAAGCTGAAGCGCGACGGCTAAGGCAACAATCATGAGTGGTACCTCCAGCGATGGAAAGCAGTGCCATACTATAAACCGATATCCTAGTGAGTGCCTCTTAACTCTAGGCAGAATTGTGCCAGTTTGCGAACGTAACGCCGCTGAGGGTACTCCGAGCGCTCGGGTCTCGGCCTCTTACTACAGCGGGCAGGGAAAAGGGGAGCGGCGCCGCGAGACACCTGCATGAATGATCAAGCCGTTTCGTCCACCGCGGTGCTGCTCGCATTTGGTACCGGTCTTGCCGTCGGCGTGGTTTTTAGCCTCGTGAAATTGCCGTCGCCGGCCCCGCCATTCCTCGGTCTTATCGGCCTCGTGGGAATGTTTACGGGTCAGCGGCTTTGGCCGTACCTCATGTCCCAGTTCTTCCACCGTTAGCTTTTGGGCGAAGGAGTGAGGGCCGGCGAATAGTAGACTATTGAGGTGGAACTCACTGATAAGGTTGCGGTCCTTGGCGCCGGTACGATGGGGTCGGCGTTTGCACGCAGACTGCTCGGTGCGGGCATGCAAGTGAGCGTATGGGACGTTTTCCCCGCTGCGGCCGCGCGGTTTGCCGATACGAACGCTCGGGTTGCAAAGACGCCGGAGGAAGCCGTTGGCGACGCCGGTATCGTGCTTACGATGGTCCCGACGATCGCTGCGATCGAGGAGACGATGCCGCGAGCACTGTCGGCGATGCAGCGCGGAGCTACGTGGTTGCAGATGAGTACGCTCGGCCTCGAGGGAACCGAGCGCGCCATCGCGCTCGCGCAGGAGCTTCGGCCCGACGTCGTGTTCGTCGACGCGCCGGTGTCCGGGTCGAGGGGGCCCGCGGAGGAGGGGCGACTGCTGATTCTTGCTTCAGGGCCCACCGCCGCACTCGACGCGTTGGCGCCGGTGTTCTCGGCACTCGGTCAGAAGACGATGCGGTGGGAGCGCGCGGGAAGCGGCTCGCGCATGAAGCTGGTCCTCAATACCTGGCTCGCCGTACTTGGCGAGGGGATTGCTGAGGCAGCCGCGCTCGCGCAGTCCCTAGACGTTTCCCTCGACGACGTCTCGGCGTGCCTGGGGTCGACCGCGCTCAACGCGCCGTGGGCGCTCTCCAAGTTAGACAAAATCGAACGCGGCGCGTTCGATCCCGACTTTTCACTTGCGTTGGCGTCGAAGGATCTTCATCTTGCGCTCGACGCCGCGAACCGCGCGAATCGACGTCTGCCCATGGCACAATCGATTGCAACGCAATGGGAAAGTGCCTTGAAAGCGGGCTTGGGGAATCGCGACGTTATCGCCGCGTATCTGGCGCTCACGGCCACAAATCCTTAAAGCTCTTAGCCTTTGATGAGCGGATTCTTTGTCGCGTGAGAAATTTCTCGGAGCTCAACGAGCAAGAGGTGCTGGCCCTCGCGATTGCGCTCGAAGAAGAGGACGAACGCACCTACGACGATTTCGGCCATTCTTTGCAAGCCAACTACCCGGATACCGCCGCGGTATTCGCGGCGATGGCAAAGGAGGAGAGCGGTCACCGTCGCCGGCTGATCGAGCTTTATAGGAAGCGGTTCGGCGAGTTCATTCCGATGATCCGCCGCACCGACGTGCGGGGCTTCATGAAACGCGGTTCGGTTTGGTTCGGCCGACCGTTCGGATTGGACAAGATCCGCGAGCAGGTTGAAGCGATGGAGCTGGAGAGTCTGCGCTTCTATCGCAGAGCGGCGCGTCAAACGAAGGACGCATCGTTGCGCCAGCTTTTCGACGACCTCGCAGCCGAGGAACGGCGGCACGAATCGAAGGCCGAGAGCCTCGCCGAGGAACACCTGACGCCGCAGGCTCGCGACGAGGAAGAGAAGACACAGCGCAAACTCTTCCTGTTGCAAATAGTTCAGCCCGGGCTCGCCGGGCTGATGGACGGATCGGTCTCGACGCTCGCGCCTATCTTCGCCGCGGCGCTCGCGACGCACAAATCGCACGACGCGCTCCTCGTCGGGCTCGCGGCATCGATCGGTGCCGGCATTTCGATGGCCTTCGCGGAAGCGGCGAGCGACGACGGCAGCCTCACCGGGCGTGGCAGCCCCGTGCTGCGCGGCATCGTCACGGGCGCCATGACGACGCTCGGGGGGCTAGGACATACGCTGCCGTTTCTTATTACCGAATTCCATACCGCCCTCGTGGTCGCGATGATCGTCGTCGCGATAGAGCTGGCGGCGATTTCGTTCATCCGCAACCGCTACATGGATACGCCGCTTTTGCGCGCGGCATTTCAGGTCGTCGTCGGCGGTGTGCTCGTCTTCTTTACGGGAATCATCATCGGGGGCGCCGGCTGACCGGGTCGTTCGACTGCCATCCCGAGGAGTTAAAACTCATGAGTGCGCACGTCAGCATCGCTTTACGTCGATTGGTTGGACGAGCATGAGTAAGCGGGCTTTGGGATTCTGGGTGTCGGCAGTTGCCTCGCGGCGGTTACTGCTACAGCTTGGCCGCAGACGGAACAGGCAACGCCAACCGTTCGCACCACCGCTGAAGTCGTCGCCGGCATGCAGAGCTTCTGGAAGAACCTGAAAAGCTATCAGGTACCTCTTACCCTGCGCGGCGGCGTCAAAGTTAGCTTTATCACGGTACCATTTGAAGCGCAGGGCACCGAATACTATCGCGCTCCTAACCTACAGGCGATTCATCTCGATACCGCACCGACGATCGCGAAGAGTTTTCAAACGACTATCGCAGACATGGGTTCTCCCCAGACGTGGCCGTTGGACTACACGATGTCGCTCAAAGGCACTCAAATGAACCGCGGTCATCTTGCGTACTTCGTGGTAGGAACTCCGAAGAAACAGGGGAGCACCATCAAGAACGTCACGATGTGGGTGGCCGCGAAAACCTTCGCCCTCGAGACAGTGGCGTTTTCATACCAGAACGGATCGTCGCTCAATCTCGACTTCAGCCACCACGGCGCATCGCCGTACCACCTGCCCACCCACGTCACCGTGAACGCAAAGTTCCCATCCTACTCGGGCAGCGCGCAAATCATCTACGGGACGTACCAGATAAACGTCCCCATCCCAGACTCGGCATTTAAGAAGGATTGATCAGCGGACGATCTTCAGAGCGCCGCCCCAAGAGACGACCTGGTCGAGCATCGCATTGACGGAGGCTTCGTGGTGCGGTAGCGGTTTAAACGTCGTGAAATTCTCGAAGTCGGCAAACAGCGAGAGTGCGACCTGCGCGCGCACGGTCGCAACCTGCAGCTCGGCCATCACGAGCCTGAGGTGTTCGACGGCCCTGGTTCCACCCGCGCTGCCATAGCTCACAAATCCGGCAACCTTGTTGTTCCATTCCTTATACAGGAAGTCGATTGCGTTCTTGAGCGCACCGGAGGTGCTGTGATTGTATTCGGGAGTCACGAAAACGAAGGCGTCGAACGATGCGATCTTCTTAGCCCAGGCGTGCGTATGCGGCTTGCTGTACTGTCCCAATGAAGGTGGAACGGCCTCGTCGAGGTGGGGAAGATTGTAGGTCGCAATATCGACGAGCTCGTACGTGGCATCGTCGCGCTTGCGAGCAATGTCAAAAGCCCAGCGGGCGACGGCCTCGCCGTGGCGTCCGGGGCGAGTGCTTCCGATGATGATGGCAACGTTAAGCATGGAACGAAACCCCCTTGAGATCCAGCGATGCCGACAGCGGCTGCCTTGTTACCCGTTATATACTGCACGGCCACCCGCTCCCTGGTACCGGCTACGTTCACTACGCCCCTACTCGACAGCACTCGACGGCATCGTTGACACAGAGTCAAACTCGGTGTATATACATATTCACGATGCCCAAAGACCTCCCTCGCCTTCCCTGCGCCGGCGCCAATCTTCGCCGCGCGGCGCGCGCGGTTTCCCAATTATATGAGGAGGCACTGAGCGGCTCGGGTCTACGCGCTACGCAGTTTACGTTGCTGCAGACGCTGCAAATCGCCGGCGCGCTCTCGCAAGGTGAACTGGGCCGGGTCCTCTGCATCGATAGCACTACCCTGAGCCGGACGCTACGCCCGCTTGTTAAGAACGGCTGGATCGCCGGACGGCAGGGAACCGACAAACGTGAGAGGCTCGTCTCGCTGACGGCCGCCGGCAAAGAGAAACTCGAGCTGGTCACGCCTAGTTGGAAACGGGCGCAACGCCGCTTTAACCGCGCGGTTGGCGGCGACAGCGTCGAGCTCGGCGAGCAGCTTAGACGGTTGGCGTCCGCGCTCTCATGATTTCTTTTTTAGGAGAATAAATATGTATATACATCTACCTCCGATCGATTGGGTGCCGGTAATCGGCGGCCCGCTCCTTGCGGCCGGTCTGTTTGTCGCCGCCCTGGCTCGCGCCGCCCGTACAACTCGAGTTCGGTCAAACGAAAGCCGGAGCGTTATCACAGGCGTCATACTGTTCCTGGCTGCGTGGTTCACGGCGTACGCCTACCTTGCGGGGCGCGGCGTATTTAGCTCGCCAGCGCCGTTTCCAACGCTTCCGATTGGCTTGCTTTTGCCGCTGATCGTCGCGTTCTTCGCCTTAAAAGCCTTTCCGAACTTACGGGCCATCGTCGAAAACGTTCCTCAAGACCGGCTGATCGGTATCCAAACGATCAGGCTCATGGGGTTTGCCTTCTTGCTGCTGCTCGCACAATCTCTGCTACCGAAGGTCTTCGCCCTGCCGGCCGGCTTAGGCGACATGTTCGTCGGAGTCGAAGCTATTTACGTTGCCCGCTTGTACGCGCGTCGTGCCGGCACCGCGTCAACGATGGGATTACTCTGGAACGTTATTGGGAATCGCCGATTTCGCCGTGGCGCTTACCATTGGATTCCTCGCCTCGACCACACCGTTTCAACTGATTCACGTCAATCCAAGCACGGATCTCGTGACTATGCTGCCGCTGGTGATGGTGCCGACCTTCGGCGTGCCGCTGTTCCTCACTTTGCACGCATTGTCGATGAGTCGCATTTTTTCCGAGTTAAGGGCCACGACGAACGCTACTCCGTCGACGATTTAGAAGTCAAGGGAGCCATCGTTAAGCTATGAAGCAACCCAGCGAGGCCGACAAAGATCTAGCGAGGCAGGCGCAGATTTGCTTACCTGTAGTGCATAACTTTTCTAGTTTATTTCTCAGATAGTTTGGCCATAATTTGCTGCATGGGAGGTAAGTTATGACAAGCAAGTGGTACTTAGGTGTTGTTTCTTCTCTGGTACTTTTCGCAACGAGCCAAATAAGTGCAGGCGCGACTCCCGTTCCGCATCCCGTTAGGCCACCACGCCTGACGGCTCCGCATCCCATCAGTCGCGCAATGGTCACGCCACCGCGGATCATCGCAGCGCGAATTCGCGTTACGCCACCGCGTACGGTTGCCGCGCCGCCGCGCATTCGGAGCACCGCAACAGCCCCGCGTCCTCCACGCTAAAGTATCCCGCACCGAAAATCGGCCCNNGGCGCTCCGCTCAGGATGACGAAACGGCGCTCCGCTCAGGATGACAAACGTCTCGTAATCAGCCCCTCGCCGTAACCAGATGTCCGGTCATCTGGCGTAGCGAACATTGGGCGGCGGACAAATAGAGTCGGGTCGTTGGGGAGATTCGTTAGGTAAAGGTCGTAGTGCAGGACCGCCGCCAGATTACCGTGATGAAAATAACGCGCGAAAACCGGGACGTTCGTACCGGATTTCTCCGAGCGGCAAAGGTGAAGATGGCGGCGACGAAGATAACAGCGGGTAGGTAAACCTTCACGTTGGGCCTCCGGATAGCTGCTAATTACGAGGCATTTTCTGGGGGTCGCTAATGCGGCGTATAGCTGTCGATGATCGCCTGTATACGCGCCGTTAAAGCGAGCCGGTGCTCGTAAGGGTTTGGCGCATTTGCCGGCAGTGCGGCGTCCCATGCTGGGACCTGGTCGTAAATAGCCTTCCACTGCGGCCCGGCAAAGCCCGTGGCCATGCACGCGAGTTCCATTGCGGCCTGCAAGGACTGGGCGGCGGCCGGAGTTTTCGGCGGTGACTTCATTATCCAGATCGTGGCGACCCCTGATTTCGCATCAACGCCGACGAAGTGAATAATCGGATCGTAACTTGGCATGTCGGAGGCGTCCTTGCCGACTACGTCGATCGTGACATTCGGGCTCGTCTCGGCATCCTTGGTGGCCTTTAGGAGCGCGGCGACGTCGTGTGCGGTAAACTGGACGTCCTTCGAGGATTCGGCTGCCGGCGTTGGAGTCGCCGACTGGGCTAAGGCTGGAGTTATCAGCGTAATGCTAAGTGCCATCAATAAGACAATTGACTTCATTATTCGGACTTCCCGCGCTTCAGCGGCAGTGCCTTTCGTAGCAAGGGCGTCCTTCGACTGCGGCGCTTCGCGCCTCCGCTCAGGATGACAAGGAAGCTAATCCGGTATTGACGTTCCCCTAATGTCGCGTTAACGCCGAGGCCGAGTTTCTCGGCCATTTGTCAGGCACGAAGCTTACGCTTTCAACATCATGGCAACCAGAGCACTTCCTCACCTGGGCGGAACGATGCAAGCGATCGCGGCATTCCGCCCGCGTTGGCTTGCAGCGACCATCGCCCTAGCGATGGCAATCGCAATCGCACTCGCCGCAGTCGCCGGGGTTCGCGCCCGTTCGGGCGTCGAATACGTCACCGCGCCGGTCGTGCAGCAGACGCTGGTTCAAAACGTGACGGCGTCGGGCACCGTCAACCCGCAAAATAATATTTCGGTGGGCACCCAAGTGTCGGGAACCATTTCGTCGATCTACGTTGACTACAACAGCAAGGTAAAACGCGGGCAGGTTCTAGCCCGGCTCGATCCGAGCACCTTTGCAGCGCAGCTCGACCAGGCTGCCGGCTCACTCGCACAAGCGCAAGCGCAAGCGGCGCAAGCGCAGGCGAATGCCGACGCGGCCGCATCGGGCGTGAGCGTAGCGGCTGCGAACAGCGAGGCCGGCCGCGCAGCGGTCGCCGCGGCACAAGCCGGTGTCGGCAAGGCTCAGGCGATGCTGACACTTGCGCAAAAGACGCAATGGCGCGATTCCGCTCTGCTCTCGCAAGGCTACGTTGCGCAGTCGTTGGTGGATACCGATCGCTCGAACGTTGCGCAGGATGCAGCCGACGTCGCGACCGCGCAGGCGGCGGTCGCACAGGCTCAGGCGCAGGCTCAAGCGAGCGCGGCGACCGTCGGACAAAACGGTTCGACCGCCCAAGCGCAAAGTGCCGCCGCGCAAGCCGCCGGCGCGGCCATCGAATCGGCACGCGCGATGGTGCAGCAAGACCAACTCAACCTGGGACACAGCGTCATCACATCACCAGTCGACGGAACCGTGGTCGCGCGCGACGTCTCGGTCGGTCAAACGGTCGCAGCGTCGTTGCAGACGCCGACGCTCTTCGCCATCGCTCAAGACCTCACCAAGATGCAAGTCGACATCAACGTCGCCGAACCGGATATCGGTAACGTGAAGGCCGGCGACACGACAGGCTTTACCGTCCTAGCGTATCCGAACCGCATTTTCCGCGGCACGGTGGCCGAAGTGCGCATCAACCCGCAAACGGTCAATAACGTGGTCACCTACGATGTGGTCGTTCGGGTCGACAATCGCGACGGTGCGCTGCTCCCGGGGATGACCGCCAACGCATCGATCGACGTCGCCAGCGCCAAGAACGCGTTGGTCGTGCCGATCGCCTCGCTGCAGTGGAATTCGCACGCCGATCGCGGTACGCCCGGCTCCGCGGCAACTCCGGCGCAATCGCCGTGGGGCTCGACCCAATCCGCCGCCAGCGGTAACGCGGTCACCTCCGGCGAGGGCGGATCGCTCTTCGTCGAGCGCGACGGGGGTTTGCTGGTGCGCGTCCCGGTGCAAGTGGTGCTGGCGACCAGTACCCAGGCTGCGGTAACGCCGGTTCAGCCGGCGGAGTTGAATTCCGGCGACCGCGTCGTCGTCGCATCCAGCAACGGCGCGCGCGGATCGCGGAGCGCTGCCGGATCTGCACGCGCCCCGGCCGGCGTTGCACCGTTGGGCGGATCAACCCGAGGCATTCACTGATGAGCGCCGTGGTTGAGGTGCGCGGCCTGCGCAAGATATACCCGTTGGACGGCAACGAGGTCATCGCGTTGGCGGGCATCGACGTAGCTCTCGCGCCGGGTGAGTTCGTTGCGGTCATGGGTCCGTCCGGATCGGGAAAGTCGACCTTCATGCAAATCGTCGGCCTGCTCGACAGCCCGTCGGCCGGCACGTATCGTTTCGAGGGAAACGACGTCTCGACGCTGCACGGCGACGAGCGCGCCGACATTCGCAGCCGGCGCCTCGGCTTCGTTTTTCAATCGTACAACTTGCTGTCGCGCACGAGCGCGCTGGAAAACGTCGAGCTGCCGATGGTCTATGCCGGAGTTCCGGAAAGCCGCCGGCGTCAAATCGCCGTCGAAAAGATGGAGCTCGTCGGCGTCGCGCACCTGCAGAAGCATAATCCCAATCAAATGTCCGGCGGCCAGCAGCAGCGCGTGGCCATCGCACGCTCACTGGTGAACGATCCCGGGCTCATCCTTGCCGACGAGCCTACCGGAGCGCTCGACACGAAATCGTCGGCCGACGTCATGCAAATTCTTCAACGGCTCAACCGGGAGCAAGGTATCACGATCATGCTCGTGACGCACGAGCCGGAAGTCGCCGCTTACGCGCGCCGGGTCGTAACCTTTCGCGACGGACGCATTGTGAGCGACGCTCAGAACGTCGACCGGGCAGCATGACGCTAGCGGCCACGCTCCGGCTGGCGCTGCAAGCGCTGGTTCGCAACAAAATTCGCTCGCTGCTCACGATGCTCGGGATCGTCATCGGCGTGGCCGCCGTGATCGTCACCGTCGCCATCGGCGCAGGCGCCCGCGCCTCGGTTCAAAACAGCATCAATAGTCTAGGATCGAATCTGATCGTCGTCCAGCCCGGCAGCGTCACGCAAAGCGGCGCGCGCAGTGGATTCGGGGGCGCGTCGACGCTCACGCCCGACGACGGCTTGGCCATCGCGAAGCTGCCGGGCGTGGCGAGCGTCTCTCCGCAGGTAACGATTCGAACGCAAGTCGTCGCCGGCGAAAACAACTGGCAGACGACGGTCACCGGGGTCGCTCCAACGTATACGTTTATTCGCTCGTGGCCGCTCGCTGCGGGCCGCTTTTTTGGTGAAAGCGACCTTGCCGGCAGCGCAAAGGTGGCCGTCCTCGGAGCGACCGTGGTGCAGCAGCTGTTTCCCGACGGACAATCCCCCGTTGGCGCTACCATTATGGTAAAAGGCGCGCCATTTACGGTGATCGGAACGCTGGCACCACTCGGCCAAAGCGGCATGGGTCAGGACCAAGACGACACCGTGATCGTGCCGTACACGTCGGCGATGGAACGGCTGACGGGGCTCACCACGGTCAATGCGCTGCTCGTGTCGGCCGCCAATTCGAGTGAGATCGACGCGGTTCAGCAAAGTCTGACGGCGTTGCTGGAGCAGCGTCATCGAATCACTCCGTCGCAACCCGACGACTTTCAGGTCAGAAACCTGCAATCGATCGCGCAAGCGGCGTCGCAGACCGGCGCGGTGATGGAGTTCTTGCTGGCCGGTGTGGCGGCCGTCTCGCTGATTGTCGGCGGCATCGGCATTATGAACATCATGATGGTTTCGGTCACCGAGCGAACCCGCGAGATCGGTCTTCGCATGGCGGTCGGTGCGCACGCAAAAACGATTCTCAGTCAGTTTCTGACGGAGTCGATCGCGCTCTCGACGATTGGCGGACTTGCCGGCGTCTGCATCGGTGCGCTGGCGACGATTCTGGTCGCATCGATCGCGCACTGGCCGACGACGATTCCGGCGCAGTGGGTCGTCGCTTCAGTGCTCTTCGCGTCGATGGTCGGAATCTTCTTCGGATACTACCCCGCGCAAAAAGCTTCTCGACTCAATCCGATCGACGCACTTCGATTCGAATAGGCTACGGGTCTCGCTGGGCGGGCTCCCACAGCTTAATCGGGTTGCCCTCGGGATCGGACAAGCGCGCGAAACGACCATTCGGATACTCTTCCGAGTTAACTTCTACTGCGACGCCGGCGTCGCGCAGCTGATTCACCATCGCATCGAGGTTCCTCACGCGAAAATTCAGCATCCACACATTCGCATCATTGCCGAAGTGTGTTGTGGTCTGCGGGAAGGGCGCGAATGCGCAAGGGCCGGCTTCCTGTTGCCACGGCTGTTCACGGTAGTCCGACGGCACCGGCAGAACGCCGAGGTGATCACTGTACCACCGACTGAGCGCGTCGGGATCGTGCGCTCGGAAAAACAAACCGCCAATACCGGTTACTTTTCCATTTCGTTCGCTCCAAACAGTGTGCAAGTTCGTTCTACAGTCAGGTCAGAAGCGCCTTACTGAGTGACAAAGTGCTCCGCACATCGTTCGACTGCGCGCCTTCGGCGCTCCGCTCAGGATGACAATGTTATTCCGCTCAGGATGGCAAGGGATGGGGGTCGACCGTTGGGTTGACCCAGCCGCCGGGCGGGGTGACGCGTTCTACTTCCTTAGGACCCCAAGTGCCGGGTTCGTATTTGTATACCGGCGTGACGTCGTCGAGAATCGGATCGACGATGCGCCACGCTTCTTCGACGTAGTCTTGGCGCGCGAACATCGTTTGATCGCCGGCCATCGCGTCGGTAAGAACGCGTTCGTAGGCCTCCTCGTCTTCGGGCGAGCTTTGACGGCTCACCATCAACTCGACCGGCACCGCAGCGTCTTCCGCGTCGGATAAGACCGTCATGCCGATCGCGAGCGTCATGTCGGGGCTGAGGCGGAAGCGAACGTAGTCGGACGTCGGAGCGATCGGAAAGATCTGCGGCGGCTTCCTCAAGCGCAGCACGATTTCGAGCGCCTCCACCGGCAGATCTTTACCGGCACGAATATAGAACGGCACACCGTTCCAACGGAAGGTGTTGATGAAGAGACGCACGGCCGCAAACGTCTCCGTTTTTGAGTCGGCCGCCACACCTTTTTCTTTGAGATACCCGTCGAACTGGCCGCGCACCACGTCCTTCGGATCGAGCGAGGCAATCGCTTGGAGCACCTGCACCTTCTCGTTGCGGAGGGACTCGCTGTCGTTCCGGGATGCCGGCTCCATCGCCACGTTGCACAACACCTGAAAGAGATGGTTCTGGATCACGTCGCGGATCGTGCCGGTCTTATCGTAGAAAGCGCCGCGGCCCTGAACGCCGAAATCTTCAGCCATCGTGATCTGCACGCTTTCGACGAACTCGTGGTTCCAGAACGATTCGAGCAGCGGGTTCGAGAAGCGAAAGAAAATCATGTTGCGTACCGGCCGCTTTTCGAGAAAGTGGTCGATACGAAAGATCGCCGATTCGGGAAAGAAGCGGTGCAGCACGCCGTTGAGGTGCTGGGCCGACTTCAAGTCTTCGCCGAACGGCTTTTCGACGATCACGCGTGCGTTGTTGTCGCAGCCCGACTTCGCCAGCTGCTCGACGACGGTTTCGAACATCAGCGGCGGAATCGCCAGGTAGTGCGCGGGGCACGTCGCGCCGCCCAGTTGCTTCTTGAGTTCGGCGAAGGTCGCGGGGTCGGCGTAGTCGCCGTCGACGTAGCGCAGTAAACCGCACAGCGTGTTGAAGGCGTCGTTGTCGATGCCGCCGTGCGTCTCGATGCTGTCGCGCGCGCGGACTTTGAGCTGGTCGAGGTTCCAGCCCGCCTTGGCGACTCCGATGACCGGCACGGTAAGGCTTCCGCGCTTGACCATCGCCTGCAGCGCCGGAAAGATTTTCTTGTACGCGAGGTCGCCGGTGGCTCCGAAGAAGACCAGCGCATCCGAGTGTTGTTGGCTCATTTCTGTTCTAAATGCCCTCCGAACTCGTAGCGCATGGCCGACAGCAGTTTGTCTTGGAAGTCGGCTTCTCCGCGCGATGCAAACCGCTCGAAGAGCGCCGAGCTGAGCACCGGAACCGGAACAGCTTCGTCGATGGCCGCCTTGATTGTCCAGCGACCCTCACCCGAATCCGAAACGCGCCCTCCGAACTCCGAAAGTTCGGGGTTTTGCAAGAGTGCGGCCGCAGTGAGATCGAGCAGCCACGACGCGATGACGCTGCCGCGCCGCCACACCTCGGTGATGTCGGGAAGGTTCAAGTCGTATTTGTAGAGGTCGGGATCGCGCAGCGGCGTCGTTTCGGCGTTGACTTCTTGCTTCTGGTTGCCGACGTTGGCCGACTTTAGAACGCCGAGCCCCTCGGCATAGGCCGCCATGATGCCGTATTCGATACCGTTGTGCACCATCTTCACGA
>PLLA01000115.1 GCA_003140835.1 Candidatus Tumulicola scandinaviensis | reverse complement strand
TCCTGAGCGGAGCGCCGAAGGCGCGCAGTCGAAGGACCGACACCCGACGGCACGAGGCGCTCGCAGTTGCAATGGCGCCAAAACGGCCTCGCAACTGCGAAGCCGTGTGCAGGATAGCGAGCGGTTCGGGCTCGCGTGCAGCGTTCAAGCGGCCTGAATGCCCGCAAGAATGGTTTACTCTGCCAGTGCAAGTCCCAATGGGTCGCCAAGCCCCGTGGCGATGCCGGCGATCGTTTGGATCGGCGCAACGTTGCCGCTTGCAGTCGCCGCGAAGCCAAGGATCGCGTTCGAGCCCGGGTTAGAGACGAATATCTCACCGCTCGACTTGCTGACCGCTAGCCCAAAGCTGAAGCCGTTCCCTCCGCTCAGTCCGGTGTTCGAACCGGAAATGGTGCGGATCGGTGCGACGTTGCCATGCGCTCCGGCGGCGAACTCGCTGATCGTCGCAGTCTTAGCATCGAAGAGGTAAACGTTGCGCGAAGCGTCAACGGCGACCGTGTCGGGAGGCAACGGGACCGTGCCGGGAGCTCCCAGGCCGGTGTTGCTTCCGCCGATCTGCGCCTGCATGCTGGAGGATCCCGCCGGAAAGATATCGATCGTTGCCGTCTTCGAATTCGCCACGTAGAGGAGGTTGTTGCTGTCGATGGCCAGACCGCCCGCGTCGGAGATGGTACGCTTTGGTTTAACGCAGCCGTTTGCTCCAGGCGCGAACACCTCGATGGCGCTGCCGCCTTCTGGTAAGAACGCGGAAACGAAGAGCTTGCCCTTCCTATCGAACGCCACGGCGCTCGTCTGACTGGGTTTGGGGAAGCACGAAATCCCGGTCAAGAAATCGCCGGCCAGCCCGAACGTTTCAGCAGCGGCCTGGCCGCCCGACGCGATGATTCCGTTTGCAATGCCGATGCCTTCGGTTGGACTGAAGGCGATGGCGTAGGGTCCGTTAATATGACCGATGACGGTGCTCGGCGCAACGTTTCCGTTGGCGCTTTCGGCATATTCCCGAATCGAGCCGCCCAAGCCGGTGTTTTCGTTCGCGACGAGGATGAGTGCGGTCGTCGCCTTGTGGACGCCAAAGAGTTGCGGGCTTCTATTGACGGTCGGCGTCGCTGCACCGGTGACGGATGTGGCCTGCGGCGCGCCTACCGTCGGAACGGGGTTCGCTATCGAACCGCTCTGCGTGCCGGAGCACGCCGCAAGCGCCATGGCTATGCAGACGGCTCCAATGCTATGGGGTGGTTTCATTTTGATTCTCCGTTAAGTGATGTTGGTGTACGTGGATTTTGTTAGCATAAGTTGGTGTTATAAAAAAAGTGTGAACGCGTCTTTGATTTGTTCTAGGAACATTTATCAGTTTGCGTTCCAGATTGAGCTGTCTGCAAACCTTACGGCCGTAGCTGCGCATGTCGTAGCATCATTGCGTGCTAGTCCAAGCACGTGATTGACCGCGACACCTGGGCTGAACGTACCAACGTCGCTAACCTGCGAGCCGTCGTCGAGCGTAAAGGTCACGCGCGAAATGGGCTCGGATGTCGCATCGGAAAAACGTACGTGAAGCGTGTATCCGCCGACCGCTAGGTTTGGAGCGAGCGGTCGGAGATCGTTGCGGCATTGTGAGCGATTTCTACGCTTCGGTAGCCGAGGACGCTCAGCAAGCGACTATCGGGAACCTTCAATGGACCGGGCTTGTCCGCAGTGCCGGGTGCGGGCTGCGGATACGCGGTCGATGCGGCGGTGGCAAACCGGATGTTCCCGTCCGTGTGCTGCACGATTTGATGGATGTGACCGGTCAGCACGGTAACCGCATCAAAGCGGCGCAGCGCCGCTAGAACGGTTGAGCCGTCCTCGGTCGTCCAGCCCCACGGTGGAAAGAGCGCGTAGAGTGGAACGTGAGCGAATACGACGATCGGTGTCGAGCTTTTTTGCGCCGCGAGGTCGTTCTTCACAAAATCGAGCTGCTCGGTTCCGAGTTTCCCATCGATTTCGAAGTTGAAGACGTTGACGAGCGTCAGGAAGTGCACCCCACCTTGATCCCACGAAAACCACCCGTTCGGGGCGTCGCCTCGTCGAAAGGCGGAGAAGAAGGCTTGCGGCGTTCCAATGACGTCGTGCTCTCCAGGGATCACGATGAGCGGCGCCTTTAGCGTACTAAGCATTTGCTTCGCCGCGTCGAACTGCGCCGGCTTTGAGAGGTGAGTCACGTCGCCCGTATGGACGACAAACGATGGTTGGAGCGGCAGCGCGTTAATCGCATCGATGGTTTTTTGAAGCGTCCCCGCGACGTCGGGGTTTTCCGGTCGTGCGAAGCCGATGTGACTGTCGCTAATTTGAACGAAGGAAAGGCCACCTTCGGCGGCTTGAGCGCGTTGCGCAGTGAATAGGCCAGTCCCCGATAACGACCACGCGATACCGCCGGCCCCGGTCCAACCCACATGCTTGAGAAAGTCGTCGCGTTTCATGTTTTGCTCCTTACTTTGCCGGCGCTGCCGGCAGAACGATAACTGTTGCCTTCATGTATGGATGCAGCTCGCAGAGGTAGTGATAGGTGCCGGATTTTATGAAAACGTGCTGCCACGTACCATTGGTATCGAGGCCTTCGGAATCGAACGACTTGTCGCTTGCGGTCACCGTGTGCGCTTCATCGTCATCGTTGACGAATGTGACGCGATCGCCCGCATGGACCGTAAGAGCGGGCGGATTATACTTAAAATCCTTGATGTGGACCGTCGCGACTGCGGGAAGCAGGGACGGGGGGGCGGCGCCCGCAGCGGAGGTCAAGGCGAAGGCCAGCAGTATGGCCTGCAGGCCGCTAAGAAGTGCTTTCATGTGGATGCATATGCCGCAGCCGCCTCATTCGGATGAGTCGGCCAATCCGGAACCGGACCTCGCGGCATATCAAAGGCATGAGACGCACGGGGCCGTATCTCAGTCGGATAGATGGACGACCTCGTCGATGACTTCATCGCGCGTAGGCCTTCGGGGCTTGAGAAGGCGTATGAGCTTTGGTCGCGCGTGTTTGTCGGCGTTGCACGCCATTCCGTCTCCGATAGAGCGCGCGCGGAGGACTGCGTTCACGATGCCCTCATACGGGTATGGCGCGCCCCCAACCGCTTCCAAGGCAACCGCGAAATGCTAAAGGCGTATTTGATTGCCTCTGTGCGCAACGAATCGTTCGCGATGCTTCGAAGTCAAAGCCGCCGCGATGCGCGGGAACTGAAGGCGGCGCGCCTCACTCCAGTGGAGACCGTCGATTCGATCGTGGACCCCGTTGAGGCGCAACGCTTGCAGGGGGCTCTCGCCCGACTTCCGGAGGAACAGCGCAAGGCGCTTGCGCTCGCCTACTACGGGAACAAGACGCATGTTGAGATTGCTGCTGAGTTGGGTGTTCCACTCGGTACGATCAAGAGTCGTATCTCGATGGCAATGCGTAAATTGCAGGCCGACTTAGCGGGCATTGGAGGGAGCAGTACTTGACCGAGCATCTCGGCGAAGACGCGGAACTGTATCCGCTTGGGATTCTCGACGACGAAGCGGTTCGCAAGGTCGAGCGCCATATCGCGCTTTGCTCGGCGTGCGCCGAGCGCGTCGCACAGGCGCAATCTGTTGCGGCTTCGCTCGCTGCAGCGTTGCCCGCTCCCGCACCCTCGCCGGCGTTGGGACGCAGGCTGCGCGACTCGATACGACCGCGCCCCCCTGCCGGCATACTCCGTGCGAGCGCCTTTCGCTTCGCCGTCGCGGCGGTGATCGCCCTAGCCCTTATCGGGTTGTCGTGGCAGACGCTCGTACTACGCGGGAGGCTCGCAACCGAAGACCTAGCGCTCGTAACGATGGTTCACAGTCATTTCAACCACGTTTCTATGGCTCCCGAGTCGGCGAATCCCGTGGCAGCAAAGATTCTCTACGCGCGAGACGGCGCGTGGATCTACATCATCGCCGATAAGCCTGGCGGACCACTGCACGCGATCGCAAAGATGGCCACGGGCAGAGTGGATCTCGGCGTTTTGGCGAGCGCTGGAGAAACGGCAACGCTCCTGTTTCGCCCCCACGAGCGTATCCGGTCAATCATATTGCGACGCGCTGGCACGAGCGTCGCCTCAGCCACGCTAGCGTATTAGGAGCTGGGATGGCATCAAGGAGCAAAGACAGATGAAGAGCTTGGAATTCGGCCGCTACGCGCTTCACATATTGGGGAAACGATATCTCAATTGGTTGGATTTGCATGCGGCGCCTTTGAACGTCGCAGATTCCATAACCCGTGCGCTGAGAGGATAGCGGAGAAGACGGAGGTCACGGCGAGCGCGAGGAGAGTCCAAACGAAGAAGAACGCTCCACTGGACTCAGCGAGCGTGCCGGCCGGCAGCCCTCCTGCTCTGCTCACGTGAACGGTGAAAACTACGATGCCCGCGACCGATCCGAGGAGCATGATCGCGTGCCCCGATCGCCGCTCGGCGAGCACCAGCGCCCCGTATAGCCAGATGACGAGGACAGCGATTGCCACGACGTTTGAGGCCGGTGACCTATCGGTCCCATAGACGATGTCATCCGTCAAGTGAAGCGAGAGGAGGATGATCGAGAGCAGAGACATGATGGTTAAGACATTGTTACGCTTCATATGGGCTAAGCCGGGACTGTCCATATGGCCGTCCTTTTCGAGCCGACGACGGCCAACTCCGTCGATTTTCTGGGCGCTTGGCAAGCCAATCTGTCAGTGCGGCCCGAGTTGAAGCCCGCGTCTTTCAGACCTAGCAGCGTCATCGTCTCTGAGGATCCATGAAATGAGGACTCTATTTACGTAACCGTTTACGCACCCGGGAGTGCTCTTCGTAGCGAATATTTCCGGTGGCAACGTCGCGGTCTACGCGCAAGGCGGGGCAAAACTGCTGAGGACGATCTACGGAGCTGCCTATTCGCAACCACGTGCGTTGGCGCTTGGCCCGTAAATGCGAACAGGGAAGGGGCATGTACGCCTCCGTCTAGACAATTACCGCGTTGGCGTCGCTCGCTTGCACCCAGCCCCGAACGGACGCTAAGTTGTCGCGCTAGGGCGTCACGGGGCCAGACGCGAAGCGCTCATGAGGCTCGGGCTTTTTTAGGGTCGGGCCGTTCTCTACTGTTCGTGTGGAGTAAGCGCTAGGATTTATCGATGAGCGAACCCGAGCGTCCGGTTCGTGTTGATTTTCGCGCCGCCGGTGCCGATCGCGCGATCGTCTTTCTTCATGGCTTTCTAGGTCACGCTCAAAACACGTGGGGATCCTTTCCGGATATATTGATGACCGTTGAGGAGCTGAAGCCGTGGGATATGTTCGGCATCGGCTACTCTTCCTCGTTGCGATTTGACGTCGGTCAGATCTGGAGTGCCGACGCTAACCTTGAGATGCTCGGCTACTATCTTCGGACGATGCTCGCGGTGCGGCCGTTGAGCGAGTATCGCAGTATTGCCTTGGTAGCGCACAGTATGGGCGGCTTAGTGGCGCAACAAGCGTTACTCGATCCGCAGACACGCGGGCAGGTTTCTCACCTCTTTATGTTCGGCACGCCGAGTATGGGGGTTGGGAAAGCCAATCCGTTTCGCGGCGCCAACCGTCAAGCGCGAGATATGGCCACCGGCAGCGCATTCATAACGAATCTGCGAGCCGCGTGGCCCGACGTCTACGGTGACGGCACAGCATTCTCGCTGCGCGTCGTTGCCGGCGAACGCGACGCGTTCGTCTTGCCGGCGTCGTCGATCGAGCCGTTTCCGAACGATACGCGGTTCGTGGTACCGGGCGATCACGCGACGATGATTAAGCCCGTGGGTATTGAGAGTCCCAGCGTCCAGCTTGTGGTTGCGAGCTTAGTTGGCGCCCGCGCTCGGGGTCCAAAGTTGCCGCATGGCACGGTGACGCTATTGTTCAGCGATATCGAAGGCAGCACGCGTCTATGGGAAGAGGATTCGGCTCGGATGCGCGACGCACTCGCCGCACACAACCAGATCCTGCGCTCGACCATCGGCGCTCACCGCGGTCATGTCTTTAAGACGGTCGGAGATTCGTTTTGCGCCGTCTTCGCTAGTGCGGCTGATGCCGTAACCGCAGCGATCGCTGCGCAGCACGCGCTGGCTGGAGCCGAGGACGTGGGAGCGATTACCGTCCGTATGGCCGTTCATAGCGGCACGCTAGAAGAAGATCAGGGCGATTACGTTGGCCCGGCAGTCAATCGCGTCGCGCGACTGTTGGCGATCGGTCACGGCGGTCAGGTGCTCCTCTCGCGTGTCACGACCGACCTGGTGCACGGCACGCTCCCAAGCCAGGCAACGCTTCGCGATTTAGGCGAGCATCGGTTACGCGACCTAGCGCGCCCCGAGCACGTCTACCAACTGCTCGCTCCCGATCTCGCGGCAGACTTTCCGCCGCTGCGCTCGCTGAAAGTGCTTTCAAACAATTTACCGCTGCAGCTCAGCACGTTCGTCGGTCGCGAAATGGAAACGAGCGCAATCATCGCGCTCATCGAGCAGCAGCGGCTCGTCACGCTGGTCGGCTCGGGCGGCGTCGGCAAGACGCGCCTTTCCTTGCAGGTCGCGGCCAATCTGCTCGACGGCTTCGGCGACGGGGTTTGGTTCATCGAGCTGGCACCGCTGACGAAGGGCGACTACATTCCATCGACCATTGCGCTGTCACTCGGGCTCGCGCTCGCGCCCGAAGGCGATCCGGTGGAAAACCTCGTTCACGTGCTCAAGACCAAGCATATGTTGCTCGTCTTCGACAACTGCGAGCATCTGGTCGAGCCCGCCGCACGAGTCATCTCCGCAATCCTGCGCGGCGCTTCGAAGGTTAACGTGCTGGCATCGAGCCGGCAGGGACTCGGCGTCGCGGGAGAAGCAACCTATCAGGTTCCGTCGCTGGCGCTTCCGGCCAAAGATGCAGCACATTTCACTGCGTTTGACCTGATGCGTTACGAGTCGGTCGCGCTTTTCGTCGAACGCGCTCGTGCGGCCAGCGCGACGTTCGCGCTTACCGACAACAATGCGCCGGCCGTGGCGGAAATATGCCGTCGGCTCGACGGCATCCCATTGGCGATCGAGCTTGCGGCTGCGCGGGTGAAGATGCTCAGCCCACACCAGCTGCGCGAACGGCTCGACGAGCGCTTCCGGGTGCTCACTGGCGGTAGCCGCGACGCGCTTCCGCGCCAACAGACCATGCGCGCCCTCATCGACTGGAGCCACGACCTGCTCGACGAGCGCGAGCGCGCGCTCTTCCGGCGTCTGGGAATCTTCGTCAACGGGTTCACGCTTGAGGGAGCGGTCGCGGTTGGGAGCAGCGCAGATGATCTCGACGAACTCGACGTGTTCGACGTGCTGGCGTCGCTCGTCGATAAGTCGCTGGTGCTGGCCGAGCCGCAGGGTGACGCATTGCGCTACGGGTTGCTCGAATCGACCCGCGCTTATGCCGTTGAGAAGCTCGACGGTGCGGGTGAGCGCGATGCGACTGCGGGCCGCCATCTGCATTATTTACGCGACCGTTTCGCGGAGCTGTGGGAACGGCGCGAGCGCAGTGCGCAAACTGCCGACATCGTTGCAGCGCTGCATGTCGAGGCGGACGACGTGCGTTCGGCGCTCGACGGTGCCTTGGTGCGTTCGAAGCTTATCGAGGGCGGCGAGCTCCTCGCTAGCGTTGCTAGGTTTTGGGGCTCCATCGGGCTTGAAACCGAAGGCGCGGCAAGGTGCGAGGCGTATCTCGCGGCCCTTCCCGGGGATGAGCTGCGCCTGCGCGCTCAGTTGTCAAGCGCGCTGGCCGGTTTGCTCTTCTATTCCGGGCACAAGGTCGACGCGTTTGAACGGGCGACGCAGGCGGTCGAGCATGCGCGCGCGAGCGGCGACGTTTCGTTGCTGGCCATTACGCTCAGCTTTTACGCGACCCTGGCGGTGCTTCTCGGCCGGCTGGACGACGCAGAGCAGGCCTTAGCGCAGGCTGAAATGCTGGAGGAGGGCTCGGTCGTCCACCGGCTTACTCTCCTCGAATCGCGTGCATCCCTCAGCCAGTTTCGCGGCGATCTCGAAACGGCGGCCCGCATTTTCGAGCAGCTCCGCAAAGAGCAGCGTGCGCTCGGAAACGCGCGTGGAGAGCTGGCCGCGGCGATCAATCTCGCCGAAGTCGAGCACGCGCGCGGTCACTCGCAGCGAGCGGCTGCGATCGTTGCGGAAACGCTCCCAATGGTGCGGGCAGATGGGGACAAGTCGACGCTCGACGTTGTGCTTCACAACCTCGCGGGCTATCTCGCCGCGGTTGGCGATCTTCCCGGTGCGTCGGCGGCAGCTCGCGAGGCAATCGGAATTTGGGCTCGAAACCCGGATCGCGCCTGCGTCGCCGTTGCGATGGAGCACCTGTCGCTGGTCTACGCGCTGGGCGGTGAGCTTACCCTCGCAGCCGTGCTCGAAGGGTACGCCGACGCTGCGTTACGGCGATTCGGATTCACCCGCGAGTTCACTGAGGCGACAACGCACGATCGCATCGGCGTACTCCTGCGCGAGGCACTAGCGCCCGACGAACTCGCGCGACTCAGCGTCGAAGGCGCTTCACTCACGCCTGAGGCTGCGATCGCACTCGCGCTTGAAGAACCGGTTTGTCATCCTCATATCATGAGAGGTAGGGGATAGCTTTAAAGTCCCCTACGCGGTGTCAGAGCGCCGTTGTCAGCCTTGGGCCGTTGAGCCCGCCGCTCAGATCGGCGCTCGGACCAACTTTCCAAGAAGCTTTTGCGACTGCGCTTCTCCCCTTGAATCAAGCAGACATGAAAGTCGCCCTTCGAAATGTCGATCCCAAAGCACGTCCACCGAGGAAATCCCCCTTCCATACGATGTAGCGAACCGTGATCGACCTCATACATTCGGGCTCAGCGACCCACGATACCGTTCGATCTGGTTCGCGAAAGTAGGCACCGGTCGCTTCCATACACGCATGCATGACTGCCGTATCCGGCATCGGCTTGCTGACGGCTCTGGCGATGGTCGCAAAGCTTCCAATAGACCGCCTCCACGATAGGAAGGCCGCAGCGGCGTACATTGGCGTTACCCCCAGCGAGCGGCAGTCGGGGACGTCGATACACGGAAAACCACGAATCTGTAAAACGGGCAATGGCAGCTTGCGCCGAGACCTCTACATGCCGGCAGCTGTCGCCATGCGCCACAACGTGATCCTCAAGTCTTTTTCAGAGCGTTTGAAGGCAGCGGGCAAGCCGCCCAAGGTGATCCTCATTGCCGTCATGCGCAAGCTCATTGTCCTGGCCTTCAGCATTCTCAAGCGGGGGCTCACGCCATCGGTCGCCTGACAACCACCTTGACTTTCAAGACGGTATCTGAGCGGAGGCGCGCAGCGCCGCAGTCGAAGGACCGCCACCAACGTCGTCATCACACCTCGACCCTAAGTTGCGGCGCAAGTATGGGAACGCTGCTGAAAGGCGAAGTCGAGGAGTAAGCAGCTTGTTTGCGGAAGGTCGAGTGCCCGAATGTGCTCGTCCCGGTTCAAGGTGCGTTCACCACTATGAAACGACTCGCTGCGACTCTTTTGGTCACGCTTACCGCCGGATGCAACGGCTCATTTTCGCAGACGACCGGCGCATCGGCGGTGCCTCAGCGCCTCGCGGGCGCGGCGGCAAAGTCGAATCCGATCAAGCATGTCGTTATCATCATCCAAGAAAACCGCAGTTTCGATAATCTGTTTCAAGGATATGCCGGCGCCGATACCGTTTCGAGCGGTAAAAACTCGAAGGGTCAAACCATAAAGTTGCGGCCGGTTAGCTTGTCGACCCAATATGTTATCGAACACCAGCTGGCCTCCATGATTGCCGCGTGCGACGGAACCGGAACGCTTCCAGGAACGAACTGCCGAAACGACGGATTCGATCGGGAGAGCTCACGCAGCGGTCCGCAAAACCCCGAGTACGTCTATGTGCCTCACAAGGAGTCAAAGCCTTACTTCGATATGGCGCACGAATGGGTCGTTGCCGACCGCATGTTCCAGTCGCACCTCGACGCGAGCTTCGTTTCGCACCAATACCTCATCGCGGCCCAGGCGCAATCAAGCGTTAATTTACCGAGCTTCTATTGGGGCTGCGATGGAGGCCTCAGCGACACGGTTCCGACCGTAACCCAGATGCGCACAATTGGCCCTCCACAGCAGGCCTGCTTCGATTATACGACGCTCGGCGATGAACTCGATAAAGCCGGCCTCACCTGGCACTTCTATTCGAGCAACATCAACGATAACAGCGACTACATGTGGTCGGGTTACCAAGCTGTGCGGCACATCCGCTATGGTCCCGATTGGAAGAACGACGTCATTACGCCGCAGACCAAGTTTATCACCGACGTAAGGAATGGATTGCTCGAGAACGTGACCTGGATCACGCCGACGTGCGAGAACTCCGATCACGTTAGCTGCGGCGGTGGCTTCGGGCCTTCGTGGGTGACCTCGCTAGTCAATGCCGTCGGCGAGAGCAAATTCTGGGATTCGACCGTGATCTTCGTCATGTGGGACGATTGGGGAGGCCTCTACGACCACGTGCCGCCGCCCCATCTCGACTACGACGGTCTTGGCTTTCGCGTTCCGCTTCTCGTGATATCGCCGTATGCCAAGCAGAACTACGTTTCGCACGTGCAATATGAGACCGGCAGCATTCTGCGCTTTGCGGAAGACAACTTCCATCTCAACCAGCTGGCGGCCGCCGATGGCCGCGCGAACTCGCCCGCCGTCGACTGCCTAGATTTCGCCAAACCACCGCGGAAATTCGTGCCGATCAAAGCGCCCAAGCAGCTGGAATTCTTTATGCATCGGCGCCCGGATACGCGCGCGCCCGACTACGAATAAGCCGGCTCTGATCCACAAGCCGGAAGCGGGAGCTGCGCTGTCATCCTGAGCAGGAGCTGCGTTGTCATCCTGAGCGGAGGCGCGATGCGCCGCAGTCGAAGGACACGCTTCTTGTCATCCTGAGCGAAGGCGCAAAGACGCCCGAGTCGGTTACTGCGAACCGAACGCCAGTGAGCGTGGGTCACCGAACCGGCCACTATCGATTTTCCGCATCGGCTCTTTGGCGCCGGGTGCGTAGACGCTTGTATAGCCTTCGCCAAGAATATTCCCAACGTAGAGATTGCCGCCGTCGTCAAGCGCTAACGCGAACGGTGCGTCGATGCCCTTGACGATCCGATACTGCGCGGTCGACTTCCCGGGCGCGTACACGGAGATCCAGCCTCGTGGTCCGGTAGGCGAATCGGGCCAGTTTGCAACGTAGAGATTTCCCGATGCGTCGAGAGCCAACGCCAAAGGGCCGGCGATGCCGTCGCTGATGGTGCGCAAGACCTTGCTCGTCCCGGAGGCGTACTCTATAATGTTGGCCGCGTAGATATTGGCCACGAAGAGGTCGCCCGCCGTGTCGACTGCCAACAGGAGAGGTTCCGTAATGCCGTGCTTTATCGTGCGCAAAACGGAAGTCGACCCCGGGGCGTAAACGGTGACAGATGGGCGGTGGGCCTTGCCCGAACCACCATTTGCGACGTACAGGTTGCCGGCAGCATCGAAAGCGAGCGACTTGGGCGCGTGGATACCCTGCGTGATCGTTCGCATCAATGTCGTTCGGTGCGCTCGATACACGGTGACGGAGTCTACGGTCCCTGACCGGCCGCGAACATCCGAAGGGAGGCAGGCGCGGCAGTTAGCGACGTACAGATTATTCGACGAGTCCAGCGCGAGGGCGACCGCTTCGTACAAGCCGCTAACCCTGCGTGCAGGCTCGCTGCTCCCCGGATCATACTCCGTAACGGCATTAAACTGGTTGAGAACGTGTAGCGATCCGGTCCGGTCGAGCGTAACGGCGACCGGATCGGAAACGCCCTCTACGATGTACCGTGCCACCTTCGTTTGACCCGGGGCAAAAACGGTGACGTCGCCGTTATTGAGGACTCCGCAACAATGCGCTGCGTAAAGAAACGACCGTTGCGTCGCAGTCGAGCCGTCCGCCGGTATCGCACCAGGCCTTCCGAAGGGTGTCTGCAATCCGGAGCAGCCCGCAAGCAGCGCGACCACGCAAAGAGTCGAGACATAGCGGCGAGCCACCAAACTCTTCATCGTCTTGCCTCCCCCGCGAACGCAATGCCGTGGCAGTAGGTTCGTCGCGCCGGCCGAGTTCCATGGCTAGCTAACGCCGCGCTCCCCAAAGGCATAGCTGCGAAGGATGTCCTGAAGATTGGGTTCCCGGGGGCTTGACGGCGACTGTCGAACCCCTCAGGCGCGCTAGACCCCCTGAGGATTTAACGATGACGAAACCAACGAGCCTGGCTGCCACGGCGCTGAGCGCGCTCTTGACCGCATGCGCAGGTAGCGGTTTATTGACGTCGCCGTCCGTCTCCGGCACCGCGCAACGTGGCGCCACCGAATCCCCGTCGTTTAAAGAACGCTTTGCTTTCAACGGAAAAGACGGCGCAAACCCCGAGAGTGGGCTTATCTACATGAATGGAGCGCTATACGGCACTACGACGCAAGGCGGTAAGGGTATCTACGGGACGGTCTTCAAAATGCCGCTGTCGGGATCTCTAAGCGTCATTCACAATTTCTACTTTGGGCGCGGCTCATATCCGGCTGCTCGTCTCACGAATGTAAGCGGAACTCTTTACGGCACGACCGTTCAGGGCGGCGCGAGCAACCACACGGAATCGTGTTCAAGATTGCTCCATCCGGTAGCGCGACTATTCTCTACAGTTTTAAGGGAGGCGCCGACGGCGACGGTCCGTTTGCGCGCATGATCGCCGTGAGCGGCAACCTCTATGGTACCACCTACGGAGGAGGTAGCACCGGCAGCGGCACCGTTTTCCGGATAACGCCGTCGGGCGTCGAAACCGTTCTCCACAGTTTTAAAGGCCGCGACGGAATCTCTCCGCTCGCCGGCTTGACCGACGTAAACGGCGTGCTCTATGGTACGACTCGCGATGGCGGTGCATACAATTATGGGACGGTCTATAAAATCACGCTGTCGGGTGAGGAGAAGACGATCCATTCCTTTTCGGGTGCCGACGGCTTTGAGCCGTATGCAAGTTTGGCGTATGTCGATGGTGTGCTCTATGGAACCACATCGGGGGGCGGCACGGGCCACTGCGGTGGAACGCTCGGCTGCGGAAATGTCTTCAAGATGACGCTGACCGGCAAGGAAACCATGCTGCACAGCTTCAACGGCAAAGACGGCGACTATCCGATGTCGGGCTTGGCATACCAAAATGGGGAGTTCTACGGCACGACGGTTCAGGGGGGAGTATTTCAATCAGGGACCGTCTTCAAAATTACGCCGTCAGGCGTTGAAACCGTTCTCCACGACTTCAAAGGCGGTACGGATGCCTCTAACCCCTATGGCGGCCTGACATACGTAAAGGGTGCTTTCTACGGCACCACTCGCAATGGAGGCTCCGGCAACGCCGGAACTGTCTTTAGTCTCTAGCCGTGGTGAGGATCGCAGAATGAATACCCCCCTGGTCGCCACCATACTAAGCGCCGCGCTTCTCGCCGCGTGCTCGGGAAGTAACGCACTTTCCTTGCAGCAGCGGCCCACTCTTCAATCGCTGCCCGCAAAACCGGCTGTCGGGCCGGCCGTTACGCAACTCTACAGCTTCACCGGCGGGATGAACGGCAAGCTGCCGTATGCGGGCCTCGAGGTCGCAAACGGCGTGCTCTACGGAACCACGACTGCAGGCGGCCAGCGGCGTTTAGGATGCATCTTCAGCATAACGCCGTCCGGAGTGTTTACGCTCCTGCACTCGTTCCAAGGCGGTTCCGACGGTGCGTACCCGTATGCGACGTTGCAGAATGTCAACGGCGTGCTCTACGGCACAACTGCCGGCGGAGGAGCAACCGGAAACGGTACCGTCTTCACGGTGACGACGTCCGGTGCAGAAAAGGTGATTTATAATTTCAAAGGCGACCCCGATGGCTCCGCGCCGGTGGCGCGTTTGACGCAACTGCAGGGCGTGCTCTTCGGTAGCACGGCAAGCGGCGGCTACCGCAACTTCGGAACCGTGTTCGTCATCACGAAATCCGGCAGAGAAACGGTGCTCCACAGCTTCAAAGGTCGTGACGACGGAGCGGCCCCGCAGGGCCGTCTTGCGAGCCTTGGCGGCCTTCTCTACGGCACGACCTACGGCGTTCCGGGTAAAGTCAGCCGCGGAACGGTATTCGAGATCACGACGTCAGGTACGGTACGCGTGCTCCATCGATTCGCGGGCTCGCCCAACGACGGAGCGAATCCGAGCGCGGGTCCGGTCGCCGTCGGCGGCATGCTCTACGGAACGACGACTCTCGGTGGAAAAGGCTGCTACACCGGAGGCGCCGGCTGCGGAACCGTGTATTCGGTTTCGACGTCCCGTACGGAAACGGTATTGCACAACTTCCTTGGCGGTTCCCAAGACGGCTCGTACCCGTACGCAAGTCTGGCCGACGTAGGCGGCGTTTTGTACGGCACGACGGCGTACGGCTATCGCGGCTGCTATTCCGGTGGTGGTGGATGCGGAGCCCTATTCAAGATCACGTTATCGGGTTTCGAGACCGTCGTCGCCGCTTTCGGTCAGGGAAACAGTGGCGGCACGACGCCCTTTTCGCACGTAACGTACCTCGGTGGCGTTCTGTACGGCACTGCATACAAAGGTGGTGCTGCAAACGTGGGAACCGTATACGAAGCGATGCCTTAAGTCATTTTTTTTGAAAGCATCGGCGCAATCTCGCCGATTGCACTGCGCGCATGAATGCAATTTCATGCTGAATTCCCAGCTTTTGCCGCGCAATAGAGAGTAGAATGTGATCGATATGACGTTGACGACACGCCCTAAAACTTTTGCTATGCTCGTTTGCTTACTGCTCGCCTTCGGCACGACGTCGTGCGGCGGTCATTCGCAGTCGTTCGTGCCGCCAAGCAACGCGGCGTCGGCGAATGCGTCCTTCGGCGTTGCTTACGAACCGCCCCAAGGCAAGTTACCGTCACCCATCCAACACGTCGTCATCATCTTTCAGGAAAATCGCACGCCGGATTACCTTTTTCAAGGCGTTGCGGGCGCCGATATTTCCAAAACCGCGACCGATTCCAAGGGCGACAAGGTCTCACTGCACGAGGTATCGCTCGCCGCGCCATACGATCTCGGGCATTCGCATCAATCGTTCGTCCAAGATTACGACGGTGGAAAGCTCGACGGCTTCGATCACAATCAGCGGATTCAGGACCATCTGCATCCTTACGGCTACGCACCGCGTTCGGAGGTCCAGCCCTACCTTGACATGGCGAGCCGCTATGTTTTTGCCGACCACATGTTTCAGAGCAATCAAGGCCCGAGTTTCCCGGCGCACTTATACATCGTGAGCGGAACGGCGACGCAGCCTTCAATCGGAGCTTACCGTGTTTCCGACAATCCCATCGACAGGGCGACGTTGAAGAGCGCCGGCGGCGGTTGCGATGCGCGTCCGACCGTCGTCGTGAACACCGTCGAAATCAGCGACGGCAGCGCCGGACCGCGGCCGTATCCGTGCTTCGACCGGCCGGTGCTCTCGGATTTCCTCGATGCGAAAAAGGTGTCGTGGCGGTTTTATCAACAGGAGCTCGGCCCCGGGCTTTGGCATCCGTTCGATGCGATCCGTCACGTACGGAACTCGCCCGAATATGCCAACGTCGTTACGCCTCCGCAAACCGTTCTTACCGATATTGCAAATGGGCATCTTGCGGGCATGTCGTGGGTTATGCCAGACGGCAAGCACTCCGATCACGCCGGCAGCGCCAGCGCTGAAGGTCCGTCTTGGGTTGCGGCGGTCGTCAACGCCGTCGGCAAGAGCAAATACTGGAACAGTACCGCGATTTTCGTAGCGTGGGATGACTGGGGCGGTTGGTACGACCACGTTCCGCCGCCGATCTTCAATCACTACGAGCTAGGCTTTCGCGTTCCGCTGTTGGTCATCTCGCCCTACGCCAAACGGGGATACGTTTCAAAGGTTCAACACGAGTTCGCCAGCATTCTGGTTTTCGCGGAACAAACGTTCGGTATCCCGCGCGGCTCCCTCGACTCGACCGATACGCGAGCCGACGATCTGATGGACGCTTTCGATTTCACGCAAAAGCCTCGGCCATTCGTACCGATCGACGCGCCGCCGTTTCGCCCGGCCAACGGCCCAAACGCCGAAGACCCGTAGCGAAACGGCTGCGCGTAGCGATCGCGCTATTGCGCGATGATGCCGATGTGATAGGGACCTTCGCAGCCCGACGGAACGCAGGCCCAGATCGTTTGCTGGTACTTCACTGCGCCGTTGCTCGACGCCAGCGGTTTGGTTTCGCTGATATTGTCGGTGCTCGGGTCGCCCGGGTTGGGATCGAAGGTTCCTGAAAGTCCCTTAAAGACTCTGCCGTCCTTCGTGTGAAACGAGTTCGTCCACGTAAACTGGCCGCCGTTGCACTGACTGCCGCTCGGGATGAAGCAGAAGTAGTACGACGCCGGTTGGTGGTACGAGACGGTCAGGCAGGCGATGTCTTTTCCGGGACACGCCGCGTCCTCGATGCCCCCGGCGAGAGGCTTAAAGAGCGTGCGAAGTGCCGGGGCGGCCGCGGTCGTCGCCGAGTTCGGAGATACGGCGGCCGGTGCGAACGAGGCGCCGCCGGCGGTATTCTGGCCGCTGCAGGCTGCCAGGGCGGCAATCGCGAGCGCCGACAGGCAGCGGACGAGGGTAACGTTAGACACGATGGGGTCTCCTTGCTGATGTTTGGTCATTGTGACCCCATCGTAGCGACGCAACCGTACGCCAGCGTACGGCCTCCCTCATCGCGCGGAAATCCGCTCGAAGACTTGCTCCGCGGTCATACCGGCGATGTGAAAAAGCTTGCGCCGCGCGTGGGCGCCGCGCACCAGCGCGACCGACGAGGGCGCAACGCGTAGGCAGGCGGCCAGGGCGGCGACGCACGCCGCGTTGGCGGCGCCTTCAACCGCGCGCTGCCGAACGCGCACCACCACGATGCCGCCGTCGACCGCGATTCCGGGTTGCGTCGAACCCGGCTTCACCACCACTTCGATGCGCGCGACCGCGGGTTCAGGATCGCGGCGTGAGATGGAGTTCGCCGGCGGCGTAGTCGAATTGCACGATGAACTGTCGTAGAAAAGCGGCGCCGAGATGGCCGAAGGCGGTTCCGTTGAGTGTTTGCGTCGTGCCGATTTTTTGCGGACCGGTGCGGTAGGAGCCGATCGTTACTTGCGGGATGTTGCCCATCAGCTCGACGCTCGTCCCGCCGACGCCGCTCACCAAGCGCTTTTCGGTCACCGCGAACAGCGACGAATGTTTCGAATAGAATCCATACGACAGGTTGATGTTCGACTCGTCGCCGGTGTCGACGGCCAGCTGCGCGTCGACCGTCCCCAAGTGGACGTTGACCACCGGCACGAAGTTCTCGAACGAGAGCGGCAGCGTAATGGCGCTTGCCGTTTGCGGCGCGCCGAGCTTCACCGTATGGGCGCCGGCATCGATTTCGACGCCCGCCGGACCGACGAAGTCGGCGCCGAGGACGACGTCGTAACCGTACCGGCTGACGTCGTTGAGCACCACGTAGTACGCATCCGGAAACGTCGCGTTGCCGACGAGCAGCGGACCGGCGCGCACGACCTGCGTCGAGTAATCGCCAAGCCCGCGCACGCGAAACGTTCCGATCACCGACGCGCCCAAGCGCGCCGCTAGCTCCGAACTCATCGAAAGGCCCGAGTTGCCCGTATCGATCAAACAGCGAACGGGAACGCCGCCGATGGTGCCGTTGACGATCGGCGTTACGTGGTCCGGGTCGGTCGGCACCGCTTGCGCCGCGCTGCCCGAGAACGCGGGAATCGGTCCGCGCGGCGGTCGAAATGCCGACGCAACCGGCGTGCGGTCGTCGTAGCGCTCGAGTATGCCGCCGTTGTGGCGGATTTCGTAGGGCACGGTGAATCCGTCGACGTGCCGGTAATCGAGATACTCGAACGTATCGTCGCCACCTAAATCGCGCGCAAAGTGTACCAAGGCGTCGAGCGGATCCACGTAGAGCCGGATCGGAATCGCTTGCGCATCGGCCACCAGCAGCGTGTGATAGCGCTTGCCGGCGAACGTCGTCATCCCGTCGTCGATAAGATTGCCGCCGTGGTTCGGAAACGCTGGCGATAGAAATGTTAGCGATGCGGTCAGGCGCAGCGATCGCAGGTACGGTTCGGGGTCGGACGAGCGCGGCAGCGCCGTATCGTTCATATTGACCGAATACAGCCGCGTGCCGTCGAAGTACGTGCCTTCGCAGAGTTCGCCTTCACAACGGCGCACGACGAACGGAAGACCGCTGCTTTCGCTCGAGACGATGGCCGTTTCGCCGGCCAGATTCAATCGAGAGACCGAAACGAAGTGGGTATTCCAGACCGGGCCGGCGGCCGCGCGCATGCGCTCGATCAAATGCGTGAAATCGCTCGACGGCGCGGTTGCCCCCAGCGTCGAGAGTCCGAGCGCGAAGAGCATGACCGTCCGAGCGGCGAAGCTGCCCATCGTATGAACTTCGATTTGCTCGACGGGTACCTTCTCGACGGCTCGCCCGCAAAGGGCGAGGTCGTCCAGCGCTTGCTCGAATCGCCCGCCCCGACGCCGCGTGCGGCGGCGTTCTACGATGGAATGCGGCTGCTAGGCCCTCGCACCCCCGATTTGAGCTTGATGGCGCTCCGGCTGGTGCTGGCCGGCCGCACCGCCGACGACGCGACGGTTGTGGAACTGCGCGGCATCGTCGACCGTGCGCGGCGCGGCGACGAGGCGGCCCGCCAGGCCTATCGCGACCTTTGCGGCGCCGCCCAATCGGAGCCGTCGTAGTGCAGGCCTTGGCGATCCCTGGTTTTTACGCGTGGTCGCGCTGGCAGCCCGACCGCAACATGAGTTTCGCAAGCCACTTGCTCGTCCACGAACGCGGTAACGTCGCCTTCGATCCGTTGCCGCTCGACGCGTCCGAGGAAGCCGAGATCGAGGCGCTGGGCGGCGTTGCGCTCATCCTGTTGACCAATCGCGACCACGAACGCGGCGCCGCCGCGCTGCGCGAGCGATTCGGCGCGCGCATTCTCGCCAGCCGCGCGGAAGCCGGGCTCTTCGGGCTGCCCGTCGACGACGTTTTCGAACAGGGCGAAGTGCTGCCGGGCATCGTGGCAGTCGCCCTCGACGGCGCCAAAACGCCGGGCGAGGTCGCGTTCGTTCTTCCCGATAGCGGCGTCGCCGTTCTCGGCGATGCCGTGCTGGGCGATCCGGCCGGCGCGCTCACGTTTCTTCCCGACGCCAAACTCGCCGATCCGCGGAAGCTCGCGTTATCCTTGCGCCGCGTGTGGGCGTTGCAACCGCGCGCGTTGCTCCTCGGCGACGGCGCGTCGTTGTTTGCCGGCGTCGACGCAGCGATGTCCGAGCTGTTGGAAACGCGCGGCGGACCGGCCGTCAATCGCATCAATCTCGACGAACTCGACTGGGAGTGGTCCGACGACGGCGACCAACGCTATCGCTGTGAGATTGCCGAAATCGGCTTGCCGGTCGGTGCGCGCAAGCTGGGCTACCGAGGCGTGCGACTACCGGCCGGCACGCGCTTTTGTCCGATGCACGCCCACGACCGCGAGGAAGAAGTGTTTTTCGTTCTCGACGGCGCGCCGTCGGTACGCTCGCTGCGCGGCACGGTGCGACTGCGCGCGGGCGACGTCATCGCCTTTCCGGTGGGCGATCGCGGCGCCCATCAACTCCTCAACGAAAGCGATGCGCCGGCCACGTTGATTCTGCTCGGTATGGACGAAGAAGACGAAGTCGTCTACTATCCCGACTCGCAGAAAGTTGGCCTGAGCCGTCGCAATCTGCGCATGCGGGTCGATCGGCTCGACTATTACGACGGCGAATGACCGGCGCCGTCATCCTTGCGACCCACGACCTGGTGGCGTCGTACGACAACGACGCCCGGCGCGCACTCGACCGCGTGTCGCTTAGCGTCGGACCCGGTCGTACGCTGGCGGTGGTGGGACCGTCGGGTGCCGGCAAAACCACGCTCTTGCGCGCCATCGCGGGGCTGTTGCGCCCCCGCAGTGGCGACGTCACCTTGGGCGGCCGCAGCATCTNNTCGGGCGGCGAGCGCCAGCGCGCATCGATGGCCCGCGCGCTGCTGTCGGGTCCGCTGGCGTTACTCATGGACGAACCGCTCGCGCATCTCGATCCCTCGCTGCGACGCTCCGTGCGTGACGAAGTCGTGGGCCTGCGTGCGCGTTTTCCCGGACCGATCGTTTACGTCACGCACGATCATGCCGAGGCGATGAGCGTCGGGGACGAGCTGGGCGTCATGGTAAACGGACGCATCGAAGACGCCGGCGAACCGCAAAAGGTTTACGATTGGCCGCGCACCGTCGGCGTCGCGCGATTCCTAGGAGAGCGCCCGATGAATTTGCTCGACGGCGAGCCACTCGTCGGCATCCGTCCGGAGCACGTGCGGGTCGTTCCGGACGGCAACCTGCGCGGACGCATTACTCGCCGCGAATCGACCGGTGCCGACGTCTACTTGCTGGTAGAGACGCCGCGTGGCGAAATCGCCGCTCGCGTTCCGGCGGCTTTTCCGGCGGCTCCCAACGACGTCGTCGGGCTCGATTTTCCGCCCGAGTTCGTCCGTCGGTTCGACCCCGCAACCGGAATCGCCATCGCATGATATCGACGAGCGAATGGGCGCGCGGCGTCATCGCCGCCGGCTTCCAGGGTGAAACCTTTGATCCCGCGTTGCCCGCTTTCGGCGCCTACGTGTTGTTTGCACGAAACGTTTCGTCGTTGCCGCAAGTCCGCACGCTCACCGATGCGCTGCGCGCACGCAACGCCGATGAAACCCCGCCCTTAATCGCGATCGATCAGGAAGGCGGCCGGGTCGCGCGCTTGCGCCACGAGGTCGAGCCGATGCCGTCGATGATGGCGCTCGGTGCCGTCGGCGACCTCGAACTGGCCGGACGGGCCGGCGAGCAAACCGCGTTCGATCTGCGACGCGCTGGCTGCACGCTCAACTTCGCACCGGTGCTCGATCTGGCGCTGTACCGCGGGAACACCGTCATCGGCACGCGCTCGCTCGGGTCCGATCCCAACGCCGTCGCCGAGTTGGGTGCGGCGTTTGCCGCCGGGATGACGCGGGGCGGAATTCTGCCGTGCTACAAACACTTTCCCGGTCACGGGGCGACGCCCGACGATTCCCACCTTACGCAACCGGCAGTCGACGCCGGCGCGGCGACGTTGCGCGCGCGCGATCTCGTTCCGTTCGCCGCGGTGGCGCGCCATGCCCCAGCAATCATGGGCGCGCACCTCGTCGTTCGGGCCTTCGACGACCGCCATCCGGCCACCGCGTCGACGCGTATCGCGACCGATTTACTCCGCCGCGAATTGGGATTCGACGGCGCGTTCGTCACCGATTGCTTGGAGATGTCGGCGGTCACCGGCGATATCGCAACCTCGGCGGTAGCCGCGCTGAATGCCGGCGCCGATTTGCTGACCGTCAGCCACCGAATAGACGTTGCCCTCGAGATCGTCGCGTCCGTCGAATCAGCCGTGCGCGACGGACGCCTTTCGCTCGACCGTTTACGCCAGGCGTACGAGCGCGTAAATCGCTTGCGTGACAAGGCGCAAACGCCCTTGCCGCTCGACGAGTTTCCACCCCATCCGGGCGTGGGTCGCGAGATCGCGCGGCGCGCGGTGACGCTGGTACGCGGCCGCTCGCACGTCGATCCGCTGACGACGATCGCCGTTTCGTTCGAAGGCGACATCGCCGAAGGCATCAACGTGCGCGCTTCGGCGGGCGAATCGCTGCGCCGGGAGGCGCCGGCGTTATCGGAGATCGTCTTGCCGCTCGATCCAACCGACGCACACCTCGTCGAGGCCTTTGATGCGATTGCAGAGAGCGGGCGGCGTCCGCTCCTGCTCGCGCGCCGCGCGCACCTGCACGCCGCGCAAGCGCGCGCCATCGAACGTGTGGCCGGCGATTACGGCGACGCGGTGGTCGTCTCGATGCTGGAGCCGTTCGACATTCCGCTCTTCTCCGCAGCCAAACACGTCCTGGCCGCGTACGGCGACGATGCGGCGGCAATCGGCGGCCTCGCCGACGTGCTCTTCGGCGGCAGTTTTCCCGAGGGCCGTCTCCCGGTAAACGTCGATCGTGACCCGTAAGCNNTGAACGGCGCCTGCGGGGCAGCGTTCACCGGTGCGGTCGCGCGCATCGAATCTGGCGGACACGTCGTCTTTGAGCGGGCATACGGTGCGACCCGTAACGATGCGCTCGCGCGTCCGGTGTATGCCGATACGCGATTCGATCTCGCGTCGCTCACCAAGCTGTTCGTAGCGACGGTGGCGTTGCGTTTAGTCGCCGGCGAGCAGCTGCGTCTCGATGATC
This sequence comes from Candidatus Tumulicola scandinaviensis, assembly GCA_003140835.1. GTDB lineage: Bacteria > Vulcanimicrobiota > Vulcanimicrobiia > Vulcanimicrobiales > Vulcanimicrobiaceae > Tumulicola > Tumulicola scandinaviensis. The sequence goes on along the minus strand of PLLA01000115.1, from coordinate 8,188 downwards.
CGGTCGCCAACGTCATCGAGGAGTGGCAAAAACCCCCGTACGACGCGATCACCGCGAGGATGCTGCTCGCGCATACGTCAGGCATGAATTCTGGCGCCGACTTTCGGACCATCGCCGGTGAAAACGTCGAACGCTTCGCCCTGGCCCGCGAGCTGGTCGCGTCGCCGGGCGAACGCGCGATCTACAGCGATCTTGGTTTCATCGCGCTCGGAACGCTGATTTCGCGCGTTGCCGGATGCGATCTGAGCGCCGCGACCGCCGCGACGTTTGCGTCGCGGTCGCTGGGATTCCGTCCGCGCGCGGCCGTCCGTTCCACAATTCCGGCCACCGAAGAGGACGATTGGCGACACCGCGTGCAAGGGTTCGTGCACGACGAGAAGGCTTACATGATGGGCGGCGTCGCCGGCCATGCGGGGTTGTTTGGAAGCGCCGCCGACGTTTCGGCGCTCGCGGAGGCCTATCTCGGCCCGCTGCACGGCCGGCCGAGCGCGCTGCTGCCCGCCGAACTTTCGCGTGAGGCGATCAGCGAACAAGCCTTCGACCCGGTTCTGCGCCGCGGTCTCGGATGGGCGCTCAAGACCAGCGACGACAACTCGTGCGGCCGCTGGATGGACGCGGCCAGCTTCGGCCACACCGGTTTCGTTGGTACCTGCGTGTGGGCCGATCCGCGGCGCGACGTGCAAGCCGTGCTGCTCACGAACTCCGTCTACTTCGGGCGCAACGACACGCGCGCGCTGCGGGCGGCGTTCTACGAGGCGGCGATCGACGAACTGGAAGCGAGACGCGCATCGTGATAGCCGTCGGCTTGATGAGCGGCACGTCGCTCGATGGTATCGATGCAGCCTTGGTCGAGATAACGCCGCGCGACCGCGGCTACGCGCTCGACCTCGTGCGGTTTGAAACCTACCCGTATGACGACGACCTGTTGCGCGCGCTGCGATCGGCACTTCCACCTCAAAGCGGCAGCGTGGCGGTGGTCGCCGCGTTGCATCACGCCCTCGGTCAAGCGTTTGCCCGGGCGGCCGGCGCCATCGCAAGCGGCCGGCGCATCGACTACGTCGCGTCGCATGGGCAAACGGTGTGGCATGACGGCGCGCGCCACGTCACGTTGCAGCTGGGCGATCCGTTTGCCGTCCGCGACGGCGTTTGCGCGACCGTCTGCTACGACTTTCGCAGCGCCGACTGCGCCGCCGGCGGGCACGGTGCGCCGCTCGTTCCCTACGTCGACGCGCTGCTCTTTTCCGACGCGCTTGAAGATCGCATCGCTATCAATCTCGGCGGAATCGCCAACCTCAGTTTCTTGCCGAAAGACGATCCCGGCGCGGTTACGGCGTTCGACACCGGCCCCGGCAATATGCTGATGGACGCGTTCGTGCGCGAGCGCAGCGGGGGCGCCGATACCATGGATCGCGATGGGGCGCTCGCCGCGACCGGCAGGATCGATGCGGAACTCTTGGCGGCGATGCTGGGCGACGACTACTTCGCGCTAACGCCGCCCAAAAGCACCGGCCGAGAACGTTTCGGCAGCCAGTTTTTCGGGCGCTACGGCGAACGGCTTTCGCGCTTGTCCATCGAGGACGGGTTGGCGACGCTGGCAGAGCTGTCCGCCGCCTCGATTGCCGATGCCGTATCGAAGGCCGGATTCGCGCCGCACCGCGCGATCCTCAGCGGTGGCGGAACGCATAACGCGCATCTGGTTGCGCGCCTGGCGGCGCGGCTTTCGCCGGCACGCGTCGAAAACTCCGACGCGATGGGGATTCCGCCCGACGCAAAAGAAGCGATGGCCTTTGCCGTGCTCGGTTACGAAACGCTGCGCGGGCGCGCGGCCAACGTTCCGCGCGCGACCGGCGCAGTCAGCTCGGTTCCGTTGGGCGCGATCGCTCCATATCGGCTGCGCGACCTGCTCGAAAACGTGGAGCGCGAGTGCGCGTCGTCGTAGGCGTCGACGCGGGTGGGAGCCGCACGATTGCTGCCGCCGCCCGCGGTGGCGAACAGCCGCATACCTTCACCGGCGAAGCCGCCAACCCGAGCGTGCTGGGAATCGACGGCGCCGTCGATGCGATCGCCGGCGCGGTGGCCGGGGCCTTGCGCGACGATACGGCGAGCGCCATCGTCGTCGGCGCGGCCGGCGCCGGCAACGCCGAAATAGCGAGCGCGATGATGCACGCGCTGCGCGCCCGTTTTCCCGACGCGCTCGTCGCCGTGACGCACGACGCGCGCATTGCATTGCGCGGCGCGATTCCGGGCGGCGACGGCATCGTGCTGATAGCCGGAACCGGGTCGCTGGCATACGCCGAACTCGGCGGACGGTCGTTTCGCGCCGGCGGCGGCGGATACGCGCTGGGCGACGAAGGTTCGGGATTTGCCATCGGCTCGGCCGCGCTGCGTTTGCTGCTTCGTTTGTTTGAGGGCCGTGGCGCGAGCAATCCTTTGCTGGAGGCATTGGCGTCGCACACCGGCGCGGCCGGTGCCCGCGAACTCCTCTCTTATGTTTACGGCGGCGGTACGCCGGTCGCAACGGTTGCCGCGATCGCTCCGATCGTGCTGAAGTTCGCCAACGAAGGCGAACGCAGTGCGAACAAAATCGTGCAGGCCGCGGCGCTCGAACTCTTCGAACTCGTCCGCGCGGTTTGCGGCTTAGCCGGCGCCGGCGCGGTCGAGCTTCCGTTGGCGTTTTCGGGTGGTCTCTTACGAACCAATGGCGTGTTGAGTTATCTGATCGAGGTTCGGATCGCCGGCGACTTACCGTACTTGCGCATTGTCAAAAATGGCGGCGACCCGTATGCCGGCGCACTGGCTGAAGCGCGTGCGTTGCTCGCGCGCGGTCGGCTCGCATGAACTCCGATTTGCCGGCGACCGAGCGTGGAAACCCGCACACCACCGGGCTCGATCTCCTGGATACGCGCGCGTTGATCGACGTGCTCGTCGACGATCAACGCGGCGCAATCGAGGCCGTCCGTTCGCAGTCGGGCGTGCTGGCAGCGGTGGTCGACGAAATCGCCGCACGCATCGAGCGCGGTGGACGCTTGCACTACGCCGGCGCGGGAAGCAGCGGGCGCTTGGGGACGCTGGATGCCGCCGAAATGCCGCCCACGTTCGGAACCGCGCCCGACCTGGTGTGCGCGCACGTCGCCGGCGGATTCGACGCCTTGCTGCGGGCGGTCGAAGGGGCGGAAGACGATCGCGACGCCGGCGCGGCCGCAATGTCCGATCACGTGCACGCCGGCGATGCCGTCATCGGTATTTCGGCAAGCGGCGGCGCGCCGTTCGTCGTCGGCGTCGTCGAGCGCGCGCGCGCGCTGGGCGCGTATACGGTCGCGCTTGTCAATGCCGAGGAGTCACCGCTGGCACGCGCCGCCGATATCGCGATCGTTTTGTCGACCGGACCCGAAGCGCTGGCCGGATCGACGCGGCTCAAGGCCGGCACGTCGCAGAAGATCGCCCTGAACGCCATCTCGACCGCGGTCATGGTGCGCCTCGGAAAAGTCCACGACAACCTGATGGTCGATCTCGTCGCCGGAAACCGCAAACTCCGCAATCGCGCGGCGCGGCTGGTATGTGCGATCGCCGGCGTCGACGAAACGCGCGCGGCCGAGCTGCTCGCGCAGGCGCACGGGCGCGTCAAAGTTGCGGTCGTAATGGCGCGGCAGCACGTCGGTGCCGGCGAGGCGAGCAAGCTGCTCGCACGGCATCGCGGCGCGTTGCGCCCGCTCTTGTGATTCTACCCGCGCTGCTGCTCGCGGGCATCGCTTTCGTACCGCTCGACGATCGGCCGGTCACCGCCGAACTGCCGGTCATGCTGGGCCGCATCGCGGGCGTTCGCGTCGAGACTCCGCCGGCGCGCGATCTCGGGCGGTATTTCGTTCGCGGCGATTCCGATGCGATCGGCCGGTGGCTCAACCACGCCACGCGCGACCCGCAGATCGGCGCCTTCGTCGTTTCGGCCGACATGCTCGCCTACGGAGGACTGATTGCCTCGCGCGCGCCGGGCGCGCCGTATGCCGACGCACGTTCGCGCTTGATGCAGCTGCGCGCAACTCGCACCGCGCGGCCAAACGCATGGATCGCCGTGTTCGGTACGGTCATGCGGCTCGCGCCCACCGGCGCGCCGGCCGCAGGCGGGTTTTTCGCCGGCTATCCGGTGTGGACGTACTTGCAACAGTACGCCAACCTGCACGATCCGCCGTTACCAAGTGAAGCGGCGACCGCCGAACGTCTTCGGCAAGAGATTCCGCCGGCAACCCTCGATGCGTATCTTCAAACGCGCGCTCGCGACGTCGCCGTCGATGAGTTCTTGCTGGATCTCACCGTCGATGGGACGCTCGATCGCCTCGTGCTCGGCCAGGACGATGCCGGCCCCGTCGGCTTGCACGTGAAGGATGTGCGTGCGCTGCAGTCGATCGTGCGCGACCGAAACTTGGAATCACGTGTGGCGATCGAACCGGGCGCCGACGAACTCGGCATGGCACTGGTCGCCAACGCGATCGCGCGTCACGCGCGTTGGCAGCCGCGCATTGCGGTCCGCTATTCGACGCCCGCGGGAGCTCTGTATCAAGATCCGCTCGAGTTCCAGCCGGTATCCAGCGCGGTCGACGGGCTCATCGCTCTGTGCGGCGGCGTCCGCGACGACGAGCGGCCCGACGTCGTGCTCTACGTGCGTATACCGGAAACGAGCGCGGCGCAAGATGACGCGTTCGTCGCGGCGATGACGGCCGATGCGACCGCCGGCCGTTCGGTGGCGCTCGCGGATCTTTCGTTTCTGCAGTCGTACGCGACGCAGAAAGCGTTTGCCGAGCGTCTTTTGGACGCGGGCGTAGCGGCGCGCTTGGATGCCTATGCCGCTTGGAATACCAACGCCAACACCGTCGGCACGGCCCTAGCCGAGGCGGTTGCGGCCGGCGCCGGTCGCCGGACGCACAGCTACGACGCGCTCGCGCACCGGACGTTCACGTTCGTTCGGTTCCTCGACGACTACGTTTTCCACGACGACGTTCGCGCTGGCCTCAACGGTTTGCTCGCCGGCCAGGGCATTGTGGATCGCAGCGTTTTGGCGCCCGACGTGGCGGCCACGCTCTCGGAGCGCAACCGCGCGCTGCTGTGGAACCGCGCCGAAACACTGCTGGCGCAACTCGACCCTGGCTATCACATCGCCGCGATCGAGATCCAACTGCCGTGGGACCGAACCTTCGAAACGCAAATCAACGTCGGCATCGCCCCTAACCTCTAGCCTTTGTTATGTTGAATTGTTTGTCATCCTGAGCGGAGGCGCGAAGCGCCGCAGTCGAAGGACGCCCAGCTGCGCTGCAACGTGCGCGCTGGTATGCTATCATGGGGCGCATGGACGTGCGCTTCGTTGCGACCGCATTTGCCACCGCGATCACGATCATCGATCCGATCGGCATGATCCCTATGACTCTGGGCGCGACCGCGCGGGTCTCGGCGAAGCGCCGCAATCAGATCATCGACCAGGCGGTCTTGGTCGCCGGCGGCATCATGCTGTTCATGGGCTTGGTCGGGCACGCACTGCTCGACTACCTCGGCATCACGCTTCCGGCGTTCATGATTGCCGGCGGTATTCTGCTCTTCCTCATCGCCATCGACATGCTGTTTGCGCGACCGACGGGTGCGAAACGCACCGAAGCGGAGGAGCGCGAAGCTGCCGAAGGAGAGAATCCGGCCGTGTTTCCACTAGCCGTGCCGATGATCGCCGGCCCGGGTACGATCGCCACCGTGCTGTTGCTCGTCAACCTTTCGCACGGCGATCGTTTGAATCTCGCCATCGTTGCGATCGCTTACACGGTCGCGCTGCTGGCAACGTGGTTGTGCATGCGCGGCTCGACGTTTTTACTGCGCATCATCAGCAATACCGGAATTCACGTGACGAGCCGTCTGCTCGGCATCATTTTGGCCGCATTAGCGGTGCAATTCGTCATTAACGGCTTGATTCAAACGCCGCTGTTAAAACATTAGCGCACGATATTAGTGCGCGACGTTTGAAGCCGCCCACTCGTCGTAGACTTGTTTTTCGAGTGGCGGCATCTCGGTCCCGGGCGGCAGCGCGTAGCCTGCTTGCGGAAGCGGAAACGGCATCGGATGAGGCGGCTCGTGAAACGGGTCCGACCCGGGATCGTAACACACCGGCCACGGAATCGTTCCCTCTTCCGACGCGCCGCTGGGGTACGTGTAGTCGTAGCGCGCGTAGTAACAGTCGAGTCCGCGTTCGTGCCAGCTGCGCATCGGCGTAATGATACCATTGCCGTGCGCGTCGCCGTTGCTCGAGCGGCCTGCGTCAAAGGAGTACGATTTCGACGCCGACTCGGCAGATGCCGGATCGATGGTGGGTATGGCGTGCGGATCGTTACCGTGATTGAGCTGCGCGACTTCGTTGGCGAACGCTTCGCGGTCGCGTTGAATTGAAGAAACCACGATCTTGCGCGGACGCTCCGGCGGTTGCGGCGTTGCGTCGACCGCCTCTTTCGCCAGCTCGTGGTGCATCGGCGCGGCCGCCGGTGGCGGCGCGACCACCGGTTTGCGGACTTGCCGGCGGCGAGGGGCGGGCGTTGGCTTGACCGGCGCATCGATCGAGATCGCCGTCTTCTCGGAAACTCGCTCGCCGGCGCCTTGCGGCGTCATGACGATTCGGGCAAATGCGTAAAGGAGCAGCGAAAGTACGGCCACGTGCAAAGCTGCCGAGACGATAGCCGACCATACCATCGCCCTGCGACGCCGATCGCGTAAGCCCGAGATCAAGGGACCGTGCTCCTTCGGCGCCACCTTACGCGCGACTCCTGAGAAGCCTCTGATAAAGGAAGGCGCCTCCTGGGAATCCCAGGAGGCGCTGCGTGGAGGTGGAGTTAGAGAACCGAGGTGTGTCTATGCCGGAGGCTTGTGATGGCCGCCGCCACCGTTGTGGCCGCCGCCACCGTTGTGGCCGCCGCCACCGCCCCCACCGTCGCCGCCGCCCTGTTGCCGCGGAGCCGATGCTTGCGGCGCATAGTTACGCGGAGCCGATGCTTGCGGCGCATAGTTACGCGGAGCCGATGCTTGCGGTGCGTAGTTACGCGGAGCCGATGCTTGCGGTGCGTAGTTCCGTGGTGCCGACGCCTGCGGCGCGTAGTTGCGTTGCTGATACGCGCGCGGGGCCGTCACGTCGGGATTGTACGCACGGTCTTGGTACGAACGGGGCGCCGCCATCTGCGGGTTATACGCACGCTGTTGCGGTTGGTACGTCCGATCGTAGTTGCGCTGAGCCGAAGCTTGGGGCGCGAACACGTGCGGGGTAGTTGCTTGAGATTCGAACGTGCGTGGAGTCGTGGCTTGCGATTGGTACGTGCGCGGAGCCGCATCTTGCGTCGCAAACGTACGCTCGGGCGCCTGGGCCGACGTCATGCGAGCCGAAGAAGCTTCGCGTGGCGCGGAGACCATCGTCCTGGCCGTAGTCGGATTGGAGACGTGCGCCGTATGCGTGGCCGCAACGTGTCCGGTTGCCGCTTGGGGAGCCATGACGTGCGCGGTCGTGAGATGCGCCGTCGTTACGTGCGGTGCCGCAGCGTTGTGTGCGAGCACATTGTTGGCGTGCAACGGTGCTTGATTGTGCGGGCGTTCGCCGTTGCGGATGTTGTCGACGTGGCGCTGCCAATCGATGCGATGCTCGCTGTAGGCCAAGTTCTTTTGCAACTGCGAGATCCGAGCCGAGCTGCCGCCGTGTGCTTGCAGGTAGGCTATGCGAGCGCGGTCACGCGCCATCCAGGTGTTTTCGTTTTGGATCCGGAGATGGTTGGCGTTGTTGAGTTGAGAGATCTTACCCACGCCGGGATGCATCTTCGGGGGCGGCGTTCCGCCGTTGTGGTTGTGATGTCCGTAGTAGTAATAGTAGTTCTTGTAGATGTTGTAGGTGTTACCGCCGTAACCGGTACCGCCGTAACCGTAACCCGGATAACCCTGATAGCCCATCGTGTAGCTCGGGTAGCCGCCGCCGTAGCCGTAGCTCGGATAGCTGCTGCCGCTGCCGTAACCAGGATAGCCTGACGAGGGATAGCCGTAGCCGTACCCGGTGTTCGGATAAGCGCCGTAGCCGTATTGCGGCTGGAAGGCCGACGAAATCAGCCCCGTCGCGACCATTCCGAGCAGCGAGTCGAGGATCGGACTTCCCGTCAGCGAGCCGTAGGTCGACGGATAGCCGGTCGAC
>PLLA01000089.1 GCA_003140835.1 Candidatus Tumulicola scandinaviensis | reverse complement strand
CGATGACGACGGTTCCGGTACCCTGCTGGATGGTCACGAGGTGACCCTTGACGATCGTAATCGTGCCTTCGACGCGAGCGTGACGTTTTACTTCACCAGTGCATGTGCCGTTGGGAGTCCAAGTGTCACGTTGCCACGTGCCGCAGGCTGTGTCCGCATAGGGACCGGATGGTGAGGTTTGTGCGTATGTGATGGTTGTTAGCCCCACGCTAAGCAGAGCGGTAGAAAGTAGAACGTTATGCAATTTCATACTAGAGCATGTTACCCACCGCTTGGTGGTTTCAAGCGGAACGAGCACTCGTCAACGCAGTAAAACCGTGTGCCCAGCGCTTACGACCTTTCTTCGACCATTGCGACGCTGCTAACCCGGAATGAGAACTTGGCTTTTCCCGCAACGTCAATCGAGCAAAATCCCGTAGGTGCGATTGTTGCGGACAGCTCCTCGCGCAACTTGTTATACGTTTGGTGATCAAGTGGAAGCGGCTCCGCGTGGCCGGCGATATGGACAAAGTAACTTTCATTCATTTCGAGTCTCCTAGTGCAATAATGCGCCTGGACTCCAGATCGGTCAAGCAGGAACGGCAGCATATCTTCAAGGCAAAAACGCAGCCACAGAGACGTTGCCCTCGGTGCGAAAGCGTACCGATTTCGACAAGCGACAAAGCGCATACTCAGTCCATGATCGACATAGACTCGACGATCACCGCCGCTTGTTTCAAGCTCGCAGGGACTGGGATTTTACGAGACGAGACGAACGTCAGGCGCTTTTTCGTCCCGCTGAATCGCTTGACGAAATATTACTCGAGTTTTCAGAGGTTACTTTCATCGATGCTAGCGTTCTGGGGTGCCTTATGAGGCTCCGCGCGTGCATGACCGCGCACAATAGCTTTAGCCAAATCCGATCATTGCGGCCAGTCGGCCCGTGCTGCGCCATTTCGAGATATGTGATCTATTGACGCTTTTCGGATTGCGGTCGGGTTTGGTTGGAGGCAATGTTCGCACCGAGGTTACTAAGCTGCAGATGTCACCCGTCTCAGCTTTCGTAACCGCATAGCGAGTGTGTGCGATCTTTGCCTTGCTTTGCCCGAAACCGTACAGATTTGTGCCTTAGCCAGCGTGCTACAATGGAGTCCCTCAAAGAAGTGAGGGCACCCTGGATCACAAGTAGTGGATGGCAAACGAAAGGGGACTGGCGAATACCGCCGGTCCCCTTTGTTTTCCTTAAGCTACTGTGGGCTAGGTCCCGTCATCCGGCCAGTGGTTTCTGTGGCGGGTGGCTAGTTTCGTAAAGTGCGAGGAATTCCTCGGGCGTCATGTCGCCAAGTGAGCTATGAGGATGAAGGCTGTTGTAAGATCGTCGCCAAGCTTCTGCCCCGTCCCGGGCTTCGAAGTCGTGCGGTAGCGCTTTGCGTTGAGAAGTTCGTCCCGAACTCGAGAGTTGAAGATTCGGTAAACGCGTTTTGCGTCGGCTTTCCCGGTTGAATAAAAAGTAGTTTGCTCCCGTGTTCGTGGCCCCAAGTTCCCAGAGCAGAAGCGATGAATTCCGGCCCGTTGTCCACGCGGAGGCATTGTGGATAGCCGTGCTCACGTGCCGTTTCTTCGAGCTTACGAACAACCGAGATGCTCGGATATGAGAAGTCAGGATCGACGGCAAAGCCGTAGCGGCTGCACTCGTCCGAAAGCGTGAGCAAAACGAAATGGGCGGCCGTGCAGCAAGCGATCGGAGAGAAAGTCTAACGTTCAGATGTCGTTGGGCCGCGTTGCACGGCGAAGTGGTTGTTCCCGCACGTACTTGGCTCGACTGCGCCGCCGGCGTCTTGCGATTTGCAAGTTCCCGAGCCGATAGAGCCGTCGGAAACGCTTATAGTTCATATACGGGTCCAGCTCGCTCGCCTCGCGCTCGTAGATCACATAGAGCCGCTTGCAGCCGTACCGAGGATGCTCTTGAGCTAGCTGCGTCAACCTGGCGATTAGCGGCCGATCTTGAAGCACCCTGGTACCTGGCATTTCGCGCGACGGACGACGGCGCGCACCCATGATCGCGCAAGCCGCGCGCTGACTCAGTCCCGATCGCTGCAAGGCCTTCACCGCTTCTTGTCGCGCGAAGGCCCCATCCGTTTTTTCGGATCAACTCGTCCATCGCATCGACCTTCGGCGTAAGCTTGGCGATGATTCGATGCATCTGAGTGTTCTCGGCCTCGAGTTGCTTAAGCCGAACGACGTCGCTTACGTCCATGCCGGCGTATTTTGACTTCCACAGCCGACTGTATGAGCGCTAGTACCAAGGGGCGCCGCCTCCCTACGAGGTTCGAGGAGCGCGCTGTCCGCTTCTTCAAAGTCTTGGGGCCGGCTTGCACGTGCGCGGTTACAGGGATCGCGGCACGACGACTACGTCGTTCGACATGGTCGTGCTCAATGAAATGAGCCGCTTTCACCTTGCAATCGATGCGCTGAAGGACATCCCACGCTTGCGTTCGCAGAGCGCGGACGCAAGCGACACGTTCAACCAAACGCTACGATCACCGCGTCTACATTCGAGAACGCCTGGAGGATATGCCGGCGATTAGGAATTGGCGATGGAAAGCTGATTCAGCGAGTCGAGCGCCCCGCTCCATTGGCAAAGGGGCAGTTCCGGAAAAACCTCTTCAGCGACAGTTAAGCAAGCGCACCCTGCGCTCCCATGTAGTCCTGCATCCCGATTCAACGTCTGTACCGAGGGTACAACAGCACTATCGGACTTCGGCCAGCCATTCGGCGCGGCCGCTACCCTTACGCCCAACGTTGAAAGAAGATTTCATGGCCTACAAAAGTGTCAATCCGTACGACGGAAGGACCCTTAAAACATTCGACGAGATGACCGATGCGCAACTCGAGACGGCGATCACGACTGCGGCTGCTGCTTACGAGACGTGGCGACACAGGACGTATGCGGAGCGCGCGGCTATCGTTGCCAAAGCGGCATCGATCATGCATGCAAAAGTCGACGAGTTCGCGCGCCCGATGACGCTAGAAATGGGCAAGCGGATCGATGAGGCTCGTGGAGAGCTGGAGTTCAGCTCGCAGATTCTCGCCTATTATGCGCACAACGCCGAGCGCTTCCTCGCGCCGGTGAAGCTTAATCCGACCGTCGGGCAGGCGCACATGGAGAGCAGCCCGATTGGGGTCGTCTTTTGCGTAGAGCCGTGGAACTTTCCGTTCTACCAGCTCGCTCGCGTCGCCGGTCCCCACCTCATGGCGGGCAACGTCCTCATGGTGAAGCACGCCAGCAACGTACCTCAGTGTGCCATCGCCTTCGAGAAGCTTTGGATCGAGGCGGGTGCGCCCGTCGGTCTGTACACCAACCTCCTGATTTCGCACGATCAGTCTCATCGGGTCATCGATGACTCGCGCGTCAAAGGCGTTGCGTTGACCGGCAGTGTCGAGGTCGGCCGGGATGTCGCGGCCAGAGCGGGGCGTAAAGTCAAAGCATCGTCGATGGAACTGGGAGGCAGCGATGCGTTCATCGTTCTCGAAGACGCCGATCTCGAACATACCATCAAGTGGGCTGTCTGGGGGCGCATGTACAACACCGGACAGACCTGTTGCGCGGCGAAGCGATTCATCGTCGTCGAAGAAGTCGCCGATGCATTTCTGGAAAAGTTCAAATCGGCGCTCTCTTCCTTTGAGCCGGGGGATCCGATGGACGAGATGACGACGTTGGGTCCCTTGTCCAGTGAGTCGGCGCTGCTGGGCCTACTAAAGCAGGTTGACCACGCAGTCTCCAACGGCGCGAAGCTGTTGCTGGGCGGTAAGCGCATCGATCGTCCGGGATCGTTCATGGAGCCCACGATCCTGACGGGGATCGAACCGAAGAACCCGGCCTTCCGCGAAGAGTTCTTTGGGCCAGTTGCGCTGTTCTTCACGGTTAAGAACGAAGACGAGGCGATCGCGCTGGCCAACGACTCGGACTTCGGTTTGGGAGGTTCCGTCTTCACCAAGGACGAGGCACGCGGGCAGCGTATCGCCAGCCGGGTCGAAACCGGTATGATGTTCGTCAACAATATTTCCTGGTCCGATGCGGAACTACCGTTCGGCGGCATCAAGGACTCCGGTTACGGGCGCGAACTGGGAGACTTGGGCATTCAGCAGTTCGTGAATAAGAAACTGGTTCGCTTCGGTTCGATCGAAGCGCCGGCGACTATGCCGGCGAGAGAATTGGTCGGGAGCGGCAAGATATGACGAATGCTGCGACTCTCCAAGCACCGGCGGCCCGACCCCAGACGGGTGGGGTCGCGGCCACGATGAAGGCTCTCGTTTATCTCGGCGACGGAAAGAAGGCGTTCCAAGCGAAGGCGAAGCCGAAGATCGCGGTGCCCACGGATGCGATCGTCAGGATGGTCAAGACGACGATATGTGGGACCGATTTGCATATCCTAAAGGGAGATCTGCCGACCGCAAAGCCCGGCCTGATTCTCGGGCACGAAGGCGTGGGCGTCGTCGACGAGGTAGGGCCCGGCGTTACCTCGTTCAAGCGCGGGGATCGCGTCCTGATATCCTGCGTCACGTCGTGTGGGGCGTGCGCCTATTGCCGCAAGCTGATGTTCTCGCACTGCGTGAACGGCGGATGGATCCTCGGCAACCTGATCGACGGGACTCAAGCCGAATTCGTCCGTATCCCGTATGCAGACACGAGCCTGTATCCGATTCTGGAGGGTGAGGACGAGGAGCCACTCGTCTTATGCAGCGACATCTTGCCGACTGGTTTCGAGTGCGGCGTCCTCAACGGCCAAGTTGTGCCCGGGAGCACCGTCGCTATCGTCGGCTCAGGACCGATTGGGCTTGCCGCCTTGCTAACCGCCCAATTCTACTCTCCAGCCGAAATCATCGTGATCGATCTCGACGAGAAACGCCTCGGAATAGCGAAGAAGTTCGGCGCGACGAGCGTTATCAACAGCACCGATGGCAAGGCGCAGGACGCCGTCATGAGGATGACCGGCAAGCGGGGCGTCGATACGGTGATCGAAGCGGTCGGTGTCCCGGCAACCTTCGAGCTATGCGAGCAGATCGTGGCCCCGGGCGGTCGGATCGCCAACGTCGGCGTGCACGGCAAGCCGGTCGCACTCCATCTCGAGCAACTGTGGGATCGAAACATTTCGATTACGACGCGGCTCGTCGACACCGTAAGCATGCCCATCCTTCTGAAGATGGTTCGCGCGAAGAGGATCGATCCCAAGCGACTCATCACGCATCACTTCAAGCTCGATGCGGTCGTCGACGCGTATGACACATTCGGAAATGCAGACAAGACCGGAGCGCTGAAGGTCATCGTTGAGAGCTGAATGCTCGTTAACGTGGCCGTTCTAAAGGAGACACAGCCGCACGAGCGGCGCGTTGCACTCGGGTCCCCTCCGTCTCGGCGAAGCTGGTCAAACTTGGCGCCAGGCAGCATATGCAGTCTAGCGCCGGCGACGCCGTCGCTCTTCCCGATTCGTCGTATGTGGATGTCGAGTTTGTCGGCGTCGCAACCGCCTCGTTGGCGACGCCGACGTGGTACTCGCGGTGCAGGCGCCGGCGCTCGACGTGATCGACGAAATGAAAGGCGGAGCCATACTGCTGTCCTTCATCTACGCGAACGGCCAGAAGCGACTCGTGCATTCGTTCGGAAGAAGTTGGTAGCTGGAGTTATTTGTTGGCCTGTCGCCACACATGCGTTGTCTCTTGAGTGAAACGCAATGCACCGCTAAAGCGTAAAACATCAAATGGTTCGTGCAACCTTGCTCGGTCTCATGGGTTCACAAGAAGTACGAACAAACAATGTCAAATGAAAGTCGACCATTAATATTATGGACCTAACTAAAAGCACGCCACGTAGCGTGAGCATAACGATGCTTGGCATCGTTCAGCTCGCTCGAACCACCGATAAGGCAAAGGCCTTGGCGCAAGATCACATCGGTGAGTACAAATACGATTGCCCCATGGACCAAGGTCTCTTCGAGTACCTTGGCATCGACCCGAAAGCGTTCCTCAATGTCGTGAAGGAAGCGAAGAATGATTCCGAGATCGAATCTTACGTGAAGACGTTTGTCTCGAGAAAAGATTCTCGATCCATCGAGGCTTTCAACAAGAAGTGGCTCTCGGCAGTACCGATCGGTGAATAGTGGAAGCACTTCCTAGAACTGCGCACAAAGATCGCTCCGAACCGAACTGACGTCATGTCCTGGCCTGACCTGCTCGATCTAGACGAAGGTCGCGCCGTTCCCCATCGCGAGACCGTTCACGCGTAGCGAACTCGAGGTAGGGGCGATGCGAATCGCCTCCTATTTTCGGAGAGCCAAGTAGCAAGAGAGGCTGGCTTAGGCCGGTCCCCTGAGTCTTCGTAGTGCGCGGATGAGGTTTCGCCCTACGAACTGCAACGCGAATTAAGGGACACGCGGTTTTACGACTGCTGAAACAGGTTCAAGTAGGTTGCTCCCTTTCTTGCCGTTCATGGATCTCAACAGCGGACCAAATTGCGCGCGCGCTACGTCATAGCACTCGCACGAAGCCTCTTCGAGACCGCGTCGATTAAGAATCACGATATGCCCATGAACGTAGCGAATGAACCCAGCTTGTTGGAGCGTGGCTGCCGCGATGGTTACACCGGAGCGGCGCGCACCTAGCATCATTGAAAGGTATTCGTGCGTCAGCGAAATCTTGTCAGAATCCACGCGGTCATGCGTCAGCAAAAGCCACCGCGCGCACCTTTCATAGATACTATGCATTCCGTTACATGCAGCGAGCTGTCCCAACATATTCACATAAGCCTGCAGAAATCGATCGAGTACGCTACGGAGCTGCTCGTCGCCAACGCTGAGCAATCGTCGGAAATGGTCGCTGCTAATGACGACGACGCGGCCCGGAACTTGGCAATAACTTTCGTTGGCTGAGGTCGTTGCCCCGAGCAGCAGTGGAATAGCCGACATGCCCTCTCGGCCGACTGTTCCTACTTCGATCGAGCCGCCATCGCGCATTTGCGTTACGACTGAGAGAACGGCGTCGATGGGGAAATAGACTTCTCGTATTGGACGCCCAGCTTCATAGATTTGCTGCGGCGTCTCGAGCACGATAAGTTTCCCGGTTTCCATGACCTCTGAGATCATAGAAGGGCTCAAGCCACCGAGGATGGCGTTTTGCTCGAGCTCGGCTCGGCTTGGTACGAGGGCCTGCTCAGCCTTCACGCGCTTGGACACTTTCCTGACTCCTAATGTGCTTGAAGGACATTTTTCCGGGCTTGGTCGCATTCCTGGCGCTATAGCGTACCGACTTTGGAGACCGCATGGTATATCTTCAGTCTCTAGTGGCTAATGCGTCCCTCGTACTTCGTTCAAGCTCCTGGGCGGTTGGGATTGTTCCGGACGCAACGAGCTGCAGATGATGTTGCCTCGGGCCGAAGCGGTCGATGAGGTCCTTCGATTTCTCAGAATGGACGTTCATCGACGCGCAGGTCTTGGGCACTCTTGCCAATCTAGTCAAACGCATGGCCGAGCTGAATCGGCTTGGTACTGTTCGGATCGCCGAGGCTAAACGAAGGTCGCTCGGATCTTCGAATCATCGCGTTGGCAACGAGCTTGCTCGATCGTTGGAATCCGGGGCAGAACTTCACGACCTCATCACCCTGTCTACAAAGACGGCGAATAGCTCTAGGGATGCTCTGATCAATCAAATC
>PLLA01000105.1 GCA_003140835.1 Candidatus Tumulicola scandinaviensis | reverse complement strand
GCAATCACGGCGAGGACGTTAAGGAATACTACTTCTACCTCGACAACGTTCCGTCGCACGCGTATATGAAGATGCTCTATCGCTATCCGCAGCGCGCGTATCCGTATGCGTGGCTGGTCGAAGAGAATCGCCGGCGCACGAAAGCGGATCCCGAATTCGAACTCATTGACACCGGCATCTTCGACGAGGATCGCTTTTTCGACGTTACGGTCGAGTATGCGAAGGCCTCGCCGGCCGATATCTTCGCGCGGATCACCGTCGTCAATCAAGGACCCGAAGCGGCGACGCTCCATCTTCTGCCGACGCTGCTGTTTCGGAACACGTGGTCGTGGCGGAGCGGATCGTACAAGCCATCAATCGTCCGCGAGGAAAGCCACCTGCCCGGCGTCGGCCTCGTGGTGGCCGATCACGAACGCATCGGTCAATACCGCCTCTATTGCGACGATCCCGAGGAGCTGCTCTTTACCGAGAACGAAACGAATTTCGAACGCCTCTTCAACTTTCCCAACGCAACGCCGTACGTCAAAGATGGCATCGACGGGTGCGTCGTGCACGGCCGGCGCGAGGCCGTCAACCCCAACGCCACCGGCACGAAAGCGGCGGCACACTACGTTTTCAACCTTCAACCGCACGAAACCAAAACGGTGCGCCTGCGCTTAACCGGCCGAAGCGACGTCACCGATCCGTTCGGCGACCTCGACAACGTCATGGAAAAGCGCCGCATCGAGGCCGACGAATTCTACGACGAGGTCGCCAACGTCCCGTTGAGCGACGACCTGCGCGCGGTGCAGCGGCAAGCATTCGCTGGGATCCTCTGGAGCAAGCAGTTTTACTACTACGTCGTGCAGGAATGGCTCGACGGCGACCCCGCGATGCCGCCTCCGCCGCCACAACGCACGTCCGGCCGCAACTGCGACTGGACGCATCTGCACAGCGCCAACATTCTTTCGATGCCCGATACCTGGGAGTATCCGTGGTTTGCCGAATGGGATCTCGCATTTCATTGCATCGTGCTGGCACTGCTCGATCCCGACTACGCCAAAAAGCAAATGATGCTGCTCACCCGCGAGTGGTATCTCCATCCCAGCGGCGAGCTGCCGGCCTACGAATGGGCNNTGGTGGGTAAATCGCAAGGATTCCGAAGGCAATAACGTCTTTCAGGGCGGCTTTCTCGGGCTCGACAACATCGGCGTCATCGATCGCGATGCCACCTTACCGCAGGGCGTCCGGCTGGATCAGTCGGACGGCACCAGCTGGATGGGCGTCTTCAGCGGGAACATGCTCGCGATCGCGCTCGACTTAGCGCGCATCGACCCCGCCTACGAAGACATCGCGTCGAAATTTTTCGCCCACTTTCTTTACATCGCCAAAGCCATGAACGAGATCGGCGGCGAGGGGCTGTGGGACGATGGCGACGGCTTCTACTACGATTTCCTCCACGTTCCCGATCGCGACCCCATCCCGCTTCGAGTCCATTCGCTGGTAGGGTTGATCCCGTTGGCGGCCAGCGAAGTCGCCGAGCGCGATGCGGTCATCAACCTTACCGACTTTCTCAAGCGCGTCGACTGGTTCGTCAAGCACCGGCCCGACCTCACCGAATCGATTGCCTACATGGAGCGCGGCGGCATCCACGAACGCTATTTGCTGGCGCTGGTCGACGGCGACAAGCTCATTCGGCTTCTGCAACGGGCGCTCGACGAAACGGAATTTCTCAGCCCGTTCGGAATCCGCTCGCTGTCACGCATCCACCTGGAGCATCCCTACGTGCTCGACATCGGCGGAGTCCAGCGGAGCATCGGCTACGAACCCGCCGAATCGCGCACCGGCTTGTTTGGGGGAAACTCGAACTGGCGCGGACCGATCTGGTTCCCGATCAACTACGTGCTGATCGAAGCGCTCCAAAAGCTGCACTACTACTACGGCGACGATTTCAAGGTCGAGCTTCCCTCGGGTTCGGGAAACTACGTCACGCTGTGGGACGTTGCCGACGACTTGTCGCGGCGGCTAATTTCGATCTTCGAGCGCGACGCCTCGGGGCGCCGCCCGGTGTTCGGCGGAAACCAAACGTTTCAAACCAATCCGCTGTGGCGCGACTTGATCCCGTTCTACGAATACTTCCACGGCGACAACGGGGCCGGGATCGGCGCAAGCCATCAAACGGGCTGGACCGCGCTGGTCGGAAAGCTCATCCTGCAACGCGGGGAATATGCCGGTCAGCAAAAACGTCCGCTCTAACCCGTTGCGGTTCGTCGAGTTCGGCCGTTCGATTTGCGGCGATCTGACTGCGGCCGAGCGACGCGAGTGGCTGGTCACCAACGGCTTGGGCGGGTTCGCTTCGGGGACCATCGCCGGAGCGCTGACGCGCCGCTACCACGGATTGCTGGTTGCGGCTTTTCGACCGCCGGTCGAACGCATGTTGCTCGCAACCAAAATCGACGAAGTGGTAACTTACCGCGGCATCGCTTATTCGCTCGCGGCCAACCGCTGGCAGGACGGACACATTTCTCCGCAGGGTTTCACGGCCATCGAACGCTTCTACCTCGACGGTACGACGCCGGTGTGGGAATTCGCGTTGGCCGACGGCCTTTTGGAAAAGCGCGTGTGGATGGAGCCGGGCGCAAACACTACGTACGTCCGCTATCGCGCGTTGCGCGGAGGCGCGCCCTTCGAGCTGGCGCTCCGCACGTTCGTCAACTATCGCAGCTTTCACGGGAACACTCACGCCGGCGATTGGCACATCGGCGTGACGCCCCAGGGGGCGCGCGCGCTGAGAATCGATGCGGTGCCGGGCGGGCGCGCGTTCTGGATCGCGGCGGATGCCGGCACGCTCGCAGTCGAGAACGTTTGGTATCGCGACTTCGTGCTGTCGCAAGAGACGCTGCGCGGGCTCGACGACCGCGACGATCACCTGGCTGCCGGAAGCTTCGCGGTGACGCTCGAGACGAACGGGGCCATCACCATTGCCGCGGCCGATACCGAGCTCGGCGATTTTTCTTCTGACGACGCGCGTACGCGGCGAGCCAATCACGAAGCGGCCGCGTTGCGCGCGTGTACACCGGCCACCGGGGGCGAAGCGTGGCTGAAGCAGTGCGTGCTGGCGGCCGATCAATTCGTCGTCGCCCATCACGTCGCGGGAGATGCGGCGGCGCTTTCGGCGATTGCGGGCTACCACTGGTTCGGCGATTGGGGCCGCGACACGATGATCGCGTTGCCCGGCCTCGCGCTGACCACCGGACGGCTCGACGTTGCCAAGAAGATTCTCACCACGTTTTCCACCTTCGTCAGCGACGGGATGCTGCCCAACTTCTTTCCCGACGACGGCGAGGCGGCACAGTACAATACCGCCGACGCCGCGTTGTGGTACGTCGAGGCCGCCGCGCGCTACGTCGATGCGGGCAACGACCTCGCGACCCTGCGCGTTCTTTGGCCGTCGCTCCAAGACGTGATCGCCAGCTATCGCACCGGAACGCGTTACGGGATTCGGATGGATTCGGACGGTTTAATCGTCGCGAGCGCTCCCGGGGTTCAACTCACCTGGATGGACGCCAAAATCGGCGACTGGGTGGTTACGCCGCGCGCCGGCAAGCCGATCGAGATCGCGGCGCTGTGGTATAACGCGCTGATGCGCATGCACCACCTCGCCACACTGCTTTCGGATCCGGCTGCGACCGGCTACGCTAGCGTCGCGCAAGAAACGCGAAACGGGTTCGACCGTTTCTGGATCGCGC
Source organism: Candidatus Tumulicola scandinaviensis (assembly GCA_003140835.1). GTDB lineage: Bacteria > Vulcanimicrobiota > Vulcanimicrobiia > Vulcanimicrobiales > Vulcanimicrobiaceae > Tumulicola > Tumulicola scandinaviensis. Next base: position 28,467 of record PLLA01000105.1, on the reverse strand, counting down.
CGGCCGGATACTGTTACGACGTCCTCGACGGGCCCGGCGGAAACGATCCGTCGCTGCGCCCGAATCAACTCTTTGCCGTATCGCTGCCGAACTCGCCACTCTCACCGGATCGCCGGCGCGCCGTCGTCGACGTGTGCGCCGCGCAGTTGTTGACCACCAATGGCGTGCGGTCGCTGGCACCCTCGGATCCGCGTTTCGTCGCGCATTACGAGGGCTCGCCGCACGACCGCGACGCCGCCTACCATCAGGGCACCGCGTGGACGTGGCTGCTCGGGCCGTTTGCGCTCGCGCATGCGCGCGTGTATCGCGACGCCAAGGTCGCACGCTCGTTCTTGCGGCCGCTGGCATATGCACTATTCGACGGCGGTTTGGGCAGTATCGGCGAGATTGCCGACGCCGTCGCACCGTTCGATCCGCGCGGCGCGATCGCACAAGCGTGGTCGGTCGGCGAACTGCTCCGCGCCTGGCACGAGATTCCGATCGTCGCCCAAGGCGGGAACGACTCGGTTCGGCAATAGAGGACCGCGAGTGCTGCTACAACGCTACTGGACCGATCCGTTTGCGTATCTCGGAATGCACCACGAAGGCGACGGTGCGGTCGTCCGCGCGTCGCTGCCCCACGCCGCTCGCGCCTTCGCGCGCAGGCGCGACGGCAGCATGCTGGGCGAGTTTATTCGAATCGATGACGAAGGCCTGTTCGAGTTGCAGCTTCCGCAGCGACCCGCTTCGATGGACTACGTCTTCGACGTCGAGGATGCGAATGGGCGCACGCAGGTCGAAGATGCGTACCGGTTCGGCCCGCTGCTCGGCGACGTGGATGCCTATCTGATTGCCGAAGGCAACCATCTCAAGTTATGGGAAGTGCTCGGCGCGCGCCGCCGCACGATCGACGGCGTCGACGGGACGGCGTTTGCGGTCTGGGCGCCCAACGCGTTGCGGGTCAGCGTCGTCGGCGACTTCAACGATTGGGACGGGCGCCGCCACCCGATGCGCAAGCGCGTCGAATGCGGCGTTTGGGAGATTTTCGTTCCCGGCGTCGCGGCCGGCGCGCGCTACAAATACGAACTCGAACGCGCGCAGGGCGGTTTGCTGGCGCTCAAATCCGATCCGCTGGCGCGCCATGCCGAGCGGCCCCCGGCGACGGCATCGATCGTGCACGCGATGGAACCGGCCGCCTGGACCGACGAGGCGTGGATGCGCGAACGCGGCACGCGCCAACGCCCGGACGCACCGATGTCGGTGTACGAAGTGCATCTGGGATCGTGGCGGCGGCGCGCGGCCGAAGGCAACCGCTTCTTGACCTACGACGAACTCGCGGCGGAGCTGCTCCCGTACGCCGCCGACATGGGCTTCACCCACGTCGAACTGTTGCCGGTGACCGAGCACCCGTTCGACGGATCGTGGGGATACCAACCCACCGGAATGTTTGCGCCGACCAGCCGGTTCGGAACGCCCGAAGCGTTTCGCCGCTTCGTCGACGCCGCGCATGGTCTCGGCATCGGCGTCATCCTCGACTGGGTGCCCGGACACTTTCCGAGCGATCCGCACGGGCTGGCGCTTTTCGACGGCACGCACCTCTACGAATACGGCGATCCACGCAAAGGCTTCCAGCCCGACTGGAACACGCTCATCTACAATCACGGCCGCCGCGAGGTTGCCAACTTTCTGGTGGCGAGCGCGTTGTACTGGATCGAAGAATTTCACGTCGATGGTTTGCGAGTGGACGCGGTTGCCTCGATGCTCTATCTCGACTATAGCCGGCGCGAAGGCGAGTGGGTTCCCAACGACCAAGGCGGCCGCGAAAACGTCGAAGCGATCGCTTTTTTGCGCCGCGTCAACCAAACGCTGGCGCAGGTGTGCGACGACGCCGTGACGATCGCAGAAGAGTCGACGTCGTGGCCGCTGGTAACCGGCGCGATCGCCGACGGCGGCCTCGGTTTCGGCTACAAGTGGAACATGGGCTGGATGCACGACACGCTGGAATACTTCGGGTACGATCCGGTTTATCGGCGCTACCACCAAAAAGACCTAACGTTCGGCCTGGTTTACGCGTTTAGCGAGCGCTTCGTGTTGCCGTTCTCCCACGACGAAGTCGTCCACGGCAAGCGCGCGCTCATCGACAAGATGCCCGGCGACCGCTGGCAACGCTTTGCGAACCTGCGGATGCTGCTGGCGTTGATGTTCGCGCATCCGGGGAAGAAACTGCTGTTCATGGGCGACGAATTCGCCGCGCCGCGCGAATGGAATCACGACGCGCAACTCGACTGGGACGTGCTCGCCGACGGCCTGCACGCGGGCGTTGCGAGTCTGGTACGCGACTGCAATCACCTCTACCGCGACGCGCCCGCGCTCTACGAATACGATGCCGACCCGCGCGGGTTCGAATGGATCGACTTTGCCGACACGGGGAACAGCGTCCTGGCGTTTTCGCGGCGCGGCCGTGGGGACCAACGCGTGGTCGTGGTGCTCAACGCCACGCCGGTGGTCCGCTACGAGTACCGGCTCGGCGTGCCGCAGGCGGGTACGTATCGCGAAGCGATCAACACCGACTCGCAGGCGTACGGCGGAAGCAACGTCGGCAACGAAGGGTCGGTGCGCAGCCAACCAGTCGCCGCCCACGGGCACGCCGACTCGCTCCTCTTGACGCTGCCGCCGCTGGCAACCCTGGTGTTCGCGTGCGACCCGGCGAACGGCGATGCCCCATGATCGCTTCTCGACGCGCCTCGGTGCTACCGGGCCGGCCGTATCCGCTCGGGGCAACCTGGAACGGCGCGGGCGTGAACTTCGCGCTCTTCTCCGAAAACGCCGAGAGGGTCGAGCTATGCCTATTCGATCCACGCGGCCGCCGCGAAGTCGAGCGCATCGTGCTGCCGGAGTATACGGATTCCGTGTGGCATGCCTACTTGCCCGACGCGCGCCCGGGGCTGTTATACGGCTATCGCGTGTACGGACCGTACGATCCGGCCAACGGCCATCGCTTCAACCACCACAAGCTGTTGCTCGATCCGTACGCCGCGATGGTCACCGGCGGCATCGTTTGGAGCGACGCGCACTTCGGTTACCGGGTCGGCTCGGCGCGCGCAGACCTGTCGTTCGATCGGCGCGATAACGCGGCCGGCATGCCGAAGTGCGTGGTCGTCGATCCCGCCTTCACCTGGGGGAACGACCGGCTGCTGCACACGCGCTGGCACGATCTAATCGTCTACGAACTCCACGTTCGCGGCTACACGATGAAGCATCACGGTGTCCCGCCGGAGCTGCGCGGAACCGTCGCCGGACTCGCCTCACCGGCGGTCATCGAGTACCTTTCGCGACTCGGTGTGAACGCGATCGAACTTCTGCCGGTTCAGAACTTCGTCGACGACCGGCACTTGATTCAAAAAGGTCTGCGCAACTACTGGGGCTACAGTCCGATTTCGTTCTTCGCGCCGTCGCCGCGCTATCTTTCGCGGCGCGATTTGGGCGAGTTCAAGACGATGATCTCACGCATGCACGACGCGGGCATCGAAATTATCCTCGACGTCGTCTACAACCATACGGCCGAGGGCAGCGAGTTGGGGCCGACGCTGAGCTTTCGCGGCATCGACAACAAGTCGTATTACCGGCTGGCAAGCGATCAACGCTACTACGTCGACAACACCGGTTGTGGCAACGCGCTGAATCTCACGCATCCCAGCGTGCTCAAGATGGTCACCGACTCGCTGCGGTACTGGGTGAACGAAATGCACGTCGACGGGTTTCGATTCGACCTGGCGACGACGCTGGCGCGCACCAACGACAATGAGTTCGGCACGCACAGCAACTTTCTGGCCTCGCTGGAACAAGATCCCATCCTCTCGCGCGTCAAAATGATTGCGGAGCCGTGGGACCTGGGACCGGGGGGTTACCATTTAGGCGATTTTCCGGCGGGGTGGTCGGAGTGGAACGACCGCTTTCGCGACAGCGTTCGGCGGTTTTGGCGCGGCGACGGGTCGCTCCCCGAAATGGCGACCCGGCTCACCGGATCGAGCGACATCTTCGACCGGCGCGGACGCAGACCGCGCTCGAGCGTGAACTTCGTTACCGCTCACGACGGACTTACGCTCCACGATCTGGTTTCGTACGATCGCAAGCATAACGAAGCAAACCTCGAGGACGGCCGCGACGGGGCCGACGAAAACTACAGCTGGAACTGCGGCGTCGAAGGACCGACGAGCGAAGAAGCCGTTGCGGCGATGCGCGAACGCCAGAAGCGCAACTTCCTCGCAACGCTGTTGCTCTCGCAAGGCGTGCCGATGCTGCTGGCCGGCGACGAACTCGGCCACACGCAGTTCGGAAACAACAACGCGTACTGCCAGGACAACGACGTCGGCTGGCTGGATCGCAGCAACCTGCTCGATACCAGCGGCGATCTGTTCGAGTTCGTGCGCACGCTGATCGCCATTCGCCGCACGCACCCGGTCTTTCGGCGTCCGCGCTTCTTCCGCGGCGCCACCACCGCCGATTCACCGCTCAAAGACATCACGTGGTTCACCCCGGACGGTCGCGAAATGACGCCCGACGATTGGAACGACGGGGGGCGGCGCTGCGTCGGCGCGCTTCTCAGCGGCGACACCGGCGACCGCTTCATCAGCTTGCAAGGCTATCGGGAACTCGACGACAGCTTCCTCGCAATCGTCAACGGACACGACTCGCCGATCGAGTTCACCTTACCGTCGACGGCAGCCGTGGCCCAATGGATCGAACAGTTCGACACCGCGCGTTGGGCCGGATCGCCCACCGACGCCGCGTTTTCTCCTGGAACGCCGTTCACCGTGGCCGATCGGTCGCTGGTGCTGTTCGCGGGCGGAGCGCCACCCTGAGCGAAGCGCTCGAGCAACTCGCCGCGTTGGCCGGCATTCAACCGGCGTTCTGCGATTATTTCGGCAACGAGACCCGGGTGAGCGACGCAACCAAGACTGCGCTGCTGCACGCGATGGGATACGACGTGAGCTCCGAGGAGCGCATCGCCGGCACGTTGCGTGACGCCGGCGACGAACCGTGGCTGCGCGTCGTGCCGGCGGTTTGCGTCGTGCCGGCCGCCAGCGCCGCCGAGATCGAGTGCAGCCTCGCGCCGGACGCCGGCGACGGCGCGCTGGAATGGGCAATCGCTTATGAAGGCAGCGGTTCGGTTGCCGGCCGCACGGCGTGGAGCGAAGCAGCTTGGATCGGCGAACGCGTCGCCGGCGGACGCCGTTTCGAACGCCGCCGGGTGCGCATTGAAACGCCGTTGCCGCCCGGCTATCACCGGCTCACCGTTCGACTCGGCGACGTCGCGGAGGACGCTACACTCATCGCGGTGCCACCCGCATGTTTCATCGCGCCCGCGATGGAGCAGGGGCGCATGTGGGCGCTGGCGACCCAACTGTACGCGCTACGCTCGCACAACAACTGGGGCATCGGGGATTTTACCGACCTTGCGAGGTTGGCGATGGTAGCCGCGCATGCGGGTGCGCAATCGATCGCGCTCAATCCGCTGCACGAACTGTATCCCAGCAATCCACGGGCGGCTAGTCCGTACGCGCCCTCGAGCAGGCTCTTTCTCAACGCGCTCTACATCGACGTTATGGCCGTGCCGGATCTCGCGGAATCGCCGCCGGCTCGCGCGACTATTGCGGAGCCGGATTTCGCGCGCCGCCTGCAGTCGCTGCGCGAAACGGAGCTGGTCGACTACGCCCGCGTCGCCCGCGCAAAGCACGCCATCCTCGCGTTGCTGTTCGAAGCGTTTCGCGCCAATCACCTGGAGCGTCCCGGCGACTCGCGGGCGGCGCGCTTTCGCGCATTCGTGCGCGCCGGCGGCCGCGACCTGGATCGGCTGGCACTGTACGAATCCCTGGCCGAACACTTTCACGCGCGCGATCCTCGCAGTTACGGTTGGCTGCACTGGCCACTCGAGTATCGCTCGCCGGAATCGGCCGAAGTCGAGCGGTTCGCGCGCGAGCACCGCGAACGCATCGATTTCTACCTGTATTTGCAGTGGCTAGCCGACGAACAACTGGCGCGGACGGCGGCCGCCGCGCAGGCACATTCGCTCGGCCTCTACCGCGATTTGGCCGTCGGGGTGGACCGCAACGGTGCCGATGCGTGGAGCGATCCAGGCGCCATCGCCGTAGATGCGTCGCTCGGCGCGCCCCCCGATCCGCTCAACACCAACGGACAGCAGTGGGGCTTGCCGCCGCTGTCGCCGCGCAGCCTGCGCGAGCGCGCCTATGCGCCGTTCGTCGCGCTGCTGCGCGCGAACATGCGACATGCCGGGATCTTGCGCATCGATCACGTCATGGCGCTGCGCCGCGCGTTTTGGATTCCGCACGGCCGCCCCGCGGCCGAGGGCGCGTACGTGAGTTATCCGTTCGAAGACCTGATGGGTATCCTCGTGCTCGAGAGCGTGCGAAACGCGTGTGCGGTGGTGGGCGAAGATCTCGGCACGGTTCCCGAAGGTTTTCGCGACCGACTGCAAGCTGCGCGCGCGCTCTCGTCGCGGCTGGTGTATTTCGAGCGCGAGTGGGATGGTTCGTTTCGCTCGTCCGGCAGCTATCCGCGCGTTGCGGCCGCGAGCATTGGGACGCACGATCTTCCTCCACTGCTTGGGTGGTGGAGCGGCGACGGCGGCGACGAACGCCGGCACGCCCGCTTTAAGCTCGTCGACGCCCTGGTCAGCGAAGGCTGCATCGACGACGCCGGTGCGTACCGGCTGCGGGAAGACGCCGAAGCCGGCGGATCGGTTGCGGCCGGCGACGTGCTATCGCCGGCCGTGCACCGTTTTCTCGCGCGCACGCCATCGATGCTGGCGATCGTCGCCATCGAAGACGTCCTCGGCGAGACCGAAGGCGTCAACGTGCCGGGAACGGTCGACGAGCATCCGAACTGGCGTCGCAAGCGTTCGCTGCCGCTCGAAGCGCTCGCGCACGACGGCCGGCTGTTTACGATCGGATCGATCTTTAGCCGCACGTAGAGGCAGCGCCCTTCGGGGTTTATATTTCCTTCATAATTGAGCGCTACTCTAAAAGCGTCGAATCCTATGCCACGCCGACACTCATAGGAGGTCAAACGTGCGCAGTACAGGTATTTTGCGCGGGTCATCTGCATCGCCGTCCTGGCTCTTCCGGGGTGCTCGTATGGTGCAAATCAAACCGCCGTGCCCGAAAGCGTACAACGCCCCACGCTCGTCCGCCCGGATGAGAAAAGCAACTGCCCTCGGTCGAAGTACACGCTTGGATGCGTGACCATTACCCCTTCGGGCGTTAGTGAGACATTCACGTTTAGCTGCAGCGGCGGCCGCGGTTGCCCCGTGCCTAAATGGGGGATGTATAACGAGTTCTTTTTCCTGAACGGCAAGCCGGCAACGAAGGATCTCCTGGGGAAGTGGGACCCGAACCCCTACCATTCGGGGCCGTCGACGCACACGATCAATTCGATCTCCGAGCGACACGCGCTCAAACCCAGCCACGGCGTGAAGTATTTTGAAGACCTCTTGGCCTGCCCGGCCCAGTCGAGTTGCACCGGATTAGGTACGGTCGGGATCATTCCGCAGGGCGCGCAGAGGCTAGAGAACCTTTCCGTCGTCGTCCGAGCCGAGGAGTATCGGCCGCAAGAGCGGCACCGGCGGATCGCCGTGGGCGAGCAACGCGTCGTGAAAACCTTCGAGGCTATAGCTCGCGCCAAGCTTCTTTTGGTAGTCCGAGCGCAGTTTTAAGATCATCAGCTTACCCAGCGTGTAGTAGCCGTACATTGCATCTTGCGAACCCCGCAGCGACTCCTCGACGGCAATCTGCCGGCCCTGAAATCCCTGACTGACGAAGAAATCCTCGGCTTGGGCAATGGTCATTCCCTGGGTGTGTATTTTGACGCCCACTACAAAGCGGGCGGCGCGTAACAGCGCCTCGTCGAGTTGAGCGAGGCGTACTTTAGGATCTCCATTTCCCCAGCCCTCGTCGACCATCATCTGCTCGGTGTAGTGTGCCCAGCCCTCACCGAACGCTTGATTCCAGTTAAGCTTGCGCGTAAGGCTTAGCGTAAGGTGCTTGTCGATCGCGTAGTTGACGAAGTGGCCGGGATAGCACTCGTGCGCCGAAATAATGGGGCGCTCGTAGTTGCTCAAGCCCTCGAGATACTCTTCCTTTTGCTTGGCCGTCCACGTCGGATCTACCGGCGTCACGTTATAGTACGTCTGAGTGGCGACCGTTTCGAGTGGTCCCGGGGCGTCGAACGACGCGATCGTGGTCGTCCGTTCGAACGGAGGAGTCTCGACGACCTTGATATTGGCATCCGGCGGAAGCGTGATGATCTGGTGGCTTACGATGAAGGCGCGAAGATTCACGAGGTCGCCGGCCGCCGCGCTCAGCAGTTGGTCGGCCTTCGGATGATCTTTGGAGATATCTTGGTAGACCTGAAACGGCGACTTCTTAGAATCGATGAGTTTCGCGGTTGCAACAAACTGTACGCGCAGGCGTGCCAGTTCTTTTTGCCCGACCGCTAGATAGTCTGACAGCGACATATCGACGCCGTCCTCATACTTGAGGCGCGCGGCGTAGGCCGAGGCGCCGATTGCAAAGGAGCCCTTCGGTTTGCGCGCTTTAATCCAGGCGGCGTAGGCGAGCATCGCATTTTTCGCGGTGGCGTTCGCGGCTTTCAGTTGACGCTGGATCGCGGCATCGTGTAATCCGGCAAATGCAACGGGCACGGTGGCGGTGAAAAACGCTGCCGAACCGGTGACGTTTTGGTAGGCAATCAGTTGCGTCGTGGCGTCCACCGTGGTGGTGTTGGCGCGCCCGGCCGCCAGGACGGCGGGAATCTGCCTTTCGCGAGCAATTACATAGCCGGCTCGCGTGGAGAGTGGCGCATAGTCGCGGGTGATGATGCCGAAGATCGCGGCAGTTGCGGCCTGCGCGTAGCTATCGGGGTTATGCTTCCATTGCTGGAGGGTGCCGTTTAGGAGCAGGTCGTCGTTGAGCGAACTTTCGAGGATCTGCCAGTCGATGGCGACCTCTTGCGAGAGCGCCGAGCGGTCGATGCCGTGGAGCTTCGCCAGATACGCCCGGTCGTTATTGAGTTCGAATTGTACTCCCGCTGCCGAGAAGTCGCCCATTTGCGCGTCGTAGGTGTGCAGACCGGCAAAGGTCGCCTGGATCGGATTGCGCTTGAGGGAGTCCATGTAGTAGGTGTTGGCGAGCGCGGTAAATGCGTCGTCGGCAGTGCCCGGCGAGAATCCGGGCGCGGGCGAGGCCGCGCCGATCAATACTGCCGCCAGTGCGGCACTCGCAATGCGGAGATACAGCATCGCGAAAACTTCGGCCTTACGAACTCATTACCTTGGGATCGCCGGGCGTTTGGGACTCGAATGCCGGATGCAGGAACGTTGCAAACTCCGGATCGATGGCCGAACGCTTGACGGCATTATCGAACACCGCTCGCGCGATCGGCATGCGGGCAATCGGAAGGAACGAGGCCATCCAGTTTCGCCAGAAATGATCGCCGACAATCCCCGCCTTCCGCAGAAAGTACATATCTTGCAAAGTGTCGATGAGATTGCGCACCGCGATGGTCGTTTCGACGCTGGCGACGTCGGGATACAACTCGCGCATTTCCGGATTTGCTTCCAAGTAGAGTGCCATCACGCCGGGATTGCTGGTTATACTCGTTCGCGCCCGATACATCCGGTCGGCCATCGCTTGCTGCACTTCGATCGTCGTAGCCAGATGGGCTGCGTCGGCTTGCCTGCGCGCGTGCAACGCCTGGGTGCGCGCGTACACCAGCGACAGCATGCCGACGGCCATGCCCGTGGCTCCGAAAACGACGCCCAAATCCATATCGGGCAGACGTTCCTCCGACGCGATGGATTCTCATCCGTTCGGCAAAGAATTCGGCAACGTCGTCGGCGCGCTCGGATCGCCCCCGGAATACGAACCCTTGAACATCATAATACAACATTTCAACTCGTCTATTTGCGGAGAACCGCCGTCCGAATCGAGCATAAAAATGTACGTGGTGCCGGTGCTGCCGGAATCGACGCGAAACAGTCCCGCACAACCGACGCCTGAAAGACTGCGGATGGTTCCGCTATTTGCACTGTACGGCGCCGTGTAAACAATCAGACGTCCGTCGGATGAGCCGGAACACGAGTTTGGATTGTCGCCAACGATTAATTCGCCATTCGCGGGGTTAACGGTAATCCCGGCGGCGGTTCCCTGTTGCGGCTTGAGCGACAACGCCGAACACGTCTGCGTAGATTGCGCCAATTCCACGACTCCGGCGAATCCATCGGGTCCCGTTCCCTGAATGAAAACGTTCCCTTTTCTGTCTGCAGTAATAGCATCGGCCGTATTCAGAATGCTCGTACACTCCGTTTTATGAATGCCGGCGGTTCTATCGAACGGCATCGTTTCATAGGAACCGTCCGCATAGAGCGTCAACGAGCCGCCACCGACGATGGAAGCAACGTCGACGGGAGTTCCCCATCCCACCGGCGGGTTGTTGCGCTCGAGGGCATTCGTACTCAAGTCATACAGGGAGGTTTGCGACATTGGGGACGCGCCCGCCAATACCACTTCTTCGCCCGATCCTAAGGAGCCCGCGCCTGCCATAGCTACGACGTTCGATGTAAAACTTGGTGACGCAACAACCGACGCTTTCGTACCAGCCGTGGAAGTTACCGTCCACTCTTCGACATCGCCCGCGATGTTATCGTATGCAACGAGCGTTTCGCTCACCGGCTGATGCACGAGATGTTGCGTCGCAAGAGGCTGAACCGGCGGAGTCGTTACATTAGACGCGCAACCAATCGCGACAGCTAGACCGCAAAACAGAAGGAATCTGGGGTTCATAGTGCTCCCTTTTCGGCGCGTGTTCGTATGCAAGAAATGGTCGCGTAGGCCACGTTCTACCGTAACAAAGCGCTTCGGATCGCATAGGTGCGGAATGACCGAGGTTCGAGGAGCTGTGGGCAATGCACACTCTCGCCGCTCGAAACTCGGTTGCGAGCGATGAAATTGTCCAATTAATATTTAAAAACTTCGTAATAGCCCACACCCCCAAGGATTCGCAACGCGACGTTTTCGCCGAACCCTGGATTCCCTACTTACAGTTTATCAGACTTTACGTAGTCGCTGCAATCCGAAATTGGCAAGTATTGCGCGCGCATCGAAATAGACGACAAGCCCCGCTTGCTTTCGAGCAGCTATGCGCTTAGTCGGCTACGGCCCAAATATTAGCGCGCGAGGATTGCTCACGCCTTGCGAAATCGTGCGTTCCAAATTGCCGTCGTCGGTGTACACCGTTACGGTGTTAGCATTTGCGACGAAAAGGTTCTGGGAGCTATCGAACGCGAGCGCAACCGGATGGCTCACGCCGGCGGATATCGTGCGAACTACCGACGTGCTGCCCGGAGCGTATTCGGTGACCTGGCCAACCGGATGTATGTACTTACCACCGTTGTCGGCGACGAACAGATTTTCCGAACCGTCGAATGCCAAGGCGTCGGGGTGATGCACTTTGGTGATCGTCAGCAAGAGCTTCTTCTTGGGGGAGTAGACCGTAACCCAGTTTTGGTAACAGCATATCGGCGCGTCGTTGGAGACGTAGAGATCGCCGGAGGCGTCAAACAGCAACGCGACGGGTGCGCTCCCCTCCGTGAGCGTCCGCGTCGGTTTCGCGCCGCCAGGTGCGTAAATGGTTACCGTGCCGGCGCTGTATCCATTCCCGTACACGTTGCCGACGTTGAGATTTCCGGATCGGCCAAAAGCCAGCGCATCGGGCACGTTAATGCCCTGAGAAATCGTCTGCATCACCGAACCGCTGCCCGGAGCGTAGGCCGTCACGGTGTTGGCGCCGGCGCTGGCCACGAAGAGGTTGCCGGAAGCGTCAAGTGCGAGCGCTCTCGGCAGCTTGATGCCCTGAGAGATGGTCAATATCGTCGAACTGCCGCCTGCGGCGTAAACGGTCACGGTATTCGTGCCGGCGTTGGCGATATAGAGATCGCCGGCGCCGTCAAGCGCCAGCGCATCGGGCGCGTTTACGCCTTGAGAGATCGTCCGCAACACCGAGTTACTGCCCGGAGCGTAGACCGTCACCGTGTTGGCTCGAGCGTTGGCTACATAGAGATTGCCGTTGCTCGAGCGGCCGAATGCCGACGCGGCGGCCGATCGCGACGCGCCGGCCTGCGGCGAGCCGGATGCCGGCACCGACGGGGAAACCGCGCTGCTGCAAGCGGCGAAAACCGCCCCGCTAAGGCACGCTCCAATAAGACTGCGAAGTCTTTTCACGAGTTTGTCCTCCAGGGAGTGAGGTCGAAGTTTTTCGACGGCAGGTGCGCGCTGGATACGCCGCACGCGATTCCCCATGCAGATGACGGGCTACGGAATGTGTTACCCGGCGCACATCGCCGCCCTGGCAATTTGCCATTCGTACCGAGCCTTTGCGAAACGTAAGCGTTTCGCCTCCATCGGAAGCGCGAGGGTTTTTTCAGGACCCCCGTCGTATGATGCGCAGCTAACCTGTCCCGCTAAGGAGCCGCGAATGCGTTTGAATCCCACCGTCGCCCTGTCATGCCTCGTTGCGTTCGCGGGCTGCTCGCAAACCGGCGGCGCTCCATCGTCGCTGCCGGTTGCCGCGACGTTCGACGAGCAGTTGCGCGCCAACGTCAGCTATAAAATCGTCTATGGATTCAAGGGCGCGCCCGACGGCGACACGCCGAATGGAAATCTGATTTACACGGCCGGCGCCTTCTACGGCACGACCACGACCGGCGGCGGAAGCGATTTAGGAACGCTGTTCAAGCTGCTGCCATCGGGAAAAGAGACGCTGCTGTTTAGCTTTGCCGGTGGCCCCGGCGGCAACAGTCCGACTTCCGGCGTCATCGCGTTGGGCGGCTCATTCTACGGCACGACCAGCGACGTCGCATTCGCGGTGACGGCGGCGGGCAAAGCGACGACGCTTCACGCTTTCGGAAGCGGAAAAGACGGCGCCACTCCCGTGCTGGCCCCGATGCACGTACTCGGCGGCAAGCTCTACGGTGCGACACAGCTGGGCGGCTCGAAACGCTGCAACAGCGGCTGCGGCACGATCTTCGACCTAACGACCGGCGGGACGGAAAACGTCGTGTATCCGTTCCAGGGCGGCCACGACGGTTTCGTGCCGTTGGGAAGCGCGATTGCGGTCAAGGACATGCTTTACGGAACGACGTCGTACGGCGGCGCGAACAACGGCGGTACCGTTTTCAAAATGAGCGGATCCGGGACGAAGACCATACTCTACAGCTTCAAAGGCGGCAGCAGCGACGGCGAGCGGCCGAGTGGTGACCTGATCCAGTTCGGCGGCGTGCTGTACGGCACGACGGGCTTCGGCGGTAAAAACGATCTCGGCACCGTCTTCGCGCTCGGCACATCCAAAGAAACCGTGCTGCACGCGTTCGCCGGCGGTGCCGACGGAGCGTCTCCAAATGGAAGCTTAACCGAGGTAAGCGACGTGCTCTATGGCACGACGTCGGGCGGCGGTAAAGGTTACGGAACGATTTTCTCGGTAACGAGATCCGGCAAAGAGCAAGTCCTGTACGCCTTCAGAGGCGGATCCGACGGCTCTCAGCCGCTCGGGGGGCTCGTCAACGTGAACGGCACGCTTTATGGAACGACCAGTCGAGGCGGCCCCGCGAATAAAGGGACGGTCTTCTCGATAAAGCCGTAAGGCGGAGAGCTTCTAGGCGCCGAAGTAACGTGCGTGTTTCCCGACATCGAGCCTTTCGAGAGCGGGATGCTCGACGGCGATGCCCAGCAGATTTATTGGGAATGCTCGGGCAATCCTAACGGCCGCCCCGCCGTCTATCTTCACGGCGGCCCCGGCTCGGGTTGCGCTCCTCACGACCGTCGTTATTTCGACCCGGATGTTTACAAAGTTATTTTGATGGATCAACGGGGCTGCGGACGCAGCCGTCCGCTCGTCGGGAAACTCGATGACCTTACCGTCAATACGACCGCGCACCTCATCGACGATTTGGAGCGTTTGCGCGAGCATCTTGGGATCGATCGTTGGACGATCCTCGGTGCTTCATGGGGAACGACGCTAGGGATCGCGTATGCGCAAGCGTTTCCACATCGCGTCGTAGCATTGGTCCTTGCATGCGTGACGACAACCTCGCGTCGCGAAGTGCGGTGGATAACACACGATATCGGCCGCGTGTTTCCGGAGCAATGGGAGCGGTTTGCCTCGGTTGGCTCCTACAGTCAGGATCAACGAGCAAATCTATCAAGTGTTTATGCCGAACTGGTCTTTAGTGCGGATTCGGCAGTACGCGATGCAGCTGCAAGTGAATGGTGCGCGTGGGAAGATACTCACGTTTCGCTGAACCCGGGTTACGCTCCAAGCCGCCGCTTTAAAGATGCCGAGTTCCGCTTGCTCTTCACGCGTCTCGTTACGCACTACTGGAGGCATGCAGCGTTCCTCGGTCCAGAGCAGTTGATTCGAAACGCCTCGCTTTTAAACGATATTCCGGGGGTTCTGCTCCACGGACGTTACGATATCAGCAGCCCTCTCGAGACCGCATGGCGTCTTAACCGGGCTTGGCGAGGCAGCGAGCTGCGGATTCTTGACGATTCGGGCCATGGTGGCGTGTCGATGACGAGAAGCATCGTCGAGGCGATCGGCCGCGTTGCACTAATCGATTAGAATCCACCGCCCGGGCGTCAGGGCAAAAACGAGTAGACCGTGCCGCATCCCAGCGACCCGCAGCCCCCACCGCCACCGGATTTGGTCGTGCCGCAAAGCGTGCCGTTAACGTTGATTAGGCCGTCAACTGGAGACCTGCTGTCGGTCCCGCTTCCGAGCAGAGAATCGGGTTGCGGGCATCAGGGCTCCTTTTAAAAAAGTCCAACGGCGTGTTACAAAGTCCGCGTCTTAGGGTTTTGAGAGAGGGTCCGGCTTCATCGTATTGAGGTCGACCGGGATCGAGACGTGCTCCTGGACGATCAGCCATTTGCCGTTCATCTTGCGAAGGACATCGGTGACGCGAACCACGATCGTCGTGCGGGCTTTGCCGCCCGTATTGACGGTTATGCGCTGCGCACTATGCGTGTAGGCTACGTCGCCGTCGATCGTCATTCCGAAATCGATGATTTCAAAGGTTGGATTGTCTTTGAATCCGGCGAAGAGCTGCTTCCAATCTTCGCGATAGTCGTTCCAGCCGCGGTGTTCGCGCGGCGGCCCGACGTCATAAACAAAGAGGCTGTTACCCGGAACGTAAACCGACATGATCCCGTTGATATCTTTGTGTTCGAACGCGACACCGAACTGTTTGTAAAGCGCGGTAATCGCGTCAGCGTCGGTTGACGAAGCCCGTGCGATTAAGCACGACGAGCCGGCAGCAGTCAAAACGAGCGCGAGCACGAAAAATAGCGATTTTCTCATAATAGACTCCAATCCTAGGTACGTCCGTATTTGGTTCGCTCGACGCGCTTCGAATCGGCGAATCTGCGCGCCACGTCGGGGTCGTCTTCGCCGGCGAACCGGTAAACCACGCCTGTCTATCGATCTTCGCAAGAGTCCACCGATTATCATTTGCGACGGCGTACGGGGCTCGCCCAGCCTATCAAGGCTTGCTCGAACCCACTCTATGCCACGGTCGAGCGCTCAATACGATGCTGCTCGGTGGACGACATCCCGGTGACCCCCAAACGATACACGTCTGGGGTATTTCGGGGGTGGGCCAGATATTTGCCGGCAACTTCATCCAGATTCCATCGATTGGGTACGGGGTGGCAATCCCGGTGGTGAATCCGGCGGTTTCGAAGAACGGCGGCGCAACGCTGAGCGACGACGATCTCTGCGGAATCTTTTCCGGCAAACTCACGGATTTCAGTCAAATCACCGACGCCAGAGTGACCTGGTCCGGACCGATCACCGTAACCTATTACGCTTCGCAGGGTCAGGGAATTACCTACACGCTAACCTACCCCGATGCCGACGTTCCCGCCCTTCAGTTTTGCCGGACCTTCGCTGCCAAGGAACTGGAAAGCGCTCCCAATGAGCGTGCTTTGGCCAACCGGCCCAGCTTGCGATAGATCGAGCATTGCGAGCCCAAACTTCGCCGCTAGCTCCTGCGCGTACATGGATTTCCCAACGGCACCTGGCGCCGATATCAGGATTACGCGAGGATCGCCTTCGAATTGCTCCCTCAGCGTTGGCTCAACAAAACCCTCATTCAAATCTGATGACGCCGTCCAACCGTTTCTTGCCGCCCCTTGCGGTCGCTGAACGTGAGCGAATCGCTCGCTCCAATAGGTGGCAAAATCGTAGGTCCCAGGTGGTGCTGAAGCCATGTCTCGCCTGAGTATATGTCTAGCGAGCTTCAGTACCTGCCCCGTGCAGCCAGGATTGCGGCTTCCTCGTTGTCTCAGCGTCCAGGAACCAGGCAACGACCGTGCCTCCCAGCCTTTGAGGATCGGCCGAACCGGCCGCAAGAGCGGCAGCTGACTCAAAAGGTCGGGGGCAACGGCACAGAACGCTATAGAACGAGGATCCCATGACATACGAAGCCATCGGCGCATATTCCGCACTAGGAACCTTAATAGTTATCCTCGCGACCGCCATTGCGGCACTCGTTCAGCTTCGACACCTGCGTCAGAGCAATCAGCTGTCGGGACTTCTTTCCGTGCTCCAGCTATTTCAGGATCCACATCTTCATGACTTGATCGATTTCGTGAGGACCGATCTGCCGAAACGGATGGAGAAACCAGAGTTTGTTGCTGGGTTCGAGCAAATACCCGTCGATAGAAAGCAGCACCCAGAGTTTCACTTGGCCGAACTGTATGAGGAGATCGGATCCTTCGTTCGCAGCGGGCTTATCGACGAGAAACTTTTTCTTCAGGGGCATTGGTACAACGTTCTTCTGTACTGGAAGCTTCTACAGCCAGCCATCGTAGCAGGGCGGAAGCCTCGGCCATACATCTTTGAGAACTTCGAGTACCTCGCTTCGCGGGCGCAAGCATGGTGCGACCATCACCCGCGCGGAAACTATCCAGCCTCCGCGCCTCGCATGACATAGTCCGATCCAGTAGCATTCGCGAAGCCGAGACCGGACGTTTGGGAGCCCTTATGTAGTATCCCCCGCAGAATTCCATCGTGCCTATAAGGCATTGATTCGTGACGACGTCATGCTGTGGGTAGTGAGTCGGCGATTCAGATCATGGGCTCAGATAAGGAGGGTACACTCGCAGTAGCAAAGATGCCGCTTTAGAGGGAGGTTCGGTGAAAGCAGTCGTCATGGCCGGCGGTGAAGGCTCGCGCCTCCGCCCGCTCACTTCCAGCCTTCCAAAGCCGCTCGCGCCGGTCGCGAACAAGCCGGTCATGCATCACATCGTCGATTTGCTGCGCCGGCACGGCGTGACCGAGGTGATCGCGACCCTGCACTACCTGGCCGACGAAATCGAAAACTACTTCGGCGACGGTTCGGAGCAGGGCGTCTCGATGGCGTACGTCGTCGAGGACACGCCGCTCGGCACCGCGGGCGCCGTCAAGCTGGCGCAACCGCTGTTGGGGAACGAACGGTTTCTCATCATCTCCGGCGACGCGCTGACGGATATCGATCTCACCGAACTGCTGGCGTTCCACCAAAGCAAGGGTGCCGCTGCCACGATCGCGCTGCAACGCGTGCCCAATCCGCTCGAGTTCGGCGTAGTCGTCACCGACGAGCACGGGCGTATCACGCGATTCTTGGAAAAGCCGTCGTGGGGCGAAATCTTCTCCGACACGATCAACACCGGCATTTACGTGCTGGAGCCCGAGATTTTCGAATACATGGAAGCCGGGAAGAACTACGACTTCTCGCGCGACCTCTTTCCGTTCATGCTGCGCGACGGAAAACCGATTTACGGCCACGTCATGGGCAACTACTGGAGCGATATCGGCAATCTCCAGCAGTATCTGCAGGCCAACTACGACGCGCTGTCGGGCGGGGTTCGGGTGGAGATTCCGGGCACCGAAATCCGCCCGGGCGTCTGGGTCGGCGAAGACTGCCGCATCTCGCCCGACGCGCAACTGCACGGCCCGCTCGCCATCGGACGCAACGTCACCATCGAAGCGGGCGCGGTCATCGAAGAGTTAACGGCCATCGGCGCGTCGTCGATTATTTCGGAGAACGCGCGGCTGCACCGCACGGTCGCCTGGGACGACGTATATGTCGGCGAAGGCTCGAATCTCACCGGCTGCACGCTGGCCGATCGCGTGATCGTCAAAGACCGGGTGACGATCATGGAAGGCGCGGTTATCGGTCGCGGCAGCACACTCGGGAGCGGATCGACGGTGCCGTCGAACATCAAGCTCTGGCCCGACAAGTCGGTGGCGGCCGGCTCGATCGTGTCGATGTCGCTGATCTACGGCATCAAGTGGCCCGGATCGCTGTTCGGCGCCGACGGCGTGTCGGGTCTGGCCAACATCGAAATCACGCCGGAGTTTGCGCTCGGGCTGGGCCAGGCGCTCGGCTCGGTGTTGCGCCCAGGGCAAACGTTGATGACCAGTCGCGACGCCCATCCGGCATCGCGCTTGACCAATCGCTGCATCATTGCCGGCGCGCTGTCGGTAGGCGTCAACGTGCAAGATTTGCGCGAACTGCCGACGCCGGTTTCGCGGTACGCCGTGCGTGCCTCGGGCGACGCGTGCATTCATACCGGAATCTCGCCGTCGGATCCAGACCGTTTTCTGCTGGAATTCTTTGACAACCACGGCGTGAACATCGATAAGAGCACCGAGCGCAAGATCGAGAACATCTTCTTCCGCGAAGATTTTCGGCGCACGCCGATGGAGGCGGTCGGAATTCTGAGTTTTCCGGAGCGTACGCTCGAAGGATATACCGACGGATTTCTAGCGGCGCTTGCACCTCGCGCCATGTCGGCGGCGAACATGCGAGTGGTCATCGACTATGCCTACGGGAACGCCTCACTGATCCTACCGCGGATTCTGAGCAATCTCGGCGTCGAGATGATCGCGCTCAACGCGTTCTTCGACAACCGGAAAGTGCTCACGTTTGCGCGCAATCGCGCGCGGCATCTCGAGCAGCTCAGCAACGTGACGACCTCGCTCGGCGCCAATCTCGGCATTTTGCTGGATCAGCACGGCGAAGCGCTGGCGCTGGTCGACGATCGCGGCCGGATTATCGAGGAAAGCCGGCTATTGGCGCTGTTGATTATTCTGGTCGCACGGTGCGTCCCCAATGCCCGCGTGGCCGTACCGGTGATGGCCCCGCGCGCGGTCGAAACGGTGGCCGAAGCGTTAGGGGCAACCGTGGTGCGCACGCGCAGCGACCGGCGTTCGCTGATGGCGTTTGCCGCCGAAGCCGGCAAGTCGCTGGCATTCGCAGGCGGCGGTAACTACGAGTTGATCTTTCCGGAGTTCCAGCCGGTGTTCGATTCGCTCTACGCCGCCGCCAAAATCATGGAACTCATCGCGAGCCAAGGCGGACCGCTCAGCGCCATCGTCGACGAACTGCCCCCCTGGCATTTGGCCTCGCGCCGCGATCACTGTCCGTGGGAACGTAAGGGGCAGATCATGCGCCGGCTGCTCGACGAAACCGACGCCGAAAGCGTCGAGCTTACCGAGGGCATTCGCATCAGCCGCGAGGGCGGCTGGGTGCTGGTGCTCCCCGACGCGTCGGAACCGCAGTTCAACATCTACGCCGAAGGCCGCTCGGACGACGAAGCCCGACAGTACGTCGACGAGATCACCGCCCGCATCGACCACCTCGTCTCAACCTGAGCGCGCTAGAGAATTTTTCGAGCTAGGATTTCCAGGACGATTGGCCAGGTGTACCGTTCGGCCGTGGCCGCGCCCGCGGCACGGATTGAATGCGCCAGCGACGGATCGGCGATCAGCACGTTGAGGTAGGCTGCGAGCTCGCGGCCGTCGCCGGTGTCGCACACGATCGCATTTTCGAACGGCTGCGCGTAGTCTTCGCCGGTCGATCCGGTGACCGCCAGGCCCGACGCCGCCATTACTTCCAGTCCGACCAGCCCAAACGGCTCTTTGCCGCTATTCGCCAGCACCGCGTCGGCAACGTGATACAGCGCATACAGCAGCTCCTCCGGCACGAACGTGCGCAGGTTGACGATCGCACCTTCGGCAGCGGCCAACCGTTCGACGAACGCCTCGGGTTCGCGCGACGCAATCGAAACATCTTCGACGTGCAAACCGAGTTCGCGAGCGCGCGCAAAAATCGCGTCGCCGTACGGCTCGCGGCCGCCGCGCACAATCAGCGTCGCTTGCGGATGCTCCGCACGCACGCGAGCGAACGCGTCGACGGCCTGCATCCAGCGCTTGTCCTCGTCGTAGCGCCCGACTTTGACGAACAGCGGCCGGCGCGCGAGCGCTGAGTCGAGCGCGCGCACCAGTTCCTCCGGCGGGCCGCCGACGATACGCTCGGGAATGCCGTTAGGAATCACCAGCGATTCGATGCCGCGCGCGCGCAACTCGAACTTCATGTAGCGACTAACGGTCGTCACGCGTGCGGCGCGCACCAGCGCCGGCCAATCCATCGAATCGAAACCGTAAGTATTATTGGCGTTCCACATGAGGACCGCGCGATCGCGAGTTCCGCGTTCGGTCAGCACGCGGTCGAGCTCGATGACGGCCGGCGCAGTTTGCCAATCTTCGGCGATGACGAGCACGTCTTCCCCGCGCTGCGCGGCCGGTTCGACGATCGAATCGGCGACGAACGGCGGCACGCTGACTTTGAAATCGTCGCTCTTTCCCCACTCGCCGTCGTACACACCGCCTAGATGGTAGGCTGAAATCCACTGACACCAGCGGCGATACTCGAGGTTAGCATCGGGCCGCTCGACGGCCGGGAGCTGCGGGTCGCCCACGAAAACCAGCGTCGTGCGCACGCCGACGGCCGCCAGCGCCGCGCTCAACTCGGTCACACGCGTTCCCAGGCCGCCGACCATCGAGTAGCGATCGGGACCCTCGAATGCCAAGAGCACCGCGTTGGGCGGCAAGCCGTTCATACCGGCGGCTGTTCTAACGGATTTCGGGGAAATCCCATGCCTGGCGAGCAGACGGGCGTCCGGACGAATGCGTACGTCGCGCAAATTGCGGGTACAACGCCTTGGGGTAGCTGAAGTGAGAGTCGTACTCGCCGCCCTCATGGCGGCCTCCACCGGCGGTTCCATCGCGTTGCTCGCGAGTAGCGCACCAACGCGTGCGAACGATCTCGGCGCGCCGGTCATCGCTACGGCGTACGAGCGCAACGATGCGCTAGCGGCCTTCACCTTTCACGCGAACATCGCCATGGTCATGCGACACTTTCCGTGGCTGCATTTCCGAATGGGAGGTCTAAGCGACTACCGTCGCGGCGACCACTACGTTTTGCACTTGACGAATAGGCCGCCGTTTGCCTCGAAGATGCCCGATATCGACCTGTCGATGATCGATCCCAACATGTGGCCGAACCGCTATCGCTACACGGAGATCACGCGGCGCGACGGCGACACGCTCTTCACTCTACAAGCCATCGGCGATTCCACGCTAAAATCCGCGACCGTTGCCGTCAATCCGATTTCCGGCGCGCATTGGGTCGACGCCACCTACGCTGAAGGCACGCATATTCACATAGTCGTTAGCTCCAACGTCGTCGATGGATTCTTGCTGCCGGTTTCGCTGACTGCCGACGTGGATTGCCCGCACATGCCGCTATCGGCCGACGCCGCATTTACCGACTACACTATTCCTTCCGCAACGCGTTAATGCCGGTGTTCCCGGATCAGGTTTTTGGTGTGGTGTGGCTCTGTTTCAGCTGCGTAACCAGCGGTAGGCGAGTGTTTCCGGAAGCAGCGTTGCGGGCTGAGCTGTTAGGTAACAAATACAAGAAATGCCACGGTGCAGCTGTGTTGCGGGCATAGAGGAACGATCCTGAAACGGGGCCCCCTCCGCCACGCGCGTCGCGATCCGAGATCGGCCCGAATAGCCCAAAAATAAGGTCTTTTTCGCATATCGTGCGATCGCCAGGCTCGGCGCGCGGCTCGTGCAAACTTTGCAATCGCGTTTGCAAAAATCGTAAGTCGCCAAAACGCCATATGGCATAAGGCTTTTTTACGCTAAAGTGCGTGCATGCGTCGGAGCGATTCATCAAGCGGTTGATGGCGAGGACGGCTTCCGCAGTGGGGTGCTCCCTAGGAACCTCAAACATTCCGCTCCGTGACCTTCGGCGCGGACTATAGGTCCGGTTTGCGGTTGTGCGGCGCGCGGGTATGTTTTGAAGGCTTGTTGAAGCCCACACGCATGGGAATGAAACTTGGGTTTGCGCTAATTCTTGCTGTTGCGGGATTGGTTAGCTATCCGCAAACACCGCGAGGCGACGAAACGCAGACGTTCTTCGGCACGACTGTTAACGACCCATACCGTTGGCAGGAGCAGACGCAGTCTCCCGCGGTTAAACAGTGGGTTACATCGCAAACTGCGCTGACATCACATATTCTCGAAGTTATTTCCCATCGCGATTTCTTTGAGAAGACGATCACGCAATTGCATACGAATGGTCGAGATTCTGAACCATCCGTCGGTACGTATGCCTCCGTCTTCGAAAACGGCTCGGGCGATCTGGTGGTACGGAGGAACGGTGCGACACGTCCTTTACTTGATCCCAAAAAACGCTGGGCCGGATCGAGCCGCTTGGTGGATTGGAAATTGGCGCCGGATGGCCTCAAAGTCGCCTATGGCACGGAAACTGCGGGTAACGGCTGGGTACGTTGGCGGACGCTTAGCACGACAACAGGGAAGGATATTGTAGGTGAGGTGATTGGTACGCCCGATTGGGCGCCGATTTACTGGGCTCGTAACAGCTCCGGCTTCTACTACGATGGATACGCATTGGAGACGCACCCCGCCGCGGGTACGCCAATCGGAACAGGATTTACGGAGCGTTTCCACCGTCTTGGCACTCGGCAGTCCAAGGATCGGCTGATCTACAAGCGACCGGACCGACCAAGCCTTCTTCCCTATGCGCTTCCGACACATGACGGCCGATACCTGATTCTCGCGACGAGCGGTGACGGGCCGCCAGACGCGCACAAAGAGCTTATTGAAGATCTTCGTAACGGCGGCCTAACGATCGCGACGATTCAACCACCCAAGGACGCAGAATTCGATTTCATTGATAACGCCGGTGACGACTTCTACTTCATTTCTCATGTGAACGCGCCGGGCGGCAAAGTCATCAGAGTTAACCTTCGCAGCGCCGATCACTCTGTCGACGTTATCCCGCAGTCCAGCGAGATTCTCGGTTCAGTCGTTACCGTCGGCGACCGATTCATCGCCCATTACTTCCGAGACGCTGCGTCGGATCTCGTCGTCTTCGACCGATCGGGTAGGGTGTTGCACCATATTACCTTGCCCGGAATCGGCGGCACAACGGACGTGAGCGCGGCAACGGCGTCTGTCGGTTACTACATTTTTTCCAGTCCGACCGCACCTCCAACTACGTACGAATATAACGTTCGAACGAATATCAGCTCGGTTTATTCTGCGAGCCACGCCGCGCCGTTCAACGTGTCGGATTACGTTACCGAGGAGTTCTTTGCAACATCGACTGGAGGCGCTAGGGTACCGGTCTTCGTAGCACATCGACGCGGGTCGAAGCTGGATGGCAGCACCCCGACGATGCTTACCGGCTACGGCGGGTTTGGTGACTTTTACCAACCGATGTGGCAAGACCTGAGTGCTGCTTGGCTCGCTCGGGGCGGAGCCTTCGCGATCGCTTGCGTGCGAGGTGGTGGAGAGTACGGCGAGAACTGGCACAAAGATGGTATGCTTGGAAATAAGCAGCATGCGTTCGACGATTTTGCGGCGGCAGCGAGCCTGTTGATTGCCAAGGGGTTCGCTTCACCGAAGACTCTGGTGGCATATGGGTATTCCGGCGGGGGCCTGCTCGTGGGCGTCACGGAGGTTCAGCATCCTGAGCTCTTTTCCGCAGTCGCGGAAGAGGCGGGTCCGGTCGATGTCTTGCGTAGTTACTCGTTCGGCAGCGAGGCGTATTGGTCGACCGAGGTTGGCTCACCGGTTGCAAGCGCGGAGCAGTTTCATTGGCTGTACGACTATGCACCGCTGGTACACATTCGAAAAAGTGAATCGTATCCGGCAACCTTTGTCATGACAGCGGAGAATGATTCGTCCGTCTCTCCGGCGCACGCATACAAGTTCGCTGCTACGCTTCAGTGGGCGCAGGCGAGTCCAAAGCCAATTGTGCTTTACGTAGCACCACATACGGGGCACGTCGAAGCAATGACCTCAGCAAGAGTCCTGGGGGATACAGAAGCATTTCTTTGGGAGTATTCGAGTTAGTTCTGCACGCTTTGCAACTAACGCCGCTGGGTCTATGCCGCTGCGACGGCAGAGCTAGCCACCGAGGGGCGCGAACGCGGCTTCCAACTTTGTGATCGTTGCCTGGTGCGGCGTTGCGTCCTGGTTCACAAAGTTTTGCACCACCGAGCGGCTGATCTTCGCGGAGCGCCCGAAGTCGACGAACGCGGCAACGCGGGATAGATACCGTATTCGGCGTCAAGCGTAACTGACGTCGAATTGTCTGCCGGAGCGTAGGACGCCGTAGACCAAGACGAGGAGCTTTTGCATGGCCGCGCCGTTTCTAGCTGGTGCAGGAGGTCTTTCCCAATGCAATTGATGCTGACGTTCGTCGCGAGTATCGCCGCCATAGCGGCGTCCTTGCTGCCTGCCGGTAACTCAGGGACACAGGCCGCGAAACTGCTTTTTCATTCTCGTATCAATCGTGGGAAGTTTGTTATGCCCTGCAGCCCTCTCATGGTATTGTCCGGCTTTGCGGGTCCCAATCGTCCGGCACGGTGATCTCGTAGTAGGTAAACGCTGCGCCCCTGGTCACTTTAGCCTTTGCTAAATCAAAGGTATAATAGATACCATTGATTCCCAAGTTTAGGTACTGCAGTCGTACATCGCTCAACACGGGCATGTCCACCGCCCACAAGTCTCCATCCATGTCCGGTAAAAGACCACCGGTGCCGTCTTCAATTACTTTGAGGATCTTTATCGGTAAGGCTGGGCTTGGATGCGGGAGGACCGCATCCACCTCGATTCGCACCGCGGCGCGATGTTTTTCCTTGAGCATTGGGCGCCGGACGTGCCTGACGACCTCTCTGGCGTACCGCCGAAATTCGCGCATCGATATCACGAAGCCACGCTCTACAATCCGGCAGGTCGATTTCGCACACTTGCGCTCCCGAAGCCCATGGCATGCGCGATTCTACTCGCGATCGGCTTG
The DNA here is from genome assembly GCA_003140835.1 of Candidatus Tumulicola scandinaviensis. GTDB lineage: Bacteria > Vulcanimicrobiota > Vulcanimicrobiia > Vulcanimicrobiales > Vulcanimicrobiaceae > Tumulicola > Tumulicola scandinaviensis. The sequence continues at coordinate 3,191 of PLLA01000105.1, read as the reverse complement.
TTCGTTCGTCGCGGGGACATTCTTCGGCCCGTCACGCGCGAAGTAATTCGCGAGCTTTCTTTGATTGCTTCTCAAATGTTGCCCACGGCACAACGAGCGGATGCGCCGGATGAAGTTCGCTACAAGGCGCCATTCAAGGAAGCCGAACGCGTTCTGCCGCGGCACTTTCCGGACAGAGGAACAAGGCTCGCCATTGTATCGGAATACGTACAAAGCTGGTGCGATGTGATTTGCCAGGAATACGCGCAGTATGCTCGCGTCGCCCTCTATGAGCAGGGCGGCTTTGTTGGCGCGCCCGAGCGGAACGAAATGATTAGCGAAGACCTTTGGGAATGGCAAGTCGCCGATCCCGTTATCGTGGATGAGTTTCGCTCGAAATCAATAGCTCAGACCTAACACAAAGATGCCCCCGACCCGCGTCAACGGGCCGAGGGCGTCGCACCCGGAGGTACTAGCTCCAGATGCAACAGCAGAACTTTACGCCCTTATATCCGTCTCTGCAAGTCCGCGCCGGGGTTCTGGTCGTGGACGGCTTCGGCATTTCGCTGCGCGTGCAGCGTGGCAGACTCAGCTTAGAGGACGGGATCGGCAGACAGCGCCGCTCGATCGTACTCGATCGCGTTGGCTCCGGGCTCGAACGCCTCGTGCTAATCGGCAAGGGCGGCATGGTGAGCCTAGAGGCGCTCGCGTGGCTGCGAGCGATCGGCGCCGCGTACGTGCAGATCGGTAACGGCGGCGAAGTCTGCGTCCACTCGGTACCGTTCGGCTATGACGGCCACCCAATCCGCCGCGCCCAGGCGCTCGCAGTAACCAACGGCTTGGACCTCGATATCGCGCGCGAGCTTATCGACGCGAAGCTTGACGGCCAGCGTCGAAACCTCGTTCGGCTTGGCGCCGATCTGCGCGAGTTCGATTCGCTACGAGCAGCATTGGAATCGGCCGATTCGATCGACAGGATTCGCGTGATCGAGGCGAACGCCGCGGGCTTGTATTTCGGAGCCTGGCGGAATGTGCAGATTCGATTCCGCGATCGGGACGTAACTCGAATCCCCGCGCGATGGCTGCGCGCCGATTCTCGCGTTTCCTTATTGACGGGCGCTCCGCGCGCGGCTACGTCGCCATTGAACGCCATACGAAACTATCTTTTCGCCTGCTTGGAATCGGAAGCACGGCTCGCACTGCTCGCGTTCGGGCTGGATCCGTCATTGGGCGTGCTGCATGCGGATCAGCGTAATCGGGATTCGCTGGCGCTTGACGCTATGGAGCCGGTGCGAGGCGACGTAGACTCGTTTCTCCTGGATTTGCTGGAGGATCGAGTCTTCACAGCGCGAGATTTTGGCGAACTTCCAAACGGAGTCTGCCGGATTGCGGCGCCATTGACGCACGAACTCGCACTCACACTTCCGCATTGGCGTGGATTGGTGCAGCCGATCGCCGCGCGTCTTGCGCAGCTATTCCGGAACGCTGTCACGGGCGCGAATGGTAGACGCCCTGGACTCGTGAAATCGCCGCTGGTCGCAACACCTCGCAAAGCCTCGCAGCCACGTCCCTACGCGGGCAAAGCGTGGAGGACGCCGCGCCTGGAGAGTTTGCCGAAGGCTGCGGCCGCGTGCGAGCTATGCAGTGGCCCGGTACTTAAGCGCAGGCGTCGGCACTGCGATGCGTGCATTCCCAAAGCGCGCCGAGCGCGTGGCCTGCGAGCAATCGAAGCCGCTCGCAGAGCGCTCGCAGTTCAAGCTGCTGAGGGCAACGACCCACGCGCGAGCGATCGCGCTGGGCGCAAGCGGGGCGTGGCCAATACCGAGCAGCATCGCCGCAATCGCGAGTGGACGCGGGGCCGCAATGGTTCCGATCGCAATGCGGCTTGGTTCTCGCGCGAGGTAGTCCCAAAGCTCGATGCTTTCACGCGCGCGGAGATCGCGGAGGCGACGGGTCTATCGCTCGCGGCCTGCTCGCGGATTCGCGCGGGAACTCGCGTTCCGCATCCAAGGCATTGGGCTGCGTTAATTGACCTTATAGAAGGAAAGGGAGTGTAACTCACGCCCGGCATTCGAAGGCACGTCGAAGGAAAAGTCTCCAGTACGAGCGCCGTCGATCGACGGCGTCGGGCCGCTGCCCCCCGCACTTCTCAGGCCTCTGCACTACGCTGGGTTGGATTTTGGCCGTAGCGCTAGGCTCAAGTTGACAAAGGCAGCAGAAAGGCGCAATGTGGCTCTCAAAGAGAGCACAGGACGTCGCGGCTTCGCTTGGCACAAACATCGTATTAACCGAAGGGAGTTCTGCTTGTCATGAAGATGTCGCATTGGGTACCGCGTTTCCTATTTGTTGGAATCGTTACTGCGTTGGCTGGCTGCAGCAACACGTCGCAAACTACTCCCCCGGTACCGCTACAAAATGGCGGTTTAGCCGAATCGAACTCGCTGCCGGTCACCGCAGGGTCAACCGCCCTCTCAAACCTCCGAGTGCACCCATCCTCGGGGTCCAATCTGTATGTCACGAATTTTTACGGCAACACGGTAACAGTCTATGCGCCGAACACCAAGTTGGTGCTGCGGACGATTTCTCAGGGCCTGGATGAACCGGCAGGACTAGCGTTAGATGGTTCCGGTAACCTCTACGCGTCGAATCTCGGAGGCAGTACGGTGACCGTATACGCCCCGGGCAGCACATCGGTCCTCCGAACTATCTCTCAGGGCATAAGCACACCGATTTCTCTGGGATTTAGCAAGGCCGGCAACCTTTACGTTCTCAACGATGGAAACAACACGGTAACGGTGTACAAGCCGGGCAGCGCGAAGGTGCAGAGAACGATCTCGCAAGGCATATCCGGCCCGTTCGCGCTGGCATTTGACACTTCTGGCAATGTTTACATTGCCAATCTAAATAACTCCACGGTAACGGCCTACGCTCCCGGCAGCTCGCAAGTACTGGAAACTATATCCCAGGGTGTAAGCGGTCCCAATGACGTGATATTGGACGACTCAGACAACCTTTACGTGTCAAATCAGCACAACGACACCATAACGGTCTACGCGCCTGGCAGCACATCAGTGCTGCGCACAATCTCGCAAGGGGTGTCCGATCCTGTTCAGTTGGCGTTTGACGGCTCGGGGAACCTTTACGTAGCGGACTATGGAGCCAATAAGGTGACTGTCTATGGCCCAGGCTCCGGCCGAGTCCACGCGCGTGTG
>PLLA01000025.1:134-3008 GCA_003140835.1 Candidatus Tumulicola scandinaviensis | reverse complement strand
GCTTGCGTTACGAAAAACGTTTGCTGCGCGAAACCGAACTGCAGGGCCTCTTGCATCATCATGCTAGAATGATAGCAAAGTTGGCATTAAAGTCAATCATAAAGTTTTCACCGCCCACAACGGAGGCAAAAGGCCCGCCGATGCTTTCAGAAGATCTGATTACCAAAATTGGAGGCGACCTAGAAGCGATGCCGCCAAAGCCCGGATCGCAGCGCGAAATCGAGCTCTTGCTCACCCAAGTCGAGGCGAAGATCCGAGCCGCCCAGGAGCGCGGATGCACCTACGCTGACATTGCCAAACAAATAACCGCCAGTGGTTATGCCATCAGGAGCAGCACATTGCGGGTTGCCATGCAGCGACGGCGCAAGGCTGATCCAAAACGCGCGAAATAGCTCGACCAACCGACGGCGATGCCCGTGCAGGCTAGGAGCTATGACGCAGCCATCTCTTTGGAAAAGGCAGCGCGCTTGTGAGAAAAGGGTCAGATACTCGGGCTCGCTGTCGTCTGATAAGGACCAGCGATCCAGTGCGCAGCGGTTGGCGCGCCCCGAACTGTCCGGCGGGGCTGGTAGTGCCAGGCTTACGTGAGCGGAAGTGCGCGGAGCGCGTCGACGGTCCGCGCCTTCGGTCGCCATCCGAAGGTGGTTACAACCTACCCGGTCGCTTCACGGCTGCAGGTGGCTTACAAGTTGAAGTGCATAGCGGCTCTATCGCCTGCGGCCGACTTAGCGCAGCGAAGGCGGCGGCGACCTTGGCCGATGCGCGGTTTCAGCGCGAGCGCTCCGTGTGCCGAAGAACGGCACGTGCCACGCATCTTCATGCAGGTCGAAGTTCTCAAAGGGATCGCGGCGCTGGGCGACTGTGGCTTCAGCAATGCCGGCAACACAAGCGCGGCAGCCGTCGCATTGGAGTTCGTCAAGCAGGCACTCGCTACGATGCGCATCGCGCTTCGCTCGCAAGACTGCCATCATGCTCGCGTTGTATAGCGACTCGACGCGCGACCGAGGGGTAGAGCGCCTCCGGCTCGAGGCCGAAGGCGCCTTCCCAGTCACATGCTTTGACCTTGAGCTGACGCAGTGAGTTCAAACTCCTGGCCGCACTCCGCGCACGCAGCGCGCGCCGGATCATCGTCGTACGGCTCGACCTCGTCGTGCAAACACACCTGATCGTTCACATCGTCGATCGACGTAGGTGTCACGTTCTTGGGCCCGAGCGGATCGTCGACGACGCTGTAGCAATCGAGGACCGATTCGTCGAGCCCCTTGCGGCCAACGATCGCGCCGATGCCGAGATAATCGCGTTCCTGAACGGGAGCGAAGAGATCCAGTACGCGTTCGGTGGCAAGATGCGAGCTGAGCTCGCCGATGAGCTCTCCCAGCTGCTTGGTGAATTTCGAAACCTTCGGCTCGGTGTCGTGACCGTATTTGAACTGACGGGCGGCGATCGCCGCAAAGCGAACCTGCAGATGCTGCAGGTCCTTCAGCAACGTGTGGTCGATGCGGTCGGCACGGCCGTACTCGCTCTCGAACTGACGTATGCGCTCCTCGCGTTGCGTGCGCGCCTCATGAAAGAGTTCTTGGGCGCGCTGCTTGAGCAGCCGATTGGCTTCCGAACGAGTGATCGTGGGAAGTGCCGGCGCTTCGATCGTTGCGATGGCGTTGCCATTCGAACGTGCTTTACGGGGCTTGGACATGCGTGTTCTCCTGTGCAGATGAGAAGGTGAAAAAGACAGCGCCCTTTTTAGAGCGCCGTTGCGGGTCGTTTCGCGCCTGTGGGTTAGACGAGGCGCATCTCGGGTGCGGCCAGCTTATAGCCGATGCCGTGAACGGTGAGGATCAAACGCGGCGGCTGCGGTTCGTTCAGCTTGCAACGCAGACGTGCTACGTGGACGTCGACGGTGCGTTCGTCGCCCTCGTAACTACGCGGCCAGACGAGGTCGAGCACCTGCGAGCGAATGAAGACCTGTCCGGGATGGCGCGCCAAAAGCTCGAGCAGGTCGAACTCGCGGGTCTTTAAGGCGATCTCGCGGCGGTCGAGGTGCACGGTGCGCTGGTTTGGATCGATGATGAGTCCGCCGAGAGTGATCGTTTGCGGGGTCCGAGCCGCAGTCCGGATGCCGCTGGCGCGGGCGATCGCATAGCCGGCGCGCTNNCCCGGATCTCCTCGTCGTCTAACGATCGCGTGGCGAGGCGGCAGCTGCCAGGGCGAGGTTCGGCATTGCTTGGAGGCGATGATGGAATCATGGGAGTTCCTCCGAGGTCAGGAAATGCAGAGAGCCCGCCGACTGGCGAGCTCTCTTGCAAAGCGGGTGGAAACGTTACGCGGCGCTGCGCTGTCGGCCCGATCCGTCGCGCGATTCGAACGTCGACGCGTCGAGGCGAACGTCTTCTGGGCCGGGCCCGTCATCAAGAGGGTGCACGCCAAGTACGCGGCGCACGGCGTAACCCGCCGCCAACAGGCGAGAGGCCTCGGCGCGGTCGAGCTCGTCGAGTGACATTGCCTGGTCGGCGGGATCGAAGCCCCATGCCAGCGCCCCGGTGCCGTCAGCAATCATCGTTTGAAGCGTTTCGCGCATCGCGATACTCGGCCGCGTTACGCGGTACAGCTCGCACAATGCATTGGCATGATCGCTCACAGCGCTGAACAGCCACTCCATGGTGATCGGGTTCCATTGCCCGCCATGAGCCTTCATGGCCGTGCGGCAATAGATGGTACGCTCGTCTTTTATCGTATGCAGGTCGGACATCTTTGATTCTCCTTTCGCGCTCGAGGCGCTCGCCGTTGATGGGACCCGTATAGCCCCAGGCGCCGCAGGACGCAAGGGCGCAGCGCAGCGGAGAGGCGTGGACCGCAGCGCAGCGAGGACCGGAAGCC
>PLLA01000025.1:0-126 GCA_003140835.1 Candidatus Tumulicola scandinaviensis | reverse complement strand
TGATTTTAGCTTCTAAAACATCGCCAAGCACCGATCTTGGCTCGGCGATGGTTCTTTGCCCGAAGCCCTGCGTGGGACACGTCCTCGCGAAGTCGGCAGTCTACTGCGATGACTCAGCAATCTCTT
>PLLA01000045.1 GCA_003140835.1 Candidatus Tumulicola scandinaviensis | reverse complement strand
GCTTGCGTTACGAAAAACGTTTCCTGTGTGAAATCCAACTGCAGCGCCACTTGCACGATCATGCTAGAATGATAGCAAAGTTGGTATTAAAGTCAATCCTAAAGTTTACCGTCCACAACGGAGGCAAGTAGCCCGCGATGCTTTCAGAAGATCTGATCGCGAAAATTGGAGGCGACCTCGAAGCGATGCCGCCCAAACCGGGATCACAGCGCGAGATCGAGCTGTTACTTACCCAAATCGAAGCGAAGATCCGAGCCGCCCAGGAGCGAGGATGCACGTACTCTGACATTGCCAAACAAATAACCGCCAGTGGCTATGCCATCAGGAGCAGCACATTGCGGGTTGCTATGCAGCGGCGGCGCAAGGTTGATCCAAAACGCGTAAAATAGCTCGGCCAACCGAGGACGTTGCTCGTGCATGCTGGGAGTTAGGACGCAGCTATCTCTTGAAAAGGGGGGTGCTTGTGAGAAACGGTCGGGCATTCCGGATTGTTATTGTCTGAGAAGGATCGGCGATCGAGTGAGCAGCGGTCAGAGCGGCACGAAACTGTCCTGCGGGGTTGGCGGTGCCAGGCTTAGGTGAGGGAAAGAACGTGGCGCTCGTTGGCGGTCCGCACTTCGGTGGCCCTCGGAAGGTGGTTACAGTATACCCGCTCGCTGCATGGCTGGCGGGTCGCATATAGGTGAAGTGCATAGCGACTCGATCGCTGTGACAGCTAAGGCGGCGCGGCGAAGGCAGCGGCGACCTGAGCCGATGCGCGAGTTTCAGCGAGAGCGCTCCGTACCGAAGAACGGCACGTGCCACGCATCGTCATGCACGTTGAAGTCCTCAGAGGGATCGCGCCGCTGAGCGACTATGGCTTCAGCAATGCCGGCAACACAAGCGCGGCAGCCGTCGCATTGGAGTTCGTCGAGCAGGCACTCGCTACGATGCGCATCGCGCGCCGCTCGCAAGACTGCAAGCATGCGCACGTTGTATAGCGACTCGACACGTGACCGAGGAGTAGAGCGCCTCCGGCTCGAGGCCGAAGGCGCCTTCCCAGTCACATGCTTTGACCTTGAGCTGAGGCTGTGAGTTCAAACTCCTGGCCACACTCCGCGCACGCACCGCGCGCCGGATCATCGTCGTACGGCTCGACCTCGTCATGCAAACAGATCTCCTCATTCACATCGTCGATCGTGGTCGGGGTTACGTTCCTGGGACCAACCAGGTCGTCAACGACGCTGTAGCCGTCGAGGACCGATTCGTCGAGCCCCTTGCGGCCAACGATAGCGCCGACGCCGAGATAATCGCGTTCCTGAACGGGAGCGAAAAGATCCAGGGCGCGTTCGGTGGCCAGATGCGAGCTGAGCTCGCCGATGAGCTCTCCCAGCTGCTTGGTGAACTTCGAAACCTTCGGCTCGGTGTCCTGACCGTATTTGAACTGGCGTGCGGCGATCGCCGCAAAGCGGACCTGCAGACGCTGCAGGTCCTTCAGCAACGTGTGGTCGATGCGGTCGGCTCGACCATATTCGGTCTCAAACTGGTGGATGTGCTCCTCGCGTTGCGCGCGCGCTTCATGAAAGAGTTCTTGGGCGCGTTGCTTGAGCAGGCGGTTAGCTTCGGAGCGGGTGATGGTGGGGAGTGCCGGCGCTTCGATCGTTGCGATGGCGCCATTCGAACTTGGTTTACGGGGTTTGGACATGCGTGTTCTCCTATGCAGATGGGTAGGTGAAAGGCCAGCGCCCCTTTCAGGGCGCCGTTGCGGGGTCGTTCGCGCCGGTGGATTAGACGAGGCGCATCTTGGGTGCGGCCAGCTTATAGCCGATGCCGTGAACGGTGAGGATCAAACGCGGCGGCTGCGGCTCGCTCAGCTTGAACCGCAGACGTGCTACGTGGACGTCGACGGTGCGTTCGTCGCCCTCGTAGCTGCGCGGCCAGACGACGTCGAGGAGCTGCGAGCGAATGAAGACCTGTCCGGGATGGCGAGCCAAAAGCTCGAGCAGGTCGAACTCTCGAGTCTTCAAGTCGATCTCGGGGCGGTCGAGATGCACAGTGCGCTGGTTTGGATCGATGACGAGTCCGCCCAGAGTGATCGTTTGCGGGCTCCGAGCCGCAGTCCGCATGTCGGTGGCGCGGGCGATTGCGTAGCCGGCGTGCTCGAACATCAGCGCTGAATAGCGGACGCTTTCGAAGCGCATCGGGTTATCGCTGCGATACACGCTGTCGGCGATCGCCCGGATCTCCTCGTCGTCTAATGATCGCGTGGCGAGGCGGCAGCTGCCAGGGCGAGGTTCGGCGTTGCTCGGAGGCGATGACGGAATCATGGGAGTTCCTCCGTGGTCGAGAAATGCAGAGAGCCCGCCGACTGACGAGCTCTCTTGCAATGCGGATGGGAAGTTTACGCGGCGCTGCGCCGTCGGCTCGAGCGGTTGCGCGACTCGAAGGCAGACACGTCGAAGCCATCGTCTTCTGGGCCGGACTCGGCGTCGTCTAACGGGTGCACGCCAAGCACGCGGCGCACGGCGTAACCCGCCGCCAACAGGCGGGAGGCCTCCGCGCGGTCGAGTTCGTCGAGTGACATCGGCTGCTCGGCGGGATCGAAGCCCCATGCCAGTACTCCGGTGCCGTCAGCAATCATCGTTTGAAGCGTTTCGCGCATCGCGATACTCGGCCGCGTTACGCGGTACAGCTCACACAGGGCGTTCGCATGGTCATTTGCGTCGCTGAACATCCACTCCGTGGTGACCGGGTTCCATTGCCCGCCATGAGCCTTCATCGCTGTGCGGCAATAGATAGTACGCTCGTCTTTGATCGTATGCAGGTCGGACATCTTTTGATTCTCCTTTCGCGCTCGAGGCGCTCGCCGTTGATGGGACCCATGTAGCCCCAGGCGCCGAGGGACGCAAGGACGCAGCGTAGCGCAGAGGCGTGGACCGAAGCGCAGCGAGGACCGGAAGCCGGTCCTTGCGTCCCTTGGGGCCTGGGGCTAGGATCCCATCAACTCAACGGCGAGCGCCTCGCGCACGAAAGGATGCGTATGGCGCGCGTACGGATAGCATGATTTTAGCTTCTAAAACATCCACAAGCCGTATCCCGAAGCACTGATCTTGACTTGGCGATAGTTCTTTGTTCGAAGCTCTGCGCGGGACACGTCCTCGCAAAGTCGGCAGACTATTGCGATGACTCAGCAATCTCTTGGACGGTTTGAAAACGCGCGGCCACGTACTCGTCAGCCATCTGGCCCAGTGACTTCTTCGTTCGCCGCGCGTGCTCGCGCAGGAGAGCGAGCTTGGCTGGCTCGACCGTCGTCGTAATCCGAACGCGTCGCGCCCTTCCGAGTTTGGGTCTCCCGATGTGGCGCTGTGGGTCTGCGGCTCCCTCGTTAGGATCCATGTGCGAGTTCGCGGGCGCAATCGTCAAAGACGTCCGCCAACGTCATACCCTGTTGCGCGAGAATCTGACGCGTCCACTGCGCGATCGACGTGTGTACGTACACCCGAGCCTCGGCACCAATCACTGGGCGGCCCATCCGAGATTGCACCGGCTCATCAGTTTGCGCCGGCTTTTCGCGTTTGAGGTTCGGCCGCGAAGCACGACGCCGGCGCCCGCGCGATCCGCCGGTGCGCGGAACTTCTCGTCGCATGAGCTCGGCGATCGTCGGCTCCAACTCCTCGCCCTTGAACTCGTGTTCGGGCGCCGGGAGGCTGACAATGATTCGGCCCTTATGATCGATTCGTACCCCGCGGTCGCGCAGCCACTCGAGCTCGTCGCGATTGGTCACAGCGGCGCACCGCAAAGGAAGACCTCGCGGTTCAAGGGTAGCGTTCCAGTCGGAGCAGCACGGCCATCGCTTCAATCTCGGTCAGCGCTTCGAGGCGATCTGAGCGCCCCTTGGTTGCAGAGCGAACGAGAGTCGCAGCATCAACCGCACTCATGCCGCGCCGTCCGATAGCGCTCTCAATATCGCGACGTTGTTCGGGTGAAAGCCGCGCGCCGCGAGCGGCCATCCGGGAGAGCACACGGTCCACGAGCTGCCGACGCATCGTTGTGACCTCCGCGCGATAGCAGCGCAGGAGGGACACGTGATCCTCCTCCGCCCAGCGAATGCGCTCTTCGGCAAAGCGAATTGCCGAGCGGAGTTGGTCGTCGCTCAGCGCGGAATAGTCAAGATGGGCATTAGAATCCATGGAAGCCACGCTTTAAGTAAGTAGGTAGTAGATGAGGCGTGGTGCCGGCTTCCGCGATCGAACCTACTGCGTTGCGACAGTCCGGTCGATGGCGGGGCACTTCTTTGGTTCAGAGCATAGCAAAGTTCGAAGTAAAGTCAATAGGAAACGATGATCAGTTACACGTAGCCCGTCGAGGTCATGGCGAGTACGAAGTTCAGCAAACGCTTTAAGGAACTCGTGGCGGATATGAGCGACACCGAGTTAGGCTTTATTCTTGGCGTGTCGGCCACGGCGGCCGGAAAAATGCGAAATGGAGACATCAAAAGCCTCAAGTTGCAAGCTGCGCTTCGGCTAGCCAGAGAGTTGCAGATTTCACCTTGGTACCTTGGTGGAGAACCCGAGCCAGTCAAGCAACATTCCGCCGGCGGGATTGCAAAGGAACAAGACCGGTCGATGGCGACCTTGCACCTTTCGAAGCCGGCTCACCCAGAAACCGCAGAGCATGAGCAAATTATGCAAGAGGTCGCAAGGTTGCGTGAGCGCGTGGGCCGTTTGGAAAAGGCGTTAAAGAAATCCGAGGTTATTTGATGCGCCAGGGCAAGAGGCATTGGCTGCATAACACGACCTCAGTCTATTTACGTCTGGTTCTTTCAGAGTTAAGCCCCCCGAATGTTGGTTTCGCGGCGTGCTCAGTGCAGTGATCGCTCTCACCAGGAGAAAATCGGCTCCCGCTAATAAGACCGTTCAGTCCTCAGCGGTATTCCGTTCGCAGTCAGCGATTCGTTGAAGCCATTAGCGACAGTGCGAGCCAATGGACTGCAATCTTGCACGCTGCCGCGCAGCCGTATACGGGCCGTAAGCGCGAGCTTCTTCTCGGCCGGCGCTTCGCGCTAAGGCAAGGCAACAAGTTCAAGAAATGCCACGGTGCCCTCGCCTTGGGGGATAGGAGCCAAGCCAACCAAGACGAGACACCCCGGCCGGCAGTGCGGCATGGCTCAAGGCTGCAACGCGATCGGGGCCGAGGCGGCGGGGCTACTCGGCGCAATAGCGCAAGGCTATCGTGGCTAAGCTAAGCGCTATGCTGCGCAGCTACAATGCTACGCGATGCACGCAATCGGCGGCGTGGCTGCGGGGCGGCTAGATGCACGCCTCGTTTCTGACGTTGCCCACGTCTTTGCCCAAGAAGCCGCCTTGCACAAAAACCCGTGTTTGCCGATAAACGCCCCCCGCGCTCATCATATGAACGCGCAACTATGCCGACATCCGACGATTAGGGCAGTGAGAAAGGCTGCGATTGCCAGCCCAACCAGTATTAGTAGCAAGCCGCCCACTACAGCCAAGGATTTTCTTCCGCGGATGCCGCTTATGAGTAACCAGCATCCCGCTCCCCACAAAATGACAATCAGAAAAATGTGCTGCCAAAATGTCATTCGAAGGCTCCACTCGGTGTGGTAAGGTCGAGGGCGATTCTCAGTGTCCTGACACCGAATCCCTGAGGCGCTTGCTTAGGCGGGCGCCTTTTCATGTAGCGCACATATTTACCACAGCATGCGCACAGGGCGGAGCCGGTTCTAGGTCAGCTTGTCGGGCAAAGGTATAGTCCCAAGTGCCATCTGTTGTACCCATTTATTTGTTTCGCCTTCTGAGTCGAATACCCCGACGGCACACGGCCCTCCCCTCTGCTGAGCCGCGAGGAGCTGCAATGGCTCTCCGATCACTGGGCGTGGCTGCTGGACGGCGATTCGTTATTGATAGACGGTGGTTATTACGCAATCCGCCACAGGAATCGAGCCTTCCATCATCCGGAATGCAACTCCGGGCTGAAGCTGTGAGATCACTTGCTCCGGGTAACGTAGGCCGAAATCGACCTCTCTCGATTCGCCGAGGTCAACCTTAGTATCGTCGAAATCGCTTACAGGCGGGTCAGGTACTAGGTACGCACCACGCCACCATTTTGGGTCAAAGTCGAAAACCAGATCGGGTCGATAGTCCTTTAGATAGATGCCAATCTTCCGGCCACCCTCATCAGTTGTACGCACTCGCATCCGAGCGCGAAAATGTCGTGGCATCATGACTGTCCGGTTTCTCGCTGGAGAAGACGGCGCCCCTTTCGGGCCGATGCTCAGAGGCGTGGCGCTCGACAGCTGCAATGGCGCCGCGATCGGCGGCGTGGCTGCGGGGTGGCTAGCCCTGTCGCGAGTCCCCTCTCAGGGGATGATTGGACCCCGAGACGGCGCGTGCCATTCCCGACCATCCTTGTAAACGGCCAACTGAACCCAGCAGGACACGTCGTTTACCGCGCGCGGATAGTTGATCGTCTCGTTCCGCAGCGTGGTGCTTTCGCTTCTTAACCGATCATACGAGAGTTGAGTGCCCTGATACCCTCAGCGGGCAGTTGAAAATG
>PLLA01000091.1 GCA_003140835.1 Candidatus Tumulicola scandinaviensis | reverse complement strand
CTCGGAAGTCCAGGGCGGCTGCTCCGACAACAACGGCAACGTCTACTTTGCCAACACCGGTCTTTCGACGGTTGACGAGTATTCGCACAGCGGGACCTACATCTCGACGATCTCCGATACGGGTCAGTTCCCGGTCGGCTGCGCGTACGATAGAACGACCGGCGACCTCGCGGTCAATAATATCGTGAGCACGAGCGGCGGCCCTGGCAGCCTCTCGATCTACAACGGCGGCACGCTGCAGAACACCTACTCGGTTCTGAACATGAGCCGCGTGTACTTCGGCAGCTAGGAAGGCAACACGGGCACGCTGTGGTTTGACGGCTCGGATTCGTCCGGCGCGTTCCAGTACGACAAGTTCTCCGGCGGCACGATCACCCCGGTGCCGATTACTGGTGGATCCATCCTCTTCCCCGGCACCGTTGCGTGGTCGGGCAAGATAAAGTCCATGGTGGTCGGCGACCAAGACACCTTCAGCGGTCCGACGTTCTACTGGGTTTCCGACACCGGCATGGTTACCGGTTCGACGGTGCTGACGTGCACCCAACAATCCAACATCTGCGACCCCGTTCAAGCCACCATCAAAGGCCCCGGCCTCGTAGCGGGGGATGCCATTGTCCTCACCGCGGCCCGCTGGGCATTTCCGGCCGGCGGCTCGCCTGTGCTGAAGTACCCCGCTCCCTACACCCAGCCGATCGGATCGGCCGTCAGCCCCAACAAGGGCGGCTAAAACGAAACCCGCCGTCTCCTCATAATCGGAAATCATCGGCACGGGCCCGCCGGAGCGGGCCCGTGTCGAGATCTTATCTGCTGACGACTGCGCCGTATGGATAACTCAAGCCCGTCGCCTTCTTGATCCGTGCGCCGGCCGCCGGATAGTTGTAGATCAGCAGCTCGCCGCGCGACCCGCACGAATGGCGAGAACGATGAAAACGTTGGAGAAAAATTGCCGCAGCTTCATAAAGCTCCCGGTTGCCTACACCGTGGTTAGTGGATATCGATTCCCCAAACGCAGCCGATTGATTGAATGCTGCTATTTGAGTAAAACGATGGAGACAGCGTCGAACTGAACGGCTTGGTCGCCGTCGGATATGTATAAATGCCCGCTTTGCTGCCGCAGTCGGCGTCGTGGAGGTTCCCGGCGCGATCGAAAATCAAATCCGCTCCATAGGGACTGGGTTCGAGGCCCGTCGAGTCGATGATGGACGGCGAATCTCCGCCTACGAGGTGGTTGCTCGCGTATTGAGCGATTGCGCCGGTTGCTCCGTTGGACGACACGTAGAGATTGCCGCGGTGGTCGAAACCGAGTCCGCTGGGCGCCACGACGCCCTTGAGGAAATAGGGTTTGCGATTGGAGATCGGCGCCTTGAAGACGGCGATCGCATTCTTCCCCGACGTGGTGCCGGTATTCGCGACGTAGAGATTTCCTTTGGAATCGAAACCGAGGCCCTGCGGCGTTTTGAGTCCCAGCGTGAGCGTCTTTGCCGGCGTCAGCGTTCCGCTCGACGTAAACGGCCCCGTATACTCGTAAACGGTGTTGTTTCCGACTGAAGGAACCCACAGGTTTCCGGACGCGTCGAAGGCCATGTGATCTGCATCGATCGGGCCGGTCAATACGAACGCCTTGTTTGGCTTACTGTTCGAAGTCAACGGCAGCGAATACACCGCAACGATGCTCGAGTCCGACGCGTGGCACGGCGATAGGTTCATAATCCAAAGCGTCGATCCAACCGAACGGATAGCGTTGGCACAGACCAGTTGATTCGTTGAGTTGCCGTCGATCTGCGTGATCTTTGACGTCGATTTGAGGGGCAGCGTCGCGATCTGAACCTGCGGACTTGGTTGCGCATAGAAAAACGTCCAGTAGGCCTTGGGCTTTGCCTTCGCCGCCGAAACTGCAGCGAGAACGTTTAGCGCAGACGGCGCGCTTACCGAAGATAGCGAAGGCGGATTCGATGATTGGGCGCCGCAGGCCGGAAGAGCGGCAAGCGCGAGCGCAAGTCCAAGAGCGGAAAGCCTCATGGTTCAAACCTCCGAAACGTCCCCGGCCTTCCCGAAGAGCCGTCCCCGACATTGTAGAACCTTTCTAGCGGGCGGCCAAGCCCGAGGCACTCCATCGTGGTATCCTCACGACGTGGACGCGATTTGGGGTCTGGGAGCTCGGTATTGCGTGCGCCAAGACGCGCACGCCTTCATGTTGCTGTGGGGCGTGTTTTTGGCCCTCGCCGGCGTTGCATTCGTCGTAAGTCGGCGCGGAAGACAGTTCGAGGCCCTCGTCCTCGTGCTCTTTGCCATCGGCACCGTCGCGCTCGGATGCATTATTTTCTACGGGTGTTCCGCATCGGCGCCGTACTCGATGGGGCTTGGTGCGACCGGTGCTGCTGCGGCAAACTTCACAACCCTCACGTGCCTGGCTCAAGACGCATTTGGCCGGGCGATCGCATGGGCGTTCGTCGTCGTGGCGTGCAGTGGCGCTCTGGGAGCGGTTGCCTGGGGCCGGCGGCGTTTCGCGAGCATGGCGCTTCGTATCGGTTGCTACATCGGCGCAACGCTCTTGCTGCTCGTTGCGGCCGCCGTCGCCTTGGGTGCGTTCTTCGTGTTCGCTTGGTGCACGTCGAGTCGCTTGTTTTAGATGATGCGACCCGAATTCGGCAGCATTTCCCTCGCGGTGGATCGCTTGTACGTAGCCGTTGCGCAGGAGCTCTCGTCGCGATACTGTCCGTACAGCAAGGCAGTATTCCTAGCGAGGTTTTGGACGATCTTCGCGATCGTCGCCGCCGTCGCTTTGGTGCTATTCGTGGCGGCAAACCGGAGCCGGAAGCGGCCGTCCGGTAACACACCGCTGCATGTCGTCGCCGCTGCGTTGCTGTTGTTCGCGATCGGCAGCGGCGCGCTCGTTCTTTACGGACTCGCTGGTTGCAGCGGTGCGGCGGCAGCCGGCCTCATTTGGGATTGGCCGTAGCAAAGAAGCGCGGCCCTGCCGCCGACCGAGTTAGAGCGTATCTACAGCGCCACTAGTGCTGACGCTGGCAGGTCGTCGTGAAGCTTGGAGTCGGGCTGTCCAGGTAGCCCGTGTACGTGTAGTGGTCGTTGTCGGTGCGGACGACGTTGCCGTGCCCTAGTTTGCCGTCGCTGGATGACGAGTCGGTCCACTGTTCCGTATTGCCGGTCCAGGTCGGTGCGTACGAGATGCCCCAGCTGCCTAATCCATCCAGAAAGGTTTGAATGTAGCGAGTTTTTCCATCGTACGACGTCGCGAACGTTGCGTAATACGGTGTTTGCATCTTGCCCTGCGCCGGAACCGTCAAGTTTCCGGTCAGCACGTCACCACTCATCGCGTACGTAACGGTGGCATTCGTCGGGCCCTCACCCGCTCGCGCACCGACGCACGACCAGGTCCCAACGTAGTAACCCATGGCGCTCATGCCACCCGCCGGTTGTGCCGCCGCCGGAGCAGCGGCCAAGAGAGCCAAGACGAAGACCGGCAGAATTTGCTTCATAAGATCGTCCTTTCCACGCAGTAGAAAACGCGCTCCGAGAGCCACGCGGTGTTCCGTGGTCCCTTAGGCCATTGTTGCGCCAGCCCTGCCGCCAGGGTTTGACTCGATCCATAACCAAGGCAGCCGCGGTCGGATGGAGATGGAGTTGACATGAGTCTTTCGCGCAAACAATTGATCGAAGCAGCCGCATCGCTCGGGCTTCTCGCGGCGGTCCGCGCGCCCGCAGCCGCTGCCGTTGCGGTCCCCGCGTCCAACGCTGCCGCCGTCGTCGGAGCGTGGAAGCTCGAGAGCTTCGTCATCGACTCGTCAACCGAGGTGGAGAAGCCGCGCTTCGGGCTCGATCCGGTGGGCTACCTCATCTACACCGCGAGCGGGCGGATGTCGGCGACGCTGATGGCGACGCATCGCACCAAGCTGGAATCGCCCAAGGGCGCGCCATCGACGTTCGACGAGCTGACGCAGTCGCTCGCCAACTTTTTATCGTACGCCGGAACCTACGAAATCCGCGGCAATCGCGTCTTCCATCACATCGACGTCAGCGTTTTTACGAATCTGGTCGGCACGACCCTCGAGCGTGAGTTCACCCTCTCCGGCGATACGCTGACCATCCGGACGCTGCCGCCGGAAATTTGGGGAACCTCGAACCGTCTGGTCTGGAGACGCGCCTAACGCTTGCGCGCGGTTTTCTTTCGCGTGCTTGCGGCTTTCTTTCGCGCGGTTGCCGTTTTCTTGCGAGTAGTCGCCGGCTTCTTACGCGTGGCCGCTGCTTTCTTGGCGGTCGCGCTGCGATTTCGTTGCGGTTTGACGCCCAGCTCGTGCCACGACCCTTCGCTCAGCTCGACGTCGTAGTACCGTGCCGCCTTCTTGATGTTCGCAAAGGCCAGATCGCGATCGTCGTCCGAAGCATCGGTCACTTGGTCGAAGCGCGCGACCGCATTACGCACGTGACGTGCGTCGGTCATGGGCTCTTTTCGCTGCTTCGGAAATGCGTAGACGGTCGCCGGCAGATCGCTGCGCATAGTTAGGCGGCCGTGTTTTTCATGCGGTTTCCACGTTGCTCTCATGAAAGGCGTTATACCCGGGCGGCGCCGCGCCTAACGCGTTACCAAAGCGTGCCGTCGGCCACCAGGACGTAGAGGATTGGGCCCAAGCCCCAGATGATGCTGACGACGAACCAGACGATTTTGGTGAACGTAGAGAGGTCGCCGCGGGCGATCAGATTGATCCACATGAGAATCATCGCGATCGGATGCAAGATCAGCGACAGCAGAATCTCGAGCAGCAGCTTCATGCGGCCGTATTCGCGACCGCATCGCATCGCCGCCTCCGCCGGTTATGGGAGCGTGAGGCGTGCATGACGATGCCGGTCTTGTTCCTCGGGCACGGCAGCCCGATGAACGCCGTCGAGCGGAATCGGTATTCGGATGCCTGGCGCACGGCCGGTGAAGCCATCGAGCGACCGGCTGGGGTGGTAGTGGTTTCGGCGCACTGGTATCGCAGCGGCGCGGCGGTGACCGCCAACGAAAATCCTCGCACCATTCACGACTTCTACGGATTTCCTCCCGAGCTGTACGCGGTGCGCTACCCCGCGCCGGGCTCGCCGGAGCTTGCAAAGCGCGTCGCGGCGCTGGCCGCGCCCGTCGTCGTCGACCTCGACGCCGCCTGGGGATTCGACCACGGGGCGTGGTCGGTGCTCGTCCACCTGCTGCCGGCGGCCGAGGTTCCGGTGATCCAGCTGGCAATCGACGCGCGGCAGCCGGCGGCGTTTCACTGGAACCTGGGCGCCGCGCTGTCACCGTTGCGCGACGAGCGCGTGTTGATCGTCGGCAGCGGTAACGTCGTGCACAACCTGAGCCTGGTCGATTTCGGCGCCGGCAGCAGCGGCTACGATTGGGCCGTACGATTCGACGAGGTAATGCGCGCCGCGCTGAACGCCGGGGATCGCGAGGCGCTCGTCGAGTACCGGCGCCATCCCGGTGGAACGCTGGCCGTTCCGACGCCCGATCACTATTTGCCGCTGCTCTACGCGGCCGCCCTCCGGCGCCCGGGCGAAAGCGTCGCTACGCTCGTCGACGGCATGGAGGCTGGTTCGCTCTCAATGCGCTCGATTCGCATCGGGTAGTCCGCCGGGGAGTGCATCCGGGAAGCGCTCGGCGAGCGTTCTAAGGGTGTATGCGTCACGACGTCACCCCCGAAATTCAGAAAACCGAAGAGCAGTGGAAAACCGAACTCGGGCCCGAGCGGTACCACATCCTACGCGAAGCCGGCACCGAAGCGCCGTTCACCGGCAGCCTGCTCAACGTTCGCGACGACGGCACCTACGTCTGCGGCGCCTGCGGCAGCGAGCTTTTCACGTCGGATGCAAAGTTCGAATCGCATTGCGGCTGGCCGAGTTTCACCCGCCCCGAGCAGCAGCAGAACGTGCGCCTCCTCGACGATCATGCCTTCGGCATGCATCGCACCGAAGTACGCTGCAAGCGCTGCGACTCGCATCTCGGCCACGTCTTCGACGACGGCCCCGGCCCGGATGGCACGCGCTTTTGCATCAACTCGCGGTCGCTCGATTTCAAGCCGTCGGAGAGTGCGTAAGCGTCAATTGCGCGTCGTGTGCGTGATCAGGATGCTGGTGACGTTCGGTTTGTCGGAAGAGATTTGCACGGTTACCGCGTTCGGGGCGGTTTGAACGCCGGCCTGAAATGACGCGACCGAGCCGTTCGGGCTGTTCACATTCATTCGCTCCGCGCCGGCAGGCAGCCGTTGCTTGTAGTAAGCGTAGACTTTCTCGAAGGCGTCCGCGGTCGTAAAGCTGGCGATGACGGTGGTTCCGTTGCCGCTGGTGGTCGTGATGCTCGCGGGCTGACCCGTCTGAGCTCCAGGATAAACGGGAACGCCGAGCTTGGCGGCATCCACGCCTTGTCCGATCGCCATGGTGCCTTCGTTGCTTTGCACGCTGACGTTCTTGTCGTCGTTGGTGGTGGTCACCGTGGCCGTTCCGTCGCGCGTCTGGATCGTCGTCTTGTGCGCCGTGCAAGCGGCGACCGCTGCAGCCAGCGGCAACGTGACGAAAAGGTGGCCGGTGGCGAGCTTCATACCGATCCGTCTTCTTCGGAAAACGCCGCCGCCCATTTTGGGTTATGCGGGGCATGACGGTGAAGGCGCAGTTTCCGAGCGAGCAGTCCCAGTCCGGTGATTTCGTCCGTCAGGAGGATGCTTTTCGGAACTGGGTGCGCGCGGACGGAAGTTCGGAGTACCCTGCCGCCGCCGGGCGCTACCATCTGTACGTCTCGCCGGCATGTCCTTGGGCGCACCGCACCATCATCGTCCGCAAGCTCAAACGGCTCGAGAGCGCGATCGGCATGACGATCGTCGATCCGGTTCGCGACGAGCGCGGCTGGCAGTTTCCCCAGCCGGATCCGATCAACGGTTGGGCTTTTCTGAGCGAGGCGTATTTTGCAACCGATCCGGCCTATCGCGAACGGGTCACCGTTCCGGTGCTGTGGGACACGCAGCGGCGGCGCATCGTTAGTAATTCCGACGACGACGTCATGCGCATGTTCGAGTGCGAGTTCGACGCGTTCGGCGATGCCGGTCTCGATCTGTACCCAGCCCAACGGCGTGGCGACATCGACGCGCTCAACGGCGTGCTCTACGAGACCGTCAACAACGGCGTCTATCGGGCGGGGTTTGCGACCAGTCAGGCCGCTTACGAGAAAGCCGCCTACCGGTTGTTCGAGACGCTCGACGCGATGGAAGAGCGGCTTGAAACGCAGCGCTACCTCTTCGGTTCGAAGCCGCTGGAGAGCGACTGGCGGTTTTTCGTAACCCTGGTCCGCTTCGATGCCGTCTACTACGGCCACTTCAAGTGCAATCTTCGCCGCATCGTCGACTATCCGAACCTCTACGGCTATTTGCGCGATCTCTATCAAATCGGCGGCGTGGCCGAAACGGTGAACTTCGACCACATCAAGCGGCACTACTATTACACCCACGACGACATCAATCCGACGAGAATCGTACCGGTGGGACCGCTCCAAGACCTCGGCGCTCCGCATGGCCGGGAGCGGCTCGGATAAAGTCAACGAATGCGGTCGAGCGAGCGTTTCTCAGGCTCGTTTAGGAATAATTAGTGTATGATGCGGACACTATGAAGAAACTCTGGCTCGCGCTTGCTTTAGCGCTTATCGCCATGCCGGCGACGGCATTGGCGGACGGCAACGACTCCGCTGCGGCAGCTCCGCCCGCGATGACTCCGGCCCAGCGGCAGGCCGTCATGAAGACGATGCAGACGTTCCGCGACAAGGAATGGCAGATGCATCAGCAGATGCGTTCCCAGATTCTGGCGGCCCTATCGCCCGGCCATCGCACCGCCGTAGCCGGCGTGATCGGTGAAATGGTGATATCCGACAATCCCGATCCGGCCGCGGCCGCAAAACAAATCGACGGCGTTCTCTCGCCGGGCGAACAGCAGGCGATTCTGGCCGCCCACGGCTCGTACGTGACGCAAACCCAACAGCTCATGGCGCAGATGCACTCGCAGCTTCAGAGCGAGATGCCGGCTGGATTCCAAGGCCACCCGCACGGCACCATGCATCCTCCCGGCGACATGACGAACGATGCCGGCAGCGTGCTCATGATGGTGCTGGCGCATCGCATGCCGGGTGGAATGGCGATGAGCGACCATCATCCAGGCGACGAGCATCACGGGATGCCCGGTGGGCCGCCCGGCGACGTACCTCCGCCGGGAGGCCCGCCCCCGCCGCCCGGAGGCCCGCCGCCGCCGTCCCCGTAGGCGACGCCTTAGGTTCTGGTCCGGTAGAGGGCGGCGTGCTCGGCTAGGATGCGCCGCTGCGTCGCGAGATCGGGTGCCAGCGACGCGTTCCCGTGCTGGAACGTCCCGCCGAGCACGATGCCGTCGTCGCGTGGAAACATGTACAGTCCCTCCGCGACGTAGGCATAGTCGACGTCGGATTGCGGTTCGAGAATTGAAAGCTGTCCGCGCACCGGTTCCAGCTCGGTGTCGCCGAACAGCGTGCGCGAACCCAGGCCGGTGCAGTTGAAGACCACGGCCTCGTCCAGCGATGCGATCGCGGCTGCATCGGTGAACGTTCGAACCACGATCCGCCCGCCTCGAACGAAGAAATCGCGCTCGACGGCTGGGAGAAACGTGTTGGGTGCGATCTGCATGGTTGTAAACCGGCGGACGAGCGGGGTCGCAAACGGGGTCGAAGACGGCGCGATCGTTTCCACGTCGGCGTAGAGATCTTCGATGCCGGCCGACAGCGCGTAGTCGATCTCGTCGCGGTCGCTTGCGACGTGCTTGAGCGCGTACGTGTCGATCCAGCGAACGCCGTAGGCTGGCCCGACCATCAATTGGAACGCGCGATTCGCGGTTTGCGAGGCGCGGCGAAAGGTTTCGAGAAATTCCGTGGAGGCTGCATCGCTCGCGAACACGGTGGTCGGCGTCCATTGCGCGCCGGCGATGTTCGACGTCGTGTCGGGCGGCGTGTGCGCCGCGTAAATGGTGACCGTCCAGCCGCGGTCTTGCAGCGTGCGCGCGGTCGTCAGTCCGATCACGCCGCATCCGAGCACCGCCGCTCGCTGTGGCGAGCGATCGGCGACCAGGTCGGCCGCCATCGCGGCGCAGCCCCAGGAGAGGCTGAAGCCGCCGCCGCCGTGACCGTAGTTGTGCACCAGCAGCTTATCGCCGAGATGATCGGCGCGCAGCACGAACCCGGTTCGCCGGTACGGGCGCAGGCCGACCACGATGCGAATCACTCGACCGGCGTCGAGCTTAACGGGAACGAGCCGCGCCGGAGCGCGCTGGAGCGAGGCGGGCTGAGCGAGCGTTCGTGCCGGCAAGATCGCAGCCGCACTCAGTCCGGCTGCCAGAAAGCGTTTCCGCGTGATACCGAATGAGTCGTTACGCCGCATGCTAGGCGATCGATTCGGCAAAGACGCGCACGAGGGCTTCGATTCCGATGCGGTCGGCGTCGGTAAAGCGTGCCACGCGCGGGCTGTCGACGTCGAACACGCCGATGAGGCCCTTCCCGCTCGATAGCGGCACGACGATCTCGGACCGCGAGGCCGAGTCGCAGACGATGTGATCGGCGAACGCTTTGACGTCGTCGACGACGACGGTGCGTGCGCCCGTGACGGCCGCGCCGCAGACGCCGCGGCCTGGCGCCAAGCGCGTGCACGCCGGCTTGCCGCCGAACGGTCCGAGTACCAGCTCGCCCGAGTCTTCCAAAAAATACACGCCGGCCCAGTTCACGTCGGGCAGTTCGTGATACACGAACGCGGAAAAGTTGGCCGCGTTGGCAATCGCATTGGTTTCTCCGGCGAGCAGTTCGCGAACTTGGCGCTCGAGCAAATCGTATGAGACGGACACGGCGGGCCCTTCGACTTCGGCGTCGCGCGCCTCTGCTCAGGATGGCAAAAAAATAGAGCGGATCGAGCCGACGAGGCGGCCGGCGCGGTTATGTAGCGGTACGTGCGCGAACCGCTCCAACTCCTCCAACGCCGCGGTGTCGAGCAACTGTAACCGCCGCACGAGCGCCATCGTCGCCGGCGCGCACGCGCGCGCCGCGCCGTCGATCACCTTGAGTGCCAGTCCGGTTCCGCCGGCGATGTCGGCGAGGCCGTGCACGCCTTCCGCGCCCGATTTCGCCGCGATGCGCCCGGCGCCGGCGCGCATCAGCGCCGTGTCGAACTCACCGGTTCCGGCCACGTATTGCGGGTAGGCGATCATGGCATCGCGTACGACCTGCAGCGCGGCGGCGTCGCGCGCGTCGAAGCCGTCGAGGGCCCCAAAGCGTGCGAATGCACGCGCGGCGTTGCGCAACGGGGTCGCGAAGACCGGAATGCCGCAGCCGTCGATCCCGAGCGGAAGCTCCTCCACGGATTGCCCGCACGCACGCGCGCACAGCCCGAGAATGCGCTGCTGCGCGGGGTTGTTCGGCTCGCGGTAGCCGGCGGCGTCCGCGCCGAGCACCGTGCACAGCGCGAGAATCCCGGCATGCTTGCCGGAGCAGTTGTTGTGAATCGGCGAAAAGTCCACGCCTTCGCGCGCGAGGGCCTCGGCCGATGCTGGGTCGTACGGCGGATGAGCTCCGCAGGCGAGCGCCGTTTCGGGCAATCCGATCTTGCGCAGCATCGAGCGCACGGCCGCCACGTGAAACGGTTCCCCGTTATGCGATGCGGCCATCAGCGCGACTTCGCGCGGCTCGAACCCGAAGCGCTCGACCACGCCTTCGCGGACGGCCGCCGCGGCGATAAACGGCTTGGCGGTCGAGCGCAGATAGACCGGTACGTCGATCGCGCCCATCGCAAAAACGACGTCGCCGCGACGATCCACGGCGCAGGCCGCAACGCGGTGCACCGACTCAGTGATGTCGCCGCGGGTTACTTCCACCAGCGGGTCGCCATCGAGCGCGGGCGCCGTCACGACCCCGGACGATGCCCGTTTCACGGCTGGTAGGGATTCTGGCTATAGATGGGCGAGCGCGATCCGTCGACCGTCAGCACGCGCCAAGGACTCGGCGTCGTCTTGTGGAGCAGATCGAAGCGCTCGCCGTTGCGCCCGACGTGCGCGACTTGGATCGTGTAACGGAACGGCTGGCCCGGTTCTAAGTGCGGTCCCGCGGTCGCGCGCACCAAATACGCACCGCGTCCTCCGGACCCGTTGTAGACGGTGGCGGTACCGTCGGGATCGACCGCTACCGCGCTGGCTTGATCGACGCCGAGCGCGTACGCGACGTTCGCACCCGGCAAGAGGTTCGAGTTGAGAATGCGCGCGAGGAAAACGACCATGCGTCCGAACCGGTCGCGCACCACCAAGTGCGTATCCGTAATCGTATCGTTCAGCGCCGGCCAGGAAAACAAGCCGGTCGTAAAACTGATGCGCTCTTCGAGTGGCGACGCAACCGCGTCGGCGGTGTGCGTTTCGACGTCGAAGCGATCGGCGGCGGCCGAGTCGTAGACGACCGCGCCTTGAATCGCCAGGCCGGCGCTCCCGCCGCCGACCACGCCCCCGCGCGCGTACACGCGCTTGGCGGCTGCCATCAGCGCGCTCCCTTTCCACACGACGTAGTTCGACTGATCGCCGCCGGCGAAGAAGACGGCGTCGGCATTATCGACGACGTCGGCGTAGCGGTCGACTTGCGCCCGCGAGGCGCACGGGGGGATGAACACGTCCCGTACCGACGCAAAGTTGCCGTACTGAACGAACGGCGTATCATATAGGTTCGAACCGGACGCGCGTACCACGACCACGTTGCCGGCGCGCCGCGAGCTCTGGCCGGTCAAACGCCGGTGCAGCCACGCAAACGCCGCCGGCGGTAGTTCGGAAGCGCCTCCGCCGCCCAGCAACAATCCCGGCCCGTGCAAGCGCGCGCTGCGCTCGTAGCGTCCGTACGGGGGGAAAGCGATGCTGTTGCAGGCAGCGGCGTTCGCCGCTCGTGCCGGTGGGCTCGCCGCGAGCGCCATCGCGGCCAGTGCGCCGGCGATGAAGACGCGCCGCACGGTCATGGCCTGAGGTACCGGTCGAACCACGCCAGCCAGCGCCGGTACGCGTCGGCCAGCCGTACCGGGCCGCGCGGAAGATGTCCGCCGCTGGGATAGGCAAAGAACTGGACCGGAACGCCGTTGTCGCGCAACGCGTGATACATTTCGTACTGTTCGACGATCGGAACTCGAACGTCGTACACGTTGCCCAGCAGCAGCAGCGGCGCGTGGATGTCTTTGAAATACGTGATCGGCGACTGTCGCTGCCACGCGGCTAATTCGTTGCCGGTGAACGGTGAGTCGCTAAACGAAACCCGATCCGCATCGATGTCGTCGGCGATGGTATAGTCGACGACTAAGTCGTTGACGGCGGCGCCGGTGACGGCGCACTTCCAAATCTGGTAGTGTCCGATCATCCACGACGTGAGTTGGCCGCCATAGGACCAGCCGGAAACGCCGATTCGCGACTCGTCCACGATGCCGAGTTTTTCGACGGCGGTGACGCCGGCCATGACGTCGTTGCCGGGGCCTTCGCTGGCATCGTTGAACACCGCATGCTCGAAAGCACTTCCGAGATTGCTGCTGCCGCGGTAGTTCGGCGCGAAAACGAGGTAGCCGTGCGCGGCCGCCAACTGGTAGAAGGGCTCGAACGCCGCTTCCGACGTTTCGGTCGGACCGCCGTGAATGCGCAGCACCAGCGGATAGCGTTTTCCCGCGACGTAGCCGGGCGGATACGTTAGGACGCCCGCTTCGTGAAATCCGTCGGGTGACTCCCACCCAACGGTCGCGACGCGTCCGAGGTTGAGGTGAGTGACGGCCGCGTTGAAGTCGGTCAGACGCACGGGTCGCGTCGCGCCGCGCGGCAATGCGTACAGTTCGCCGGCGCGCGCCGCTTCGGTTCCCACAAACGCAATCGTGCCGGCGCGCGAAACGCTCTGGACCGGCGCAATCTCAGCGTCGACGACGTCGCCGAGCGGCAAGCGGCGAGCCGTTCCGTCGAGCGGCTGTTCGTACAGCGGGCCCGCGGCGGCATCGTAGACTTTGACGAGCGCGGCGTTGCCGCCGGGCATCCACGCCGCGGTATCGACGTGACGGTCCAAATCGCGCGTGAGGTCGCGCTCCGCGCCGCCGGCGGCGATATCCATGACGGTCGTGGCGTTGGCCGGATCGCCGTCGCGTGGATAGAGATAGAGCGCGTGCGTCCCGTCCGGCGACCACAAGGCTTCATCTTCGTAGGCCGGATGTACCGTCAGCGGAAGCGACGTCCGCGCCGCGACGTTGAGCACGTAGGCTGCCGCACGATCGTCGACGCCGTGGATGGCGCTCGGAACCCGCAGGTACGACAGCCGCTTCCCGTCGGGCGACCACGATAGGGTTGCATCGGCGACGCTCCACGTTCCGGAAGTCAAACGGGTCGCGTGGTTGCCGCGGACCTCCGCGAGCCATAAATGCGACGGTGGCACCGCAGCGGTTGCGAGATAGTCGTTGTCGGTCACCTCGAACGCGTCTTCGTAGACGGCCGCACCGTGCTTGGGCGGCGTCGCGTCGGCGCGTGAGAATGCGATGGCGCCGCCGCCCGGTTGCCACGCATAGTTCTCGACGCCGGTTTCCCCGGCGGTTACGCGGTGCGGCGACGTGCGGCCGAGGTCGAGCACGAACAGCTGATCGGCGTGCGTTGCAGCGTCGTCGGCCACGAAGGCCAACGTATTCGCATTCGGCGACCACTGTGGTGAGGAGTAGGACGCGTGCGCGGCATCCAGCAAACGAAGGCGCCGCGATGCAAAATCGTACAGCCAGAGTTCGCCCCGGTAGGAATTCGTCTCCAGAACCGGATGGGTCGCAACGAACGCGACGTGCGCGCCGTCGGGGGAGATCGCCGCGTCCGACAGCGTTACGAGGTGCGCAAGTGCGTCGAGCGAGAACGCCGCCGCGACGGCCAATACGGGCAGCACGCGCTAGATCTTCACTTGCAGTTGAAGGTAGAGATTGATGGGAAGCGGATAGTTGAACGAGTTCACGTCGCCGTAGGATGGAATGAACGCGTTTTTGAAATATGGATTGAGCGGCACGCCGTTGGCGGCGCGGTCGTTGGGGCTGGTGCCGTTGTTGAAGTTGCTGATGTAGAAGAGGTTCGGCGAGTATCCGCAGACCGTGCCGCTGGGCGGGAACTGCTGGCTCCACTGGGTATCCGAACCGCCGAAACATTCGTTGACCAGATTGGCAACGGTCAGGTTGGCGGCCACGCGCGGGCTGACGTCGTAGTGCATCTGCAGGCCGAGATTGAACTGCCAAGGCTGCGTGAACTGGCCGAAGGTATCGAACTTCCCGGTCGCGGGATTCGGAATGTAGAGCGAACCGGTCGGCGTCGCCGCCAGCGAGCACGACGTATAGTCGGGAGTCCGCGGGTTTGGATTGAGGATTCCAACGCTCCCTTGGTTGGCCGTGCACACGCGCGGATCGAGCCCTTGAAAGTCGGCCGGGGTTCCGTACGCCGCTCCCTGATTGAGCGTCAACGCCGGCGTGATCGAAAAGCGGTCGTGCTTGTAGTTGAGAATGAGCGCGAACACGTTCGGCGACGTGTACGGAAAGTCGAGTCCGGTCACGTACCACGCGTTCGGATCGAGGAGCGGCTGCAACGGTTGATTGTAGTAGGGATTCGCGATCGAGCCCAGCGGACAGGTCGGCTTCCCGTGCGTGTTGCCTTTGTTGCTGTAGCAGGGCGCTCCGCCGCCCGCTTCCGTCAGCGCGTTGTACTCGAGAATGTACTGATTGTACGGGCTGACCGCGTTCACCCCGACGCCTTGGAAGTTATTCCACTTTTCCTTCGAGTTCAGAAACGTGTAGGAGAAGATGCCTGAGAATCCGTTCTTGTTGAAGTCGCCTTTCGTAAGCTGAAGTTCGATGCCGTAACTCACCTCGGTGCCGGCGTTGAGCGCCGGTGACGCCAACAGCGTCGGAATGTAAATGTTCTCATCGAGCTGCTGGGTGGCGTAGCGGTAGTACGGGGTCAGCTTGATCGACGCGTCGGTGCCTTTGAACCGATGCTCGTACGACATGTCGTAGTTATCGGAAAACTGCGCTTGCGCGTTGTGGAACGGCGTGGTGAATCCGTAGGGAAGAAATCCCACCAGCTCCGCCGCCAAGTTCTCCTCGATGCTGTTGTATTGAATCTCGTAGTTTTGCGGCTCCTGGGCGTACCGGCCGGCGGACGCGCGGACCACCGTGTCCGGATTGACCGTGTACGTAAATCCGATCCGCGGCTGCCAGTAGGTTTGCGTGTAGGTCGACGGATAGACGTTCGAAAGTAGAAGATGTCCATCTTTCCCGTCGGGATGAACGGTTTGAACCGGCTTTCCGCTCGAGTAGTCGATTGGGCAGACGAAGCTCACGTAGGGCGAGATGACCGACGCATTCTGCGGTTTCTGCGGAATCAGGACTGGCTCGAAGGTTACCGGATTGTAGCAAAACTCTTGTTGCGCGGCGGCAAACCAGAAGTTTTTTCCCGGCGTATCGGTGTTTTGGAGGTCGAACTGATCGTCGGCATACTTGAGCGCGAGGCTGACGTCGACTTTGTCGTTCGGGCGCCATTCGTCGCCGAGCGACGCATCGGTAAACAGCGGCGTGACGCCGTTGATGAGGGCCTGATTTCCGGTGTACGTGAGGCGGAACGTCGCACCGGCTTGGCACGCCGGCGCGTTGGCCGGAATCTTTCCGGCCGCGCACGGATCGAGCGGCAAATTATAGTACCCGGTCGGCGATCCGAACGTTCCTTGCGAGATGCCGAGGTTGCACGGAGCGCGGTCGCCTTTGGTGAAGGTTTCGTTGCCGACGGTACCGTCGTGCGTTGCGTAGCAGTCGACGCCGTTGGTCAAGTTGCTGACCTGCTGGCTGGAGGTGTTCAGGTAGTTGTAGTTATTCTCGCGCAGCGTCGTCGACGTGATGTAGTTGAAGTTCGCGGAGATTAAATTCGTACTGTTGACTTGGTCGCCGAAGTCGGCCTGGATGCCTCGCGTGTGGCCGTCGACCTCGTAATCGTAGTTCTCGACACCGTAACCGCTGCCGATACCGCGCCGGCTCGCGCCGCTGCGGTTGGTGTTCGAGTAGAACGTGTAACCAAAAACGCGCAAATAGGCGTTGCTGCCGAAGTTTTTCTGGTACTGAAGCTTAAATATGCTGGCCGTATCCCACCGCGCGTCGCGATAGTCGTTGGGCAACAGCGCGTAGGTACCGCTTGGGCAGGCATTGGGAACGCCGCTGACGTTGGCGCAGCGATCGGTGGGCGATCCGGGAAAGAGATAGGCGATAGGCTGTGCGTCGGCGGGTGCCAGAAATTGCGTGCCGCCCGGGTAGGTGTAATAGTCGGGCCAGTGGGGCGGCGCGCAGTGCGAAAAATCGCAATGTGACAGCAGGCCGTTCGCCAGTTGAAGTCCCCCGTCGTTGATGCCGCTGTAGAACTGGCGGTACTGCGCCGACGACGTATACAGCACTTGAATGTCGTCGCGGCCGGCGTCGCTCTTGTGCGGAACGCCGAAATGCATGTTGGACACGACCTCACGTCCAGCGATATAGGATACCTCGCTGTAGGCCGGGTTGAATGCCGAAAAACACCCCGGATCGTTGCTCAAGAATTTCGTCGCCGGGTTGGTATAGCTCGCATCCGCCGTGCACGTCGGATACATGGCGGGATAAAATGAGAGGTTGGTCGTGAGGTTGCTGGGGCCGGCCCCGTACGGAAACGTGCTCATGAGGTCGCCGCCGTTGGCCTGATCGAAATAGCGGAAATCCTGGTTGTAGCCGCTGGTGCCGACGTAGTACGAAAACAAACGGTCGGGCGTCGCGCCGCCGGCTTCGACCGAGACGTCGTGGTAAAACGTCGGCGCGCCGATTTGCCCGGAGACGGTTGCGTATCCGGGAAAGGTGCCGGTCTTGACCACTTGGTTGATGAAGCCGGCGAGGCCGGTGGCGTTGGCGCTCGCGCCGCCGCCGCCGGCATAGATCTGCAGTTCTTGCTGTCCGAGCGTGGAAGCCGAATGGGCCGGGTAGTTGTCGAACGAGCGGTTCACCGGCACGCCGTCGTATTCGTAACCGATCTGATCGTAGTAGCCGCCCCGAATGTACACGGTTTGATTGACGCCCATTTGCCCGTTGGGCACGTACGCGCCGGGCATCGCCGCGATCGCCGAGTAGACGTTGTTCAGGCCGCCGCCGCCGCCGATCGGCGCCGCCGCCTTGGTCACTGCCGGATTAACCGAATACACGTCGGTGATCGTGCCGGGGCGAACCTCGTTCAGCGAGGAGCGCGCTTGGACTTGGGCGATCGTCTTGAGATTGCGCTGCAATCGAAACGTCAGCGTCTGGGCCTGATCGGCGAACACGCTGATGCCGCTCGATGCCAGCGGTTCGAATCCGGTCCGCTGAATCGAAAGTGTGTACGTGTCGGGCGCCAGCGACAAGAAGACGAAGTTTCCGCGGGCGTCGGTGTGGGTGGTCGCGACTTGCGACGGGCTGCTGGCCGTAATCGTGGCGTTCGCGATCGGCGTCGCGGTGGCGCCTTCGAAAACGATTCCGGCTAAACTGCCGGTGGTACCGGCCCAGCCGGGACGCGCGACGATCGCGAGCGAGAGCACGATCCCAACGGCGATCGAACGGGATAGCAACGAGCGAACTCCGGCCATCGTCTGCTCCTTCTGGTCTTGACGACGATTATACGGAGGCCCGGCGGCGGGCGGTATCCTGGATTCCCGCTATGCCGCGGGCAAGCCGTCAGGAGAGCTGGCCGATGCGCGCCGCCAGCGCCGAGCGCGACCGCAAGCCGAGGCGCGCGAAGATCGTCGACAGATGATGTTCGACGGTGTGTTCGCTGATGTGCAGGCGTTGCGCGATCGAGCGGTTCGTATCGCCGCCGGCGACCAGGCGGGCTACTTCCATTTGGCGCGGACTCAGCGCGACCAGGCCGGGGTTCTCAAACGGTCGCACCGTTCGCAATCGCTCGGCGTCGCGAACGTCACCCATGTGAAGGTAGAGCGTCAACGCCTCGGCGGTGCGTCCGGCGGCTTCCAGCGCGCGGGCCTGGTACAGGCGCCAACCGATCCTCCCGAACGCCGCCGCCGCTAGAACGGCCATGCGCTGCGTGCGTTGGGTGCGGCGGTCGTCCGCCGCGAGCGCTTCGAACAGCAGGCGGCAGGCGCGACGAACGCGCGGGCGCGTTCCCGAAGCTGGCAGCATGTGCGCGGCCCAGTCTCGTGCTTGAGCATCGCCCGCAACGGCGATGTGGAGGAAGAGGCTCGTGCAGCGGTGCGCTCGAGGAATGAAACCCGCCGCGCTCGCGACCAACCTGCGCGCCTCGTCACTCGCACCTTGAGCGGAGCGCAACTCGGCAAAGGCAGCCGCGACCGAGGCGATGCGCTGAATTTCGTGCGACCGGGCCGCGTACCCAAGCGCTTCGTCGTCCGCGCAAGCTTCGAGCAACTGCCGGTCGTTGAGCAGTAACGCCAGCGGAATGCCGACCGCCGCGGCCTTGGTCTTGAACGTCGCTGTGGTCACGCCGCTTTCGACGGCTTCCCAAACCAGGCTGCGCGCGCGCTTCAACTCGCCGCCGAGCATCAGCGTGTTGGCGTAGTTCAGCGCCGAGTACGCGACCCGCCAGCTCATCGACGTGCGCCGGGCTTCGGCGAGAGCGATCTCATGGCGTTCGATCGCCAAAGCGGGTTCGCCTAAATCGGCGGCCACCAGCGCGAAGTTGTTTTCGACTTGCGCGATCAGCTCGCTAATGCCGGATTGGTTGGCAAGCTCGGAGGCGCGCCGGCAATCGTCGAGCGCCGCTCGGGCATTGCCGGCGCCCGCGTGCGTTTCCGCGCGCACTTCGTGGAAGCTGGCGCGTAGTGGAACGTCGAAGTGCGCGAAGAGTTCTTGCGCGGCCGCCAAGTGCCGTTGCGCCAAGGCGACGTCGCCCAGGGTGATCGAGTAACGGGCCAGCGCGAGAGTCGCTTCGGCCGACATCGCCGGCTTTCGAAGCGTATCGAGGATTGCCGACGCCTGCGACGCGGCTTCGAGGCTTTCTGCCGTTCGCGCGTCGACCCAGAACTGATCCGCTAGGCGAAGCAATGCTTGCGACGTGCCGGAGGCGTCGCCGAGCCGAGCGTACTCGGCTCGGCTCTTTTCGAACCAACCGGTGGGCTCTTCGCCGCAGCCTTCTATATAGAGGAGCGTTCCGAGGCGTTCGTAGACGGCGGCGCGCTGCGGGCCGGGCGGATACTCCCATCGCAGTGCCATGCTATAGAAGCCGATTGCATCGCGATACGCGTACAGGTTCCAGGCAGCTTCGGCCGCGCGTTCGTTATGGAAGCGGGCACGATCGGCGACTCGTGCTGCCGACCAATGATAGGCCAGCTCCGCCTCGCGCAGGCTGCCGTCGGGAAGGCTCTGCAGCTCTTGCGCGATGCGGACATGCAGGGGCGCGGCGACGCCGACGATCAGCTGATCGGCCAAAGCTTGACGGATCATCGCGTGGCGGAACGTGAACTCGGCGGGCGACGACGCCGAGGCGACCACGATGCCGGCGTGTACCGCACGCTGCAGGATGCCGAGCACGCCGGCGAGCGGAAGGTCGAGGATCCTCGCAAGAAACTCCGCATCGAAACGCCGGCCCACGATGGCGGCGCGCACCAGCACCGCACGTTCTCGTTCGAGAAGCGGCGTCAGCCGCTCGCTGAGCATCGCTTGCAGCGAGAGCGGCGCGTGCGTCGCGAGATTCATCCCTCCGCTCTCGCGCACGACGTGAACCAGCTCTTCGGCAAACAGCGGATTGCCTTCCGAGAGCGATTCGATCTGCGCGAGCGCTTCGGGCGGCACCGATGCGCCGTGCCGCGCGAGCCGTTGCGTCACCAGATACCGTATCTCGTTGCGGTGCAGGCCGCGCAGCCGGATCGCCGCGATGCGATGGCGGGCGGCAAAGTGCCGGAAGGCCGCCAGCGCCGGATCGCTCGCTGCGCCTTCGGTGCGCAACGAAACCAGAAACAGAACGCGCGCATCGCTCAAGCCCTGCATGAGATACTTCAACAGCTCGAGCGTTGCCGAGTCGGCCCATTGCAGGTCTTCGACGATGGCGACGACCGGTTTGCGTTGCGCCGCCCGTTGAAGCAATCGCGCCGTCGCTTCGAAGAAGGCGGCTTTCTCGGCGGCGTTTCCACGGCCCGAACGCGGTTCCAGCGCGCGGCCGATTCCGCGCGTGTCGACGCACGTCAGCATCGCCGAAAACGGACGATACGGGCTTCGCACGTGTTCGCTGCACTGTCCGGCAGCCACGACCGCTTCCGAAGCGATCGACTTCGTAAACTCTTCGATGAGCCGCGACTTTCCGATGCCGGCTTCGCCTTCGATGGGAACGAAACGCGAGCGCTCGTCGCGCGCGCAGGCGAACGCTTCGTGAAGAAACGCCAGCTCCTCGCGGCGTCCGACGAACCCTTCGTGGCCGAAGGCCGGCGAGATCACGGCAGCGCGCGACTGACGGCGAAAACGGCGATCCCGATGGCCACAAAATCTTCCAGCAGGGCCGCCGGCAGGGCACCGAACGCGGCAATCGCTCGCACGCGGACGGCGAGACCGCCGTAGGTACCGAGCGCAACGCCGGCCAGCGCGATCAGCGCGCCGGCCACGCCGGAGACGCCGCTCGTAACGGCGAGCGACCAACCGACAAAGGCACCGCTCGCAATGCGGGCGGTCAGCCCGGGCGGGCTGGTCCTTGCCGGAGCTTTCGGGTACAAATCGCCGGCGTATTCGCCGATTGCGAGGATCGCGAGCACGATTGCCCAGAGGCCGCCGTGCCGCATCAGCCATAGAACGGCCGGCGCGGTAAACGTGCGCAGCCCGGCGGCAACCCCCAAAAGAAAGATTGCAGCAAACAGGAGAAACATGGATTCGTCCTTCGGTTCGTTCGACGGCGCGCCTTCGGCGCCGGGCTGCAAAATGCGTCGCGCTAGGATTCTGCCGCGTTTTTCGCGTAAGCCAAAACGGCTCCACTTGCGCTCAGAAAGGTAATCGTGAACGCCTCACGTTCGTTAATCTTCACGGCGTTCGCCGTGGCGACGATTGCGCTCGGCGGATGCTCGAGCGGGTCGCATTCGACGTTACCCTCCGCTGCGACGCTGCCGGCGGCGGCTGGAACCAGCGGTCTGCTGCACGGTTTCGACTCGACCGGCGCCGGAAAAATCAAACAAGTCGTCATTATCGTTCAAGAAAATCGCAGCTTCGACAATCTCTTTCAGGGCTATCCCGGCGCCGACACCGTGTCGAGCGGGAAGAACTCGAAAGGGCAGACGATTGCGCTTCAGCCGGTGAGTCTGTCCACGCAGTACGTCATCGACCACTCGATGGCGGCCATGATCGCGGCGTGCCACGGAACCGGAAAACTGCCGGGGACCCAATGCCGGATGGACGGGTTCGATAAAGAGTCGGCCTATGGCGGTCCCACCAATCCCGAATACGTCTACGTCCCGCACACCGACTCGAAACCGTATTTCGATATGGCGCACGAATGGGTACTCGGCGATCGCATGTTTCAATCGCACCTCGACGAGAGCTTCGTGTCGCACCAATACATCATCGCCGCGCAAGCGCAGTCGAGCGTGGACTTACCGTACGGATACTGGGGATGCGACGGTGGCCCGAGCGATCAAGTCTACACGGTGACCAAAGAGCGGACGCTCGGACCGACGCAAGAAGCCTGTTTCGATTATAAAACGCTCGGCGACGAACTCGACGCCGCGTCGCTGACGTGGCGCTTTTATACCAGTACGATCAGCAACGACGGCGGGGAGTGGTCCGGCTACCAAGCGATCCATCACATTCGCTATGGCAAGGACTGGGCAAACGTCCTTAACCCGCAGAAGAAGTTCATTACCGACGTCGGTGCCGGAACGCTCGCGAACGTCACCTGGATTACCCCCATCTGCAACGACTCCGACCACGTGAATTGCGGCGGAGGCTTCGGGCCGTCGTGGGTGACGTCGCTCGTTAATGCCGTCGGGCAGAGCCAGTTTTGGAATAGCACCGCCATCTTCGTCATGTGGGACGACTGGGGAGGTCTCTACGACCACGTCCCGCCGCGGCATCTCGACGACGACGGTCTCGGTTTTCGCGTGCCGCTGCTCGTGATCTCGCCGTACGCGAAAAAAGATCACGTCTCGCACGTGCCATACGAAACCGGCAGCATTCTGCGTTTTGCCGAAGACGTTTTCGGACTGGGCCAGTTGGCCCGCGCCGATGCGCGCGCCAACTCGCCGGCGCTCGACTGCTTCGATTTTAGCAAGCCGCCGCGGGCGTTCGTCCCGATTCAAGCACCCAAGAGCCGGTCGTTCATCATGAACCAAATCAACGACGGACGGGCTCCCGACTACGAATGAAAACGATCGCCTTGCTTCAAGTCGCCCCGCTCGTGGTGTTGGCAGCCTGCGGTGGTCAGCAGTCGGCTTCGACTCCCCCGCTGAATACCGGCGGAACGCTGCGCACGGCCATCTCCCGTGCGACGACGTCGAAAATCACTCACGTCGTCATTATCGTTCAGGAAAATCGCACCCCCGATTACCTGTTTCAGGGCGTACCCGGCGCCGACATCGCCAAGACGGCGGTGGATTCACGCGGCCAGACGGTCTCGCTGGAGCAAGTCTCGCTGGCCGCACCGTACGACTTGCCGCACGCCCATTCGAATTGGGTGACCGACTACGACGGCGGCAAAATGGACGGATTCGATCGCGGACTTTCGCTGCGAAAGCACTTACGGCCGTTCGGTTACGCTCCACGGTCGGAAGTGCAACCGTATTACGACATGGCGACGCAGTACGTGTTTGCCGACCGCATGTTCCAGAGCAACCAAGCCGACAGCTTTCCGGCGCATCAATACTTGATTAGCGGTACGGCGGCGGCCCTGCCGGCGACGTCGTTCAACGTTTCGGGCAACGCGTTCGATCGCGTGAACGGCCGGTCGGGGCAAGACGGGTGCGATGCGTCCAGCAGTTCGGTGGTTCCGACCATCAATCCGAGCAACGGATTTCCCGGTCCGACTCCGGCGCCGTGCTTCGAACGCCCGGTGCTTTCGGATCTGCTCGACCAACAAAGCGTAACCTGGCGCTACTATCAGCACGGTCGCGGCGCCGGCCTCTGGCACGCGTTCGATGCGATCCGGCACGTCCGCTTCGGACAGGATTATCACAACGTCATTTCGTCGTCGCCGCAGATTCTTACCGACATTTCGAACAACCAGCTGCCGGGGCTGTCGTGGGTGATTCCGGCAGGCGATGCCTACTCCGACCACGCCGGCTCGCAGAGCGCCAAGGGGCCGTCGTGGGTTGCGGCGGTCGTAAACGCCGTCGGCCAGAGCCAATATTGGAACTCGACCGCGATCTTCATCGTGTGGGACGATTGGGGCGGTTGGTACGATCACGTCCCGCCCCCGCAATTCAACAACTTCTACGAGTTGGGCTTCCGAGTTCCGTTAGTCGTCATTTCGCCGTACGCGAAGAAGGCGTACGTCTCCAAAATACAACACGAGTTCGGCAGCATCTTAGCGTTTTCCGAGGAAACCTTCGGCATACCCAAGGGCGCGCTCGGTGCGACCGACGTGCGCGCCGACGACCTCGCCGACTGCTTCGACTTCACGCAAAATCCGCGCGCGTTCGTACCCATCAAGGCGCCGCCTTTTAAGAAACACGCAGCCGAGATGAGCCCGCCGGACCTCGAGGATCCGTAAGGTTCTCTTTGTCATCCTGAGCGGAGCGCCGAAGGCGCGCAGTCGAAGGACGTCTAGGGGGCGCCGGAACGCCGGTGGCGTGGAATATCAGCAAAAACGCGGCGCCGAACAGGCCGGCTCCCAAGAACACGCACGCCGGGACGGTGAGAACCCACGCCAGCGAGATGTTGCGCAGCGTTGCATATTGCAGGCCCGAACGGTCGGCGGCCGTGCGCGAAAAAGATGATGCAGATTATCCACGCTGTTGGTTTTGACCATATAGTTGCGTGGGAGATTAACGTTCGGAAGTGTAAAAATCGCTTGCATCCTACCCTGTAGCCCCAAGGAGAGATGCTCATGCGATGTATTCCCGGCCCCGCCCGGGCGCTATCGGCCGTGGCGTTGGCGCTGTTGGTTTGCTCGTGCAATGCGGGCGGTGGATCGACTGCGTCGCCCGGTTTGCCGGTTGCGTATTCGCAATCCCGAACGCTCCCCATCCAGCACCCAGGCCGCTCGTCCAGCGGCAAGATTCAACACGTCATCATTATCGTTCAAGAGAATCGCAGCTTCAACAATCTGTTTTACGGATTCCCCGGTGCGAAGACGGCGAAGTCCGGCTTCGACTCTTCCGGGCAAAAGATTGCGCTGCAGCCGGTCGGGCTCGAAACGAACTGGGACATCGACCACAGCTCGAATTCGTTCTTTGCCGCCTGCAACGGCACCGGAAGCATTCCCGGCACCAATTGCCGCATGAACGGATTCAACAACGAATACGTCGGGTGCGGAGGCGGAGGGCCCCCGTGTCCGAACAAAAATCCAACGTATAGCTACGTGCCGCACACCGAAACCAAACCGTATTTCGACATGGGCAAGCAGTACGTGTTGGCCGACGAAATGTTCGCTTCGAACTTCGACGCCAGCAGTTTCATCTCGCACCAATACATCATCTCAGGCCAAGCGGTGTCGGCGGTGAACTTTCCGTACGGCGCGTGGGGCTGCCCCGGCGGTCCGAGCGACCTGATCGGCACGGTGGGACCCCAGCGCCAGATTCCCCAAGGGTACGAAGTCGTCTGCTGGGACCCTAACACGTTGGGCGACGAGCTCGACGCGGCCCACCTCTCGTGGGGGTTTTATACGGCGACGATCAACGGCGATCTGGGCATTTGGAGTGCCTACCAGGCAATCAACCACATTTACAACGGTCCCGATTGGAAGACCGACGTCATCACTCCGCAGACACAGTTCTTCAACGACGTTTCAAGCGGCAAACTGCGGGCGGTCAGCTGGATTACCCCGACCTGGGAGAACTCCGATCATGCCGGAAGCGGCTCGAACACCGGACCGTCGTGGGTGACGTCGCTGGTTAACGCGGTCGGTAAATCGAAGTATTGGGACTCCACCGCGATCTTCATCATGTGGGACGACTACGGCGGATGGTACGATCCGGTCGCACCGGCCTACGTCGACTACGACGGTCTCGGCCTGCGGATTCCGTTGTTGATTATTTCGCCGTACGCGAAGCAAGGCTACGTCTCGCACGTGCACTACGAGCACGGCAGCATTCTGCGGTTTGCCGAGGATCAGTTCGGTTTAGGACGCCTTGCGGCCAGCGATAAGCGGGCAACCTCACCGCAAGCGGATGCCTTCGATTTCTCGCAGGCACCGCGCAAGTTCGTGCCGATCAAAGCTCCGCTGGATGCGAGATTCTTTATGAACCAGCCGGTCGATCACCACATTCCGGACGATCAATAGCCTCAACGGCGATTGTAGGGTGCTCCGTGCGCGCACCCTCAAGGTAATTTCACCGCCGCTCGCAGAACGAAGGGGGCTATCGATACGTTGGATCGATACGTTGGTACAAACGAGGGGCGACGCAATGAAGCTTTCAGGTCTTCGCTATGCAGTGGGCGTTGGTGCGCTTATCGTGCTGGCGGGATGCGGTGGATCGTCATCGCAGGTAGGGGTGCCGGTCGCACTTCCGCAGCACGAATCGGCGTCTGCGTTGCTCGTGCACGGACACTCGTGGATGGCACCCGAGGCAAGAAATGAAGACCTTCTCTACCTCTCCAACGTGCACGCGCAAAGCGTCGACGTCTACTCCTATCCGCGTGGGACCCTGGTTGGTTCGCTGACCGGGTTCGGCAAGCCGAGAAGCGAGTGCAGCGATGCGGCCGGGGACGTTTGGATTGCCGACGTCGGCGGCTTGGACGTCATCGAGTTTCCGCACGGGGGCACCGCACCGATCGTCGCGCTCAACACCGCCGGCCCGCCGATGGGTTGCGCGGTCGATCCGGTGAGCGGAGATCTCGCAGTGACCGGCGGAACGAACGGCATCGTCCTATCGGTTTTCCGGCACACGGTGCGCGGCGGATGGCTCGGCCCCAGCAAATTCAGCGCCACCAACATGCACGGCGCATTTTGCGGATACGATGCTCAGGGAAACTTGTTTCTCGACGAACAGAGCGGCAAGGGCGCAGTCCGGTTCGCCGAGCTTTCGCATCATGGCAGGGTGCTCAAAGCGGTGACGCTCAGCCAGAACGTCGTCGCGCCGGGTCAGGTGCAATGGGACGGCACCAATCTCGCTGTTGGTGACGCCGGCGTATCGCCGGCGGTGATCTATCAGTTTGCGATGAGCGGAGGCACGGGAACCGAGAGCGGCTCGACGACGCTCGACGGAACGAAAAGCGTACGCCAGTTTTGGATTCAGGGCAGAACCGTCGTCGCGCCCGACCCGAATAACGGTGTCGTCGACTTCTTTAGTTATCCGGCCGGCGGTTCGCCGTCCGCCACGATCGCGGCGCGCGCCTACGGCGCGGCCGTTAGCCTCGCTCCGGACCACTAGGGAGGAACTCCAATGCTACGACGCTTTCTCGCCGTTGCCATCGCCTGCGCTTGGGTCGTCGGATGCGGCGGCCAGTCGAGCTCGCCGACGAATCCGATTCCGCTGAACGCGATTCGGCCGGCCGGCCAGGCCCTCCAATCGTCGCCGGAGGGGCGCAAGAATCCCAACGAGTTGGCCGAGCCGCCGGTGATCCGGCCGGTCAACGGCGTCGCTACGCTGGCGTTGACGGCCGACCTCAATCCGGCCACCGGACTTCCTACCTTTGATTATAACGGCATGCACGACGTGATCCCGACGATCAGCGTCAGGCCGGGCGACTCGTTCGTCGTCGACCTCACCGATAATCTTCAGCGCGACCAAGGCATGGCCGCCGAAATCAACATTCATTTCCACGGCCTGGGCGTTTCACCCAAGGCACCCGGCGACGACGTTCTCGGCACCTTCGCAAGACCCGGACAGAAGATTCGGTACGTCGTGCATATTCCAAAGAATCAACAGCCGGGACTCTATTGGTATCATCCGCACATCCACGGCGAGGTAAACTACCAGGCGGGCGAATCCGGGATGTCGGGGGCGATCGTCGTTGAAGGTTTGGAGCACCATCTCCCCGGGCTGGGGAGCATGAAGCAGCGCATCATCATCGTGCGCGACACCGGCATCGGCGCGAACATCGTGCCGCACGGCGATACCGGCGACATGGACGGCATGGCTGGCATGGATGCCCAAGGGGACATGTCCGGCGCCGGCATGCAGCCGAAGACCGTCAACAGCAACCCCTGCGGTCCTGAAATCGGCCTGACGCCGACGCTCAACAACGCCGTTCACCCGGTGATTACGATCGCACCCGGCGAGCAACAGTTTTTCCGCCTGATCAATGCGACCGGACACAAGACGCTCAAACTCGCCGTCGACGGCGAGATGCTTCAATTGGTAGCGATCGACGGTTTTGCGTTGGATACCAATCCCAGCAATCCGCCGACGGAGACGGTCCCCTATCTGATCGTTCCGCCGGCCGCGCGTGCCGAGTTCATCGTCACGGGTCCGCAAAGAAGAGTGGCCAAGTTCCGTAGCCTGTGCTACGACTCCGGTCCGGCCGGCGATCGCGATCCGGCCATCGAGCTCGCGCAGCTACAGCCGCCGCCGCACCGCGGACCGAGCCTGCCGGCGTCGTCGAAACCATTAACCGCCGGCGCCCCGCTTCCGTCGAACGTCTATACGACGCAGCAACCGGCGGTGGCAGCGAAACGGACGGTCACGTTCAGCGAAGGCCCCAAACATTTTCGCATCAACGGAAAAGTATTTTCCATAAACGATCCGCCCATGTTCGTCGTGCATACCGGCACGGTTGAGGAGTGGAACGTCGTCAACATCACCCAGGAAGTCCACGACTTCCACATTCATCAGATTCATTTCTTAGTGAAAGAAGTCAACGGCGTCAGGATTCAACATCCGTATTGGGCCGACACCGTCGTCATCCCGCACCGTCTCGGTGACGGGAAGCCCGGAAGTCTCCTGTTGCTCATGGATTTCCGCGACCCGATCATCAAAGGCACGTTCGTATTCCACTGCCACATTCTCGATCACGAAGATCACGGAATGATGGCGAAGATTCAAGCGATCTAACCGCAAGCGGATAAGAGGCAGGATACATGAGAAGTCGAGATTTGGGCCGCGCACTGGGCGTTCTTGCGCTCGCGGCGATGCCGGCGGCCTGCAGCGGTCTGCAGGGCCAGACGTCGTCGCCGGCCATGCCGGCTGACAATGCGGCGCGGCCGGTCGATTCGAAATTCGGTGCGACCGGCATGGTTCCCGAAGCCAAGAAAACCAATCTTCTGTACGTTTCCGACGACAAAGGAAAGGTGTACATCTTTTCGTATCCGGCCGGTAAGCCGATGGGGACGCTGACGGGCTTTAACGGACCTGCGGGTCTGTGCTCCGATGCGAATGGCGACGTCTTCATCGCCGACACCGGCGATCAGAACATCCTCGAGTACGCGCACGGCGGCAAGCAGCCGATTTCGACGTTGCAAGACTTCGGCGCGTTCCCCAACGGTTGCTCCGTCGATCCCACGACCGGGAATCTCGCGGTTACGAACTACAGCAGTAATCCCGTCGGTCCCGGCAGCGTGGCTATTTATTCCGGAGCGCAAGGAAGCCCGACCTTTTATACCGCTGACAACTTCAACGTGTATCTCTTCTGCGGCTACGATGGTAAGGGAAACCTCTACATCGACGGGCTCAACTCGGGAACGACCCAGCCGCTGCTGGCGGAACTGCCGAGCGGAGGCACGTCCTTTACCGGCATCGCGTTGGATCGAAGCATCGGCTTGCTCGGCGCCATCCAGTGGGACGGCAAGAACGTCGCCGTCGAGGACGTTTCGACCGATACGGTTTACCAAGTGAGCGTTAGCGGGTCGACGGGAACGGTCGTCGGCAGTACGCAGCTCAGCTCGCGCAGCAACCTGCTCGTGCAGTTTTGGATACAAGGTCAGACCATCGTCGCGCCGGAGGGCACGAAGCCGCGCC
This sequence comes from Candidatus Tumulicola scandinaviensis, assembly GCA_003140835.1. Classification (GTDB taxonomy): domain Bacteria; phylum Vulcanimicrobiota; class Vulcanimicrobiia; order Vulcanimicrobiales; family Vulcanimicrobiaceae; genus Tumulicola; species Tumulicola scandinaviensis. The sequence continues at coordinate 68,684 of PLLA01000091.1, read as the reverse complement.
ACGCCAACAAGGTGGGTTTGTGGCCATATCCGGGCGGCGGGTCGCCGACCGGAGTGCTGAGCAATATCGGTTCTACGGAGTTGTACGGCGCGACCGTGAGCCTCGCCAAATAGTGGGGTAAACTGACGATGAGAGCTGCCGCGTTCTTGTGCGGTTGCGCTCTGCTGTTGTCGGCGTGTTCCCGCGTCGGCGTTCCATCGCAAACGCACCGGTCCACGCTAGTCGTTGCCGTTCCGGCCGAACCGATATCGCTAAACCCGCTCTACCTCGAAGGCGAGCTCGGTTACGTTGTCAGCGAGCTCGGCTATTCGTACCTCACCAACTACGACGCGCACGGAAACGTGGTTGCCGACGTCGCCGCCGAGGTGCCGACACGCGCCAACGGCGGTATCTCGCACGACGGAATCTACATCACGTACCGATTACGCCGCGGCGTACGCTGGGCGGATGGTACGGCGCTAACGTCGCGCGACGTCGCCTTCACCTACCGCGCCATCATGAACCCGGCCAACGCCGTTCCGTCGCGGTATGGATACGATCAGGTGGCCGGCATCGCGACGCCGGACGAACGCACCCTGGTGGTAACACTCAATCGGCCTTACTCGCCGATCGTCTCGTATTTCTTCGGGGGCGACAGCAACTATCCGATCGTGCCGGCGCACGTGCTCGCGCGCTTTCCCAACCTCAACCACGCGGCCTACAACGAAGCTCCCGTCGGTTCGGGACCCTACATCTTCACACGGTGGGCGCGCGGCGACTCCATCGCCGCAACGGCAAATTCCGGCTACTATGCCGGACGCCCGGCGATCGATCGCATCGTGCTGCGTTTCACGCACGATTCGTCCACGACGGTCGCGCAGCTGATGACCGGCGAAGTCGACGCAACCTTTTTTGCCGACGTTACCCGGATTACGACGCTGCGAGAGATACCCAATCACCGCATTCTCGTAACGCCCGTTCCGTATTTCTACGCACTGATGTTCAACGCCGCCGATCCGCTGACGGGCGATCGAGCGGTGCGCCGCGCGTTCGCCCTCGCCATCGACCGCCGGGCGTTGGTAGAGAAGATGACGCACGGTCTCTACGATGCCGGCACGGGCATGCGCGGCCTCTTCACGTGGGCGTTCGATCCGCATGCCGGCAACGTGCCGTACGATCCCCGCGCGGCCGGCGCCGTGCTGGCGCGCGACGGATGGCTTCCCGGCCTGGACGGCATTCGAATGAAAGGGGGCCATCGGCTGGAGTTGGAGATCGCCCTTCGGACGGGCATGGAAATCGATACGGGCTTTGCCACCCTGATCGCGGCGCAAGAGCGCGCGGCCGGTATCGACGTTTCGCTAAAGCAGTACGCGCGCGAACAGTTTCTCGCCCTCGGCGGCCCGATCGCGCAAGGGCACTATCAGATCGGGCTCTACGGCTACCAGTCCAGTTACGACCCGGACGCCTCGTGGCTGCTTGCCTGCAGTCAGCGCGGTCCGCACGGCTTTAACGTCGCGCGCTACTGCAATGCGTCGGTTGACCGGGCGCTAAGCGAGGCATCGGCGTCGTTCGACCGCGCGACGCGCGTGCGTGACTACCGATTCGTGCAGCGGCAGATTCTCGCCGACGTTCCGTACGATTTTTTGTGTCAGATTTCGGAAATAGACGTAATCCCGTCACACCTGCAGGGATATGGACCGCCGCTACTCTCGCCGTTTACGACTGTAGCAGGCTGGCACTTTCGCCTTTAGCGGGCGCTGAAGTACCAGCCGTATGCATCTCGCGCAGCGACCGAGTGCCGCTGCGCGGTTATGAACGAGTTAACAGGGTTCAGGTCTGCCCGGTTTAACTGGGTGAATCGGGTGGGGCGCTGCCCCGCTGGTGGGGTTGTCGATGATGTAGCCGCCGCTGACCTTGTCAAGGTCCTTATCGTTGAGCGGTTTATTTTCTTCGGGTCGCTTGTCGTCGCTCATAAGAGCTCCTTTTCGAAGAGGTGCGGTAAGTGCACCGCAGTCACAGACTAACCGTCAGGTGAGAAGCCGCCGAGAAGAGCTTGCGAAGAACGAGGCAAAAGGCGCTTTCGAGGGGCAACTTTGACTCAACGTTGAATCCAACCTCATGCCCGCGTATGGCCGCCACAAGCCCATCACGCAACCGCAAAAACAAGCCGGCCGCCCCGACAGTGACCTTTTCCGTATGGAGGCCGTGTCGGCGCTCGATTCGGTTGAACGATTCGACGAAGCGATAACGATCGTTTCATCCCGCAGCATTTGGGCACTTGCGACCATCGGCGCTCTTCTCATCATCCTGATGCTGTGGGCAATCTTCGGGCGCTTGCCCGTGGGACTTCAGGGACGCGGCGTGATCGTAGCGGGAAGCGGTGCTCAGCCGATCGTTGCCGCAGCCGGAGGAACGTTGATCGCATTGCCCGGGCGCGTGGGCGACGTCGTCGTATGGGGGGAGGCGATCGCGCGCATTCGCACGATCGGCGGCGGTATCGTAGCGCTACGCGCGCCCGTCACGGGAACGCTGGCGCAACGTTCGCCCGAGTTAGGCAGCTTCGTCCGGCCGGGCGATACCGTTGCCACCGTAGAGCCCGTCGGCGAAAGTCCCACGGCCGTGGTGTTCGTCCCAGTGGACACCGACAGTCGCGTGGCGGCGGGGATGCCGGTCCGGCTGTCTCCGGCTGACGCCCGGCCCGATGTTTTCGGCTTTCTGCGCGGTCACGTCACCTATGCCGCGCCCTTTCCGGCAAGCCTCGATCGCATCAAGGCCGCTCTGCAAAACGACGCGGTCGCTGCCGGCTTCTCTCCCGACGTTCCCGTGCGCGAAGTCCACGTCGCGCTCGATGTCGATGGTAATGGGAATCTCATTTGGTCCGGCCTCGAAAATGCGGGACGCGCGTTATCGCCGGAGACGCCTTGCGACGCGACGATCGTCGTTGACGTGCGGTCTCCAATCTCGTTCGTGCTTCCTCAAACGCACGGATGAAGCTCCTCGACCGCGGCGCAAGGCAGAACGGTGCCGCGAAAGCCGTTCGAACGCCGACCGTTCTCCAGATGGAAGCCGTTGAATGCGGCGCAGCGTCGCTGGCGATGGTCCTCGGCTTCCACGGAAAGCGCGTGCCGCTTGAGGAACTGCGCGTCGCGTGCGGCGTTACCCGTGACGGGAGCTCGGCTGGAAATCTGTTGCGCGCGGCACGCTCCTACGGCTTAGAAGCCCACGGCTATAAGTATGAAATCGAGGATTTATACAAGGTCGCTCCGCCCTTCATCGTATTCTGGCAGTTCTATCACTTCGTCGTCGTGGAAGGTTTTACCAAAGACGGCGCCATTCTGAACGACCCTGCGGGCGGCCGGAGGCTCTGCGCCTGGGACGAGTTTGGTCGCGCATATACCGGGGTCAGCCTGACGTTTAAGCCGGGCCCGGACTTTATTCGCAGTAACGAAGTGCCGACAACGATTAGCATTCTGCGCGCCCAACTCGCCGGTTCCTGGGGAGCCGTCGTTTTCGTGGTTCTCGCCGGCCTTGCTCTAGTCGTGCCAAGCATCGCTCTGCCTACATTCACAAAGGTTTTCATCGATGAGGTTCTGGTCGGCAAGAGCTATGGATGGCTTTTTCGGATCGGCGCCGGGATCGCAATGAGCATTGCGGTGCTGATCGCGTTGTTGGAGCTGCAACATCGCGCGATTCTTCACTTGCAAGCAAAGCTGGCGCTAGCAAATGCGACCCGAATGGTGTGGCACGTTCTGCATTTGCCGATGACGTTCTTTGCGCAGCGAGCGCCTGCCGAGATCGCAAACCGCGTCGCCATCTGCGACCGCGTGGCCGAACTCCTCTCGAGCCGGCTCGCGGCCAGTGTGATCGGTGTGATTGCAGCGTTGTTCTATCTCGCGCTGATGGCTCGCTACGATCGCTTTCTCGCGGCCGTTTCGCTCGTCGTCGCGGGGCTCAATATCCTCGCGCTCCGCATCGTTGCCCGCCAGCGCTCGGATGCAAATGCCGCCCTCATTCAGGAGGAAGCCATGCTCCTCGGGAGCGCCGTTGGGGGGCTCGAACGGATCGAAACCCTAAAAGCCGGCGGGGCCGAAAGCACGTTCTTCATGAAGTGGCTTGGACGCCAAGCTCGAGTCATTAATGCGAGGCAACGTTTCGCCGTGCCGTCGCAAGTCCTCAACGCCGTGCCCAGGCTCTTGACGACGATCAATATCACCGCGATCTTGACGCTCGGCGGATTGCGCGTCATCGACGGTGCAATTTCAATCGGGACGCTATTCGCGTACGTCCTGTTGATGCAACTCTTCATCGCCCCCTTTACCACGTTCGTCGAATTGGGCGCCGACGTTCAGGAGATGGATGGAGACGTCCGGCGCATTGAGGACGTGCTGCGGTACCCGCCGGAAGCGCCGCGCGTGGCCCAGCGGGTCGAATGCGTCCGACTAGCGGGAGAGCTCGAACTACGAGCCGTTTCATTTGGCTATAGCAAACACGCGCGGCCCACGGTTAGGGACATCTCGTTCGTCATTGCTCCAGGCCGGCGTATCGCGCTGGTCGGTCCGTCCGGCAGCGGTAAGTCGACGATTGCCAAGCTGGTCTCGGGTTTATTCGTGCCGTGGTCGGGACAGGTCTTGTTTGACGGAATCGAGCGCGAAGCTATCGATCCAGCGCTGCTGGGAACCGAGGTCGCATTCGTAGATCAAGAAATCTCGCTTTTTCCGGGAACGGTGCGCAGCAATCTCACCCTTTGGGATCCGGCTATCTCTGATGCGGCGATCGAACGCGCTGCGCGTGATGCCTGCATTCACGCCGAAATCGTCAGCAGACCCGAGGGGTACGAAACGACGATGGCGGAAGGCGGCATCAATTTCAGCGGCGGTCAGCGGCAGCGACTCGAGATTGCTCGCGCGCTCGTGCGCGATCCCGCGATCGTTGTGCTCGACGAAGCCACGAGCGCGCTCGATCCGCTGACGGAGCACCTGATCGACGAGAGTTTGCGGCGCCGGGGTTGCGCGTGCCTGATCATCGCGCACCGCTTGAGTACGATCCGGGACGCCGATGAAATCATCGTTCTCGATGGTGGAAAGGTCGCCGAGCGTGGTTCGCACGAACAGCTCGTCGCCCGCAACGGACGGTACCTTTCGCTCGTGAGGTCGCAATGAACCCAGCGGAAGATCGAGGGCGCGAGGCGATGCGCCTCGCGACGGAGACCTTCGATGAGCGCGCGCTGCGCGGCGGTCTTGAAGAAGCGACGCACCTTTTCGATCGCGATCGTATCCCGACCGAACCGGGGGATGATCCGTTCGTCGCGGCGGCGCGGATCGTCGCACGTGCCGACGGAATCGCAATCGTAGCACCGCGTGAGTCGCACAGCGAGCCACGATCGGCGGTGCAGGCGATTGCGATCGCTTCGCGGCTCTCGATTCGACACGTGCGGCTTCGCGCCGGCTGGCACAAGCTCGAGCAGGGGGCGCTACTCGCCTTTCGCGGCCCGCAGCGCGAGCCGGTCGCGCTGTTGCAGAATCGAGGTGGTGGGCGATACCTTCTGATCGATCCATCGCGGCCTACGGAGACCGTTCGGGTCGACGAAGCGGTTGCTGCCGGCATCGACAAGTCGGCGTACCTCTTTCTGCGGCCTTTTCCCGAACGGCCCATCGGCGTCTGGGATCTCCTGCGTTTCGGATTACGGCACAGCGGCGTCGACGCAGGCCGGATTCTTGGCCTCGGACTCGCTGGCGGTATTCTCGCCGGCACGGTCCCCCTGGCGACTGCGATTCTGTTCGGATTTATTATCCCCGGCGCGATGCGCCCGCAGCTGCTCACAATGATGTTCGCGTTGCTTGCAGTGGCGCTGACCGCCGTCGTGACCGAAATCGTGCGCGGCTTAACGGTCATGCGCCTTCAGGCGCGCGTCGGTACGACCTTGCAATCGGCGGTGATGGAACGCCTGCTGGCGCTTCCGGCCCTGTTCTTTCGTGGATATGAAGTTGGCGATCTTGCCGATCGTCTGATGGGGATCGACCGGATCGAACAGTACGTTAGCGATATCACGATCTCCGCGGCGCTCAGCGGGGTCTTTTCTCTGGTGAGTTTCGCGCTGCTCTTTGTTTACGACGCGGGGCTCGCCTGGTTGTGCGTGTTTCTTACGCTGATCGCGATCGCCGCTGCGGTCGCCGAAGCCTTTGCTACGCTTGCGCTTCGACGCCTCATCTTCGACCGCATGGGCAGCATCGCGGGCTTTGTGCTTCAGATATTCAACGGCATTGCGAAACTCCGAACCGCGCGCGCGGAAACGCGCGCCTTCGTCGGCTGGCTGCACCGTTTCGTCGCGATGCGCCGCATCACGACCCACGTCGGCACGATCGTCTACCGGTTCGGCATCTTTAGCGCGGTCTGGCCCGCTGCGACCACCCTCGCGATCATCGCGTACGTCTTCGTCGTTCGCCACGGCGCGTTTCCGGCGAGCACGTTTATCGCTGCGAGTGCCGCGTTCGGTCAGCTCCTCGCCTCGCTGCTTGGTCTCGGCGATGCCTTCGTCCAGGTCATCCGCGTTATCCCGATCTACGAGCGCGCCCGGCCGCTGTTGCGCGAGTTGCCGGAGATTCTTGAAGGGCATGGCGATCCAGGTAGGCTGAACGGCGCCATCGAGCTGCGCAACCTTAGCTTCCGTTACGAAACTGCGGCCGCAGTAACGCTCGACCGGCTAGACTTGAAAATTGCGCCCGGTTCCTTCGTCGCGATCGTGGGCCCGTCGGGGTCGGGAAAGTCCACGTTGTTTCGGCTGCTGCTCGCCTTCGAGAAGCCTAGCCACGGTACGGTGCTTTACGACGGACACGACCTCGCTTCAATCGATCGTGCCGCCGTACGCCGGCAGATCGGCTCGGTGCTTCAGTCAACCGGCGTGTTGCAAGCTTCGATCTTCGAAAACATCGCCGGCGCGCGCTACATCACCCACGATCAAGCCTGGAATGCCGCCCGGCTTGTGGGGATCGCTGACGAAATTGCCGAGTTGCCGATGCAGCTCGAAACGTATTTGGGTTCCGACGGTGGCGGGTTATCGACGGGTCAACGGCAACGCATCGCGATCGCTCGAGCGATCGTCACATCGCCCCGCATCCTGCTATTCGACGAAGCCACGAGTGCGCTCGACAACGAAGCACAGGCGATTGTCATGGCGGCACTCGAGCAACTACATGCAACGCGTCTGGTAATTGCGCACCGGCTCTCGACGATTCAAAATGCAGACCGCATCGTTGTGCTGGAAGGGGGCCGGATCGTCCAGGATGGGGTCTTTGCGGACCTCATCGCGACACCCGGCCCCTTTTTCGATCTCGCTCAACGGCAGTCTGTTTAGAGGGGCCGCGCGACTCTACGCTTAGCTAATCGGGCTGCGGGCCTTTGGGGATCGGCGGCGGGCCGTAGCCAGGACGATGTGTGTTTGCCGCGCTGGGGGAAGGGGCTTGGATGTGCCCACCACTGACTTGGTCCAGGGCCTTGTCTTCGATGGGTTTCTTCTCTTCGGTCCGCTTTTCGTCGCTCATGAGGGCTCCTTTTCAAGGATGCGGTAAAAGCACCGCACCTCCATACTGACCTTCAAGTGAGAAGTCGTCGAGAAAACCGTGTGAAGAACGGGACGCCGAAAGTCGCAGTAAAATCGGCGTTTTTCGCCGTTTTCAGTCGGAAACAAAACGAAACAACGCGCAACCAAAACGCGTAGTACCGGGTTAGTAAGGGTGATATGCTACAAGCTAAATACGAAGGAAAGGAGAGAACCCATGGCCTTCCATAATGGAGTGCCGATCACGGTCGTCAGCGGTCTTCGCACGATGCCGATGCCGACGGAATCCACATCCCGGCGACGCGCCGAGGAAGATGCGTCCAAGATCTCAGGCTGCCGCGTCCGGCAACCCGGCGACCCCGCCTAAGAGATCCACGCCACGGTTTGACGGGACCGCGCAGGCGCGCGATGAGCGTCATCCCCCACTTTTGTCACCCTGAGCGGAGCGCAGCTTTGTCCTCCTGAGCGGAGGCGTGCAGCGCCGCAGTCGAAGGACGAGCGGACCCCCCCTTTGTCCTCCCGAGCGCAGCCGCTATAATGAGCCCATGACGACCGGACGTCGCGCGACGGTGGCGGCAACCGCACTCGTGCTTGGCTCGTGCGGGTGGAGCGGGGCGCCCGCGGGCGTCTCCGGCGGGCCGCCGGCGCTGCTTGCGAACATTCCGCGCAGCGGGCTCTACCAGCCGCTGGCGGTAGGTGACAGTTGGAAGTACACCTGCAAAGACATCAAAGGCGGCGGGGAAAACAACGGCAAGCCGTTCACGATTTACGACAAAGTCCTCGGAAAGATTACGGTCGGAACGGCGCAGTACTACGAGTTTTCCCTGCAAGTCCCCCAAGTGCCGAGCAAACCGCTGAAGGTAGATACGCAGGTCATGCTGCTCGCCAACGACCCCCACGGCAATCTATGGATCCACGGATATCTCGTTAAGGGAGTCGTGCATCGAATTAATTCCGCCGTGATCGTGTCGGAAGCGACGCCGCCGAAGGGCGCCAAGTTCGGCTATACCGGACCCAACGGTCAACACGTATCGCGGATCTTCTACGGCATCGAACAGACGAATCCAACGCCGCTCGGGGTGTTTACGGTCGCCGACTACGAAGAGAGCGCCAACACCCACGACTACGGCTACGCGAAAGGCACCGGGATCGCCGAAGAAGACCACGGCCCGAACTTCGAAGTGGATTGCTTGATCGAGGCGGTCACCCTGCACTAGATGAGAAATCTCGACATCGCCCACCGCGCGGCAAGCGTTGCGGCGCTAGTTATGCTGCTTGCGGATTGTAACGGCTTGCAGGCGCAGACCGCGCTACCGTCGTCGCAACGCAGCGCGGCATCCGCGCGCGGTCCTGGACGCCTCGCTTGTGGATGGATCCGGCGGCTACGAAAGCCGACTGCTGTACGTCTCCGACGATCGCGGCAGCGTCGAGGTTTTCTCGTATCCCGACGGTAAGCCGGAGGGCATCCTGACCGGCTTCAACGGTCCGTCCGGTCTCTGTTCCGATCGGCAGGGCGACGTTTTCGTTACTGACACGGGCAATCAGGACATCATCGAGTACGCGCACGGTGGAACGCAGCCGATCGCTAATCTGATGGAGTTCCAATATTATCCTTACGGCTGTTCGGTCGATCCGACCACCGGAAATCTTGCGGTTACGAATTTCGATAGCAACCCGGCCGGTCCGGGGAGCGTTTCGATCTGGACGAACGCGCGAGGCGCTCCGCGGACGTACACCGCCCCGAATTTCAACGTATATATGTTCTGCGGCTACGACGACGGCGGCAATCTCTACATCGATGGCGCGAACGCCGGAACGACGCAAACCCAGTTCGCGCTTCTGCCACAGGGGAGCACGTCGTTTGCGACCTTTTCCGTGAATCAGCGAATCGGGTATCCGGGCGGCATTCAGTGGGACGGCAAAGCCGTGGCGATCGAAGACGTGTCCACCGATACGCTCTACCTGGTAAAAGTTTCCGGCTCGAGCGGCACCGTCGTTGGTTCATCTCAGCTGAACGCGCGCAGCCACCTCGTGGTTCAGTTCTGGATACAAGGCCGCACAATTATCGTGCCGTACGGCGTGTCGAATCGCGACGTCAAAAAGGTCGGTTTCTGGTCGTATCCAGCCGGCGGGTCGCCGACCAGTACGATCGCCGTCCGAAAGGCGACGGAGTTGGTCGGCGCGACCGTAAGCCTCGCCAAGTAAGTTCCAGAGCGCGGGTCTACTCAGGATCGAGTGGGCGCGTGTCGAGCGGCTGACGGAGAAAGTATTGCTTGCCGTGCGGCGCGGGAATCGTCACGAAAGGCCGCGGCGCTCCCGCGAAATCGAAGCAGTTCGGCGCAATCGGGTTGGCGCGCGCGTCGCTGGCCGAAAGCCTCGGCAGCCCCCATTGGTCTTCGACGAACTTCAGGATGGTGCCGTGTTCGTAGCGCACGTGCGATACGCAGCCCGTTTTTGCATACGCCGAAACGATCAAGAGCGGAACCCGGATGCCCAGCCCATCGTAATCGGCCAGTTCGGGCGGAACGTGATCGTACCAACCGCCGTAGTCATCCCAGAAGATGAAGACGACGGTCGAATCCCAATACTGCGATGCGCCGATCGCATTTACGAGCGACGCAACCCAGTCGGGGCCAGTCTTCGAGCCGCAGTTCGGGTGATCGGAGTTTTGACAGGTCGGCGTTACCCAGCTGACCGCCGGCAGCGCCCCGTTTGAGACGTCGTGAAAGAACTGCGTCTGCGGCGTAACGACGTTCCTGTTCCAATCGGGGCCGTCGTAGATGTGTTTGATGGCTTGATACGCGCTCCACACGCCGCCGCTACCGTCGTTTACGGGCGACGTGTAGTACCGCCACGACACACCCGCGTTGTCCAACTCGTCGCCGAGCGTCGCGTGATTGAAACACGGCTCGACGTTGCCTCCGATCGTCCGTTGCCGCGTCAGCGTTTGAATGCGGGAACCTGCGCCGCCTTCGCAACCCCAAGGACCCACCGGAAAGTTGACCGTCGAAGCGGCCTGAGCCGCGATGATATATTGGTGCGAGACGAAGCTGCTCGAGTCGAAGTTCGAAGGGAACATCGCGTCGGCAAATACGTAGTGTTCGCCAATGAAGAAGTACGGCTTCGTCTCGGAGGGCGGCACGTAACTATACGGAGGGTCCGTGTTCGGACAGGGCGGATGCCCGGGCTTTCCGCAGGACCAGTACTCGGCGTCGAAGCCGTCCATGCGGCAGTCGGTTCCGGGATACGTGCCGCGACCGTTGCAAGCGTTGAAAAAACTCGTGGAGTCGTGCCGAAAATCCCACGGCGCTTCAAGGGGAACGGGCATCAGGGGAATTTTTGTTCCGCTCCCGTTGAAGCCGTACGCCTGCGTGTCCGCACCCGGAAATCCCGGAAAGAGATTATCGACCGTGCGGTTTTCCTGAACGATGATGACGACGTGATGAATATTGGGATAACCGTGCCCGGGCGGCCCCGACGGCACGCCGGTGGGGATCGCGACCGAGCCGCCGCCCGAAGAACTCGAACCTCCTCCGCATCCTGCTAGCACGAACGCGATTGCCGCGGCAACCAAGCATTGCGGGCTAAGGGCTGGCCGCATACTCGGTGGGTTCGGAGTCCGGCACCTTCGAAGCCGCGGAGCGAAGCATGGCGACGGCGGCGTAAATGACGACGATCACGACCAGCCATCGCACCGCCACCAAGGGCAACGACTTAACGAAGAACGCCGCGATGAGCACGCCCGGAATGCCGCCGATCGTGAGGCCGAGGGCGGCGCTCATCGAAAACGCATCGAAGCGAATGAAGCGTAAACCCGCAACCGGCATCAGAAACGCGCACGACCCCGTCATGATCGGGAAGGCTGCGAGCGGGTTCATGCCGAGCAGACTGACCAGAATCAAGCACGGCGCGTAGAGCCCGATGCCAAGCGTCATCAGGGCGCCCAAGCAGAAGTTCACGGCCACGCCGAACCACAACCGCCCGCCTTCCAGCGCAACCGCGGTGCCGCCGGCCGGGAACAGATGGAGGTTGCTCATGAGGAAGAGCGTCGCAGCGACGAGCAACGCTGCTCCCATGCCGATCTGGACGAAGCGCCGCGGCCATTTTGCGACCACGCCGGCGCCCAACCACGCGCCTGCGATTGCGGCGAGGATGAACAAGACTAGCGTTTTGGGATCGACCATAACGATGGCGATGAAGATTCCCGCCTCGACGACGGTCGGCAGCGCATGACCGACGTTTAGCGTTCCGGGAATCCGCTCGTCGGGTACCAACTTGAACAGCTTGAACAGCGAGACGGTCGGCGCGAACGACCCAATACCCAGCGTATCGAAGAAGTTTGTCCCGAACCCGATGACGACTTCGACCGCTTTGGGTAAGCCGTCGCGATGCCGCGGCATAGCCAACACGAGGGCGGCGACGAGCGTGAGCCCGACCACCACCAAACCGAGAAGAATGACGGTATGAATGCTAATGGTTCTTCTTTACTCCGCGGGCCTCGCGACCACCCGCAACGCCGGAAAGGACTGCGAGGCAGATTGCAATCACACCAAGCGACGCGCTGTACAAACCCGTGTGATGAAGAGTCTGCGCGATGCGCTCGCCCGCCGGGCCGAGTGTATTCTCGCGATAGTAGCCCGCTACGCCCACGACGATGGCGGTAACTGCGAGCGCAATCGCAAGCAGTCCGCACGCGACCGCAATCTTCTTATTGGTTGTCACGTCGCTTCCTCACATTTTTGTTATCCTCAGGGGAGCCACTTTGTAATCCTGAGCGGAGCGCCGTCCGCGCGCAGTCGAAGGACGGCCTCGAGCGTATTTCATTGCATTTTCAGTACTGCGGAGACCTCCCACCACCCGCATCGTTGCAATGAACCCGTACGCTGCCGAGCGAAGACGCACGAATGAAACGACAGACCTTCGTTGCGGGGCTTGCCGCTATCGCCGCGGCTGCGGAGTCGGTTCGCACTGTCCAGGCATCTTCTGGCTCAGGCGAGATGATATTTCACGATCACAACATGCGGCTTGCCATCGCGATGGCGAGACGCAATCCAAACCTAACACGCGCGTCGTCGCTTAGCCGCTTTTGACGTTCGCGCTCTCGAATGCGCAGAAGTCGGAGCGTCAACGCTGAAACGAAAATTGAACAGAACAGTATGAGCCGTGCCCGACGGTTGACCTGCCCAAGAGCCACCCGTGAGTAACCTTCTGCGTTGGCTCTCGGACGAGTGGGTGTCGCCGCGGTACCTTTGTCGGAACGACTAGCCTGGCGACTGGCAACGACCTCCGCACGGTTTCGGACCAGCCACGCGGTTACCGGAGCTAAGGAGCGGGGGGTGACGAGTATCGGTGACGCGTTGGCCCAAGCGAAGGCTAGGCGGCTGGCGCGTGAAAAGTGAAGTGCTCGGAACCCGGGTTTTCTTGCATGGCGCCCAAATGGCGCCCGTGATAGGCGTCCGGGGATCGCAAGAGAGCAGATGCGGCGCAACCCGCATCAAATAAGGCAAGGCCGTGCGCGCCCGTAGCTCAAACTGGATAGAGCAGGGGACTCCTAAAGCCTCCTGGAGCTGGCCCGTCTAGGGTTGCGGATTAACGTTGTATATCGAACGGTGCTACCCCGTATCGTTTTTTTGGGGTTTTTCGGTGCCGATCCGTGCCGTGCGTGCTTGCCTAGTAACAGGCGCGTTTAGCGCGTGTGGCAACCGAATGGCAACCGCAGAGGGCTTATCTAGGTCCAGGCCACGGGAAAAGGGCAAGATCGGGTCATACACGCGCGAAGGCCGAAGTGATGGCAAGGCGGACGTCACCCAGTCGCCGCAAAAATGCCACGTCGGTGAAGCCGGTACCCCTCACCGGCTGGCGATCGCACAGCCAACAGGGTCTCGGCTCCCAGGAAGCCGGAAGTTGCGACGCCATCGTGTCAGCCTGCGGAAAGGACCTGACATTGGGAATCACCCGTTCGAGAATAGGGGCTGACGAGCTCTGGCCGGAAAAAGAACGGGCTGTGGCGCGTTCGCCTGTTACGGCCGCCGAAGAGGCGGACCTTCGAGCCTAGGCTTCTCGTCGGCTGAGTAAAGAGATTCCGCGGGCAGGCAAGGACAGAGGCACTGCGCGCGCGCAAGCGGCCCTCACCTCCAACCGGGCAGGATGAAAAGGTGACAAACCGAACAGGTGTTCGGCGGCACGCCACTGAGGCCTAGGCCGAGCGACGCATCGGGGGGTTGGGTTGAGTACGAGCACTGAGCATGATCGCGATTTTCATATTATCGTCAACACGCGGGAACGGACGGTTGAGCACGACGTCCTTACGTATAAAGAAGTCGTGGCGCTCGCACCTAACCTGCCTCCGCTTAAGGAAGGTATGGAGTATATCGTGACATATCGTCACGCGGTAGCACCTAAGCACGAAGGGGATCTCATCGAGGGTGAAACCGTAACGGTAAAAAACGGAACGGAATTCGTTGTCGAGCCTGGTAATCGCTCATAGCCCTGATCTAGCGCGACTGCGGAGCGAAAAGTACGAGATCCAGGTTCACCCATCCAACTTTCTGGTGGTAAGGAACGTCCCATACGTTAATGCGGATGTCCAAGTAGCATATGGCATACTAATCATACCGATAGTCCAGATCGCGAATTCCGTAGTCGGCAGACCTCAGAATCATCAAGCGTACTTTGCTGGCGGCTTTCCCTACAAGAATTCAGGTGAACCGTTATTGTTGGTTGGGCAAAACACTCCCGGTGTCCACCGCTTTGCCGGCGATCTAGATGCGCAGTACCACCTATCGTACAAATCTCCGAAAGTGAACCAGGCTGGCAGCTATGACGACTATTATGATCTCGTTACGTCTTACGTTGAGGTGGTCGGGAAGTATGCGCGGCGTATCGACCCTGAGGCGACCCCACTAACCGGTCGGGTGCGCGATTACGACGACGAGGCGTCGGTTTTTGCATATCGCGATACGGCTTCGACGCGTGCCGGGATCACCGCGGTGAGCCAAAAACTCGAGGGACACGTCATTGCGATTATCGGGGTCGGCGGCACTGGCTCATACGTTCTTGACCTCATTTCCAAGACTCCGGTCAAAGAAATCCGGATCTATGACGGGGATCGCTTCTCGCAGCACAACGCATTCCGCGCCCCCGGCGCCGCCGCTTCCGACGATGTTTTCGCCGTACCACCACACTACAAAGTCGAATATTTTCACAAGCGATATTCGGCCATGCATCTGCACATCGTAGCGCACCCCGTCTACCTATCCGAATTGCCGCCGGACTTCAACCAGGTGGATTTCGCCTTCGTGTGTATAGACAAGGCCGCATCGAAGCGTCGGCTTGTCGAAGGTCTGACGGCGCTGAAGAAGCCGTTCATCGACGTCGGGATGGGTGTCTCGGTGGGGGACCGCACTCTTGGCGGTTTGATGCGCACGACCTTAAGCGTCGAAGATTGCCGATCGGCCCGCCACGCTATTTCGTTCGTAGACGTTGAGGATGATTACGCGTTGAACATCCAAATCGCCGACTTGAATGCTCTGAATGCAGCTCTCGCCGTCGTTCGATGGAAGAAATATCTCGGTTTTTACCATGGGCCGGACGCGGAATATTCTAGCGTCTACACCGTTGACTTCAACCGCATCGATAACGGTGGTTGCCGTGAAGCGAACTGACGCGTTCGTTTACACTGCGGTGAGGGCGATTCCAGAGCAATTGCAGCCAGGCGTTCTTTATCATTCAGCTGCCTTTGAAATCGCTTCGCATCTCTGTGCTTGCGGATGCGGGTTCGAAGTAGTTACTGGCCTGCGTCCGGACCGCTGGACGCTAAAAGTGATAGACGGACGCCCCTCGCTTAGCCCATCGATCGGAAACGGCTCGTTCCCGTGCAAATCGCACTACTTCATTGTGAGTGGCCACGTGCGGTGGGCTGGTGTGTACACCGACAAAATGATTGCCCTTGCCCGAAAACACGACAACCCAAGAGCCCACGCGCCAATGCCGTTCTGGCGGCGCGCACTACGGATAATACAGCGCATTTTTGCGTCCAACCGAAACCAACGATAGGACTGAATCTGCAACAGACGGAGTATGCGAGCATCTAGGCGAGTTAATAGTGGCCTCCTACGTGGTAATATAGCGGGCGGATCTTAGGAAGCCGGTCCGCTTTCGTCCTCACCTGCCCGGAAAGATAACTGCCTCCTGGGGCGCAACCTCCGACCAAAACAAGGCTGAATTTCTGCCGCCGCAGGTCTACCGGGAAGGAGCCTGGGGAGCTGCCGGAAGTGACCCTTAGGAGCTTGACACGCATCTTATGCGAAGTGATTTCGGCGCAAAAAACGACGCGCCAAAAAACCACATAAAACGCCAAAGTCCGAATGAACGGCGCGCTTTCCCGGCATCTTCCGGTCCACGAGTTTCTATGTTCCAGGTGCCGCAGAAATGCTTGTCGAACCCGGATCGGGGATCTGCTCAGACGTCCCTTCGACACACCGGTCTGTTAAGGCCGCAGGAAAGTGGCGCGGCTTCGAATTAGGCAAAAATGTTACACGAGCCGCTGATGCGTATCGAAATGCCCGTGAAAAGAGGACGAACCGGATAGCCCCGCGGGATTCGAACTCCCTTCCAGCGGTCCTAGCCGTTCCGTGTGGCTACTGAAAAGTCCGAGAATATAGAGCTTTTTGCGGTGCCTGGTTCCTGGCCAACACTGTCCGGGGCGATCCATTTCGAACCCCTCTGTTGCACGCCCGTTGCACGAGTACTCTCGGCGTTGTACTCGTAGGATGCGTCCGGTCCGGTGTTGTACGAAGTTGTCACAGAACTACTCTCCGGATCTTTTGGCGTTGGCCGACCAAGATCGCACAATTGTCAAGATTCAGCGCTCCCCTCGGCCAATAAATCGGGCAAGGCCCGTCAAGACGCCTATCCGATTGGGCTACCGAAAGACAAGCTTCGGACTTCTCTAGGGCGGCCCCGGCGCTCGGCGTCTGATCACTGGCGGCGGCGAGATTTCCGGTCGTCGGATCGACGGAGCAGCCCGAGGGTAATCGCCCGAATCGCTCAACGCCTCCATGGGGTCGTTCCGCCTTCGGCGCCACATCACCGGCCTTGTCGGAGCCCTCACGGTTGGCGCATCTAAGCCTGTTAGCGTGCCCACCGGCTTCCCGCCCGGATGGCGCTGCGGCTTGCTGCATCGGCTACGGAGAGGTCTGCGGAAGGTGCCGAGCCGGCTGCTACAACCGGTGAGCACAGCCGTCGCAAAGATGCCAAGCGCCTGGCCAAAGAGGAACGCAGGCGATGTCGTTCACCGCCGGCTCCCCACTGGCCGCCGCATCTTTGACGGCTTTCTATAAGGAAGTACCGAAAGGAAATACAAGAATAAGCCATTTCTGGACCTGCCGGAGGCATTGCGCAATTCTACGCTTCTACCGGGTGTCGGCGACCAGATCCGATCCGTACAATTTACACGTACATTTTCGGAAAATGAGGACGGGGCCGCCTGAGTCATGCAAACTCCTAGCGCGACGGACGCCGAGCTGAATCTGATTGCGGACGGCACCCAAGCGGCCTTTGGAGCGGCCCTTAGGCGCTATCGCATTAGGGCCGAGCTTTCGCAGGAAGGCTTGGCGGAGCGCGCGCGCATCGGCGTCGCGACGGTTAGCACGCTCGAGCGAGGAACGCGCCATGCCCCTCACCGCGATACCGTGCTGCGGCTGGCCGAAGCTCTGCGGTTGTCGGCGGACGACCGAAGCGAACTGATGGCTGCCGCTGCCGCGCGCCCACAGCGCCCGCGCATGCAACTGCTTCCTGGGCCTGCGGCAGAGAGCAGTGCGACGCTGCCGGTACAACTCTCAAGCCTCGTTGGGCGGGACGAGGTCGTAGCCGAGGTCGCCGCCTTGGTCGGGTCCCGCAGGCTCGTCACGCTGGTGGGAGTCGGCGGTGTCGGCAAGACTCGCGTCGCGCTCCAAGTGGCAGAAAATCTCATCTCAACCTGGCCGGACGGCGTGAGACTGGCGGAGTTAGCGCCGGTCGGCGATACCAGCCAAGTCGTCGGTGCTATCGCGCGGGCCCTCGGCGTGCGGGAGACACCGAAGCAACAGTTGCTTCAGACAGTCGTCGACTCCCTAAAGCGTCGACGGCTCCTACTCGTCTTGGACAACTGCGAGCACGTGATCGATGAAGTGTGGCGCGTCGCCTTTGCCATTCTCCGCGAGTGCAAGGGCGTGCATGTGCTGGCGACCAGTCAGGAGACCTTGAAGGTCGCCGGCGAATGGGCGTACCGCGTGCCGCCGTTGGCGTATCCTGCAAAGCCCCTTGCGAACGCGCTTGATGCAGCCCATTACCCCGCGGTCGCCCTGTTCGTGGATCGGGCGGAAGGGTCCGGTGTCGTCTTCACCCTCAGCGATGAGAACGCGGGGCACGTAGGCGAGATCTGCAGAAGGCTGGACGGAATCCCG
The DNA here is from genome assembly GCA_003140835.1 of Candidatus Tumulicola scandinaviensis. Taxonomy (GTDB): domain Bacteria; phylum Vulcanimicrobiota; class Vulcanimicrobiia; order Vulcanimicrobiales; family Vulcanimicrobiaceae; genus Tumulicola; species Tumulicola scandinaviensis. The sequence goes on along the minus strand of PLLA01000091.1, from coordinate 50,705 downwards.
CTAGCGATCGAATTGGCAGCAGCGCGCGCGAAACTTTTTGCCCCGCGCCAATTGGCGCGCCTGCTGGACGATCGGTTTCGCATCCTCAGCGAGGGCGATCGCACCGCGCCGTCACGGCAGCAAACGATGGAGGCGACGCTGTCTTGGAGCTACGAGTTGCTCCTTCCACTCGAACAGCTCTTGTTCGATCGACTGTCGGCGTTCGCGGGAGCGTGCACGCTGGAGACGGTAATTGCAGTATGTGCGGGCGAGCGCATTGAGGAAGCAGACATATTGAAACTGCTCGCGTCGCTCGTCGACAAGTCACTGGTCGTCTCGGAAGAGATTGGAGAAGAAACGCGCTACCGGCTCTTGGAGTCTTCACGGCAGTATGGCCGAGACAAGCTGCGTAGGCGCGGTGAAACAGAGATGATTGCCGGCCGCCACGCGGCAGCATATTTGGAACTTGCCCTTCGCTTCGAGAAACTGCGCCTTTCGGCCAACAACTCACGTAACCTTGATGACGTCAGCGCCTTTCTTGATGCAGTAGAGCGCGAGCAGGCGAACTTCAGTGCTGCCGCAGCATGGTCGTTTGGCGCACGCGGAAATGTAGCGCTGGGACAGCGTCTCGTCTCCACGAGGATCTGGGGATCGCAAATCGCAGAGCCGTTGCGCTGGTTGCAGATTGCGCTGGATGCCTCGAGCGCTAGCACGTCACCTAAGACGATCGCCTTGCTCGAGCGCCGGCTAGCTGGTCACCTGGAACAGTGTCACGAGTTCGATCGAGCGCTGGCGGCAAACCGTCGCGAGACGGCAATTCTGTGCGAGTTCGGGGACTCATCGGAGATCGCAGCTAGCCAACTGAGTGCGGCCATGATCCTGCTAAAATTGGGACGCGTTGATGAAGCGGAGGCGCTGGCCCAACAGGCTAGCATATCCGTGGGCGAGCTTGATGATCGCCGGCTTCTGGCTCTCGTGAAAGACACGCTCGGAAACGTGCATCTCGCGAAGGGAGACTATTCCGAAGGGCGCTCGCTCCATGTCGAAGCCTTGCGGATGTTCCAAACCGAAGGTGACGGACTAGGCGCTGCAATCTGCGGGATGAATTTGGCCGAACAAGAGTTTGGGCTCGGCGACGTACACTCCGCCCTTAAACGCTCTGCGCGCGTACTTCCGGTGCTTCGGGCCTGGCGACACGCTTATCTCGCTGAGTGTCTATCCAATGAGGCGACATTCTTAACTGCGCTCGATCGCTTTGACGAGGCACGTACTCGCGCTTTCGAGTCGCTGAATGTGGCGCTCCAGACCGTAGCTGATGCACCAGCGAACGCTATCCACGCCGTGCGTCGTTTGGCGGCCGTCGCGGCACTGGCTCCGAACGAGAGTCCGGAAAGCGCACGCGGAGAGCGAACGTGCGCTGTGCAACTCCTTGGATACGCGGATGCCCGCCTGACGGCCGAGGGGGCTCTTCGGTGGCCAACCGACCAAAGGGACGTTGACCGTGCGATGGCTTGTTTAGTTGATGCGTTAGGACTGGGCGAAGTCACGGAATTCATGAGCAGCGGCGCAGAGATGAGCGACGATGAGGCCGTCGAGCTTGCGCTCCGTTTAGTGGTTTGATCGTCGTTCCCTGAGGCGTCTTGTATCTTCATCACAACGGAGGGCTGGCGGCCGAGCGGTCGCGCCAGCGTCGCTAACGCCGGCGCTTTGAGAACGCCGCTCGGCTCGCGAGAAATCACGGCGATATCTTGAAGACGGTCCCATCGTTGAGTGGGCCCCCGACCACCGTCGTGCCGTACAGCGCCCCGCCCACAGCGATTAGGCTTCCAGCCGGGGAGCCGCCGTCCGGGACTCCCCCGAAGTTGTAGATTGCGCTTTCCTTACCGGACGTGCTGACCTTGAAGACGGTCCCAACTGCGAGAAGAGGCGAACAGCAACATGCTAACGGCCGTCGTGAAGCGGCTGGAGGAGGTCAGCGTCTGAGACGCGTGACGCACTAGCTCATATCTCAGGGAACTCGTAATCATGAGCGGCCGCCATTCACACCCTGGCGGTCGCTCGGCAATTAATCTCGGCGCCCGTCCGCAGCTGCGCAAAGAATTAGGGCAATATCTTGAAGACCGTGCCGAAGCTGAGTGGGCCTCCGATCACAGTCGTGCCATACAGGGCGTCGTGCAGAGCGATCAGGCTCGCATATGGGGTCTTGCCGTCCGCCCCGCCTTGGAAGGCGTAAAGCACGCTTTTCGTACCGGACGTGGTTACCTTAAAGACAGTCCCGCAACCGCTGGCGAAGCATGTATTGCTATTATAGAGACCGCCACCGGACGTCGTGCCGTAGAGCACGCCGGCCACGGCGAACAGGCCTCCTTCCGGATACGAGCCGTCAGTGCCGCCTGTGAAGCTATGGAGCACGCGTTCCTTGCCGGACAGACTAACCTCGTAGACGGTCCCGTGGATTTGGTCCGTACCGCCTGCCTGCGTGGTGCCGTACAGCTTGCCGTTTACGGCGATCACGCCAGCGTACGGGTTCTCGCCGTCCTGGCCCTTGCTGAGGAAGCTGTAGACCACGCGTTCGTGGCCGGACGAGCTCACCTCGAAGACGGTCCCAAAGCCTGGCGTACCGCCCTCGAACGTGGTGCCGTAAAGCTTTCCGTTCAAGGCGAGGAGGCCACTATAGGGGTTCGCTCCGTCCGGGGTGCTTGTGAAGGCGTGGAGCACGCGTTCCTTGCCTGACTTGCTCAGTTCGAAGACGGTTCCGCACCCACGACCAGAGGCGCATGAAGTGCCCCCGCCCGTCTGCGTGGTGCCGTAGAGCTTGCCGTTCATAAGCACTGGCGTCGCTATCGGGACCGCGCCGTCAGCGCCATTGAAGGCGTGGAGCACACGTTCTTTGCCGGACGTGCTCACCTCGAAGACGGTCCCGCACCCAGAGGGAGAGCCAGCGCACGGACCTCCCCCGCCACCCTCCGTTGTGCCATACAGCACCCCGTTTGCAGCGAGAAGGCCCGCCGCCGGATACGCGCCGTCCGCGCCGCCTTTGAAGGCGTAGATCACCTTTTCTTTGCCGGACCTGCTCAGCTCGAAGACAGCGCCGTTCGCCGCGCCGCCTCCAGCCGTCATGCCATAGAGCTTACCGTTCAAAGCAGTGAGCTCCCCATAGGGGTATTCGCCGTCGGCAGTGCCCCCGTTGAAGGCATAGAGGAGCTTGTAGCCGTGATTCCCGCTAGACTGGCGAGTGAGCGAGGACTCCGAACCGGAAGGTACGTTTAAGGATGAGCCGTTGGCGGTCGGGACGAGTGACGTGCCCCCCGTGCGCGAGCAACTTGCAAGGACGATCCCGAAAAGTATTACGGACAATATTCGCATTGCTGTGACCCCATTCTTAAGTAAAGTAGCCGCCCCGTCATTGGGCAAAGCCCGCAGCATTTGATCTTCCAGGAACGATGGCCCACACGGTATGTGAGAGTGCCGTTCCTCGGCCCGGGGCTCGACGTCGCAGGCCCTATAGAGCGATCCTACGGCTGAAGCAAGGCGACGACCAGATCGATCCGTACAAGCTACACGTACATTTGCGAAAAGCCGGGGACGGGAGCGATTGCTACAGCGGGGATCGTGAAAGGCGGTCCTTTTTCAATTTAGAGTCGTTCCGGCGGATCAAAGGCAACGCCGGAAGGTTGGCCAGCGGCGCCTTGTTTCTCCGACGTCAGTGCCTTCCCATCGGAGTAGCGGTACTCACCAATATCAAGACCATCAGTCACGAAAAGCCGCTCTCCACGCTGGTCGAACGCCAGCCAGGTCGGTGCGAACATGCGACGCGCAGTGATGCTTCTCGAGAACGTCTTCGAACCCGGCGGGTACACGTAGACGCCTGACGGTACGGAGGGGGCCCCATCGGCCACAAGCAGCAGGTCGCCGGCGCGATCGAAAGCGATTCCGTGCGGGTGTCCGGGTTGAGTCATGGTGATGCCAAGGTTGGTGCCGCTCAACGAGCCGGAGCCCGGGGCGTACTTGAAGATGCCGCGGAACACGCCGTGACTCTGAAAGACGACGTAGAGGTTGTTGCTCGCATCCAGAGCCATTCCGCTTGGGCCAACGCCCGGCATCGAGATTGTGCGCGATGGGCTCGTGCTGCCCGGCGGATATTCGACGACAAAGCCTCCGTCGATTAGGTCACACGCAACGTAGACCGCGCCGTCCGACCCTACGGCGACGTTGATCGGAGTTTGCAGGCCGGCAGAATACGTTTTGCTCGCGCTGGTACCGCCTCGCGGATGGTGCCGCTGCCAGCGCCGTTGCCTGGATTAGTGACGTAAAGGTTCCCGTGCCTATCGACCGCCATCCCTTCCGGTTCGTCGATCCCGTCAGTAATCTGCCCGATCGGCGCCACGTTCTTTCCGTACTCTGGATAGATGTCGACGACGCTCTCGAAGGCTGCGCTCACATACAACAGCGGCGTATTCTTTGCCCGTGCCGCGACCGACAACCAACCTGCGCGCGGTTGCGACACGACGGAAGGGCGGGTCGGTACGGGGCCGGACTGAACGCCGTTCTGCGCACAAGCGCCGAGCGTCGCAGACAGCACGACAACAACGATCGAATAAAGCGCTCGCATAGACCATCCTTTTCCCGCGGCCCCGTTCGCTTCTGCGCGCGTGTCAAGAGCTATGGCGACGTGCTGCGCGAGTACGAGTTTCATCCCGAAGCGAAGTGTGCTGATTCGACCGGCGCACCGTGCAAGAAGCAAACCATCGGGCTCCTGGGCCATCGCCACGTAGCGATAGATTCGCTGACGTATATTGGCAAGGAGTCGAATCGCCTGGAAGAAGTCGAGGAGCAAAGCCTCTTCGATCCAAGCGACGTTTATACCGGCCAAGATAGTTGTCGCCGGCCACGCCATCCGGCTTCACGAGACAATCCTAGGGTCTTCACATCTTTTTCCCAGTCCGAGGCTAGGATTGTCTCAGGCACCCAACCGGCGCTCTAGCGGCGTTCCATGAGCACAGAGAAAGGAAGCAACGTCATGGCTGGACTCCTTTGGGCGATTATCTGCATTCTGGTCGTCGTCTGGCTCCTCGGATTTCTGCTGCATGTCGGCGGAGGCCTCATCCACATCGTTCTTGTCGTTGTCGTCATCCTCGTCGTGGTGAATATCTTGACGGGAAGGGGAGCGCGCCTGTAAGCGCGCCGAGCTGGAACGTGCTATGAAGGACGATACATGTTTTGGTGTGATTGGGGGATGCTGGAACGCGGACGTCTCGAATTCGCCTGCAGACGATGCGCGCCTCGGCGGCGACTGGTGCGACGCGTTTGCAACCTCCGACGATAAGATCGCTTTGACGATCGGCGACGTTGTGGGTCATGGTGAGTCAGCCGCCGGAACGATGGAAATCATGCGCGAAACGATCTTTTTGGCGATGCACGATAGTGCCGATCCGTCGACAGTCTTATCCACCGCGAATTCCGCCGCTTGGGCGCGCGGGCGCGTCATGGTTACTGCCATCGCTGCGATTCTGGACGTGCGGCTGAGAACGTTGACATTCGCGAACGCCGGTCACCCACCGCCGCTGGTGATGAGCGCCGACGGCCACACGTTCCTGGCGCACGACCTCGCCGATCCGCCGCTGGGGCTGCTCGCCAAGCACCGCTGCGCGAGCTACGCGGTAGCGGTTCCGAGCGATGCGCTGATCGTCTTATACACGGACGGCATCACCGAACACAATCGGAACGCGCGGCGCGGCGAAATGGAACTCGTAGAGGGTTGCCGCTTAGCGTACGGCCTTCGTGCATCGGATTCGGCTAACGCCATCGCGCAGTATGTCTTCCAGAAGGGCCGCGGGTGCGACGATGCTGCGCTAATCGCCGTGCGCACGACGGTCGGTCCCAGTTCCCACCAAATCTGCATCGGGGCGCAGGGCCTGCGTAGAAGTGCGCACCGCCGACTCCTTACTCGCAAAGCCGAACGCGAAAGTATCTGCATATGATGCTCCTGTTAAAGGCGCCGACAAACGATCGTGTGAGGATCGCAAGAAGACGCAATGACGTCTGCGTGCAGCCCGCAGGGCAGCCACCTGCGGTCGCACCAACTCACCTCATGCAAGAGTTAGATCCGGCATATTCGATCATCATGGGGATCCTGGCAGTGGTTCCGGAGTCCGCGCCGGAAGCCAAGCACTTCGTCGGGCGCTATATCGCGTTCTACAACTCGCATCGACCGCATTCGTCGCTTGGCGGCCAAACGCCGGACGCGGTATACTTCAATCAGCCGACCGAAAAGGCGGCGTAACTCGCGGAGTCATCACATAACGAAGGCCGGTTTCGTGTCCAAAAAACCGGCGCCACCTCTGTACTCGCGGCGAAGCACCGACCCTCGTCACGGTATATCCGGTTGGCCGTCCAAACCCCGTGGCAAATGTAAAGATGGCGCAATCGAATACGGCGGGCGTTCAGGGCACTTCGCTGGTCCTCCACGGTGGCTACTACGAAGTTAGTGTTGGACGGTTACCGTGCACTGCGATGGCGTTAGTTACGGTGCTGCCAGGAATCGATCGAACAATAATGTTGAAGGGCGATGATCGTTTGGATCTCACGGAAGGGCTCGCCAGTATTGCGGGCCGCATTCCCGAAGGCGACTTACTTGTCTCGGCTGAGTGTTTGGATTCAACCAACCAAGAAGCGCATTATGTTGGGGTTATCGAAAACGGGGCTTATTACTTCGATGAAATCCAAGGACCAGCCACATGCACGCTTAGTGTTTATCCGCCCGGCGTGTTTCGACGATTTCTCATAAAGATTCCCGGCTTAGCCGTCGGTGGCTCTGTGGCAAGTCGTATGAGAATCGAAGACATTACATGGGCGATGTTAGCTCCTGGCGAACGTGCGCGCACTAAGACATCCCGAGCGCGAATCACCGCTAAATCGTTCTGCATTGCGGCGCTGCGATGAGTAATCGGGGCCAGAAGCTGCGGATCGAAGCGTGCCATGCGCGCAAGTACCTGCGCGTCGGTGCGGTCGTTCTTACGATCGCTTTGATGGATCTTGCGCAACTCACGCGGATTCGCAACGATCACTTCGTGACCAGCGGCCCTCGCTAAACGGCTGATCCACGCGGAGCTGGTCCCAGCTTCTAAAACAACACGACTGCGAGCCCACCTAGTGAAGTGTTCATTTAACGCCTCGGTCGTCGTGCGGACCCGCCCCTCAGCGGCGACTTCGCCCGTCTCGTCGAGAACGCAGAACCAGCTATGGCGGTCGCCCACATCAAGTCCGACGGTTGTACCGCTGGGGATGGTTTTTGCCTCCGAGTTCCTAAAAGTCTTCACGGGCTGATCCTCGCTTTCTTCATTGCACCTCGAGTGCGTCAAAGGGAAACCACCATGGTTTCCGCGGGGGTCAGCCTTCTCTCATCCTATCTACATAAGCCGTTCAAAACGTCCGGTCGCGTTCGCGCCGCGTGCGTGGCAGGTCTTCGACGCGAAGGCGTCGCCTTATACCGTCCGAACCTCGCGTCTAGCTCGACAATTTCACCTATCAACTCTGCTGCAGGCAGGGCCGTAAACAATTGGAGGCGCCGCTAAAACGGCGCCTCCTGCCCACAACCCGGCTTGTGGCTTCGCGTTAGGCGCCGGCGTCGGCGGATAGTAAAGACCCGGTGCTACGGGCGCGCTTCGAGCGCCCTTCTTCCAGACTCGACCGTCGCTGAAGCGCACGTCTTGTACGCTGCAAATCATGTTGGTGGGGCTTGACGCCGTGTTCTCCTGGCTCACCGCTCCGACCGTGCCCGCGAGGTTACGTCCCGCATGGATCGCAACGTCGGGAGAAAAGGTTCCGAGCCAATCAAGGCCGAGGCTCTGCGTCACCTCGCTGAACGCATCCTGAACGTCGAAGATGAAGCGCACGGCTTCGACCGCCTTGGCAGCGATGGTTGTGAAATCGTTCGACAAGTCGATTCCCAAGAACGATGCCTATTGCGGAAGCAAACAGGACGCTTTCTTGACCTGACAAGAAGTTGAGTGCGAAAAGCGTACCGGCATTCTCGGTTGGCTAGCGCCTGCCTGGGGTATACCCCTGCAATCGGGACTATTGGAGTGCTTTAATGGAAAAACAACAATCGAAGCCAACGCTTCTGGCCGTGCTGCTGACTGGTTTGGTGGCTGCGTGCAGTGCAGGCACCTCGACCCCCGCGGTGCCCGGCCAAAGTTCAGCCGCATTTGGCAGTTCTGCGTCTCTGGGTCGCGCAGCGTCGCCAATCGTGCCGGCAACGGCATTCGTGGATCTGCGGAGCGCGGCTCGCTTCGCAATCCTCGCTGGCTCTACCGTGACGAACACCGGGCCTACCAAGATCGTGGGTGACTTCGGGATCTCTCCGGGAAGTGCAAAGACCGGTTTTCCGCCCGGAGTGATCCACGGGCACGTGTACGTCGACGATCGCGTCGCGCGGCAAGCCAAGCTGGATTTGACGACGGCATATAACGTCGCCATGGGCCGGACCGTCAACCCGATTAAGGTCGCTGGCAATATCGGCGGCGAGACGCTTTACCCCGGCCTCTACAAGTCGACGACTTCGCTTTCCGTATCATCGGGAGATCTGACGCTCGATGCCCGTGGGCACTCCGGCGCGGTATTCCTGTTCCAGGTCGCGTCCAAGTTTACGATGACAACTGGTCGCAGCGTCATCTTGACCAACGGCGCGAGGGCGCGCAACGTGTTTTGGGCGGTCGGCACCTCGGCGACGTTCGGAACGGGCTGTTCCTTTTATGGCAATATCCTCGCCCACCAATCCATAAGTATGGCAACCGGAACCGTCATGGTCGGCAGAGCGCTTGCCCGAGTGGGGGCGGTGACGATGCAAAGGAATACCATAGTGAAGCCCGGCCGCTAAAAACGGATACAGGTTAAATGGAAAAACAACAACTGAAGTCTATGCTTCTGGGCGGCCTTCTGACTGCTTTGGTGGCCGCGTGCAGTGCAGGCAACTCAACCTCGGCGGTGCCCGGCCCAGGTTCAGCGTCTATAATCCGGCCGGCAACCCCATTCCTAAATCTCCGGAGTGCGACTCCCTTCGCAATCCTCGCGGGCTCTACCGTGACGAACACCGGACATACCAAGGTCGTCGGCAATGTTGGAATCTCTCCGGGAACTGCAATAAACGGGTTTCCGCCCGGAGTGATTCACGGACGCTTGTACATCAATGATCGCGTTGCGCGGCAAGCCAAACTGGATTTGACGACGGCATATAACGACGCCATGGGCCGGACTCACAACCGTATTACGCTGTCCGGCAATATCGGCGGCCAGACGCTTTACCCGGGTCTCTACTATTCGACTTCTTCGCTTGCCATATCATCGGGCGATCTGACGCTCGATGCCCGTGGGCACTCCGGGGCGGTATTCCTATTCCAGATAGGGTCCACGTTTACCATGACAACAGGTCTCAGGGTCATCTTGAGCAACGGCGCGAGGGCGCGCAACGTGTTCTGGGCGGTCGGCAGCTCGGCGACTTTCGGAACGAGCTGTTCCTTTTATGGCAATCTCCTCGTCCAAAAATCGATAAGTATGGCGACCGGAACCGTCATGGTCGGCAGAGCGCTTGCCAGAGTGGGGGCGGTGACGATGCAAAGGAATACCATCGTGAAGCCCGGCAGCTAAAATATCGGCTCAATCACTCCGATGCGTCAACGAGAAGCGTCCCAAGTAATGCCGTGAAGGGCCTTTGTCGCGCGGGCTATCCCGAGTGACTACGGCCCCGTGAGGCTTTGGCGAATCGCAACGTCTTCGAGCTGACGTTCGGGATTCTGATCGTAGCTGCTCACGCGGATATAGCCGACGCGCTGTCCGCGGACCGAACTTTCCATATCTGTCAGGAAAGAGTCTATAACCCACAATGTCGACTGTCAAGAAACAACGAAATGGACCCAAGACGGACACTATTCAGGGTTAACCCTGACGCCTAGTTAGGGTATACCTAGATGGACGCTATCGCGGCTGTCGCCCGCACCCACCCCGCCACCCAATGCGTACTCCTGGCAGCCGCTCGCTGCGCGAATGCAACGACCTCCGGTCGCGGAAAAGGGTAAAGCCGGACAGAACCATGCGCTATCGACTTGGAAAACCGTTGGAAGAAACGCTGCATAACTGTTGCAGCCGCGACAATGCTGAGTTGCTGGAACACGATACCGTGCAGTCGAAGAATGTCGTCGGCTTCTCTAACCAGCGTGGGACGGCCGAACAGTGGATAAAGGAAGGCAAGGGCGCGATCGAGGGGACGCGCCTCTCGTGCCGCTCGTTTAACGCGAACATGGTTCGGCTTCAGCTACACGCGCTGGCTTACAAACCTCGGGAACTTCCTACGCACGCTCGCAACGCCTGAGCCGATCCAGGAAAGGTCGTCAGTCACGGACACTACGTCGCCTTCCAAATGGCCGAGGCCGGCCATCCCGCGTCGCCTACTCGCGGACATCCTGCGGTCGATCTCGGCACTGCGCGCGCGGCCGATTCCCGCGACGGCAAGATGAACGTTACGGCGAGCGAGTGTGCGGGAAAAACGACGGGAGAGGTGCGTCCTATGACCCCCCAGCCAAGCTCTCTCGTGCGCGTCAGGCCGAAGCGCGCTTCAGTTATTGCGCCAGACCAGCGGTCCGGCTTGCCGGTGGCCTCGAAAACTGCCGGAATCGGCCCGAAAGGAACGATCATATGAGGAATCCCGGATGAATGCAGACTTCGACGCAGACGATTTCTCGCGGACTCTTGCCCGCGAAGCGCCCGACGCCATCATTTACGCCGATGCTCTTGGGCGCATTCGATTCTGGAACCAGGGCGCCGAGCGCATATTCGGGTTTCGCGAGAACGAAGCCGTAGGGCAAACTCTCGACATCATCATCCCCGAACATCTCAGAAAGCGGCACTGGGAGGGCTTCATGCGGACAATGAACACGGGAAAGACTCGCTACGGCTCGGGCGACGTTCTCGAAGTCCCTGCTTTGCGAAAGGACGGAACGCGCGCAACCGTCGAGTTTTCTATGCTTCCATTTCGTGATAAAGACGGAACCATGCTCGGAATCGGCGTAGTGCTGCGCGACGTCACAAAAAGATTTGAGGAAATGAAACGACTTGGCGAACGATTAGGGCAACTAGGAGTTGGTCTCAGCCGGGGCTCATCATGGCATGAGTACGATTGATAGACGAGCTGCCAGCTAGTCTGAAGAGCCGGCCGAAGCCACGATCGCACTCTCCGCCGGCACCGTTTCCTGGCTCGTCATCGCCGCCAGGGTGGCGCTGGCCAACGTAGGATCGCGGTCGCCCGTCGCGCAAGAAGTCGTCGCCGCGCGCGGCTAGGCGCTGCGTCGTTCGCGCTGACGATTCCGCACTTCCCATATCCGCAAGCACAAGCATCACCGGTCGCTAAGCACTTTTCCGTCACCGCGCAGCAATACGGGTTTACCGTTGCCGGCGTCATCCTGCTGGGTCAACCCGTCGTCTTCGACGTGACCTCGAAGGACGTCAACCACGGCTTCGGCATTTACGGCCCGGACGGCAGTTTGGTCAGTCAGGTGCAAGCGATGCCTGGGTACGTCAACCGTCTGCCCGTGACGTTCAAAGTGCCAGGGCATTATACGCTGCGCTGCCTCGAATACTGCGGCATCGCGCACGCAGCCATGCAAGGAGAGTTCGATGTACGATGACGGAAGCACGAAACGATGGCGTTCCGGGAACGCGCGTGATGTGGGCGTACATCGGCACGAGACTTGCCGTCTTTGCGCTGACAGTGCTGGCCGGGATCGGTCTGCGCGCGTCGCATGCCGGCTGGATTTCCATCGATCCGGGAACGTTCTATTCGATTCTGAGCCTGCGCGGCGTCGGAATGATCGTCGTGATGGCGATCTCGGGCCTTGGCTTGCTCTGGTACCTGGTCCGGCAGGAGGTCGAGATCGATTATCGCGTGCGGTTCGTTGCATGCCGCTTCTTCCTTGCCGGCGTGCTCGTTGCGACCGCCTATAGTAGCGACCAAGCGTTACTCGATGATGCGGCCGATTACTTTTGTCCGATCTACAACACTTGGCGCCGGTGTGCTCATGATTTGTCTGGCACTTTCTCGTAGTATTCCGCGTTGACGGCGATATATGACGTCCATTTTTCCGGTACGTCGCTCTCGCCGTAGATAGCCTCGACCGGGCAGGCTGAAACACACGCTCCGCAGTCGATGCAGACCTCTGGATCGATGTAGAGCATGGGGTTCGTTTCCGAGCCATGAATGCAGTCCACCGGACAGACGTCGACGCAACTCCGGTCTTTGACTCCGATGCAAGGTTCGGCGATGACGTACGCCATAGTATCAACGATACTGCGGCATGGCGGAACCCGCCGTGACCTAGACCAACGCTTCCCTGCGACAAAAGTGGAACCGATTCAGCATCCCGACCTGCAACTGGATGTGCGCTCCCTTCCGCCGCCGGAACGTCACCGGCGAATTTTCGCGCTTTTCGCATCCCTGCACGATGGCCAGGCGCTGATTTTGATCTCCGACCATGAACCCAGGCCGTTACGGACCGAGTTCGACCGCGTGCACGGCACCCAATTCGTATGGATGCAGCGCCAGCTTGGCGATGGGCGCTGGGAAGTACGCCTCTGCCGACCGAGGGCGGTTGCCCCGGATGCTGCGATCGAGGCCGGATTGCTGCGCAGCACTGTCTTCTCCCAGGCTAATCAAAACGTTTTGCAAGAGCTAGCGCATTATAGCCGGCGGGTCGCGATTAAGCGCCACCATTGTGTGGCCGAGCAAGGCGTACTTTGGCCATATGTGGGCGTCGTCGAGACCGGTATCGTGCAAGCGCAACTCGTGACGGCCGCCGGGCGAGAACAGGCGATGTACGACGTGCTGCCCGGCGATCTCTTCGCCGAGACCGCGTTCTTTGACCGCGGTCATATGTCGATGCGTCACGTCGCGCTCACGGCCGACACCATCGTGCTTCTCTTGCCGACGGAAAGGCTACGCGCGGTCGTAGAGCACGACCGCACAATACGACAGCAGCTGGAGGAGACGGCGGCTCAACATACGCGCGCCATACTCGGCCGCTTCGAGGCGCATCTCTCGCTTCCAACGATGCTCCGGGTCGCTCAGGTTCTGCTTCCCTACGCAGCCCCGGCATTGGGGCTCACCGAAGCATTAGCGCCACTGCAAAAGATGACGCAAGTGGAGCTCGCGGCCTCCGCCGGCACCGGGAAGGAAGTCGTTAGTCGAGCGTTGGCCGAGTTGGAGGTGTTTGGAGCCATTCGTCGCGACGGCGGTCACATTGTCAAGCTCGATCGTGCCAAGCTGGTCGACGTAATCGAACGCGAGTGACGTCTACCGCTTCTTCTCGATGACCAGAAGAAACCCGCCTTCGTCGTCGGGGTCGCACGTGTACGTACATCCCCGCTCGTCCAGCTCTGGAAAGAGGAACATCGGCCGCCGATCCATCTTCGCAACGATTTTGCCGCTGGGTTCGAGCGCATCGAGAGCCATGAGGATTCGCAGCATCGGCTCCGGCGGAGATAAGCCGCGATTATCCAGTTGCACGCACTGAGGTTCCATTCGGCTGCCTTCTCAGAATGTAGAGCGATGCGAGTTTTGCAAGGGCGACAACCGCCGCCAATCCGCCGATCGCGTAGAGACCGTAGCCCACGCCGACGTGATCCGGAAAGACGAACGAGCAGAATGCTGCGATGCACGTTCCCGCTCCGAGGAACGCTAATGCGGCATATGCGAGCGGCAGATGAACGGCGGTGCTCAGTGCGGGAAGTTGTGCCGCCGGGTCCCGCTCCTTGGCCACCTGCCAAGCGAGAAAGCCAGCAACCTTGTACGCGTATCCGAGGATCGTAATCGAGATCCAACCGAGGACTGCGAGAATCACGGCCGCCGTTTGAAGACCAGTCTGCCACGTTGCGGCGAGCGCTACGAAAATCGCTACGATCGCGAGGCACCACGCGACGGAGCCGTACCGAAGGCTGACGTCGACACGCTTGCGCAGCCGCGTGGCAAGCGTGCGCATATGCGAGGCGCCTATCGAAATGGCGCTCGCGAGCAGTTCGAGGAGGCCCAGGCGCAATCCCAGCGGCCAGTGGAGCGAACCGGCCGCCACCGCGACGCCTGCCACCGCCACCCATTGCATCGCGCGCCGCCCGTACGCATCGCCGTGCGCGACCGCGAACATGGGAACGAACCGAAAGGAGACCGCGACGATGAGCAACGACGCGAACCCGGCGACCGCCAGGAAAGCGTGCAGCGGTGCAAGTCCCACGATCTGGGCGGAGCACCGGCCACCCAGCGTGCACGTCATTAGCGCGCCGATTCCCACCGCGCCGGCAAATGCGATCGTCGCAAACGCCACGAGCACCCGCGTTTCTCGCTCGTCGCGACCGGCCCAGAGCCGGACCATGTTCCAGAGCACCCACGCGATCGCCGTCAACGCGAGCACGATTCCGGCGGCACCGAACATCGGGGCGCCGTAAAAGGCCGCAATCAACAGGGAAAAGCCGATTGCGAATCCGGTCGCGACCGCGATAACGCTCTGTGGACGTGCGACGGGCGCGTGGGTGAGCACCGGCAGCAGTTGGTTGAGCGCGGCGACGACGGCGAGGACGAGAAACGCAGCGAAGGCGTGAAGCGCGCCGAGCGAGGTGCCTCCGATCGCCAGCAGCATGCAGCCGGTTAAGAAAAACAGAAGCGATCCGGCCAGGACCCAGCCGCTTCCGACCGGATCGCTCACGCGATCGCCGAGACCGATCATGACGTACGCGAAAAGAGCACCCGCCATTCCCCGTTGCCCATATCCGTCGTCGTGTGATCGAAGCCGCGCTTCTTCAGCACCGCGTACAGCGGCTTTGGTTCGAAAGAGTTTACAAGCAGGAATTGTTCGCTTTCTTTGAGTCCGTCGATCGCAGACATGATCGCGTCAAATGGTTCCTCGCCGCGTTCATGGTAGGGTCGCACGTCGAGTTCAATAGTTCGCATCGATAAGCTCCTTCATGGGTTGGTAGTGTCGTAGTTCAGGTGGCTCCAGAAATACGATGTCAGGTTCTGGTTCGCCGAAGTTCTCGACCGAAAACGCCGGTTCGATCATCTTGACACGCGCGAGGATCGACTTCACCAGCGCTTCGGGGGAGGATGCGCCTGCGGTGACGCCGAGCGTCTGGACGTCTCCGAGCCATGCAGGTTCGATCTCGGAGGGATCGTCAGTGAGATAGGCGCACGCACCGCATCCGGCGGCTGCATCTCGCAGACTGCCTGAGTTAGAACTGTTGCTCGATCCGACCACGATGATGGCTTGACTGATCGCGGCCAGAGCGCGCACAGCGGCCTGGCGGCTTTCCGTTGCGTAGCAGATGTCGCCCTTTGGCGGTTCGCGCAAAGCGGGAAACCGTCGTTTCAACGCGCCGACGACGTCGCGGGTCTCCGCCACGCTCAGCGTCGTCTGCGTTACGACCGCCACCCGTTGCGGATCGGACACAACTGCAGAGCGTACGTCCTCAACGTCTTGTACGAGCGACACGGCACCGGGGACTTGTCCCATCGTTCCTTCGACTTCTTCGTGGCCGCCGTGGCCGACGAGAAGCACGGAATATCCGTCCCGCACGAATGCCTGTACTTCCCGATGAACCTTCGTGACGAGCGGGCAGGTAGCATCCACGATGCGCTGCCCGAGAGCCTTCGCACGGCTTCGGACGTCCGGCGATATGCCGTGCGCGCTCAAGACCACGAGCGCTCCCTCCGGCACATCTTCAACGTCGTCGACGAAAACGACGCCGCGCCTTTCGAACGACTCGACGACGAACCGGTTGTGCACGATCTGCTTGCGCACGTACACCGTCTCTGAGGTTGCGCGCAGCAGGCGGTCGATCGTTTCGATCGCGCGATTGACGCCGGCGCAAAAGCCTCTCGGCGCGCAAAGCAGTAGCCGCCGATCGTTCATGTGTGTCCAAGGGCGCGACGAGCGTCGTCGCTCAAACGTTCGGTGCTCCACGGAGGTTCGAACGTCAGATCCACCTCCGCGTTCCTCACCCACGGCAGACGCTGCAATGTCGATTTCACGTCGCGGACGATCGTCTCGTGCATCGGGCATCCCGGAACTGTGAGCGTCATCACGATCGCGACATCATCCTCGTCAACTGCAACGCGGTAGAGTAATCCTAGGGACACGATGTCGATGCCCAACTCGGGATCGACGACCCCCCGCAAGACGTCGAGAACCTCGTGCGCTCGTGCCTCTTCGCTCATTATGGCAACCGGCGCCTGTGGGGGCGGATCGTCGAAATCACGGGAGGCGATTGATCTCCACCCGCCACGTCTCGGGACCCTGCTCGATGTATTTCCATCCGTGCTTGCCCGGATGGTCGGCTTCGATTTCAAAACGCAACGGCCGCGGATCGTGATCGTTGAGAATGACGAGCGACTCCCCAACTGCGAGGGCGTCGAGACGCCGATGGATCGTCGGGTGTTTGTCGCGCGGCGCTATGACGGTCACATCTAGCTCCTGCGACAAGGAAGTCGTGTTATCCATATGAATTCGGTATCTCTCCCTTAGGACGAAGCGCTGATAGCGATGCCACCTCTTGAGCATACCGCAATAAACACTACGAAAGCATTGACTCAGAACAATGCCAGATTGATGGTTGGCTCGTCTGCGATCCTATCGTGCCTCACAGGTTCAGTGATGAAGCCCGTGGACGGCCATGCCGTTTTAGGCGCCTCCAGCACTATTCAAAGACGATCGTGTATCCACGCCAGTGACGACAGGAGACGGACCGAAATCGTCATCGCTGCCGGCAATAAGCAGCAGCACCCATGACAGAAGCAACGCCGCGTGTGCAAAGCGCAGTGGCTCGGGATGTATCCAGGGAAATATGCCCGTTAGTCTGCGATTAAATATCCGGTCGTAGTGGCGGTGGAAAGACACGCTGCCATGCGATCCAGGCGAAGGCGCCAATGCCGAGCAGCTGTAGAAAGGCTGCAACATAGAGAAGGGCCGATCCGGCTGCACTCGGCTGGAACGTGAACCATGGTTCGCCGAGTAGCCGCAACGCGAGACCGATGTTTAAGGAATAGAAAGAGAACCGGGCGAGAAGTTCAGGATAGCGCCCCTGCGTCCGCGGAAACCTCGCACGGTTGCCGGGAAGCAGCCAGTATGCAACGCCGATAACCATGTTCACGAGCCATCCGACAAAACCGGCGTGTCCATGCTCCACCTCGATCACATAGGGCATCGGCCGGGCTGCCGCCTCCAACGAAAGTAGCACTGCTCCCACGACAAAGGTCAGTACGAGATAGGCGATTCCGGCCTTGATAAAGAGCCGCGACACGTAAGGCATGCTACTTTTTTTGCCCGTGTAACGTGCCACCGGCCTCTATAAAGAGCGGGGCTTCATCTTTTGGATGAGCGGTACGCGGAATGAACGAGTAACCGTGTTCGTAAGGGGCCATATCATTCATACGACATTTCTTGGCCTGCATGTCAAGGACTGACGTCAAGACGCCTGCGCCCTTGATCGGCATGAGCGGGCGGCTTTCGGCTGACTAAGGGGTCACCTACGACGAACCGTTCAACGAATCGGCTGATGAAACGCCGCAGTGCTCTTCCTGACTTTTTGACCCATTCCTCCGGAGAATGCGCCCTACGATTCGTTGATCTGGTCTTGCGGTTGTCTCAGCCGTTCCATCACATCTTCGAACGCGGCGGATCCCAAAAGGACATCGTGCTCATGTCTCGGTAATCCGCCGCAAGTGCGCGCATCTTATCATTGCGTGGCAGGATCGCGAACGAACGTGGGACTGCCAGGTCGTAACGAGCCGGGGCGATGCAGCCGATAGACCAGCTTCTAAGCACCTCGACGGCCTGCCAAAATATCTCGGGCGCATGCGACGCATTCAGGAGAACGGTGACGACGCTTACGACGATCTCGTCGGAGCCGCTTGACCGCACGTGTTCGACGATGCCGCTGACCACCGTCGGTGACCTTTCCGACCGGATCAACCTGAACGCTTCCTGACATTGTCGTCGCTCTTTAAAGCCCGTATGGCAACCTTGGGCGTCGCCTTTCTGCCTAGCATCTGGTCGGCTGGTTGACCATCCTGGGAAAGTGGGGACAAAAGGACTTGCCGTAGGATACCCACGAGCGGGGAAGCTTTTCGCAAAGCCGGGGTTAAAATAGCTTGCAGGGCGGCCGGAGGCAAGGTCCGTCCGGCGAATAGATTCGATTATGGAGGGTTGGAAAACGATGAGAGATCTCGACCAAAGGATTTCGCGCAGCGATTTCGTCCGCGGCGTCGTCATATTGCCGGCACTTGCCGGGTTGCTCGTCGCCGGGATCACGGTCGCGGAGGCCAAGGGCTCACAGGCGCAATTCAAATATCAGACCAAGCCGAACGGCACCAAGAAGTGCTCGAACTGTTCGCTGTTTATCCCGGGCAAGACCGCGACCGCAACCGGCACGTGCAAGGTCGTCGACGGCACGATCAGCCCGAACGGCTACTGCATCGCCTGGGCGGCCAAGAGCAGCTAACGCCCGGCGACAGCCGGCAGGGCAACTGCGTATTGACCGGCTTCATCGCTTGGTTCCTTTCGCGGCTATTACCTGCTGCGCTTGCCGGGCCTCGATTGCAAGCTGCGGGTCGCGCTCGACTGGACGCTCGATCTGCTCTTCCCGCGAGACATCGCGGAACTCCGCTTCTCCGCTCGCGCCAACCATGGTTTTGGGGAAAGGCCCGGCGTAAAAGCGGGAACTTAATAGCACGTTCATCCGATTTCGCACTCAGATATACGGCAACAAATCGAAGTATTCTTGATCTTCGTTCGATCCGCCGTGACCCTCCCCGACGACCCTTTCCGTCTCGACGAAGCGAATTTCACTAATCCACTTGACCATTTTGAAGCCGAGCTGATTTTCGACGCGCAGCCGTAACGGTGCGCCATACACTAGAGGGAGAGGCTCGTCATTCATCTCGTAGGCCAAAAGACACTCGGGTTTGATGACATCCACCAGCTGCTGCGTGTCGTAGTAGGCTCCGCCGAACGTTCCCTCGCCGAACGAAATAAACTCGACGACGCGCGCGTTGGATAGCGGTTTTACCAGCCCGATAAGGCGCACCATCGAGATTCCTCCCCATTGTGCGATTCCGCTCCATCCTTGAATGCAGTGGTGTAACGACACGTGCTCGTCATGCCCGAGTGCCCGAATCTCCTCGAGGCTCAGGTCGACCGGGTTCTCGACGCAGCCGCCGACGCGCAAGCGGTAACCGCGGAAATCATCCGCTACGAAGCGTTTCCATTCATCGGAGTCCGGCATCTTGCCGTTAGGCCAAAAGTACGGCGACACGTCCTCTCGCGTGTAGCGTTCCGCCGGATTAAAGCGAGGGGAGGCTCTGAGCATACGCTCGATTGGAAAGATCAACGACTTGTGCAAGCGTTGCATCAGGCGTGGGTACTTCCAAGCAACAACGTGCGCGATAAACCACGAAATAATCACCACCGCAAGGCCGACACAGCCGAGGATGAGCCCGAGCGAGCGTGTGTCATCGGTGCCTAACACGATGTGGTTGAAATTACGCTGCGCACCCGTCAAGAACACAAGGCTGACGTGCACGATCGTAAAGACGACGTATCCACATAGAAGCAGAAAATGGACTGAACGGGCTCCTTGACGACCGCCGAATATCCGCGGATACCACGGAAAGGCGTTATCGACTGCCGGCGACATCGCAATCCCAGACAGGATTGAGAGCGGCGCCATAATGAACACGACGCCGAAATACACGAGCTGTTGCAGCGCGTTATACGCATAGTACCCATCTGGTTCGGTAGGAAAGTGAAAGGTTGCGTAGTGTACGAACGTTTGCCATGCGTACGGCACGATCGCCCACGATGTGGGGATGAGCCGCGGCCACTGCCCGCTAATGAGCAGCATCGCTATGTAGATCGCACCTATGAGGATAAAACCGTAATCGGTAACGAAATGCCAGGACCTCCCCATTCCGGGAGTGTGTTTGTAACCGGGCAGCGCGATGATCGGCGAGATATAGCGGGCGTCGTCCCTCGCGGTCCAAACGCGGTCCTTGGGAACGTCGATCGGCGTAAAGCGCATCCAGTCCGTTCCCGGCGTGCAATGGTCGTTCCAGTAGAGGCGTGGATGGTCCATGAGGATCGATAGACCGCTACGCATTACTAAAAAGATGAACAAGAGATTCGCAAAGTGGGTCCAGCGGACCCACACTGGAAAGCCGCGCGGCTCGCCGTTCGGTGTACTGACGGTGATGCCGCCGATGGGCGCCGATGCGGAATGGATTCCAAGCACGAGAACCTGCAACCAGGCGAGTAGGATCGGTACGCACACGAACACTACGAGCCAGATCGTATAGCGCCGCGACATGATGACGACCAGCCGTCGATCGTCGGGAAAGTGAACCTTCCGATGCGCTTCGTCAAAAACGAACATGGTTCGATCGCCTAGGTTGTACGCACGTCGAACCTACTATTATTGGTTGGCTCTGTCGCTATCGCCACGTAAGCGTGGAGTTCTGTTGCGGCTGATATGGAGCAGGTCTCGCCCGGGCACACGATCTCAACGATACCGGCCGCCACGGCGCGTCGACGACCCGACACCTCTAGCATTCCCGCTCCTTCGTCGAAGATCAAGGCCGCGCTGCCGGAAAAGATCATCATGCGCTCTTTCGTACCAGCAAGCACTCGAATCTGGGCAACGCGCAAACCGGGGCCGTCGGCAAGCAGATCAAGATCTTCCAACGGCTCGAAGTCATGTGTCTTAAGAATATCGACGCGCCATGCTTCCGGACCGGACTCGACGTACGTCCACGTAAAGCAGCCGGGGTGCACATCTTCCAACTCGTGCCGGAGCGGCCTTGTATCGCAATCGTTGACGATCCGGAGAGTTCTCCCCGGCTCCAACTCCTCAAGACGCAGATGGATAGCGCGATGCTTCTCTCCAAGTGGAAGAGTACGGATATCGGCTTCCATGGCTGGAATCTTATCGTTATAATGCCGATTCAGCATTGACCGTGGTTATAGACACCTTGTGTGGCTCGCCAGCTTTTCTCGATCTACCCTAACGATGCGTCCGCCGCTACGCTGAACTGCGCCACTACTCTCGAGCTCTGCGAGTGCTCGGCTGACTACCTCCTTTACCGTGCCGGCGGCCGCTGCCAGTTCAACCTGTGTGAGATCTCCGAGCGTCGGAAGAACCGGCTGCAATCCAGCGTCGGCCACGGCATGGAGCAAGAGCGTAGTTGCNNTCGCATCCGCTGCGCCAAATGGTCGTTCATCGCTCGAGATACAGCAATATCCGAATTCAGTATCGAGTCAACGACCCGACCCGGAAGGACCAGCACGCGAGCTGAGTGCGAGGTCGTAACAAAGCGAGCAATCGTCGGACCGCGCCCCGTCAGCGCGATTTCGCCGAACGGGTCCCCCGACAGAATATCGTAAAGTGCGTACTCTCGACCGAGTGTGGAGGTAATTATGGCGGCCAGCGATCCGCTCCAAACGAGCCCAAGGGCGTCCCAATCGCTTTCTTGTTCCACAACCGGATCGCCGTGCGCTAGCACCTTCTCGATTGCGACAGCCTCCATCTCGTGGACCGATTCCGAGCAGGCATCTGCAAACAATGGACAACGACGCAAGAGATCGCGGACTCGTTCTGGTCGTACTGCGGCTAGGCGACGCAAGGTTATCTCCCACAGATCCTGTCCCAACCTATGTTGGAGCCATACGTACTGTTGGGATCTTATGCGCTCCAACTCGCTACGCAGCGCGCGCGGCTCATAGTCGGTCGTAATGCGCAGCTCGTCGCCATCCCCTAAGCCGTCAAACGCCGCAAGAACCGTTGGATGGCGTTGCGAGCTCGCGATGGTACGGAGATCCAGATCGGTCACTTTATCGGGGAGACTTTCGCGCTTCGATCACGTGGCCCACCTTCGATTCGAGCGTTTGCACAACGTCAATGCGATCGTCGATCTTCAGTAAGCTCTTAACCCGTGGTGCACCAAGCTCATGACAACGTTTATGGATCGCGACAAGTGCGTCGCAAATCGTTCGAACATCGCCTTCCAGGTTCGTCGCCATAGCCGTCAGCTCATAGTGAACCCCCATCTCATCGAGAACGTCGAGCGCGGCCGCNNGGGAACCCATACAATATTTTGGTACGGGTCCATGATATCGCACGTCTTGCAATGGACACAATTGGTGAAATTGAGCTGCAGGCGGTCTTCGGCCTTCGTTCCGTCGGGTTTGTCACGGAACAGGGGCTCGAAAACGTTTGCGGGACAATAGTACTGGCACGGATTTCCGTACTGAATCGTGCATCCGTAACGACAGAGGTCCATATCAAGAACGTGCAGATGACAGGGCTGATCCTCTTCGTGCATGGTGCCGCTCTTGTATACATCCGTGAGCTTGTCTAACGTCAGAACGTTATCCGGCCGATTCCGTTGCTCGATCGCGCGCGGCGGGCGCTCCGTAATCGGGATCAACTGCTCGTGCCCCGCTCGGTTCACCAGGTGCTCCGTCAGACCCCATGCTCGACCAGCGAAGAACATGCCGAGCCCGGCGTTCAATAAACCGCGGAGTAGGCCATGGCCAAACCCTGCGTGAACGTTGCGTGCTGCGTACAACTCTCTATATGCCCACGATGCTCTGAAGCGTTCCTCGACGACCGAGAGTCGAATCGCGCTCGTGTCCTGCGCCATCAATGCGTCGAACGCAGCTTCTGCGGCGAGCATTCCCGATTTGATCGCGAGATGGATTCCCTTGAGCCGCATTCCGTTGAGGAATCCGGCGGAATCGCCGGCGACGAGCAAACCGTCGGCATAACTCCGCGGCATCGCGTACAGCCCGCCTTCGGGGATCGATTTGGCGCCATAACGGATCAGCGCGGCGCCGTCCAGCAGCGGCTTGATCACGGGATGCTTCTTGTATCGTTGAAGATTGTCGTGCGGGTCCGTGGACGGGTCGTGATAATCCAGCCCCGTGACCAATCCGATGTCCAGGACGTCGCCCTGCATCCCGTAGATGAAGCCTCCGCCAAAGGTTTCGCCTGGAAGGGGGTAACCGAGTGTGTGAATCACGCTTCCGGCCTGCACGCTGCCGGGACGGCACTGCCATAGCTCCTTGACGCCGACAGCGTAAACCTGGGGATCGCGACCGGTGCTGAGGCCAAGCTTTGCCACAGCATCCTTGGTCAGCGATCCGCGTGCGCCCTCGCAGAGAATCACGATCTTTGCCAAGATGTCGGGACCGGGTTCATAGTTCGATTTCGGCTGACCGTGCGCGTCGACACCCTTATCGCCGGTGCGCACGCCCGTTATTCGATCGCCATCCAGGAGTAGCGATTGTCCCGCGAACGAAGCGAAAACGTCGGCGCCCAAATCCATGGCGATCCCACCAAGCCATTTCGCGAGCTTTTGCACGCTCAAGACATATTTACCGTGATTGTTCATCATCGGAGGCAGCATCGGCGCGACAACCCGCCGGTCGGGCGTCAAGTACCAAAGAACGTCGGAAGTCACCGGAGCCTCGATTGGCGCGCTTGAGCGCCAATCCGGAAGGAGCTCGTCTAGCCCGCGCGGATCCATTACCGCCCCGGACAACGCATGGTCGCCGATTTCGGACGCCTTGTCGATGGCCATCACGGATATCTCTGATCGGCGCTCGTTGGCGAGCTGTTCGAGACGGATCGCTGCAGCGAGTCCGGCCGGACCTGCGCCGACGATCAATACGTCTACGTCGAACTGGTCGCGCTTAGCCATGGCCGACTCTCCCCGGATTCGGTTCTCATACGCCGCATGTTACTCCGAATTGTACATCGCTGCAAAGATGGCGCGAACGAACTCATGTCATTGCCAGGCTAGAGACGCCCACAGTGACCTGAATCAATGTCAAGTCGCGCTTCCAGAGATAGCCTGGTGGCGTTGGACATGCCTGAGACGACCACACAATGTTCCCCGCTTCTCGCCCAGTTCGGCGAAGGCGGCTTAGGGCAAACCCGTCGCCCCGATCGCTGGTGGCTTGCACCTGCGAGTGTCGCCGTCGGATTGGCTGCTTTCGCGGCATACTCGACGTGGGCGGCGCTATCGGGTGAAAACTACACGTTTAGCCCATATCTCTCGCCATTCTATTCGCCGAACTTCCACGTCCCGAGAATCCATGTTTCACCGGCGCTCCTCGTTCTCTGGGCACCGCTCGGGTTTCGGCTGAGCTGCTATTACTACCGCAAGGCGTATTATCGCGCGCTCTACCTTAGTCCACCAGCTTGCGTCGTGAGCGAGCCGGTGCGCGACTATCGCGGAGAAGCCGGAATCTTGCGGTGGCTATCCATCGTTCACCGTTGGTTTCTCTACGCTTCCATTCTTGTGCTTTCCGTACTGTGGCTCGATGCGTTACGCGCGTTCGATTTCAACGGGCATCTCGGCGTAGGCCTCGGCAGCGTGGTTCTGCTTCTGAACGCTGCGGCATTGAGCTTTTTTACCTTCGGTTGCCATGCATTGCGCAGTGCGGTCGGCGGAAACAAACGATGCTTCAACTGCTCGGCGCTCGGGCACATTCGGTATCGCAGCTGGCGCGCAGTGAGTTACTTGACGTCGAGACATCCGTTCTGGGCGTGGGCGAGCCTCTATACCGTTGCTTTAGCGGATCTCTATATTCGGCTCCTCTCTATGGGCGTCTTGCACGATCCGCGGGTCCTTCTATGAGCGGTCCCCAATACTATGACAGCGACGTTGT
Organism: Candidatus Tumulicola scandinaviensis; assembly: GCA_003140835.1. GTDB lineage: Bacteria > Vulcanimicrobiota > Vulcanimicrobiia > Vulcanimicrobiales > Vulcanimicrobiaceae > Tumulicola > Tumulicola scandinaviensis. Next base: position 25,968 of record PLLA01000091.1, on the reverse strand, counting down.
CATCGTAGGCGCGGGAGGTGCGGGCCTGCGCGCAGCGATCGCAGCCCGCGATTGCGGAGCGAGGGTGCTCGTCATTTGCAAGTCGTTACTTGGGAAAGCGCATACCGTCATGGCCGAGGGCGGCATCGCAGCAGCGCTAGGCACGGTCGATTCACGCGACAACTGGCGCGTCCATTTTCGCGACACCTTGCTGGGTGGTAAAATGCTTAACGATTGGCGTGCCGCCGAGCTTCATGCGAAGGAAGCCCCTCAGGAAGTATTTCAACTTGAGCGATGGGGTGCATTGTTCGATCGCACGGACGATGGGGGCATCTTACAGCGTTTGTTCGGCGGTCATTCGTTTGCGCGTCTCGCTCATGTCGGCGATCGCACTGGGCTCGAGTTGCTGCGCACGTTGCAAGATGCGGCCGTGGCACGAGGCATCGACGTGCTGATGGAGCACACCGTGACGAAGATCGCCGTTCGGCACGGCGCCGCGGTTGGATTAGTCGGCTACGAACGATCGACGGGTAAACTCTTTGCGGTAAGCGCGGCCTCGATCATCATTGCTACAGGAGGCGCTGGAAGGCTCTATGCCGTGAATTCAAACTCCTGGGAAACCACCGGAGACGGCCAAGCGCTCGCATTCCAGGCGGGTGCCGAGCTTACCGACATGGAGTTCGTTCAATTCCATCCAACGGCATGGTCTGGCCTTCAAGCGTTCGTGGGCTGCTCGTAACCGAGGCAGTCCGCGGCGAGGGCGGCATCCTGCTAAACGCCAAGGGCGAACGCTTCATGGAGCGCTACGATCCTGCCCGCATGGAACTCTCCACGCGCGACGTGATCGCAAGAGCCATCTACAGCGAGGTTAACGAAGGTCGCGGGTCGCCGCACGGTGGCGCCTACCTCAGCATTGCTCACAAGCCGGCGCGCTTCATTCGCGCGAAGCTGCCGTCGATGTATCAGCAATTCATTTCATTCGCAGGCGTAGACATCACGCGCGAAGCGATGGAAGTTTTCCCCACGACGCATTATGCGATGGGCGGTATCCGGGTCGAACCGGCGAGTTGTCAGACCGCGATACCCGGTCTCTTCGCCGTCGGGGAGGCAGCGGCCGGCTTGCACGGGGCAAACCGTCTTGGCGGCAACTCCCTGTCAGACTTGCTCGTCTTCGGTCGGCGCGCCGGCGAAGCGGCCGGCGAGCGCGCACGGCAGATCTCCCCCCACGCCAGTGTTCGACGACGCCATCGAGGAAGCCGCGCGGGAGCCGCATGCGCCCTTGGAGCGCCGAAGTGGAGAATCGCCCGCATCGCTAATGGCTGAACTCGGCGATCTCATGATGAAGGATGTCGCGGTATTTCGAGATCGGGGTAGTCTGGAAAGCTCGCTTGAAAAGCTTAACACTTTGAACGAGCGCAGCGCCAACCTCGCCGCGTCTGGTACCCAGGCGTACAACCCGGGCTGGGACGTTGCCATTCAACTACCGGGCATGATCGAAATGGCGATTGCGATCGCGCGAAGCGCGCTTAAAATAAACGAGAGCCGCGGCGCGCACACACGCGTAGACTATCCCAAGATGGATCTCGCACTTGAAGAAGTCAATACCGTCGCCACCCGGTCGGCGGACGGGGCGATCTCGATTCGCTTCGTTCGACGCCCACCAATGCCGGAGCCACTGGCGAGTTTATTGGTCGGTGCAGCACGATGAGCGAGATTCATCTGGTCGTCAACCGCGGAAATGCCGGCGACGAACGGGGATGGGACGAGTCCTTTTACGTCCGTGCATCAAAAGGTATGGTCGTGCTCGACGCCCTGTGGCAAGTACAGGAGCAGGTTGCCCCAGACCTCGCGGTGCGCTGGAACTGCAAGGCGGGGAAATGTGGTTCATGCTCGGCCGAAATCAACGGATATCGCCTACTCTTGTGCAAAACGCGCATCGATAGTCTTCCAGCTGGCCAGCCTATCACGGTGCAGCCTATGCAGACTTTTGCGCGCATCAAGGACCTGGTTACCGATGTTAGTTGGAATTACGAAATCAATCGCGCGCTTCCGCCGTTTCGGCCTAGAGAAAGCTCGGACTGGAGATGGTTTCAACGAGACATTACTAGAGTGCAAGAAATGCGAAAATGCATCGAGTGCTTCTTGTGCCAAGACGTGTGCCACGTTTTGCGCTACCAGCGCACTGAAAAGCCGCGTTATGCCGGCGCACGCTTCTACGTTCGCGCAGCCGGGTTGGATTATCATCCGATGGACGATCGTGACCGGCTCGCCTATCTACGCGAAGAGGCCGGGATCGAACTGTGTAACGTAACGCGCTGCTGCACGGAGGTTTGTCCTGAAGGTATCCGAATAACTGACAACGCGATTATTCCGCCAAAAGAGCGCATCGTCGACAGGTATGCCGACCCCATCAAGGCATTGCTGCGCCGCATGCTCCGCCGCTAGGCCCCCACTAGAGCGTCGTCCTGTAATTAACCCGTATCCACCGGATGAATTGGGCGAAAACATATCTTAGCGGCGATCCGCCACGGCACGATACACAAGCACCGATTCGCGAAATCCCGCCTCCGACCGCCGGTGCGGTTCCCGCACGTCGATCCGCGCTACGTCACGCGAATGATGGCCATCATGCCGCGATCCTCGTGAAACAGCATATGACAATGGAAGACGAACGTTCCGCGCGGCACGTCGCGGAAGTCCATGATCATTCTAACGACGCTCGGCTTGACGAGGGGATATCCTGGGTCCTTCGGATTCGGTAACAGCGTGCCGACCGGATCCCACATGTCGTCGATCGTTACCGGCACGCCGTCGGGGCCGCCGTCGAGTTGTACGAACGACATCTGGTGAATGTGGAACGTGTGCGACTCCATTGTCGCATTGAAGAGATACCACTCCTCAATCGTTCCGCGCTTCACAATGATGTCGGCGTGCTCGGGAGCGGCTTGCCCCGGCGCGAACTCCGGATAGAACGCGTGCTCGTGGAAGTTCGGGTTTGTCGTATCGGTCACGAAGTACGAGCTGTGAATCGGAATCTTTCCGTGCGAGGGGAAAAGGTATTCTGTGAACGTGATCGCTCGCCGGCGCATGAGCGAGGGATGCGCGCGAACGTAGGCGACGAGCTTGGCAGCCGGCGTGTCGGCGACGTCGACGGGCCGAGATGCGACCGCAGGCGCCGGATCGGTTTCGGTCACCGTCGTTCCGGTGATGTGCAGCAGCGGGTGCGGAAGCTGCAGGAATGCCATCGAGCCTTCGCAGTAGTGCGTCGACCACAGCGTGTACGTTCTTCCCGGCGGCACGTTGACGAGAACGTCGCTGCGATTGGCCGACGAGACCATCAGTTTGTCGACGGTGAGGTAGCGCGCGAGCGGATGCTCGGGATCGCCGCTAAACGGATTGGCGTCGATCTCGGCAACATGCATCGGTACCGTCTTTCCCGTTTCATCGCGCAGCTTGAGCATCTTCGGTGAATCCGACGTGCCGTTGACGATGCGCAGCAGCAGATCTTCTCCGCCGGGGACGGTGAGCGTTGCGGGTACCGCATGACCGTCGACCGTGACGACTGCTTCAGGATTGATTCCGTCGCACGCGTGCGGGTCCATCGCCAGGTCGGCGGCCGAAATGGGAAATCCCAGCGGCCACGCGGATGGATGGAACGGATCGTACGCGACCGGTTTGGCGTTCTTTACAGCCGCTTCGTGCAGCATGCCGGCAATATAGATCGGCGTGAAGTTCGGCATGTATTCATAGTCAATCTTGGCCGGCCAGCTATAGGCCAAGTACACTAGGTGGTCCGCCGGCGCTGCGATCTGCGGCGTATCTGGCTCGACGATCCACACGCCGGCGAGTCCGCCGGCGATCTGCTCGCCCGAACCGCCGTGCACGTGGGGGTGGTAAAAGTACGTTCCGGGCGGCTGCGTCGGCGGAATGTCGATGTGATACTCGCACGCGTGCATCGGCGTGCTCAGCGTCGAAAGGAAGACGTTCTCCTGGCTGGCCGGACCTTGAAAGCCGTGCAGGTGGATATTCGTATCGACCGCGCGCTTCGGCATCCACATGTCGTCGATCTGATGATTGAGATAACCGATGTAATGCACGACTTTTGCCGGCGGCATAGGCATCGGCATGCAGCGCAGCAGCACGTTGGATGCCACGAACTCGCCGCGGCTTTGTGACGAAATGTCGTTGGCGACGCGCAAGTCGAAACGCTCGCCGCGCCGCACCACGATGACCGGTGCGATCGCGTGCACAGTGCCGTCGAGCTTGTAACGGTAGCAGTAGCGGTCGCGATCTTTGTGCACCCCCAGCACGAGCTCGTTGCGTCCGCCGGCGTCTTTGGGCAGCGTCCACACGTCGACGCGCGGCGGCTCGCTAAACGCTCCCGTCAGCGGCGCGCCGCACGGGGAAGGCGGTTTCAGCGCTTTCGCGGCACCGGGCGCTGCGTGCCCGTATAGTAAGGATAGGAAAGCCAAAACTAGCGCAGCGACTACGCTAAAGCGCTTACTCATTTGAATATTGATGCTCTGCCTCTTGCACGGCTACGCAGGCGACGCGATTCTCGACGAGGACTTCGTAACTGGGTTCTGGCTCGATCGCCGGCAACGTTAACACAGCTCGGGTTCTCAGATCGAACTTGCTTCCGTGAAGAGGACAAACGACACATCCATCCTCGATGAGTCCTTCTGCGAAATCGGCGTATTCATGAGCACATATACGCCCAACGCATAAACATGCCTGTCGAGACCAACCAGCAATACGGGGACCTCGCCGACACTCACACCGTGCAACTCGCCTTCACCGAGCTCGTCGTCGCCGGCCACCGGTACAAACTTCATGTGTCCAGGAGGCCGCGCGTCTTTGTCCTCAATCACCTGCGCCGGCTTCCAGACCGATGAAATGGGCCCTTCCCGCGGTACAGCTCAAAGTCCAGGAAGATAGAGTTGGAAAGGCAGTCCTCCCAGCAACTTGCCGACGCGCATATCGTACCGGGATGCACTCCAGGCGTGGCTGTCCCGCCATTTCGTGACGATAGCGAGTTTCTTTGCGTCAATGCTGACCAGAACGTGGCCCGTGATGAAGCCGGGCATTTCCTCAGCCTCGCCGCGAAGTACCTCGATGGCCTCCTCCACGACGTCGTGTAAATGCGCGGTTTTGAGATGGGCGGTGACAACGCTTATCACGACCTCATCCGATCGAACGCTCTCGGTTCCGCTCGTCAACACAACTCTGTATCCTCCTGTCCAGACACGAGACTCTCCTTATGCTTGCAACACGAGGCGGCCGCGGCCGATTCGGTAGTCTGCCATGCCGTAGAAGATGTCGCAAACGCGATCGCTGAGTGGATCGATTGCGGTCGGAAAGACCACATGTCCAACAGCCCCTTCGACCTCTTCTAGTAGTTCAGGCGAGAAAAGCGGGGCTTGTGAACGATAAACAATCTGATCCAACCGTTGCGCGTTATGGATGATGATGCCGGCGCAGTACCGCATCCGAGTCGAGCCCTTAGGATCCTTGAGCTCGTCGACGCCGTGACACACGGCCATCCAACCCTCCCGTACCCGTATCGGAGGCGTTCCAGCTCCGCCCTTGATAAGCCCCCAATCGGCAGGTGGCAACACGAGCCGATGCGTTTCCGCGACCGTGCAAGATTTTGGATGTCGACATGTACGGCGTCGAGGGGAATGTAGCCAATGGCGATCGCTTCCCGCCTTTCGCGCGGAAGTGCTTTTAACGCCGTGACTGCAAGCTGCCCCGAACGTACCGAAAGCGACAGCGTGGGCCGATGATAGAATGCAAGTGACAAGACTCCGGTTGGCGAGTTCACGGGTTCTGGAAAGAACGCCGCGTCTTTGTCGGCAAACGGTTCGTTGTTGCCCTGGAAAGAGACGAGACCGAGGCGTTCCCAGGCCAAACCATCATGGGAAACTGCAAAAGCGACCTCGGGGCCGCGCGGCCCGAAGGCAACGTAGGCCATGACGTACCGGTCCAGCGCCGCAACGTAGGTCACACGGGGGTCCTCACATCCGTACCCTCCCGGCTCCTTCCGCAGTTCGTACGGAGCCTGAGGCTCCAATGCAATGCCGGTCTGTTCGAAACCAACTTGACCGTCGAGACCTTCGTGCGCCCGGAACGACCCGATATGCGAAATGTTGCCCGGCGCGACCATGCGCGGATAGAGCTGCAGATTGCCGTCGCGCAATCGGGCACAAGCGGGATTAAGAACGCCTGCCCGATCGTTCATCGCAACATTTGGCCTGAGAACGACGCCGAGGCGCGTAAACTGCGCGTCGACTCGCATTCGTGCGTCGCCGAGTTTTGAGACCACCCAGCAATCGTAGCAACGACCGCTGACACGGCAATTGACCTGGGTCCTTGAGCCAACCAGCAAAGAGTGAGATGAAGGAACGGCGACGTACGGTTTGGCTCATGCGTTGGGCAACGATATCGTACGATTAGCCGCACTCCACTAGGGAGGTCATCGTCACGATGCGGGTTCAATCCCGACCTAAAGTCTATTCGCCCAAGCAGTGGGACCTTGCCGGTTTGCACGGCATTTCCGACGCAACGCTGGAGATGCATTTCGGCCTCTACAAAGGCTATGTCAAGAACGTCAATCTCTTGAACGAATGACTGACGGATCTTCGAGTCGCGGGAAAAGCGGCGGGCGACGAACCAGGCTACGCCGAACTAGCGACGTTTCGGCTTCGAGTACGATGGCATGAGGCTGCACGAGTATTATTTCGATAACATGACGCGCCATCCAGCCGACGTCGGCACCGGGAAGCTCTACAATGCCTTCGGCGACGCCTACGGTGGGTTTCAGGAATGGAAGGCAGATTTCATCTCCGTTAGCGGCATGCGAGGCGTCGGATGGGTCATCGCCTACTACGCCCTCCACAACGAACAGATTACCAAGCATTGGATCGACGATCACGAAAACGGTCACCTCGCCGGTTGCGTGCCGGTCCTGGTCTTGGACCTGTGGGAACACGCCTTCATCGGTGATTATAAGCCCGCCGAACGAGGCAAGTATGTCGAGGCATTCTTCGCCAACGTCGATTGGAAGGCGTGCGAAGCGCGCCTTCTGTAGCATCCCTAACAATGAGAAAGTGACGTGGTACCAATGGCAAACGTGCGCATCGTTTCGACCGCCGATGGCCCGAATATGATCGTCGGCGCCGTCGATCTAGACTGGCCGAGCGGCCATACGATCTCGCAAACCGGCGAGCCCGACGAGAGCGGTGCCATCTACCTGTGTCGCTGCGGCCACTCCAACAACAAACCGTTCTGCGACGACTCGCATAAGCGTGTCGGCTTCAAATCCACCGAAGGCGATGCGACGGCCCACCGTGACTAATCCATACGTCATCGTTGGCGGAGGCGTGGCCGGCGTCAGCGCTGCCGAGGCATTGCGAGGCGCGGGCTTCGATGGCCGCGTGGTCCTCGTCGGCGAGGAGCAGGAGTATCCGTATCAGCGACCGCCGCTCTCTAAGGGATTGTTGCGAGGGGAGGTTGCGCCCGATTTCGCGTCTCTGCGCTCGCCGGCGTTCTATGAAACGAACGCCATCGAATTGCACTTGGGCGACCGCGTGACTCGTATAGACCCTCGCGCTCGCCGCGTCGAGTGTGCTAGTGGCACTCGTTTTGAGTACAATAAGCTATTGGTCGCTACAGGCGGTATGCCGCGAGTGCTGCGCGTTCCCGGATCGGATCTCCCCGGAATCCACTACCTGCGAACGCTGGCTCAACGATCGGTTTGCGCTCGAAGCTGCAGCAGCATCCGCACGTTCTGGTGGTGGGCGGTGGTTTCATTGGTTGTGAGGTAGCCGCCTCGGCCCGACAGCTCGGATGCGACGTCGCGATCGCCGGCCCAACTCTTCCGATGGCGCACGCACTCGGCCCCGAGATGGGCGCGATCTATGCCGGTTACCACCGAGATCGCGGCGTAAGCGTGAAGACCGGCGTTACCGTCACCGCATTTCGTGGCGCAGGGGCGCTTGAGGCAGCGATGCTGTCCGATGGCAGCACCATTGCGTGTACGATCGCGGTCGTCGGCGTCGGTATCGAGCCGTCTCTTGGCATGCTCGGCGATGTTGACACGAGTGATGGCTTGCTTACGGACGAGTTCTGCCGAACGAGCATCGATAACGTCTTCGCCGCCGGCGACATGGCGCGCACGTGGCGGTCCGGCTGAACCGCCACGCGCGGTTGGAACACTTTGACAATGCACAACTGCAAGGCGCCGCCGCGGCACGTTCGATGCGCGATAAAATGACGCCTTATGATCCCATACCGTTCTTCTGGTCGGACCAATACGATTGGGACCTGCAATACTACGGAAGTGCTAAGGACTGGGACGAAGTCGTTTTCCGCGGCAACCCTTCGCAAGGATCCTTTATGGCTTTCTATCGGAAGGACGGACGCATCGACGCAGCATGCGCAGTGAACCGCTCGCGTGAAGCGAGTATCGTCAAGCACCTCTTGGGACAATATGACGTCCCGGCGCGTAAGCTTGCGGACGATGATATCGCGCTAAAGACTCTCGTCGCCGCGGAAGCGTACGGCGTGCGATGACACCGACCATCCAACTAAAGCGTGCCTACGACAAGCCGGCCAGAGGAGACGGGTTTCGCGTCCTCGTGGATCGCCTCTGGCCGCGAGGCATAAAGAAACATGATCTTCGGCTCGACACCTGGGCCAAAGAGTTGGCCCCGAGCACCGAACTGCGCAAATGGTTCGCGCACGACGTAGGTAAATGGACCGCGTTTCGAGCGCGGTATCGTTCGGAACTTACTCGATCTCACGGATCGAAGAGCATCCGCGAGGTTCTCGATGCCGCGAAGCACGCAAAGACGATTACGCTGCTGTATGGTGCGAAGGACACCGAGCACAACGAGGCAATCGTGTTACATGGGCTGTTCAAGCGAGTAGCGTCGCGTCACCGTAGCGATCCCTGAGTACGCCATTGCGCGCGTCGCTTTCCGTGCGTCCGCCGTATCGCCTCGATCTGACGGTGAACGCGTTGCGGCGCGTGCCTGGCAACCTCGTCGACATCATGATGCCGGATGGGGCGTATCTGAGGGCCCTGACCCACTCGGGCACCGTCAACGTGGTTGAAGTACGGCAGATCGGCGACGACACCCTTGACCTTCGCATTTCTGGGCGAGCTGCGAGTACCCAACTTCAGACGGTCGCAACGATGCTTGGAACCGACGTCGATCTGCATGAGTGGTACGAGCGTACCAAACGCTTTCCGTGGCTGGAGCGCCTCGCAAACGAACTGCGTGGAGTCAAGCCGCCACGTTATCCGGAACTTTGGGAGGCACTGTGCCACGGGATCGTCTTTCAGCAATTGAGTATTGCCGCGGCGGCTTCGATCATGCAACGTTTCGTCGAACGGTTCTCCAGCCCGATACGACACGGCGCGATCTCACTCCATCCTTTCCCGCGACCGGAGATCGTCGTTGAAGCTCGCGAGCGAGAGTTTCGATCTATCGGGCTCAGCCGGATGAAGCTTTCGTATCTAAGGAGCGCGGCTCGCGCCGTGCTGACGGGAGCCATCGATACTTCGCACATCGAATGGCTTTCGACTGAGGCGGCGATCGCCGAGCTGCGAACGGTGCGAGGCATTGGAAGGTGGAGCGCCGCCGTGGTCCTGCTGCGCGGTTTTGGGCGCTTGGACGTCTTTCCGCCAACGGACTCCGGTGCATCGCGAAGCATCAAGCTGTTGTCATCCAACCCGCGAATCGACGAACAGGACGTGCTCGCTACGCTCGGCGGGGTGCGCGGAATGCTGTACTTCCATCTCCTTCTAGGTAGGCTCCGCGGGCTTCATTCTCTCACATCAAACTGAGGGTACGGTCAGTCAGCCAGCCTCGTCAACGCCGATCCCTCGTGAATGGCGATGTGATCCGTCTTACCACTTTTGATCTCATACTGAGGTTCGTCCTTACTAGCGTGAACCGTGTATCCCTTGAACTGAATCTCGGACGTTACCACTCTGGCGATCGTCCCGCTAACGCGGCCAGCCTCCGAATTCCAACTCACGCGATCGCCTTTTTTAAATCGCCGCTTCTTCATCTTGCCGACCCTTCTCCCCAACTCGAGCCCGAGCCCGTTGAGGGTCCAATTTTTGGTAAAAGGCACGCGAGCGGTTTGCGAGCTCCTCGAAGTGTCGGAAATACGACGGTCCCCAAATGTCGCGGTATAACGACATGGTCGGTTGCAGCGCCTGCCACGCAGTTTCCGGACCTCCTCGTAGGAACTCGATCAATGGTGCTTCGTGAACGACTCCGTATTTTGCAAGAATACCGATCTCTTCATACCAATTTGCCAGTCGGAGTTCTAAATGGACGTCGCGGTCGACTGGGTAGTCCTTTAGGCCTTCTCGAAAGGAACGATCCTCCATGCGATTTGGCAATTCTTTTAAGGCAAACTTGAACCAGCGCTCGAACTCCGAACCGTTGGAGTGAGCGGATACTGCCTGAAGACCAGCAAGCTGGTTACTTCTGTTGGATGATCGCAACTGGCGCAGCGCAAAGGTCGCCGTGATCACAAAGACGAGAAATGTGCCAACCGATGCGGCGGATTGAAGTGCAGTAATCATAAGGTTACGTCAACCTCGAATAGTTCGTCGTAGCGAAGCGTTCCCTCTGCTGTCGTGCGAACGCCCGCAGTGGGAATGTGCGGGCGCAGTTTACCATCGTGCATCAAGTGCTGGACTGGAACTCCGTGCAGCAGGAGCGCCGCGTCTGAAATGAGCCGGCGGTGGCATCGCCACCAAAGAGTCTCGGAGCACATGATCGCAAGTTGTGACGACGCCGCTTGTTCGAGAAGTTCGCTTAGTACGAGTGCGAACGTGCCGGTCTCCATGTAATCGGCGAACGCGCGAAATGAAGGATGCCGGAGCGCGACGTTGGCGCTATCGCGATGAACCTTTCTAAAACCGCCAAGGAGCGGTTCCCAGCGATATGCGCTTCCACTGCAATCGGGGACCCATCGTTCCATTTCTTCACGCCAAAACTGCGGATGGCGTCGGCTCTTAGGAACTGTGCGAACGTCGACGAGTGACTCGATCGAGGCTTTGCTAATTATCTGCCCGAGTTCTTCCGCGGTCGCAGTTCCATGGCCAAGCGTGAGCAGGTGAGGCGCTCTCGGCAACATTTCGCTAGCGCGCTCTTTTTACGTCGTCGGGCGTAATCGTTGGCGAATGGTTACCCCAAGAGGTGCGCTCGTGATCGATAATCGCAGCTAAAACTTGATCGGATAGCTGCGAAAAGGACGGCATAGTGGCTCCGAACGTCTGCCCTGCGATCGTCTTGCCGTGCAACCCTCGAAGGACGATCGTAATGTGTTCCTTCGGGTCGTTTGCGCGGATTACCGGATCGCCCGCGAGCGATGGGAACGCGCCGGGTACTCCCGCACCTGCCGCCCCGTGGCACGATGAGCAATTGGTCGCGTAAGCGGGCGCCCCCGACGCTTCATAGTCAAATCCGCCCGCCGCGCCTTTTCCGCTGTAGGCGGGCGCCTTCTGAACCCGATCGCCGTCGGCAGGCTCGTTTGCAGCGGCAAGGGCCGGATTGCTCGCATACGTGGGCGTTGCGGCAAACTGCGCGGGCGTGTTAAAGAATTCCAAGCCGTACCAACCCGCCCAAGCTGCAACGATCGCAATCATGACCCAGGTCCATACCGGAATCGGTCCGTGCGATTCAGCGCGCTCCGGGTCGAACGGTTCGTCGCCGCCAAATGAGTTGATTTCGATGTCCAGCATGCCGTGGACCGTTGAACCGTCGCGCAATCCGGTTACGGTGATTCCCGGGCCGTTGCGAACCGTAAAACGAACGATTCGGGTACCTGATGTTCCTAAGGCATCGACGGCGCTTAGGCGCAGCAGGTGCTCTCCGTCTTCAATCTTGGTCGTGTCCAGTTGGAACGTCGCCGGCGGACGGTACGTGGCCAGCGGCTCCGTATCGTCATCGAGATATACCGAAATCGATCTCGGACCCGCCGCCTCCATCAGCGGTCGTCCTTGAGAATCAAGTGCTTGGGATGGTTCGGACCGGTTTCGCCGGGCGATACCATGGCGCGGACCGCAAAAACGATCGTCCATATCGTCACGACGGCACCGGCAATGGCGATGATCCAGCCAAGCGGATCCGCGCTGAGCGGTTCAAAGTTCATCGGCATGCCGTTCATCGCTTGACCGCGCCTTTGAGCGGTACTTGTTTGAGCGACTTTAAGTATGCGACCAGATCTTGCGCTTCTTGCGTGGCGATGACAACCCGTCCGCTAGGGGCATAGCCGGGGGGCACCGCAACGACGACGTCGCCCCGATCGGCGTGTTCTTTCACGCGGTAGAACCAGGGGTATGCCGGCATGATGGAGCTCGAGACGAGCGATCGTGGCTCGTACAAGTGAATGTATTGCCACACATCGCTGGGTTGGCGCGATCCAATGTTGCTCAAATCCGGTCCATTACGCTCCGACCCCAGAAGCTCTGGCGTGGCATACGCATAGTCGCCGGCGACCGAGGGCCGCCCAAAGACGAGATCCTGTTTGAGCGGGCGCACCTGCTGCGTGTGGCAATACGCGCAACCCTCCGCGACATAGGTCGCGCGGCCACGCGCTTGCTGCGCCGTCAGCGGCACGACACCCGGCGCGGGCGGCGTCTGCGATAGAACCCACCCAGGCAGCGCGCCCATCAAGAGCGCTAGAATCGCGTAAATAACGAACGGAATCCCAACGAGCAGGACGACGTTGTTCATTCCGCCTTTCATGCGTGCACTACGCCGATCGCGTCTGGGTTGGATGCTCGGCGCGCCAGAGTCATGAGATACACATTGTAAGCGAACAACAAGTGCGCCACAAACATCATCGTGCCGCCGATCGAGCGAGCCATCCAATACGGCGCGGCAGATTCTACGGAAGTAATGAACGGATCGCCTTGCGCCCAGTTCAGGCCTTGGATCGTTCCGCCGATCGAAAGCGCGATGACGTAAATCGTTACGCCGATCGTCGCCAACCAGAAGTGCAGCCCAGTGGCCAACGGATTCGGCTCTTTACCCGTAGCTTTCGGCAACAGCCCATAGATACAACCCCACGCAATGAACGTGATGAATCCGTACATGGTCGCATGGGAGTGGCCGACCGTATAGCTCGTAAGATGCCAAATACTCTGAAGACTCCGCAGCGCCTCGATCGTTCCCTGCGAGGATCCCAGGAAGTAGTACGCGATGCCGACAACGATGAACGGCAATGCCATGGATCGGCGCACGCGCTCCCACCTGCCCGAAATCGTCAGAACAAAGTTCCCCGTTCCCGCAAACACCGGCACGAGCATCCCGACGCTAAAGACGATCGCCAGCGTTTGAAACCACCACGGTATCGGCGTGAACTCAAAATGATGAGCGCCGATGATCGGGTAGAAAACCAGATTCGTCCAGAATCCCAGTACTCCGAGCGCATAGGAATAGATCGGTCGATTCAGCAACTTCGGGAGGGTATAATAGATGGCGCCGAGGGCCAAGAACGTAAACCACATGCCCACAGCATTGTGCATGTAGAAGCCTTGCACGGCGACCTGTCCGAGACCGTGCTGGTAAAACAGAATCGCGGACGTGACGGCCAAGATCGTCGTAAAGATGTACGCACCGACGATGTACCAATTCGAAATATAGATGTACCGTTCCGCGCGCTTGGCAATAGTTCCGACGATCGTAATCGTGCTTAGGATAACCGCTGCCACAAAGAATATCGCGACCCACCAGACCCACTCGCGGTACTCTTGATCGCCGTTGTTGATCCCGAGATCGAGCGTAATCGTCCCGAGGATTGCGGCGATGTTGTAGCAGCAAAGCGCTGCCCACGCGTAGCTTTTACCCCACAACGAGATGCCCGACGAGCGCGCCGTAACGTACATTCCGACGCCCGTTAGCGCAACCGAAGCAAAGCCGTAAAACGTACCATTGGTGTGAATCGCGCGCAGGCGCCCAAACGAGAGATAAGGGCTCGTTGCGAGGTCGGGGTACGGAAACTTGAAGCTTAGGAGAACCCCCACCGCCGTGGCAATTAGCAGCCAGATCGTGGAGGATATCGTAAACGCGGTGAAGAGGTCGGCATCTCCGCTCGCGCTGGATGCAGCACGTTGAGCGTTCGTCACTCTTGTTGAAGTGGTGCCTTCTTCACGGGTCATTTCATGAGAGTTGCTCGAAGTTCATCCACGTTATCCAGGATTTTCAGAAGAGCGGCTCTGTCGAATTGCTTCAAAAGCCTGCTGCCGACCTCGGACGCAGTCAACAATGCTCGATCGTCACCGGCGTCGCCAGCCACATGCAGTCCATGGAATCCTTCTGCGCTAATACCTATCGATGAGCTGCTTGCCCAAGGCTCCATGCCTCCTTGATGGCCTCCGCTTATTTCAAGGGTCGCGCTCAAATGGGTTACAATCATTTCTCAGCTCGACATCTTCGCATATAGCTCAGGACTTATGTCTAAAATACCGGCACGCCAGCGGACGTCGAGTTCTCCCATGCCGGTATTTTATCGTACCAAGGATCGTTTCGCGGTGACCCCGGTTATAGACAAAATTGGGGGATTACATACTTGACTCAAATTAAGGGGTCTGGGTGCTTGGCGGGTTGATTCGGCAAAGGCTAGAGCCCCCAGGACAAGCAACCTGTCCGTGGCGTGAACCGAGCCCTCCTAGCCGGGTGCTCTGTGCCCCGACGGGAAAGCTGGGACGCAGAAACGGCTCACCACGATAGACGACGAGATTCGAGAAAAGGATCGCCCGGCATACTCCGCTGATCGATTTATCGACATGAAAAGGTTGGACGAAGAACGTCAAGCCGTTGATACCGAGCGGTTTGACGTCGAAGCGCGAATCGCCAAAGTACGCGAGCGAATGCACGAGCTCGAAACCCAATTCCCTAGCTTGGTCGTCAAAGCAATCTAGGCTAGTAAGACTGCTAGCTGCGGCGTGACTCGAAACAATCTTGGCAGTAGACCGGTTTATCACCACTAGGTACAAAGGGCACCAGTGCCTCCTTGCCACACTGGCTACAGGTCGCGGAGTGCATTTCCCGGTCGCGTCGGATTTCGCTGCGGAAACTGGACCCACCGCCACCACCCTGTCTAGACGCTTTGCGCGCAGCACGGCAGTCGGTGCATCGGGTCGGTTTGTTCGTAAAGCCCTTTTGGGCGTAAAACTCCTGTTCGCCGCTGGTAAACGTGAAGGTCCTGTTGCAGTCGACACAGGTCAGGCTCTCGTCGGTATACATGATCTATCTAGGTTGTGGCGCTCGTCGTGTTCACTCCTCTAGGTGAACCACTGCGGTCGGTTCGGTACTGTCGCCAGGTCGAGCTCCAACCTTGTCTCTCCCTCATCCGTCACGGCGCCAACGGTAAACGCACCCCAAGCGATGACGCTCAGACGTGCAATGCCGCGCCTTGGAATCACCGTGACGGTCGTCCGTCGAAACGTGGGATGAAGATAAAAAGTCATCCTGGAGGAGGCTAAACATCCCACGCAACGCTCGTGCAAGCGTGGGTATCTCTCGGCCTATCCCGCGTTTTATCCGGCGGTCGCGTTCGCGGCATTCACCGGGGCGAGGCGGGGCGAAATCTTGGCCGTGCGTTGGCGCGACCTCGATCTCGAGAACGCAACCCCCGATCGCGCGATCGCTTACGGATGCCCCGCGCGGTCAGCTCTCGTTCAAGGATCCGAAGAATGGGAAGTCGCGAACGATCTGCCTCCCAGCACAGCTGGTTGCGATCCTGAGCTCGCATCGGGCGGCACAGGCGGCGGAGCGTCTCGCCTTGGGTGGTGCATATCACGACGAAGGTCTCGTGTTCGCGCAACCCGATGGTCACCCGATTCCACCGTGGAATTTCGCGGAGGCGTTCGGCGATTTGGTACAGCGCGCGCGGGTGACGCGGATTACCCTGCACGACCTTCGGGACACGCATGCCTCTCTATTGGCGAAGGCCGGCGTGCCCATCGAGGTCGTCAGTCAGCGCCTCGGCCACAGTACGATCTCGATCACGGTCGACCGCTATATCACGGTCTACCGGGACCGCGATCTGGCGGCGGCCCAGGCCTTCGATCGGCTGGTGAGTTGAAGACGGCAGGTCGCGGTGCGAACTCGTCCGTTAGATATCCGTTAGACGAAAATCGGTAGACAACAAAAAAAACCTGATGGGATAAGGCTTATTTGTGGTAGCCCCAGCGGGATTCGAAGTCCCTACTAGCGGTCCTGGCCGTTCCGCCCGGATACTGAATAGTCCGATAGCATAAGGGTTTTCGCGACACCTAGTTCCTGACCCATACTGCGCGAAACGCTCCGATTCGGACCCCTCGGATGCATTTCTGATGCACGGAAATCCTAAACGGGATGAACCGCACTTGTCCAAAAGGGGAAGCAAGCAGCGTATCCAAGCGCCTCACTCACCCTTCGCTGGAGGGGAGGCTTGGGGCATCTCTGCCGTAACGCCCCGGGTGGGAAGGAACCGTGAGTCGAATAGTTCCTTGCCTGGGAGGGTATGGGATGCAGTCTTTGAGTCGTACTCGCTGCAGTGTAGTTCTGTGCACCGCTTCTCTGCTATTTGCCGGGTGCGGATGGTCACAGGCTGGCGGCACGGTGTCACAAGCTATTGCTCCTGCGTTACCGGCAGCGCGCTCCGGGTCGTGGATGTTGCCTGAGGCGAAGAGCAGCGACCTACTCTACGTAGGCTCGTCCGCAACTAACCACGTTTACGTTTACACGTATCCAGGTGGAACTTTGGTAGGGACGCTTATGGGTCTAGACGACCCGCTCGGTCTATGTTCGGACGCGAACGGCAACGTTTGGATAACGAACGCCGATAACTCGCATGGTAATGCCTACATCGTCGGGTACGCGCACGGCGGCACCAGCCCCATAGCTACGCTCGCTGATTCGGGATTCACACCGCAGGCTTGCTCCGTCGATTCGACGACCGGAAATCTTGCGATTGCAAACCAGACCGACGACGTTGCCGTGTATCGAAACGCTCAGGGACAGCGTCGGCTTTATCTGACTTCGTGTTGTGTCTACGGGCCCGAAACGATTACGTATGATGGCTCGGGCGACGCTATTTTTGCTGACTGGAGAACGTTGTCCGGCTGGCTTCCCAAAGGCCACTCTAAGGTCGAGAAATTTGTGCTGCAGCCTCCCCTTTCGAAACACGGTCCTTTTCAATGGGATGGCCAGAATCTCGGAGTCTTGACGTTCTCTAAGGCGCGGCACGAGGAGGAAGTGATTCGATATAAAGTCAGCGGTGGTGTCGCACACCAGGCTGGAACAGTTTCGCTCAACGGGGTTAACGTGAGTGGTCAGTTCTGGATTCAAGGCTCTGGAATAGCTCTTACTGCCCCCGCCGCTGGTAACGTTTACTTCTTCGACTATCCTAAGGGCGGTAACCCGACGACAACAATCTCAGGCCTGAAGGACCCCTACGGAGTAACGGTTTCAGTCGCTCCGTCCATGCCCCCCAATCGATAGTCGCTCCGTAGTCGCGCCTAACAGACGCGAGCCCTCACAATATCGCGTGTCCATCACCGCCCTAGCAGGTGCGCCTCTGACGTTCATCCCGAAGTGGAGCATCACGAACGCGGAGCGCGCAGCACAAGAGGCGGTCCAACAGATAGCAGAAGCCCTAGCGTGAACTGCCGAGTCCCGCCGGACCGCAATCGGGGAACTTGTCCGGTGCGTGACGCAGTTCGAGCTTTCCGTGTACGTCGAGGCGCTTCGGAGCCTTGAGCAGCCGCTAGACGGCGACCCCGTTGGGTCGTGGGAACAAGAAGCGGGACGGTGGCTGCTTCGACCGAACTGATTGCTCGGAGTGGCATCTGATACGGCGACTGAGGTGACCCGTGCAACCGTTCCGAATCGCCATCCTGGTCTTTATTGTTGGAGCTTCGGCTGCCAACTTTTTCGCCTGGAAGACGCAGCATGACCGATGGACTTATTCTGCCGTAGCGACTATGGAGATTCCATCACCACTGCCCACCGAAAGTACTAACCCAGCTTTCAATCCTAACTTTCTTATTCGCGACCCAAACCGCGCCGCTGAAATCATTAAACTCCGTGCGTTAGCAGAAGATGAGGCATACTTCCGCGAGGCCATCATCCTTACCATCGGAGGCGTAGCGTGGTTTCTGGTAAGGGCTAAAGCGTAGCTGCGCTCACACGGGCGGAGAATCAAAGGCGGGTAACGTGCCTGCACGAAGGTCGATACTGTGGTTGACCCCCGAAGCTCCAAGGAGTCGAGCGACGAGGAACCGGCGTAAACGAAGGGAGTCTGGGAGTGGGTCAGTCTGACGCTCGTATGTTCGAGCCCCCGGCGCTTCCCGATTCCGAAGATTCGTCAGGCAAGTGGTGGGAAGCTGAACCCAGCGAAAACGCTTGGCTCGAAACTACAGACAGAGAACAACTCGGCATAGACCTGTCGGCACCACAGGGCGATGAACGAGGGCATGAGCATCACGGCTATTCTCTAGTGACACTTGTCCGTAAGGGCGACGTGGTATTTCACTACCATAAGGACCACAGAGGTATCGTTGGGTATTCCATTGCTACTGGCGTCGTTTGGGAGCAGAACATTGTTTGGGCCGCACAGTGTAGCGCGCGAGGCTGGCATAAAGCCTCACACACGGCCGGGCTGGCGTCACGGACTTAACGGTCCCTACTCTTTGTCTCGGCCCGTGACGCTGGACGATTTTCGCGCCCGCGAAATAGAGATTAAACATCTTAGAGAAGGGCTAGGACTCAAGCATCCTAATCAGTCTTTACACTTTCCGTTTGCGCTCTCAGACAAGAGGCCCCTCAGGCCAACCCAGTTCTATATGACAAAGTTCCCCATAGGTGTCGCCAAGCTATTCCCTGACCTTGATGAAGCGTTGAAACGCGCGGCTCGGGGCGAAGCTCGTGATGAAGGAACTGGCTCTGTGCGCGACAACTTCGGCGCGCCATACACAATCGTCAATGTTGAGCAGTGGACAGAAGTCCGCGCCCCGTACCTCGTGGATTCAGGTGTTCTGGACCGAGCGAACAAGTCGCACTTCACTACTCAAAACTCATTAGCCGACTGGCTGAAAGAACATGAGTACCAGCCTTTGTCTCCGGAAGCCCAGGACCCGAAGTTCGACTTAGCGTGGCGACATCTTGAGCGCGTGTACGTCGCAGAAGTCAAGAGCACAACCGACTTCAACGAAGAGCAACAACTGCGGCTCGGTTTGGGTCAAGTCTTGCGATACAGACACCTGCTGTCGCGGCGCTTCGGCAACGCTAATACGATAGCTGTGCTGGTTGCGGAGCGCGCCCCTAAGGATACTTCGTGGGGAGCGCTTTGTGCCTCCCTAGGTGTTGTCTTTATACGGCCGGGTTTCTTCTCGCGTCTGCAACAGGAACCTTAAAGTGGCGGGCAACTAAGAAGGGATTGCTTATGATGACTGACATTCAGCGCAAGCGCAAACCGATTCTGCCTTCGGTGGCGGCGGCCGTCTACAAAAGGGGCCATTGGTTGTGCCATTGGTGCAAGAGGCCGGTGATTCTGCCGCAGGCGATGAAACTTTTGGAGGGGGAGCTAAGACAATCGGGCTGGACTGCACCGATGGCTCTCTTCCATAATAACTGGACCCGTGACGCAGCACCGTTACTAGATGAACTCGGTGCGACGCTAGACCATGTCATCGCACACAACCGCGACGGCGCTCACACCTTGGAGAACTTTGTGACTGCTTGCGCTAAGTGCAACGTTCGGAAAAGCGACGGTGAGCTGGCGACGTGGCTACAGCGCGACAAACGAAAGCCGGTAAAAGGCAAATACGGTGAGCCGACTGCGTGGGATGGCTTGTCTGGATTATTCGTTGTATTGGCGTCGCGTGTCCAGGGGAATCTTACGATGAACGACCGCGCCTGGCTCAAGGCACTTACCGAGAATCCGTCAGAGCCTGTCGCTGAAACCGTGCTCGCGAGTACCGCGTTCCGCATCAACGGAACTCATTAACGTGACACCCGCGATAATGCTTTACGCTGCTCACGTAGCACTCACTCCCGTTCCCGTAATCGTGCGCAGTATAGTGCCGCAAGTAGTGCCGCAAGTAGTGAAGAGCTTACCACCGGTTCAGGTGTCGAACGTGGTGTAGGTCGTAACACGCAAGGAATCACAAACCGGGCATCATCCAGAGCATTCCTCCGCCAGGCGCTCTCCTCGCTACCTCTAGGGTGTTAGCGCGAAGACAGTGCCGCAGCCTAACTCTGGACGGCACTTGGTGCCTCCTCTGATGGTGGTCCCGTAAAGTACACCGTTCATCGCTGTGAGTCGGCCATACGGCTCGTAGCCATCGGCGCCCTGAAAGCTATGAAGAACCGATTCTACGCCCGACCCACTCACGCGAAAAGCCGTGCCGCAACTGCTATAAGGAAAACATGGACCGTTGCCACCCAGTACGGTAGTGCCGTAGAGCGCACCACGGTAGACGAGCAGCGGCGCGTCCGGCAACAAACCATCCGAGCCGCCGTTAAAACGATACAGTACGCGCTCCCTATTGGAAGTCGGGTCCAGGCTAAAAACCGTCCCACATCCTCCAGAGCAAGTGGCTTGGTTGCCGCCGAAGTAGGTCGTACCATAAAGAACGCCATTCCACCATGTCAAGCCCGAGCTAGGTGAGTCGCCATCGGTGCCGCCCTTGAAGCGATAAATCACGCGCTTGATACCTGCTGGGGTGATGCTGTACACGGTCCCACAACCGATGTTTCCAACATCTTGGCAATCTCCGCTGCCACCCGCATACGTTACTCCGTAGAGCTTGCCGCCAGCGTAGATGAGGTCGCCTTCCGGTATATTGCCACCGCTTCCGTATGTGAACTGATACAGGCTGCGATACACGCCAGAGGTACTAATCTCGAACACCGTCCCGTCGCTTTGGGGACCGCCCGCAAGCGTAGTACCATAAAGGCGACCACTTACAGCGACTAGCCGTGCGGTGGGATTCATCCCGTCGGGAGGACCCTTGAAGCTATAGAGTAGTCGTACTTTCCCGGACGTGTTCATCGCAAACACAGTCCCGCAGCCGAGTGGGCAGCCGCTGCCGCCCGTCCCGCCCCACTGAGTCGTGCCGTATAGCGTGTCGCCGATGCGAGTAAGGCCAGCCTGCGTCGGTCCGGCTACGTTGCCGAACTTGAACCGATGAATGACCCTTTCCTTGCCAGAGGTCGCTATCGTATAGACTGTACCGCTACCGTAGCCAGGTCCAGCGTACCCCGCGCCGCCAGTCTGCGTTGTGCCATAGAGAATACCGCCATCGACGATGAGGGTGCCACTGGGATTAGCCCCATCCCAGCCCGCACCGAAGCTGTATAGCTTCTGAAAGGTTGGGTTTTCGATTGAGTCCCGTATTCGGCTGCGCTCGGCATCCGTAGAGGTCGCTTGCGGAGGAAGCGCAGCATACCGAGAACAGCCAATCAAAGAACTAAACGTGGCGCTCACAAAAGCGCAACTTAAGGCCGTTTTTAGCCACCGGTTTTTCAACATCGTCGGTAATATACGACCGGCGAATGGCCCTTCACCTGGCCGCCCAAGCACGTCTCTCCCGGAGCCTCGTCGTGGCCGACTTCCCGGCTTATCGGAGGCAACCGGGGCTGCATTTTGTTTAGGTAGACCGTTTCCATCGGTACAGTGCGTCGGGCTCGTGCTCCTCGTTCGTCTGGCCGTCGGTTAGCTCGATGGGCGAGAAACCGTGCCGCTCATAAAAGTGACGAGCACCAAGATTCTTTTGAAAAACCCACAGGCTTAAGGTGTCTTGCGACTCCGTCGCAGCCTTTAACAAGGTTGAACCAAGACCTCGCCGTTGCGCGTCAGGACTAACGTAAAGGTGGTCGAGCCAACCCTCCCTGAAGGCGCAATAGCTCACAATGCGGCCGTCGTCCTCGACGACCAAGACGCGGCATTCACGGAAGACAACTTCAGTGAAGTACTCGATTCCCTCGGCGACGGTGTGCAGTACCGGCAGGTACGGCATACATGTCTCGCGCGTGAGATGATGGAGCGTAACGACCCCCTCAACATCATCAAGCCGAGCTTCTCGAATCACCGGGTCGGTGTCGCGCGCTCGTGGCATACGGCCTCGATGCGATTGCCGTCAGGGTCCCTAACGAACGCGGCAAAATAGCCTTCACCATACTCGGGGCACTCACCGCAGCCGCCGTCATCAGTCCCGCCGTGTGACAGAGAGGCAGCATAGAAGTCGGTGACCTCTCTAGGGCTCGCGGCGATAAACGCGAGATGCGCCCGCGCGCTTGGAAAGAACGCAACGTCGTCGAGCTTGACGGCAAAGCAGTCATCCTGACCCGCTGGGCCGTACCCTATCGCGTCAGCAGCAGACCACACTTGTACCAATCCTAGTGGCGCAAGCGCGGCATCGTAGAACTCTCGGGCCGCAGCCAGCTTGAAAACACCGAGCGAAGCATGGTCAAGCATCGGCACTCGGGTTTTTAGAAGTTGCGTTGCCCAACCTTCAGGGCGGGATTGGAGCCAAAACGAGAGCCTAGGGCACACTCTTCCGCGCCGCCTGACCAACAGACAGCCAGACGGGCGCAAACGCCGCGAGAAGGGCCGGGAACCACGGAAGAGGGGGTTAGGTCGCGGCGTGCTCGGCTAGACTTTCAACGCGAAGGCCCTTTTTGTGTTGCGCTTTTCTGCAACATCTTGCACCAAAAAGCGAACCCGACAACTCGCCGCGACTGCGAAAAGGGTCGGAAGGGTAGTAGTAAATGCGAAAACAGACGATTTGCCTCGCATCTCAACTGCGCGCGCATTTCTGGCGGCGAACTAGTTCAGGTGCATGCCGCAGTCGGGTTCGGTGCCGGGTCGCACAATCAGAGGACGTTCGCAGTACTGGCAGTAGACTAGCTCGGCTCGGCCTTCGGGAAAACGCGCTAGGCTTTCCGGTTCCGTGACGTAGTCCGCATCTTCGTCGTTCTCGGTTACTAGAGGGTTAGGGTAGCATAAACGTCAAGCAGAGACGCACCATCGCGCCCAGGTACTCAACGTCGTGGGCGGTGAGCACCTCGTCGAGTTCGCCCACTTCCAAACCCGCGAGAATAGCCTCGGCCCGCAGTCCTACGGCGGCCGGGAGGCGACTCCCAAGGGACAGGCGTTCGGCGAGTGTCAACTGCGCGAGGGCATCATTGACAACGATGGGCAACGCGGTCGTTGGGCAGTCTTCGAGCAGTAGCGGTAGTCGTTTCATGTCGCGGATGGTAACGCGCTGCAGTCATCGCCGTCGAGCGGGAGTTTTCGAGGTGCTAGTCGGCGCTAGATGCGTTCTGTGACCGAGCCCATAGCCATTAGGAATAGGCTGCCGGTTCGTGGTGTACGGCCTTTCTAAAGGCGTTCATCGGGGCGCGCCGATAGTAGCCTCAGGCGTTGAACCAAAACGTCAAGCTAGGCCATTATTCCCGTGGAAAAACGGATAGATACTACGCGGCGATGCGGTCAAGAATGCGGCCGACCTGGACCGCCGTCCACTGCTTGCCGTTGAGCGTTTGGTGGCCTTCATCGTTCAATGCGCGAGCGATGGCGCGTAATGATAGACCCTTTCGCGAGAGTGCTTTGAGACGCGGATAGACTTCTTCGGCGTAGGCTTCGTCTGCGCGCCGCGCGTGGTACTCTGCGGCGGCCTCCCCGCCCCTTAAGCGGGCCTTCCGGGTCAAGTTGCGACATTGGGGCAGGCTCGCACCTAAACGTCCGCCACGGGCCTTGTACGCGGCGAGGGCCGCTTTAGTGCGCTCCGAAATGGCCCTAGCCTCGTGTTCCGCCACGGCAGCTAGTCTCTGTATTGTGAGCCGGTTGGCCGTAGGGTTGTCGCAGGCAACAAACTCGACACCGGACTTCATAAGCTCGGCGGTCACAAAGACGCTGCGAGCGAGGCGGTCGAGCTTGGCGATAACGAGGGTAGCCTTGGCGCGTTTGGCGTGACGAATGGCCTTGCGTAGCTCCGGTCGATTATCCAGGTCGTCGCGCGCGCTTGATTCGACTTCTGTGTATTCACTGACGAGGTCGCACCCGGTAGCGCGGACATGCTGACGTACTGCTTCTCGTTGGCCCTCCAGTCCGAGTCCCGAACGGCCTTGAGATTCGCGAGAAACGCGGTAGTAGGCGACGAGTTTGCACTTCACACAGCAACTGTAACAAACCATCGACGGTCGGTCAAGGTTTGTATCGCCATGGAATCGACCTGCGTGCGCTCCTTTTAATCGCCACCTACCGCACGAGGAAGGCAGCCCCCGAGGGGGCCATAGGTTGCAGCGGCGACGGAATCCAACGCGCCACGCGCCCACCACACACTCACCGTCACGCCTCACTAAAGGGAGGGGGATACCCGATGGCCAGATGTGCCTTCGAAATCGCCGTTTGTCGAAACGCGAAAAATATGGGCGGCCGTTTTTAAACTGGCGCTAACCTTGTACTCGGTAACGGTCGTTGCTAGACTGGCGGTATGGGTTATAAGTTTGAGGCAACTGCGAAGTACGACGCCTTGGGTCCTTATCAGCAGCAGATTCTCGATGCTGTTTCAAAGAGTCTGCCCGGTGCTGCTTCGCACTACGCTCCGCTCCCTCAAGGGAAGCCAGCTTTGGTCGTGGTTTGGCCAGGCTTTGAGAATCGGGATGACGGCGACAGGAAGAGGCTCGTTCAGGATTCGATACTGGCGTCGCTCCATATCGGGCTGACCGACTTCGTCGCTGGGATACACTGCTTTACTCCCAAGGAGTACGATATGGCGCGGGAAGACTCCAACGAAGACTAAGTTTTCTCACGCCGTGGACGTAGTAGTTCGGCCTTGGACGATTGCTGACACGCCGGTGCGGCAGGCTCTCACCGACGACATTGAGGTTGCTCGGTGGATGAGCGGATGGTCCCAGCCGTCACCTGCTGAGGGCGCTTTGAGGAAAGTAACTTCAGCAAG
The DNA here is from genome assembly GCA_003140835.1 of Candidatus Tumulicola scandinaviensis. Classification (GTDB taxonomy): domain Bacteria; phylum Vulcanimicrobiota; class Vulcanimicrobiia; order Vulcanimicrobiales; family Vulcanimicrobiaceae; genus Tumulicola; species Tumulicola scandinaviensis. The sequence goes on along the minus strand of PLLA01000091.1, from coordinate 1,004 downwards.
CTTTCAGGAGCCACCTCAATACTTCGCGATTGAAGTAAATGGCGAACTTGTTGGCGGTGCGGGTATTGAACCGTGCGAGGACACTCATCGCGGCGTCGCAATCGTCGGCTATTGGCTTGGCAAGGGGCACTGGGGTCGGGGCATCGCGACTGCAACATTGAAGGTTCTGGTAACGCGCGCTTTCGAGAGCGGGTATCGACGACTTCAGGCGAGCGTCTTCGAACCCAACATAGCCTCTATCCGCGTCCTCGAGAAGGCAGGGTTCAAGTGCGAGGGTCGATTGCGGGCCTCGTATGTTCAGCGCGACGGAACGACGTGTGACGAACTCATCTTCGGGAAGGTAGTCGGGGACGGCGACGAAACTCAGTAAGGTACGAGCACAGCAGCACCAAAGGCTCGGATGTGTTCATTGGGCGTTAGGGTAAGTGTGAAAACATGTTGGGCAAGCTGAGCTTCGGATTATTTATGGTTGCGGCAGTTGTTCTGGTTGCTTGCGGTCGTCAGGTTACGCCGAACCCTCCCGGCTTGGGAGCGGGCGGCGCACTTCCCGGCTACATGGTCGTGAAGTTTGACATTGCCGGTCAATTCAACTTTTCCAGCTATCAGTATTGGACGGTTTTCAACACGACCGGCAACGGCTTGACGCCGTTGACGAATCCGCAGCAAACCAACTGGGCAGCCTATTCGACGGCCTTGTTCGCCGGCGGCAGCGGAGGCGCGACCTACGCCAGCGCCATCCAATTCGTCAAGAACCAGAACCCGGTGATCCCACCTCAGTTCTTGAGGGTGTTCCCGACTCAGCAGCAGTTCCAGTACATTCCAAACAGCAACGGAACCGGCAGTGAGTACCAGATTACGTTCCAGCGAGTTATCTTCAACCCGGTCAACGCAACCTCGTCGCCGAGCCCGCCGCCGGTCTCTCATATTTGGCAGTTCAATGCGTTTACGACGCAAGCGACGGCTCAAAATCAGTTGGTATTCCTCGATTCGATGGGGTCGGGTGG